>DATBDE010000114.1:0-13327 GCA_036270095.1 Solirubrobacteraceae bacterium | reverse complement strand
GCTCGCCCACGCGCGCGTGAAGCAGGCGATGAGCTCGTCCACGGTGTGGGCGCGGAACGCGTTCAGCCGCTCGCGCCGGTCGATCGTGATCCAGGCCAGCCCGTCCTCCACCTCGTAGCGGACGTCGGTCAGCTCCTCCATCGGGCGGTCTCCTTCGGTCGGGTCCACGTACGCTAAGGCCGCGATGGCCGAGGGCGAACGGGTGGCGCTGGTGACCGGGGGCGGCGGCGGGATCGGCCGGGCGATCGCGCTGGCGCTCGCGGCCGCTGGGCGCGCGGTCGCGGTGGCCGACGTGCGGATCGAGGGCGCCGAGCAAACGGCCGAGGCCGTGGCGGCACAGGGCGGGCGCGCGCTGGCGGTGGAGGTCGACGTCACCGACACCGGGTCGGTCGCGGCCGGCCTCGCAGGCGCTGCGGATGCTCTCGGCCCTGTCGACATCGTGGTCAACAACGCGGGCTGGGACGAGCTGCGCCCGTTCCTCGACACCGACGAGGCATTCTGGGCGCGCATCGTCGCCATCAACTTCCTCGGCGCTGTGCGGGTGACCCACGCGGCCCTGCCGGGGATGGTCGAGCGGGGGTTCGGCCGGGTGGTGAACATCGGGTCGGACGCGGGGCGCGTTGGCTCGTCGGGCGAGGCGGTCTACTCGGGCGCCAAGGGCGGCGTGATCGCCTTCACGAAGACCGTGGCGCGCGAGGTCGCGCGCTCGGGCGTGACCGCGAACACGGTGTGCCCGGGGCCGACACGCACGCCGATGCTCGAGGCCATGGCGGCCGAGGACGCGGCCGGCAGCAAGCTCGTCGACGCGCTCACGCGCGCGGTGCCGATGCGCCGGCTCGGCGCGCCCGAGGACGTCGCCGCCGCGGTCGCCTTCTTCGCCTCCGACGCCGCCGGCTACGTGACCGGTCAGACGCTGTCGGTCAGCGGCGGCCTCACGATGGCCTGAGCGGCGCGCGACCTAGACTGGAGGAAGCCCACCCGCCCCCATGGTGTAGCGGTTAGCACGCGGGCCTTTCACGCCCGTAGCGGGGGTTCGATTCCCCCTGGGGGTACTGCTCAGGCGGCGGTCAGAAAGGCGTTGACGTCGGCCGCGACCTCGGTCGGCTACTGGAACAAAGAAGCCGTGCGCCGCGTCGGGGTAGAGCCTGATCCATGCGTCCGGGATCAGGCCGGCCAGGATGTGGCTGAGCTTGGTCGGGATCATCAGGTCGTTGTCGCCCTGGACGACCGGTCGATGTGATCCACGCCGAGCGCGTCGGTGAACGCGATCAGCGTGCGCGGTGGGGGAAATCGAGGCCTCCGGCTCGCCCGTCGAGGAACCGACGCCCGGGTAGTCGACCAGGACGATCTCGCGCTCGGCCGCGAGCGCGTTGGTAAGCGCCGGGTCCCAGTTGTCCAGGTTGCCGCGGAAGTGCTGGAGCATGACGAGCGGCAGGCCGGACGGGGACCCGAAGCGGCGGTAGGCGAGCGACACGCCCGCCGCGTCGACGGAGTGCGTCGCGGCGGTCTGGTGGGTGGTTCCTGCGCTGGCTGCGCTCATGGGCAGGAGTCTCGCGGCGCGGAGGGTGCATCGCGCCCGTGGAGTCCCTGGCCCGGACCCTGGCTGGTGCAACGTCATCGGCGCGATCATCGCCGGGGCGTCGGTAGCCTCGAACGCGGTGTGGCGACGAGCGCTTTGGATCCTGGTGGGCGCGGTGGTGCTGACCGCGGTGGGCGCCGCGGTCGTGTACGCCGCCACCCGGCCGGACGGCAACGACGGAACGGTCACGGTCGACCGGCTGCAGGACGTGCAGCGCCGCGCCGAGGCGACCCGGACCGCGCACCGGCGCTGGTTCGCGGCCCGCAAGGCCGACCTCTTACGCCAGACCCACGCCGCCAAGGCGCGCAACGAGGCCGCGGCGGCCCCGCCGCAGCCCGCAGAGAGCGGCAGCGTGCCAGAGCCGCAGATCGTGCGCCGCTTCATCCCCTTCGGGGCCAAGCGCAAGGCCGAGACCCGCGCCTACGCCCAGCGCCACTACGGCATCTCGACCGACAAGCTCGTCGACCCCAAGGTCATCGTCGAGCACTACACCGAGAGCGCCGACGCCCAGTCGGCCATCAATACGTTCGCGACGGACCAGCCCGACTCCGAGCTGCACGAGCTGCCCCAGACCTGCGCCCACTTCGTCATCGACAGCGACGGCACCATCTACCAGCTCGTCTCGCTCACCGAGATCTGCCGCCACACGGTCGGGCTCAACTACACCGCGTTCGGGATCGAGATGGCCGGCTTCTCCGACCAGCAGATCCTCGACCGCAAGCCGGAACTCGATGCGGCCCTGACGCTCACCCGTTGGCTGCGCTGCCGCTTCGGCATCGACGTGCACAACGTCATCGGCCACAACGAGAGCCTGAGCTCGCCCTACCACCGCGAGCGCGTCGCCAGCCTGCGCACGCAGACGCACGACGACTGGAAGCACGCCGACATGAACGTGTTCCGGCGCAAGCTCGCCGCCCTCGGCGGCTGCTGACACTCATACCCACGTCTTTCGCAGGCGCAGTTAGTGTCGCGCAATGCGAGGTCGAGCGGCCCTTGCGGCCGTCGTGTTGTGCGGTGGCGTCGGTGTAGGCGTCCCGGCCGGCTGCGGTAGCAGCTCGAGCGACCAGCACGACGCCTCTGTGGCCAGCCAAGCCGTGCAGCAGGCGTTGGCCAACCAGCGCCAGCAGCAGGAGGACGCGGCCCAGAAGGCCAAGCTGCGCAAGCTGCAGCGCAAGCTCGCGCACGAGAAGGGACAGGACGCGCAGAAGGCGGCCAGCGCGGCCGCTGGGGGGAGCGGCGGCTCGGGCGGCTCGGGCTCCCAGCAGGGCGGTGGGGGCGCCGCCGGCAACGGCGGCGGCGGCCCGCACGACTGCGGCTCGGGCGTGACCGCCAACAATGGCGGCACGACCTGCTCGTTCGCGCTCAACGTCGCCGAGCAGTACCGCGCCAGCGGCGGCGCCAGCGCGATCCAGGTCTACAGTCCCGTGACCAAGCAGACCTACACGATGTCCTGCGTCGGCGCCTCGACCACCACCTGCACCGGCGGCAACAACGCGTCGGTGACATTCAGCTGACCCGCGCCCTCGTCGCGCTCGCGGCCGCGGCGTTGGTCGCGGCGGGCTGCGGCGGCCAGCACGAGCAGAAGCCCGCCTCGACGGCGGCCGACCAGACCAAGCGCACGGTGCAGCGCGCCCGCCGCGCCCACCGGATCGACAGGCTCGAGCAGCAGATCGCCAGGGCACGCAAGCGCAACCGCAGGGCCCGCGCTGCCCAGGGGGCCGCGACCATCGCCGGCTTCGACGCCTTCGTCCGCGGCCTCGATGGTCGCGCGGGCGCCGTCATCGGCTCGCCCGATGGCAACACCGTCCAATCCGGCGGCAACCTCCCCACCGGCGCCGCCTGGTCGACGATCAAGGTCCCGATCGCGGCCCAGGTCATCGCCGACGCCGGCGGCCCCGACGCCCTGACCGCGCCGCAGCGCGCCCTCATCGAGCGCGCCATCACCCAGTCCGACAACGCCGCCGCGGCCGACCTGTGGTCCGAGCTCGAGGACCGCCACGGCGGCGCCCAGGGCGCCGCCGACGCCGTGACCAAGCTCCTGCCCGAGGCCGGCGACACGCACACCCAGGTCTCGACCCAGGGCCGCGACGGCTTCAGCCCGTACGGCCAGACGCAGTGGTCGCTGCTCGACCAGCACCGGTTCATGACCGCCCTGGCCGGCCGCTGCGTGGTCTCGCCCGCCGCCAGCGCCTACCTGCTCGACCTCATGGGCCGCGTGACGTCCGAGACCTGGGGCCTGGGCTCAGCCGGCGTGCACGCACTGTGGAAGGGCGGCTGGGGCCCGGACCCCGGCGGCGCCTACCTCGTGCGCCAGATGGGCGAGCTCAAGCCCGGCGGCGGCAGCGTGATCGTGACCGTCGCCGCCCAGGCGTCGAGCGGCGCGTTCGACGCCGGGCAGCAGCTGGCCAGCGCAGTGGCGCGCTGGCTGGCCGACCACGCCAGTGCGGTGACGGGCTCGGGCTCGCCCTGCTGAGCAGAGCGCTCAGGCGTGGTTTGCGTGCGCGAAGACCTCCTCACGGGCGGCGGCCAGGTCGCCGTTGGCGTTGCCGGCGTCTATGCCGAGCCCGGCGGCCACGCGCGCGCCCAGGTCGACGTCGACCGCCGACCAGTAGGCCACGACCCGCAGCTGGGTCTCCGGCGTGACCTCGTCGCTCGCGTGCTCGACGACGTTGTCGACCAGGTGCTCGCGGTCGGTGTCGTCCATGACCTCGCGGTACAGCGTGCCCGGCTGGACGAAGTCGTCGTCGTCGCGGTGGCGCGCGTTCGGGTAACGGCCGAGCTCCTCGCCCACCACCGACCAGGTCACGTCCACGCCCGCGTTCGGGTCGGCCACCGGGCCGCCCTTGGCGTTGGGCGCGTAGACCGGCTGCGCGCCCGCGTGGCGGTAGGTCATCGACCCGTCCTTGTTGTAGGAGTGGACCGGCGTCTTGGGGGCGTTGATCGGCAGCTGCTCGTAATTGGTGCCGATCCGGTACAGGTGCGTGTCGTGGTAGGAGAAGATGCGGCCCATCAGCATCTGTCCGGGCTCAGCCCGATCCCGGGCACGAGGTTCGAGGGCGAGAAGCCGGCCTGTTCGACCTCGGCGAAGAAGTTCTCCGGGTTGCGGTCGAGCACCATCCGGCCCACCTCGATCGCCGGGTAGTCGCCGTGCGGCCAGACCTTGGTCAGGTCGAACGGGTTGAAGCGATAGGCGGCAGCGTCCGCGAAGGGCATGACCTGGACCTCCATGCGCCACTCGGGCGCGTCGCCGGCGTCGATCGCTTGGCGCAGGTCGCGCCGATGGAAGTCCGGATCGTCGGCGGTCATCGCGTCGGCCTCGGCCTGGGTGAAGTTCTCGATCCCCTGGACCGTCTTGAGGTGGTACTTGATGAAGAACCGCTCGCCGGCAGCGTTCATCCACGAGAACGTGTGGCTGCCGAAACCGTGCATGTGCCGGTAGGTCCGCGGCGTGCCCCGGTCGGACATGAGGATCAGGACCTGGTGAGCGCTCTCCGGTGACAGCGTCCAGAAGTCCCACTGCATCTCGTTGGAGCGCATGCCGGTGTCGGGCAGGCGCTTCTGCGAATGGATGAAGTCCTGGAACTTCGACGCGTCGCGGACGAAGAACGTCGGCGTGTTGTTGCCGACGAGGTCGTAGTTGCCCTCCTCGGTGTAGAACTTCAGCGCGAAGCCACGGGGGTCGCGCACGGTGTCGGCGAAGCCCTGCTCGCCGGCCACGGTGGAGAAGCGGGCGAACATCGGCGTGCGCTTGCCGACCTCGCCGAACAGCGTCGCCTTCGTGTACTCGGTCACGTCGTTGGTGACCTCGAAGAAGCCGTGGGCGCCGCTGCCCTTGGCGTGGACCACGCGCTCGGGGACACGCTCGCGGTTGAAGTGCTGGATCTTCTGGACCGTGTAGTGGTCGTGCAGAACCGTGGGGCCCTGCGGGCCGACGGTCAGCGAAAACTCGTCGCTCGGAGCGGGTATGCCCGAGTCGGTGGTGGTGCGGGGATGCTCGCGTTCGGTCATACCGATGAGATTTCCGCCAAAGGGCGGTCTCAAAAGCCATGAGCACAAATCTGCCCCGCATCGCCTCCCACGAGGAGTGGCTGGCTGCCCGCAAGGAGCTGCTGGCCAAGGAGAAGGAGCTGACCCGCACCCGCGACGCGCTCAGCGCGCAGCGGCGCCGCCTGCCCATGGTCGAGATGACCAAGCCCTACGCCTTCGAGGGACCCGACGGGACGGTGGGCCTGGCCGACCTGTTCGAGGGCCGCAGTCAGCTCATCGTCGGCCATTTCATGTTCGACCCCGATTGGGTCGACGGCTGCCCGAGCTGCAGCGCCGGCGCTGAGGAGATGTCGGCCGGGCACATCGCGCACCTCAATACGCGCGACACCACGATGGCCTACGTCTCGCGCGCGCCGCTCGAGCGCATCGAGGATTACAAGCGGCGCCGGGGCTGGACCTTTCCCTGGTACTCGTCCCACGGCAGCGACTTCAACTACGACTTCGCGGTCACGCTCGACCCGGCGCACGCGCCGCCCGAGTACAACTTCCGCCCCTTCGCAGTGGAGGAGTCGACCGAGATGCCCGGCCTGAGCTGCTTCCTGCGCGACGGCGACCGCGTCTTCCACACCTACTCGATGTACGCCCGCGGGGCCGAGCAGATCGGCGGCTCGTACTACCTCCTCGATCTGACCGCCCTCGGCCGCCAAGAGGACTGGGAGGAGCCCAAGGGCCGCGCGCACGCGCTGCGCAGCGCCACGCCGCGCTTCGAGGACTGACCCACGATTACACGAATCGATGCAACAATGGCCGGCATGGAATCGACGACAGCAACCGACGTCGACGTCGGCGAGCTGACCGCGGCCGGGGAGCCCTCCGAGAGCTTCTCCCTCGAGCTCAGCCAGGACCAGCGCGACATCCGCGACTGGGTCCACGGGTTCGCGGAGGGGGTGGTGCGCCCGGCCGCGCACGAGTGGGACGAGAAGGAGCAGACGCCGTGGCCGGTCATCGGCGAGGCGGCGAAGATCGGTCTCTACGGCTTCGAGGGACTGGCCCAGTTCTATGCCGACCCGACCGGGCTGACCCTGCCCATCGTCAACGAGGAGCTGTTCTGGGGCGACGCCGGGATCGGCATGGCCATCATGGGCACGACGCTGGCCGCCGCGGGCATCTTCTCGGCCGGCACGCCCGAGCAGCTGGCCGAGTGGGTGCCCCAGTGCTACGGCACGCCCGACGATCCCAAGGTCGGCGCCTTCTGCGTGTCCGAGCCCCGCGCCGGCTCCGACGTCTCCTCGCTGCGCACCCGCGCCCGCTACGACGAGGCCGCCGACGAGTGGGTCCTCAACGGCCAGAAGGCATGGGCCACCAACGGCGGCATCGCCAACGTCCACGTGATCGTCGCCTCGGTCGACCCGGAGCTCCGCGCCCGCGGCCAGGCCGCGTTCGTGGTCCCGCCCGACACGAAGGGCCTCGAGATGGGGACGAAGGTGCTCAAGCACGGACTGCGCGCGTCGCACACGGCCGACGTCTTCCTCGACGACTGCCGCATCCCCGGCGGCTGCCTGCTCGGCGGCAAGGAGAAGCTCGACGAGCGCATGGCGCGCGCCCGCGAGGGCACGCGTGCACGCAGGCAGGCCGCGATGTCGACCTTCGAGGTCAGCCGCCCGACCGTCGGCGCCCAGGCCCTCGGGATCGCCCGCGCCGCCTACGAGTACGCGCTCGACTACGCCAAGGAGCGCGAGCAGTTCGGCCGCAGGATCATCGAGAACCAGGCCATCGCGTTCGCGCTCGCCGACATGAAGATGGAGATCGACGCGGCGCGGCTGCTGGTCTGGCGCGCGTCGTGGATGGGCCGGACCGGCAAGCCCTTCGAGGCGGCTGAGGGCTCGATGAGCAAGCTCAAGGCCGGCGAGGTGGCGGTGTGGGCCACCGAGCGCGCGATCCAGATCCTCGGCGGCAACGGCTACACGCGCGAGTACCCGGTCGAGCGGATGCACCGCGACGCGAAGATCTACACGATCTTCGAGGGCACGTCGGAGATCCAGCGGCTGGTCATCAGCCGGGCCATCTCGGGGTTGCAGATTCGTTAATGGCGCCGGCGGGTCAACGGGATCGTTACACCAGGCTTAGCTTCCGCGGCGACGGTGCAGCGGACCGTTTCCCCCACCCCATCAGGAGGACGAGATGGCCTACATCCTGGTCACCGCGGACCGCGCCGACGGGGGCGTGAGCACGCCCATCCATACCGAGCGCGTCGACCGGCGCGACCTCGAGAGCGACCACTTCTCGGCCCAGCTGATCGAGCGCCTCGGGTGGGCGCTCACGGACGCCGAGGAGGCAGGTCAGGAGCTTCGTCCTCGCTGACCATCGTGCCTCCGGGCCCTCGCGGCCGACGCCCGATGTTGGAGACGAGCACCGCAACCACGGTCACCAGGTAGAGCTGACCGGCAAGCGCCTCGGTGATCGCGAGGGCGCGCGCCAGCGAGGGCCCGGGGGTGAAGTCGCCGTAGCCGACGGTCGCGAGCGTGGTGTAGCTGAAGTAGAGGTAGGTCTCGAAGCTCGGGTTCTCGGACTGGGCGAAGAACCCGCTCGGGGAGAGCGCGCCCACCGCGGCGTCGATGCTCGCGAACATCGCCCCGAGCATGAGGTAGATGGCGACGGCGCCGAACACGGCGTCGAGCGTGACCCGGCCCTCCTGGCGCAGGTGGCGGGTGACGCCGCGGGCAAGGGTAAGCGGGGCCAGGGCGATCATGAACCCCACGATCCCGCGCGAGACACCGCCCAGGGCCTTGGAGCCGGTGATCGCGTCGAGTACCGCGGTCACGACGACGACCACGAGCAGGATCGCCGCGATGTGTTTCACGCGCGGGCGCGCCTGGGCCACGATGAGGCTGATCATGATCGCGGCGCCGAACAGCACCACGGTGAAGGCGCGGTTCCAGCCCATCTTGTCCGGGACCGCCAGCGAGTACGCGATCGGGATGACCATCGCGACGAGAACCACTCCGTAGCGATGGCTTCCCTGCAGGCTCCGGATCAGGTCGCGACGCCCCATCGCGCCCGACCCTACTGGCGCGTTGAAAGCCGACGCCCGGGGTAGCGCAAACACGAACCACCGAGAAAGCGAAAAAGGAGCGCCATCACATGGCCGACAAGGACCTCACCCAACGTGACCTGAAGCTCGTGCAGTACCTGATCGAGGCCTACGCGAAGGAGCGCCAGCTCGAGACGGCGCTGCAGGCGCACATCGGCATGACGAACCGGCCGCCGTACAAGAAGCGGCTCCAGCAGCACCTCACCGAAACGCGCCAGCACGCGCGCCAGGTCGAGCGCCGCATCAAGCAGCTGGGCTCGGCGGTGCCGGACGCGGCGATCGACACCACGACGACGTTCTCCAGCGTGTTCGGCAAGGCGCTAGCGCTCGCCCAGGGCCCGCTCGACGCGCTGCGCGGCACGAGCGAGAGCGAGAAGCTGCTGAAGAACGCCAAGGACGAGTACGTCGAGGAGGCGGCCGAGATCGCCGCCTACACCGCGATCGAGACGCTCGCGGCCGAGGTGGGCGACACCGAGACGGCCAAGCTCGCGCGCACGATCCGGCGCGACGAGGAGCGCATGGCCGCGTTCCTGCAGAAGCAAATCCCGACGCTGACCAAGGCGGTCGTCCGCGACCAGATCCCCGCCGCCGAGCGCCGCTCCGCGTCGACGACCCGCCGGCGCCGCTCGAGCAGCAGCCGCTCGCGCTCCACGCGCACGCGCGGGGGCACCAGCGCCCGCCGCTCGGCCACGCGGGCGCGCAGCCGCAGCTAGGCGCCGCGCCTACGCCGCCTCGCGCAACGCCTGCATCTCGCGGCGGAGCGCGAGGTGGGCGAGCGCGCGCTCCTCGATCTGGCGCACGCGCTCGGGGGACACCCCCAGCTTCTCGCCCACGGTGGTGAGCGGCTGGGGGTTCTTGTCGCCGTTGAGACCGTAGCGGAGCTTGATGACCTCGCGCTCGCGCTCGGGCAGCGCGGCGACGGTCTCGCGGACGGCCTGCTCGCGCAGGACGACCTCGACCTCCTCGGCCGGCGGGGCGATGTCGGAGGGCAGCAGGTCGCCCAGCGCGGCGTCGCCCTCCTCGCCCACCGGGCGGTCGAGCGAGGCGACGACGCGCGAGGCCTCACGCATCTCCTCGATCGCGGACGGCTCGAGCTCGGTCGCGTCGGCGATCTCGTCGACGGTGGGCTCGCGCCCGAGGCGGGCCGAGAGCTCGCGCTCGGCCTTGGCGATCTTGCGCTCGCGCTGGGCCACGTTGACAGGCAGGCGGATGCTCCGGCCGCGGTCGGCCAGCCCGCGCTGGATGGCCTGGCGGATCCACAGCGTCGCGTAGGTGGAGAACCGGAACCCCTTGCGCCAGTCGAACTTCTCCACAGCGCGGATAAGGCCGAGGATGCCCTCCTGGATCAGGTCGAGCAGCGACAGGTCGCCGACGCCCTGGTACTTGCGGGCCAGCGACACGACGAGGCGCAGGTTGGCGTTGATCATGCGCTCCTTGGCGGCGAGGTCGCCGCGCTCGAGGCGCTTGGCCAGCTCGATCTCCTCCTTGGGGGTCAGCAGCGGCCAACGCCCCGCCTCGTTGAGGAAGAGCGAGAGCGCGTCGGTGGTGTGGTGGCTGAGGTCGGCGATCGTGTACGCGGCCTGCTCCGGGCGCTCCCGGGCGCAGTCGTCGGTGACGTCGATGCCGTGCTCCTCGAGCTGCTCGTAGAAGGCGTCGAGCTCGTCGGTCTCGAGTTCGAGCGGGCGCACGATCTCGTCCACCTCGGAGGCGTTCAGGCAGCCCTGGTCGCGCCCCCGGTCGTGCAGCGCGAGCAGCTCGGGTTGGATCAAGGGTGTACTCATCCCCCGTCGGGTTACCCGGGGGCCGGGACGGTCACGCACCGGGATATGGTCCCGGCCCGCATGAGCCCGGCCGTCGCGATCCTCGTGCTCGTCCTCATCAACGCCGTCACGGTGACCGCGATGCTGCTGTTGCGGCGCGTGGCGCCGGAGGGGAGCTACTTCCGCGACACCCAGCAGGCGGCGGGCGTGTTCACGGTCGCCGGGACGGCCTACGCGGTGCTGCTGGCCTTCGTGTTCCTGCTGGCGTTCCAGAGCTACAACTCGGCCCGCACCGCGGCCGAGCAGGAGGCCACCGCGATCACCGCGCTCTACCACGACGCCGACTCGTTCCCGCAGCCGGCGCAGACCCTGCTGCACGGCGAGCTGGCCTGCTACGGCCGGGCGGTGGTGGCGGACGAGTGGCCGGCCATGGAGGACGGCCACTCCAGTCCGCGGGTCCAGGACTGGATCGACCGCTTGGACGCGACCTTCGACGACAGCCACCCGACCACACCCAAGGAGCAGAGCGCCGACGACAACTGGATCGCCTTGACCGCCCAGGCGCTGGAGGGACGCCGCGGGCGCCTGCAGGAAGCGGAGCCGCTGGTGCCAGGGCTGGTGTGGGCGCTGCTCATCATCGGCTCGGTCGTCGTCGTGGGCTTCGTGACCCTGTTCGCCGACCGCGGTGAGCGCGCCTTCGTGCAGGCGACGCTGATGCTCTCGGTGACGACGATGCTCGTGGCCGGGCTTGTCATGATCAAGTTCTTCGACGACCCTTACGCTGACCATGGCGGGTCGATCAAGCCCGACGCGATGCGGCGGACGCTGGTCACCCTGGCCGCCCGCCCGTCCGAACGGGCCACCCGGCCGCCCTGCACCGCGCAGGGCCAGCCGCTCACGCCGACCGCGTGAGGCCGCCGTCGACGCGCAGCGCCGTCCCGCTGATGTAGGCGGCGCGGGTCGAGCACAGGAAGGCCGCTGCGGCGGCGAACTCCTCCGGCCGGCCCAGGCGCCGGGCCGGGATGTCGGCCGCGGCTGCCTCGGCGTTCTCGCGCCCACCGATGGTCGCGTAGAGGCGGTCGGTGCCGAAGCGCCCGGGCATGAGGGTGTTGAGCGTGACGCCGTCGGCGGCGACCTCGGCGGCCAGGGTCTTGAACGTCGTGAGCAGTGCGGCGCGGTGGGCGCTGGAGAGCACGAGCCCGGGGATGGGCTCGACCGTCGAGGTCGAGGACACGTTGAGCACGCGCCCGAACCCGCGCTCGCGCATGCCCGGCAGCGCCCGCTCGACCAGCGCGAGCGGAGCGAGCACGTGCTCGCGGTAGGTCGCCTCCCAGACCTCGCGCTCGTGGCCGAGCGAGTCCGGGTTCACCGGCGGGCCGCCGGTGTTGACCACGAGCACGTCGAGCGGGCCGAGCGCCTCCTCGACGGCGTCGATCAGGGCAGCCGCGTGGTCGAGGTCGCCGGAGTCGTGGACGACACCGACGGCGCCGATGGCCTGGGCCGTGGCGTCGATGCGCTCGCGCGATCGCGAACTGACGGCAACGCGGGCGCCCTCGGCGATCAGCGCCTCGGCGGTGGCGCGGCCGAGGCCCTTGGAGGCGCCGGTGACGAGCGCGATCTTGCCCTTCAGCCCGAGGTCCATCACGTCATTTTCACAGCCACTGCTACACGGGCGGGGCGTGGTGCGGTAGAACGCCGTCGGCCCATGGACGACCAGCGCGATCCCGAAGCGACGGAGCGCTTCGCCAGCGCCGCGCCCGAGGCGTACCTGCGCCGGCGCGAGTTCCTGCAGCGCACCGCGATGGCCGCGGGCCTGGCCGCGAGCATGGCGACGGTGCTGTCGCCCGACGTGCTCGTGGCCGAGGCGGCCAGCCGGCAGCGCCGCACGCCGCTGCCCGCCCCGCGCAATCTCCCCGTCGACACCTTCGTGGTGCTGATGATTGAGAACCGGTCCTTCGACCCTGGGCTGGCTGCCCGGGGCCGACGGCCGCCAAGACGGACTCGCCTACACGACGAACGATGGGCAGACGCTCGCCACCCACCGCTTGGCGCCCGACTTCCCAGGGCTGCGCCTTCAACGACCCCGACCACTCGTGGGAGGGCGGGCCCACCCAGGTCAACGGCGGCGCCATGGACGGCTTCCTGCGCTCGGGCGACAACGACGCGTTCTCGGTCGGCTACTACGCGCAGGAGGACCTGCCCTTCATCCCCGCCGCCGCCCAGGCCTTCACCGCCTACGACCGCTTCTTCTGCTCGCTGCTGGCCCCGACGTATCCCAACCGCGAGTACATGCACGCGGCGCAGTCCTACGGCAACAAGGACAACTCGCTGCCGTCCGGCGGCGGGTTCCCGGACACGACGATCTTCGCGGCGCTGGCGGCCAAGGGCATCGAGGCGGCGTTCTGGGGCGTGCCCGGGCTCGCGCGCTCGGGCCGCGTGCGTCCTTCCTGAACGAGGGCGGCTGCACCTCCGGGGACGAGCACCCGCACGGCGACGTGCGTACCGGCCAGGCCTACATGGCCGACGTGGTGCACGCGTTCATGGAGTCGCCGCAGTGGAAGCGCGGCGCGCTGTTCATCGTCTATGACGAGTGGGGCGGGTTCTTCGACCACGTCGCGCCGCCCACCGTGCCGGACGTCCGCGCGTCCAACGACCCGGCCCAGAACTACGGGCAGCTGGGGATCCGCATCCCCGCCGTCGCGGTCTCCCCCTACGCGCGGCGCCGGTTCGTCAGCCACGACGTGTTCGCCTTCGAGTCGATCCTCAAGCTCATCGAGTACCGCTTCGGGCTGTCGCCGCTGACCCGGCGCGACGCGTACGCGCGCAACATCGGGCGGTCGTTCGACTGGGAGTCCAAGCCGCGGCTCGATCTCCCGGCTCTGTCCGACCCGCCCGACGTGCTCTCGGCCC
>DATBDE010000113.1:0-6119 GCA_036270095.1 Solirubrobacteraceae bacterium | reverse complement strand
GACCTCAACCGCCGGCGCGGGCAGCTCCACGGCACCGAGCTACGCGGCAACGCCCAAGTGGTCTCCGCCATGGTCCCGCTGGCCGAGATGTTCGGCTACGCGACCGACCTGCGGAGCACGACCCAGGGACGTGCCACCTACACGATGCAGTTCGATTCCTACGCTGAGGTCCCGCCGAACATCGCCGAGCGCGTGATCGAGCACCGGACCGGGGAGCCCGTGCCTGCATAAAGCAGATACCTTCTGGGGGTTCGCCCCCGACGCATTCCGCACAAAAGAGACTTCAAGGAGATAGACGAAAGTGGCGAAGGAGAAGTTCGAGCGCGACAAGCCGCACGTGAACGTCGGGACCATCGGTCACATCGACCACGGCAAGACGACGTTGACGGCGGCCATCACCAAGGTGCTGGCCGAGAAGGGCGGCGGTGAGGTCAAGAGCTTCGAGGAGATCGACAACGCTCCCGAGGAGAAGGAGCGCGGCATCACCATCGCCACGTCGCACGTCGAGTACCAGACGGAGAACCGGCACTACGCCCACGTGGACTGCCCGGGCCATGCCGACTACGTCAAGAACATGATCACCGGCGCCGCGCAGATGGACGGCGCGATCCTCGTCGTCAGCGCGGCCGACGGGCCGATGCCGCAGACGCGCGAGCACATCCTGCTCGCCCGCCAGGTCGGCGTCCCCTACATCGTCGTGTTCCTCAACAAGGCCGACATGGTCGACGACGAGGAGCTCCTCGAGCTGGTCGAGGTCGAGGTCCGCGAGCTGCTGTCCGAGTACGAGTTCCCGGGCGACGACATCCCCTTCATCACCGGCTCGGCGCTCAAGGCGCTCGAGGGCGACTCGGAGGCTCAGGAGAAGATCCTCGAGCTCGCGCAGGCTCTGGACGACTACATCCCCGAGCCCCAGCGCGACCTTGACAAGCCGTTCCTGATGCCGGTCGAGGACGTCTTCTCGATCACCGGCCGCGGCACCGTCGCGACCGGCCGTATCGAGCAGGGCGTGATCCACACCGGCGACACCGTCGAGATCGTCGGGATCAAGGACACGGACTCGACCGTCGTCACCGGCGTCGAGATGTTCCGCAAGATCCTCGACGAGGGTCAGGCCGGCGACAACGTCGGCTGCCTGCTCCGCGGGACCAAGCGCGAGGAGATCGAGCGCGGGCAGGTGCTCTCCCTGCCCAAGTCGATCACCCCGCACACCAAGTTCACGGCCGAGGTGTACGTCCTCAAGAAGGAAGAGGGCGGCCGCCACACCCCGTTCTTCACGGGGTACCGGCCCCAGTTCTACTTCCGCACGACCGACGTGACCGGGGTGGCGAACCTGCCCGAGGGCGTCGAGATGGTCATGCCCGGCGACAACATCGCCATGGAGGTCGAGCTCATCCAGCCGATCGCCATGGACCAGGGCCTGCGCTTCGCGATTCGCGAGGGTGGCCGGACGGTGGGCTCGGGCGTCGTGACGGAGATCGTCGAGTAAGGCCGAGGGAGTCCGATCGGATACGAAGCAGGTGACGGGCCCCCGCTCCGCCGGGGGCTCCGCCGGAGTCTGACATGGCAGCAATAGCCCAGAACAAAATCCGCATTCGCCTCAAGGCGTACGACCACTCGGCCATCGAGATGGCGGCCAAGGAGATCGTGGAGACCGCGACCCGCACCGGCGCCACCGTGTCCGGGCCGGTCCCGCTGCCTACGGACAAGGCTGTCTACGCGGTGATCCGGTCGCCGTTCAAGGACAAGGACTCCCAGGAGCACTTCGAGATCCGCACCCACAAGCGGCTCATCGACATCCACCAGCCGACGCCGAAGACGGTCGACTCGCTCCAGCGGCTCGACCACCTGCCCGCCGGCGTCGACATCGAGATCCGACTTGCCTAGCGCGATGGCTGGGATCCTCGCGCGCAAGCTCGGCATGACCCAGCGCTTCGGGGAGGATGGCCACGTGGAGCGCGTTACGGTGCTCCAGGCCGGTCCGTGTCCGGTGACGGGCATCCGCACCGCCGAGCGCGACGGCTACGAGGCCGTTCAGCTCGCGTTCGGCGACGTCCGCGAGAAGCGGCTCTCCAAGCCCGAGCTCGGCCACTTGCGCAAGGCCGGCGCGCCTCCGCTGCGGCGGCTGGCCGAGTTCCGCGGCGAGGCCGGCGAGCTCAAGGTCGGCGACGAGGTCCGCGCCAACGCGTTCGAGCCCGGGGACATGATCAAGATCTCGGGCGTCGCGAAGGGCAAGGGCTTCCAGGGCACGGTCAAGCGCCACAACTTCTCCACCGGCCCCAAGAGCCACGGCTCGCACAACGTCCGCCAGCCCGGCTCGATCGGCGCCTCGGCCACACCCTCGCGCGTGTTCAAGGGCATCCGCGGGCCCGGGCGCATGGGCGGCGGCCGGGTGACCCAGCGCGGGCTGCGGGTCGTCGAGGTCATCGCCAAGGACGACCTCCTGCTCGTGCGCGGCTCGGTTCCCGGGCCGAAGGGCGGGATCGTGGAGGTGCGCAGCGATGGCTAGCGCGCCGTACCTGAACAAGAGCGGCCAGGCCACCCTGGACGACGACGCCTTCGCGGCCAAGTGGAACGAGGCGCTGGTCCACGAGTGCGTGCGCGCCGAGCTCAACGCCCGCCGCACGGGCACCGCGTCGAGCCGCACCCGCGGCCAGGTCCGCGGCGGCGGCGCCAAGCCGTGGCGCCAGAAGGGCACCGGGCGCGCTCGCGCCGGCTCGATCCGCTCCCCGCTGTGGGCGGGCGGCGGCGTCGCGTTCGGGCCGACCCCGCGCCACTACACGGTCAAGGTGAACCGCAAGGCGCGCCGCGCGGCGCTGCGCAGCGCGCTGTCGCTGCACGCCGGGCGCGAGTCGCTCGCGCTGGTCGACGCCGCGCCGTTCACCGAGCCGTCCACGTCCCAGGCCGCCGAGGCGCTCGAGGGCTGGCGCGAGCCCCAGCCGCTGCTCGTCGTGCTCGGCCCGGACGAGGACACCCTGCAGCGGTCCTTCCGCAATCTGCGCCGCGTCACCGTGACCTCTGCCGACGAGGTCAGCGTGGCCGACATCGTGGGCGCCGCCTGGCTCCTGCTCTCCGACGCCGCCGCCGAGCGGGTCACCGACCTCTGCAAGCGCGAGGTGCGCGCGTAGCCATGGACGCCAGCCAGATCGTCATCCGCCCGGTCGTGTCCGAGAAGTCCTACGTGCTCGCGTCGGCGGGCAAGTACACGTTCCGCGTGCACGAGAAGGCGCACAAGACCCAGATCCGCCAGGCCGTCGAGGAGCTCTTCCCCGACGTCAAGGTGCTCGACGTCCGCACCGTCACGGTCAAGTCCAAGCCCAAGCGCCGCGGCTGGACCTCCGGGCGCACGCGCGCGTGGAAGAAGGCCATCGTGCAGGTGCGGCCCGAGGACGAGATCCCGATCTTCGCCGGACTGGAGGCCCTCGAGTAGCGATGCCCGCTCCCCGCCCCCCGCACCCCCGGATGGCGCGCATGACCTTCGCTGGATCTGCGTCCTCGGGCTCGCCCATGCCCGAGGCATGGGGTTCGCCCTGCGTCCTTGACCAGCTCGATCCTGCGTGCCCCCGGTGGCACGCGGGCCAGGCAGCGAACATCTGATGGCCATCCGCAAGCCCAAGCCCACCAGCCCCGGCCGTCGCTTCGCGACGTACTCGGACTTCGCCGAGGTCACCAAGACGACCCCGGAGAAGTCGCTCACCGAGGGCCTGAAGAAGTCGGGCGGCCGTAACACCCACGGGCGCAAGACCTCCCGCCACCGCGGCGGCGGCGCCAAGCGCCTGTACCGCAAGGTCGACTTCAAGCGCCGCAAGGACGGGATCCCGGCCCGCGTGGCGTCGATCGAGTACGACCCCAACCGGTCGGCCTACATCGCGCTGCTCAACTACGCCGACGGCGAGCGCCGCTACATCCTCGCCCCGCAGCGCCTGCGCGTGGGAGCGACGGTTTCGAGCGGCCCCGGCGCCGACATCGCGCCCGGCAACTCGCTGCCGCTGGCCAACATGCCGATCGGCACCGTGATCCACAACGTTGAGCTGCAGCCCGGCCGCGGCGGCCAGATGGGCCGCGCCGCCGGCACCGCGATCCAGCTCATGGCCAAGGAGGGCGGGATGGCTACGCTGCGCCTGCCTTCGGGCGAGATGCGCATGGTCCGGGCCGAGTGCCGGGCCACGGTCGGGTCGCTGTCCAACCCCGACCACCAGAACATCAAGATCGGCAAGGCCGGCCGCAAGCGCCACATGGGCGTGCGCCCGCAGACGCGCGGCACGGCCATGAACCCCGTCGACCATCCGCACGGCGGTGGCGAGGGCTCGACGACGCCGGGGCGCCATCCGGTGACCCCGTGGGGCGTTCCTACCCTGGGCTACCGCACGCGCAAGAAGCGCAAGGCCTCGGACCGCTACATCGTCCGCGGCCGGCGCCGTGGGAAGAAGCGATGAGCAGATCGAGCAAAAAGGGGCCGTGGGTCGAGGACCGCCTCCTGAGGCGGATCGAGGCCATGAACGAGTCCGGCACCAAGTCGATGGTCAAGACCTGGTCGCGGACCTCGACGATCTTCCCGGAGATGGTCGGGCACACGATCGCCGTCCACGACGGCCGCAAGCACGTCCCGGTGTTCGTCACCGAGTCGATGGTCGGCCACAAGCTCGGCGAGTTCGCTCCCACCCGCACCTACCGAGGCCACGCCGACACCGGCCGCCGCCGATGAGCCCCGAGCGCGAGATCGACGAGACCAAGGGCAGCAAGCCCGACGAGAAGATCGTCGAGCAGGCCGCCGAGGCCAAGGCCGAGCAGGAGGCCAAGACCCCAGGGCGGCGCCGTCGGCGCAAGGCCGAGGACGCCGAGGTCGCGGCCGCCACCGAGGAGCAGGCCAAGCCGCGTCGCCGTCGCCGCCGCAAGGCCGACGACGACGAGGCCGAGGGGACCGAGCCGAAGGCGGAGGAGGCCGAGGCGAAGGACGACGAGGACGAGGCCGCCGACGAGGATGGCCCGACGCCCGAAACCCGACGCCCGACGCCCGAGGCCGCCGAAGACGACGAGGCCGCCGATGAGGACGGCCCAACGCCCAACGCCCAACGATCGGCGCCCAGCCGCCGCCCCACCAACGGCGCGGTAACCGTGCGCGCCCACGCCCGCTACGTACGCACCTCGGCCCGCAAGGCCCGCCTGGTCTGCGACCACATCCGCGGCAAGTCCGTGCCCGAGGCCCGCGCCATCCTCGGCTTCACCCCCCGTGCCGCCGCGCGCGACTGGAGCAAGGTGCTCGAGTCTGCCGTGGCCAACGCCGAGGCCAACCACGAGCTGATCGGCGACGAGCTGAAGGTGGCCGAGGCCTACGCCGACGAGGGGCCGACCCTGAAGCGCTACCGGCCGCGCGCGATGGGTCGCGCGACGCGCATCCGCAAGCGCACCAGCCATCTCACGATCACGCTCGCCCCGGCGGCGAACGAGAGCAAGGAGCGTTCCCGCTAATGGGTCAGAAGGTCCACCCCGAAGCCCTCCGCGTGGGCTACATCCACGACTGGAAGGCCAACTGGTACAACGAGCGCCACTTCGCCGATTACCTCGACGAGGACGAGAAGATCCGCGGGCACATCATCGGCAAGCTCGCGCACGCCGGCCTGTCCGACATCACCATCCGCAAGGACGCCAACGAGGTCGAGGTCAACATCCACACGGCCCGGCCCGGCATCGTGATCGGCAAGTCGGGGTCGGAGGTCGACGCCCTGCGCAAGGACCTCCACCGGATGACCGGCAAGGCGATCAAGGTCAACATCCTCGAGATCAAGCGCCCCGAGCTCGACGCCAAGCTCGTGGCCCAGTCCATCGCCGAGCAGCTGCAGAACCGCGTCGCCTTCCGGCGCGCCATGAAGCGCGCGCTGACCAGCGCCATGCGCTCGGGCGCCAAGGGCGTGCGCGTGCAGGTCTCCGGCCGCCTGGGCGGCGCCGAGATGGCGCGGACCGAGGGGTACTCGGACGGGCGCGTCCCGCTGCACACGCTGCGCGCGGACATCGACTACGGCTTCCACGAGGCGCGCACGACCTTCGGCCGCATCGGCGTCAAGTGCTGGATCAACAAGGGCGAGATCATGCCCGAGGGCTACACCGGCGCCGACCTCACCGAG
>DATBDE010000112.1:0-12799 GCA_036270095.1 Solirubrobacteraceae bacterium | reverse complement strand
ACATCCTCCGAAGGGAGGGCATGGCACGCCGTTCGCTCAGCCGCGGCGGTGCAACGGCACCCGGCAGCGCACGCGCGCGCCGGCCTGCTCGCCGGGCAGCACGCTGAGCTCGCCGTCGACCTGCGTCGCGCGCTCGTGCATCACCTGCAGGCCGATGTGCACGCCGGGCGTGGCGCCGCCGACCGCGGGCCCGATCCCCACCCCGTCGTCGGCGACCGTCAGCACCGCGTGGTCGCCCTCGGCCCGCAGCGAGAGCGTCGCCGCGCGCGCGTTGCTGTGCTTGAGCACGTTGGTCGCCGCCTCGCGGCAGATCCACGAAAGGGCGTCCGAGGTGGCCGGCTCGAGCACGAGGTGGTCGAAGTGCAGCTCGGCGTCCACGCCCGCGGCGGCCAGCCGCCGGCGCATGCGCGCGCCGACCTCGTAGATGTCGTTGTAGACGTCGTCGTGCTGGCGCATCGTGGCGATGGCCACCGAGAGCTCGTCGGAGGCTTCGGTGATCGCGTCGGCGCACTCGTCCACGTACCGGGCCGCGCTGCTGCCGTCGCCGTCGGCCAGCGCCTTGCGCGCCTCGAGCGCGTAGATGCGCAGCGAGGAGAGCACCTGCTGGACGCCGTCGTGGAGGTCGCGGGCGTGGCGGTCGCGCTCCTCCAGCACCGCGATGCGCTTCGCCCGGTCCTCCATGATCGCGAAGGCCACGGTGACGCCGAGGTGCTCGCCGAGACCGGTGAGGAGGGCCAGGTCCTGGTCGGTGTAGCAGTCGCGGCGGTCGGCGTAGACCGCGAGCACGCCGACGGTGCGGGCGCCGACCTTGAGCGGCGCGTAGACCGCCGAGCGCATGCGGTAGTGCTCCTCGGTCGAGCGGTAGAACTCGCGCTCGTCGAGGTCGTTGACAAGCAGCGGCGTGCCGGTCTCCCCGACGCGGCACGGCAGCGCGGTGCCGGAGCGGAAGCGGATGCTGGCGGCCTCGGGGGTCAGGCCGAGCGACGCCGCCACGACCCAGGCGTCCTCGTTCTCGCGGAACACCCATGCGGCCGCCCACACCATCTCGACCATCTCGCTGATCTTGTCCAGCACGTAGCCGAGCAGGTTGGGCAGCTCGGGCGAGCGCCGGCTGACCGTGAGCGCCTGCTCGACGGCGCGGAGCAGGTCGCGGCCGTCGGCGTCGGGCGACAGGTCCCGCTCAAGGCTCAACGGTGCCTGCGCCCTCACGCGGCGACTGTAGCGCTCGGCCCGCCAGCGCCGCGGCCGCCTCCGCGAAGGGCTCGAGCGGCAGCCGGGTCAGCCCGGCGCCGACCTGGCCGACGCTCGCGGTGCGGTGCGCGAGCCCGTTGTTGACCAGCGGCGCGATGCCGGTCTCGTGCACGCGCGCGACGTCGATGCCGATCGGCGTGCCCACGAACCCCTCCGACGGGATGAGCCAGCGCGTGCTCGTGCCGCGCGTGACCTGGCGCAGCTCGTCCACGAGCTTGCGCGACTGCGTCGGATCCCCGCCGGTGAAGCGGCTGAGCGCCGGCGCGGCGACGAGCGCGAAGGCCCCGAGCCCGACGACCTCGGTCATGTAGGAGTCGCCCATGGCCGGACAGACGTCGTCGAGCGTGTAGCCGGGGAACAGCTTTGGCGTTCCGACCGGCGCGTCGGCCAGGAACCAGCGGTCCCCGAGGCCGCTCACGCGCACGCCCAGCGACCGACCGTTGGCGCAGATCGCGGTGACCAGCCCGGGCTCGCCCGCGCGGTGGGCGGCATCGCCGATGGCCTTGGCCGAGGCGATCGAGAAGCTGAGGAAGAAGTGCGGGTTGCCGGCCATGAACGCGAGCAGGTCGGCCGCCGCATTCGCGTCCTGCGCCCGGCGCACGATGCTCGGCGCGAGCTGGGCGACGAGCGCCGCCGACGAGGCGACGTTGCGGTTGTGGCACTCGTCTCCGCGGCGCAGGCCCTCGCTCTGCAGCGCGGTGACGTCCACGCCGCCGACGTCGTCGAGGGCCGCGTCGAGCAGCGGACCGGCCACGTCGCGCATCCAGCGCAGCCGCGCGAGGATCTCCGCGCCGTAGGAGCCGAAGCGCAGCGCCTGACCCAGCCCCTCGTTCAGCGGGGCGAACGTCCGCGCGCCGTCGCTGGCCTCCGCGACCACGACCGGCATGCGCGGCGTGACGATCCCCGCCATCGCCCCGGCGGCGCCGGCGTGCTGGCAGGGCAGGATCGCGACGCCGCCGCCGGCGACGATGCGGTCGGCCTCGGCCACGTCGGCGGCCTCGCCCTCGAACACCAGCGCGCCGCACAGGGCGCCGCGCGCCGGGCCGACGACGTCGCCCAGCGCGATCGGCGGCCCGGCGTGCAGGTAGCGGCGCGGGCCGATCTCGGCGCACACCGCACCCGCGGGGCGGACCCCGACCGCACGGACCGTCGTGGTGTCGAGCGCGGCGAGGCTACTCACGCACCCACTTGAGCTCCCACACCTCCGGGTCCTTCAGCCACGGGGCGGTGGGGATGTACTGCTCCCCGAACTCCTGCGCCTTGCCGCGGATCTCGGCCTCGTCGATGGTGAGGATCTCCTGACCCTCCATGATCACGTCGCCGTTGCAGAGCACGGTGTGCGCGGAGCGGCCGGTGCCGTTGTAGACGAAGTTGTTGAGCAGGTTCTGGCGCGTGGTCGGGATCCACTCGTAGGAGTTGAGGTCCCAGGTCGTGATGTCGGCCTTCTTGCCCACCTCGATCGCGCCGATGTCGTCCTCCCAGTTCAGCGCCTTGGCGCCGTTGACCGTCGCCATCTCAACGGCCACGGGGTTCTCCTCGGCCGACTCGAGCATGAACAGGTCGCGGTCCGGGAACAGCATTGGATGGCGCGCCTCGGCGTGGGCGGTCGAGACCACGTAGATGTCGCGCACGAGGTCGTGGCAGGTGCCGGTCGAGGACTCGTCGTTGCCGATGGCGACGTTGATGCCCGCGCGCACGTACTCGGGGATCTTGCCCCGCGCCGACACGGCCGAGTACACGCCGTGCAGCGACGAGCCGGGAACGTGGACGACGTTGGAGTCGGTCTCCTTGAGCTGCATGAGCTCGGCGGCGTCGACCCAGGCCATGTGCGCGGCGAGGAAGTTCGGGCCGGTCACGCCCTGCGCGTGCAGGTACTCGATGTCGCGCTGGCCGAAGCGCTTGCGCGTCATCTCCACCATGTCGTGGCTGACCCCGGCGTGGGTGAGGATGCCGACGTCGTACTTGTTGGCCAGCTCGACGACACCCTGGCACAGCTCGGGCGAGCAGTTGCACACCTGCTGCAGGTCCATCCACGCCTTGATGCGCCCGTCCGCGGTGCCGTTGTACTCCTGGATGAACTTCTCCGAGCGCTCGATGCACTGCTCGGTGGTCTCCTGCAGCCGGTCGAGCAGATCGGTGAACGCGTCGTAGGAGACGTAGTCGTCCTTGCTGGCCCCGTGGATGTCCATGAGGTCGCGGCCGAGGATCCCGCGCATGCCGATGTCGTCCAGGGCCCGGGCGGCCGACGCCTCCATGGTCTGGATCGTCCCGCAGTCGCACACCGTGGTCGTGCCCGTCTTCAGGCACGCCAGCAGCGACATCATGGCGGCGTAGTAGTAGCTCTCGTCGGTGAGCGTGCCGTACGTGTAGGAGAAGTACCGCTCGCACCAGGGGACGACCGGCAGGTCGTCGAGCAGGCCCTTGTCGTAACAGGACTCGAGGTGGATGTGCGAGTTGACCAGCCCCGGCGTGACGAACATCTGCGAGGCGTCGATGACCTTCGTGTCCTGGCCCACCCACTCGTCCGCGAGCTCGCCGTCGGCGCCGATGGCGGCGATGCTGTCGCCGGCGACCGCGACGCTGACGTTCTCGAGCAGCCGCCGCTGCGGATCCATCGTCAGCAGGAACCTTGCGTTCTTCAGGTAGACGGAGGCCGGGCCCTGAGCCACTTGCGCACGCTCCTTGTGGTGGATGTGCGGCGAGTCTAGGCCGTGGTCCTGGGCGCGGAATCCTCCAAAAGGGGGAACAGGCTCACCACGTTGTCGTGCTCGATCCGCTGCTGGGCATCGGCGTCCAGGTCGAGGGCCGCGAGCGCTTCGTGGGTCTTGTGAGGGTCCCAGAACGGGTGGTCGCTGGCCCACAGGATGCGGTCGGCGCCGAAGAAGTCGAGGGCCAGGCTCAGCGCCGGGGGCCAGTTGCTGACGGTGTCGACGTAGAGCTTGCGCAGGTGCTCGCTCGGCGGCACGGTCAGCGCCCCCGTCCCGCCGGGGATCCGGCCCGACTCGTAGTCGATGCGCCCGACGATGTAGGGCAGCACGCCGCCGACGTGCCCGAGGATGAGCTTGAGGTCGGGGTGGCGGTCGTAGACGCCGTCGAGGATCAGGCGCAACGTCGCCGTCGAGGTGTCGAACAGGAAGCCCAGCACCGGGATGAGGGCGTAGGCGTCCAGGCTCGCCGCGCTCAGCGGATACGTCGGGTGGATGAGGATCGGGGCGTCGGCCTCGGCCGCGGCGGCGAACACCGGCCGGAAGTCGGGCTCGTCCAGCGCGCGTCCGGCCACGTTGGAGTAGACCATCGCGCCCTGCAGGCCGGCGCTGACCGCACGCGTGAGCTCCTCGGCGGCGGCGGCGGGCGCCTGCATGGGCAGCACGGCCAGCGCGGCGAGCCGGTCGGGGTGGGTGCGCACGAGGTCGCCGAGCTCGTCGTTGAGCGCGCGCGCGACGGCGGGCGCGTCGGCGGCGTCGAACAGGTCCAGGCCCGGGATGTTCACGCTCAGCACCGAGGCGCCGACGTCGCCCTGGTCCATGGCCGCGAGCTTGGCCTCGATGTCGACCATCGCGTCCACCAGCGGGTACGCGGCGCCGGGGCCGTAGGCGACGAGGCGGGTGCCGTCGTGCTCGACGATGTGCGGCGGCTCGTCGCGGCCGTCCAGGACCGAGACCATGGTGGGCGGAAGGAAGTGGGTCTGGACGTCGACGGGGCTGCGCAGGCTCACGGCCCCGGCACGCTACTGCCCTCGCGCGCGCGTGGACATACTCCGAATGGGCGAGATCAGGCCGCGCTCGCGTACAGCAGCTCGATCGCCCGCGCCTGCCCCACGGCGTCGGCGCGGCCAAGCAGCGGCGCCGCCGTGCCCGCCGCCGCCGCGGCGAGGTTCTCGAGCTCGAGCTGGTACGGGTTCGCACGCTCGGTTGCGATCGCCTCGACGTCGCCGCCGCGCCGCAGCGCGAGTGGCGCCCCCCGGGCGAACCACGGGTCCGGGACCACGAGGACCCCGTCCTCGCCCACGACCTCGAGCGTCTCCCGCGACGGCATGACGAAGCCGCAGTCGAACACGCCGACCACGTCGTCGGGCAGGTGGAGGACGCCGGCAAGGACGACGTCGACCCCACCGCCGCCGAGCACCTGCTCGGCCTGCGCACGCTGCGGCTCGCCCGCCAGCAGGCGGATGGCGCTGACGCAGTAGCAGCCGACGTCCATCAGCGCCCCGCCCTCGTGCTCCGGGCGGGTGCGGAAATCCTGGGGGCGGTCGAGCACGAAGGTGAAGGCCGAGCGCACGAGGCGCACGCGGCCGACGGCGCCGTCGCGCACGAGTTCGACCAACGTGCGCGTCTGGGGCAGGTGGCGCCACATGAAGGCCTCCATGAGCACGCGGCCGGCGCGGTCGGCGGCAGCGAAGGCGTCCCCGGCCGCGGCGGCGGTGCGCGCGAGCGGCTTCTCGCACAGCACGTGCTTGCCCGCCTCGAGCGCCCGGATCGACCACGACGCGTGCAGGTCGTTGGGCAGCGCGACGTAGACCGCGTCGACCTCGGGGTCGGCCAGCAGGGCCTCGTAGCTGCCGTGCGCGCGAGGGATGCCGCGCTCGCGGGCGTACGCGGCGGCCCGCGCCTCGGTGCGCGAGGCGACCGCGACCACCTCGGCGGCGTCGGTGGCGGCGGCGCCCTCGAGCACGCTGTCGTTGATCCGCGCCGTCGAGAGCAGTCCGAGCCGCAGCGCGCTTCCGTCGGCGTACGAGCCCGTGGCGGGCGACGGCGCTGTCACCGCCGCCCGCCTATGGCTCTACCGCGACGACTTCTTGCGGTGCTTCTTGCGCTTGTGGTGCTGCCCGCGGAGGCGCGGCCTCGACTTCTCGCAAGCGCCGTAGGTGCGCTGGCTGATGATCTTGCTGCCGCTGGACTGCGTCGCGACGATCCTCACCGTGAACACGCCCTGCGGCAACCGCGCAACCGAAACGGTCTTGAGGTTGCTCCCCTTGACCGTCTTGGTCTTCTTGCCGTTGATGAACACCACTGCCTTGACGACCCGCTGACCGCGTGCGCGGTGGAGCGCGAACGTGAACTTCCGGCTGTCGGGGCACTCCGTCGTCACCGGTGCGGCCGGCTGGGCCTGTGGCGCCGGCGTGGCCGCGGGCGTCGTCGCGGCCGTGCTCGTCGACGTCGACGCGGGCGGGGGCGGCCCGGGCGGCGGCGGGCCCACGGGCGCGAGCTTCTGTCCCGCCTTGGCCAGAGCAGGACACCTAGACCCCCAGCTCCTCGGAGGCCATGCGTGCGCCTTCGAGGCGTGCGGCGATCTTCTGCATCGCGACGTCGCGGGCGAAGTCCGGCGAGCCATGCTTGGGCTTCAGATCGCGGCTGAACGGTGAGAAGCCGCAGTCGTCGGTGGCGCCGAGGCGTTCGACAGGGATGTGCCTGGCCGCGGTGACGAGGTCGTTCTTGACCTGCTCGGCCGTCTCGACCTGGGGCGTGAGGGGGTTGATGACGCCCATGAAGCAGACCTGGGGTACGCCGTCGGCGTCGTCGCGGCTGTATTGGCCGACGAGGCGGTAGACCTCTTCCTTGTCGTCCTCGCTGGCGCACTGGATGAGGAAGTAGCCCGCGTTGAGCCGGAACATCTTGCTGAGCAGCTTCTCGTAGGGCACTTCCTTTGAGTGCACCGAGTCCATGTCGCCGCCCGGGCAGGTGTGCACGCCGATGTTGCGCCGCTCCTCTGCGCTGAAGCGCGGGAAGACGCGGTTGTTGAGGTCGATGAACTCCTGCAGCATGTCCTTGCCCGTCCACGGGTTGCGCGAGTCGTTCTTGTTCGCCAAACGCCCCTCGGTGAAGTCGACCGAGACGCGCACCGGCCGGCGTCAAAGCACTGGCGGATGTCCTTTTCGACCTCGTCGACGACATCGTCGAGGAACGCGTCGCGCGGATACCCGTCGACCTCGCCGTCCAGCGGATAGAGCAGCATCATCATCGACGCCGCGATCACCGCCTGCTTGACGTCATGCGTGGCGATCGCCCGGTTCTTCTTGACGAATTCCGAGGCGTAGGTCTTGTAGCGGAACGGGCCGCCGGTGATCCGCGGCAGCTGGCGGTGGTGGCCGTCGTCGAAGATGGCGAAGAACTGGCCGTCGCCGGCCAGGTGGTCGGCCAGGCCGGTGCCGGCCAGCGTGTCGGTGATCGAATAGGTGGCAAAGCTCGACTCGCGCTGTTCCCCGTCGGTCACCACCGGCTCACCCGTGGCCTCCAACCGCTTGATCGAATCTTCGGCCGCCTTGTCCTGCTCGGCCTGCAGGTCCGCGAACTGGATCCTGCCCTGGTCGTAGTCCTCGTAGGCGTTCTGCAGCGTCTCCGGCCGCGGTAGCGATCCGACGAGCTCGGTGGGAATCGGCATGGGTTCTCCTCCTGTGTGGGTCGAGACTGATCGTTCTCCCGCTCACCCGGAACGGGTCCGGCGGCGCAGGCGCCCCGAGGCCGCGAGGTGGCCCAGGGCCTCCAGTCCGACGCAGGCAAGGCCGTGCGGCCGGCCCGCCTCGAGCAGGCGCCGCCACACGACGGCGGCGTCGCCGGCCGCGGTCAGCACCTCGTAGCGGTCGGGGGCCTCGAGCACCACGACCCCGTCGGCCAGGTGCCCGGCGTCCAGCAGCCGCCAGGCGCGGGGACCGATCAGCTGGATCGCGGCGACCGCACTGGACACGTCCAGGCGCGAGACGTCCTCCGCGTGGGCCAGCACGCGCAGACAGGCCGGCTCGTCCGCGCGCTCGCAGCGCACCAGGGCCCGGACGTCGCTGACGCGGGCCGACCAGGCCGTGGTGCCGAGGCCATCGAGGCACTCCTCCACGCCCATGGGCTCGCCGCGTAGCTCCAGCGTCACCCGGTCCCAGCGGTCGGCCATGCCGACCGTGCGCAGGCACACCGTCGCCTCGCTCGCCGGGGACCCGAAGTGCGCCGCCACCCGGCGGCCGCACCAGTCGACCATCGTCGCTCCGCTGGCCTGCAGCACCGCGTCCAGGGGACTCGGGTGCGCTGTCGTTGAAAGACTGATCGGTCTCCCTCGACTCCGACCGTAACACACCCGGTCGAGCCGGCGGCCGCTGGTACGCTCAGCCCCGATGGCAGCTACCGACACGGAGGGCGACCCCGCGGCGCTCGGCGCACGCGAACGCATCCTCGACGCCTCCTACCACCTGTTCTCGCGGCAGGGCGTCCAGGCAGTGGGCATCGACGCCATCATCACCCGCTCGGGCGTGGCCCGGCAGACCCTCTACCGGCACTTCGACTCCAAGCAGGACCTCGTACTCGCCTTCCTCGAGCGGCGTGAGGAGCTGTGGACCAAGGGCTGGCTGCAGGCCGAGGTGCAGCGCCGGGCCTCCGAGCCGCGGGAGCGCCTGCTGGCGATCTTCGACGTCTTCGGCGAGTGGTTCCAGCAGGACGACTACGAAGGCTGCTCGTTCATCAACGTCATCCTCGAGATGCCCGACCGCGCCGACCCCATCCACCGCGCCGGCACCGCCTATCTGGCCGGCATCCGCAACTTCCTCGAGGGGCTGGCCCGCGCGGCCGGCATCGCCGACGCCGAGGCGTTCGCGCGCAAGTGGCACATCCTCATGAAGGGCTCGATCATCGCCGCGGCCGAGGGCGATCGCGCCGCGGCCGTCCGCGCCCAGGAGATGGGCCGGGCCGTGCTGGCCGAGCAGGCTTGAGCCCCGGCAGCACCTCCGCGCGCCTGCTGATCTCGTGCGCCGACCGCCCCGGGATCGTCGCCGCCGTCGCCGGCTTCCTGCGCGACGCCGGCGCCAACATCGTCCACTCCGACCAGCACTCGACCGACCCCGAGGGCGGGCGCTTCTTCATGCGCATGGAGTTCGTGCTGCCGCTGGCGAAGGGCGAGCGGGGCGCATTCGAGCGCGCCTTCGCCCGCGACGTGGGCGACCCGCTGGGGCTGGACTCGCGCGTCTGGTACGTCGCCGATCGCAAGCGCATGGGCATCCTCGTCTCGCGCACCGACCACTGCCTGCTCGACCTCCTCTGGCGCTGGCGCCGCGGCGAGTTCGAGGCCGACGTCGTCGCCGTGGCCTCCAACCACCCCGACCTGCGCGCTGACGTCGACGCCTTCGCCCTCCCCTACCACCACGTCCCGGTCGACCGGGCCGACAAGGCACCAGCCGAGGCGCGGCTGCTCGAGCTGCTCGGCGGCAACGTCGACGTCGTGGTGCTGGCCCGCTACATGCAGATCCTCTCCGGAGACTTCCTCGACCGTCTCGGCGTGCCGGTGATCAACATCCACCATTCGTTCCTACCCGCGTTCGCCGGCGCCGGCGCCTACGAGAAGGCCAAGGACCGCGGTGTCAAGCTCATCGGCGCCACCGCTCACTACGCGACCGAGGAGCTCGACGCCGGGCCGATCATCGAGCAGGACGTGATCCGCGTCTCGCACCGCGACACCCCGGCGCGCCTGGCGCGGCTGGGCAGCGACATCGAGCGCACCGTGCTCGCACGCGCCGTGGGCTGGCACTGCGAGGACCGCGTGCTCGTCCACGACAGAACCACGGTGGTGTTCTGAGCGTCCGACTAGGCCACCGACCACCCTCAGCTCAGTCGTCGAAGAACGCGAGGATCCGGCAGATGCTGGCCTCGCCGCCCACGAACTTCCACGGGAAGGCGCCGATCACGCAGCGCGTCGTGCCCACCGCCGCCAGGTCGCCGCCGACGTTCTCGGCATGGACGATCCCCTGCGGGAACGGGACGCGGTGCATCACGAACAGGTCCTTGTCGGGCCAGCGCTCCTCCAGCCGCGTGCCGATGCGGTCCTCGTACTCCTCGCGGATGTCGGGGCGCATGGTCTTGATCGTCGTGTTCATGGGGTGGTCGGCCGACCCGGTATCGGAGCCGGTCCAGGACAGGTCCATCTCCACGATCCACTCGGCCAGCTCGCGGCCGCCACCCGGGTGACGGCACATGTACTCCGTGAGGTCCTCGTCGCCCCCGCCGAGGTAGTGCGCGGCGAAGCCCGTGTGGTAGATGACGATGTCGCCGCGCTTGACCTCGATCTTGTCGGTGATGTGGTGCGGCTTAATCTCGTCGAAGGGGCCGACGGAGTCGGAGATGTCGACCACGACGCCGTCGTGGATGAGGGTGTCGAGCCCGATCGAGGCCATGTCGGCCCCGCCCGGCGTGAGATGCAGCGGGGCGTCCAGGTGCGTGCCGACGTGCAGCGAGGTCTCGACGCGCTGCGAGACCACGCGGTTGGTCTGCAGGGTCTGGGTGTAGTACTGCTTCATGCCCGGATAGCCGACCCAGCCGGGCGTGTGGAAGCTCAGCGGGTGGCTGAGGTCGACGATGCGGTGCCACCGGTTCCCGTTCAGTTGGATGTCCACCCCGATCGCCTCAGCGTCGACGCTCATTCGGTTCTCCCTTCGCTCTGGTCGTCGTCCAAGACCCCGGCCTTGCGCAGCCCGCCCAGGTCGGCCGGGCACGGGCCGCCGACGCTCTCGACGAGCACGCCGTGGTCGCCGACGACCTGGTGCCGGAGCCCGGCAGGGATGTGCACCACCTGCCCCTCGCGCACCACGTGGGTCTCGTCGTGGGTCAGGTCGCGCACGGTAGCGGTGCCGCTGAGCACGAAGATCGTGTCCTCGGACTCGGGGTGGGCGTGGGGGATGTTCTCCTCCCCCGGCTTCATGCGCACGTAGTTCATGTTCGCGGTGTAGGCGCCCATGCCCGGCCATACCACCAGCCGCGCATCCTCGGCGACCATGGGCAGGGTGACGTGGTCGTCGTCCACGTGGAGCACGCGGACCGCCATCAGCTCAGGCCCTCGTACAGCGCCGCGTCGGCGGGCGAGGGGCCGCCGATCAGCTCCATGCCCTCGTCGCCGGCCCGCGCCGAGTAGGCCGTGCCGCCGTCGACGTGGAACATCGAGCCCTGGCGCAGCGGCTGGCGCTCGCCGTCGGCGGCGTCGACCACCCAGCCGGCGCCGGCGATGACGTAGTAGGCGGCCTCGGCGGGGTGGCGCTGCTCGACCATGCGCGCGCCCGGCTTCAGCCACACGCGGTGCAGAGAGCGCGCCTGCGCGCCCACGCCGGGCCAGACGATCGCCCGGGCCTCACCGTCGCCCTCCACGAGGTCCAGCTCGGGACCCTCCGCGCCGTCCAGGATGGAGACCTTGTCGGCGAGTTTGGTCATTGGTCGATCGTAATACATAGTCGGCCTCTGACCGCTATAGGAACTTCGACTCGGCCCGCGTGCGGGGCTGTCTTACGATCGCGGCGGACCTGTCCTACCAAGGAGGCCGAGTGGCCGATCACACGCTTACGCCGACCGGGAAGAACCTGGACCTGTCGTTTCTCGGAAAGCCGCACGAGCACGACCCCCGGCGGGTGTACAGCACGACGGCGACCGACTGGCAGGGTCGCGTCGACTTTGACCGGCTGCGCAGGGACCGTCTCGCGCGCGCTCGCCGGAAGATGGTGGAGCACGACCTCGGGGCGTTGGTGTGCTTCGTGGGCGAGAACGTCCGCTACATCACCGGTGTCTTTCAGGGCAATTGGAAGAACAACATCTTCATCCGCTATTGCGTGCTTCCGCGCGACGGCGACCCGGTGCTGTTTGAGACCGCGGGCTCTGACCTGGAGTGCGCGAAGATCGACGCGCCCTGGCTGGGGGGCAACATCCGCCCGGCCATCACGTGGAAGTGGGCCGAGACGGCCGAGGCGATGATGGCCGAGAAGATGGCGCGTTCGGTCATGGACGTGCTGACCGAGAACGGGGTCGACAAGGAGCGCATCGGCCTTGACGTCTATGACCCCGGCGCGGCCGCGGCGCTCGGCGCGCTGGGCATCAACATCGTCAGCGCGTGGCCGGCGATGTCGGGAGCACGGGTGGTCAAGACCCCGGACGAGTTGGAGTGCCTGAAGATCTCCAGCGCCATCGGCGACACGTCGTTTTGGCGCATCGAGCACGAGTGGCTCAAGCCCGGCGTCCGCGAGAGCTATATCACCGCGAAGGTCAACGAGTACCTCTACGAGCAGGGCTTTGACTTCGTCTATGACATCATCGTCGCGTCGGGCGGCAACACCAGCCCGTACCGGCGCTGGCACACCGACAAGGTCATCCGCGAGGGCGACCTCGTGATCATCGACCAGAACGCGGTCGGCCCCGGTGGCTACTTCGTCGACTTCGTGCGCTGCTTCAAGGTCGGCGGGCGGTGGACGGAGAAGGAGAAGGACCTGTACAAGGAGTGCTACGCGTCGATGTATGCCGCCATCGACAAGATGAAGGCCGGCAACACGACCGCCGACGTGGCCCGCGAGCTCCCCGAGTACGCCGACGACGAGTTCGGCACCGTCACCCTGCAGCAGTTCGCGCACTCGATCGGCCTCTCGCTCTACGAGGGCATGTGGATCTCGCGCGCCTACTCGCTCGACTATCCGGTCGAGCTCCAGGAGAACATGTACTTCGCCGCCGAGACCTTCGCCGGCCACCCGGGCCTGGAACAGACCGTGCGCCTGGAGGAGAACCTGCTCGTGACCAAGGACGGGCCGATCATCTTCACCAAGCACCCC
>DATBDE010000111.1:0-13995 GCA_036270095.1 Solirubrobacteraceae bacterium | reverse complement strand
CCAGCAGTTCCGCATCCGGGCACGGCTCCCCCTGGTGGACGACGGCGGATGACCGACGGGTCCGTGCGGGTGCTGGTCGTCGACGACGACCACCTCATGCGCGCCGGACTCCGCGGGGTGCTCTCGAACGACGCGGCGATCGAGGTGGTCGGCGAGGCGCAGGACGGGCGCGACGCGATCTACCGGACGCGGCTGTTGCGCCCCGACGTGGTGCTCATGGACGTCCGCATGCCAGACCTCGACGGCATCTCCGCCACGCGCGAGCTGCTCGCCGCCTTCCCGGCGGTCAAGGTGGTGATCCTGACCACGTCCGAGCAGGACGAGTACATCCTCGGGGCGCTCGCCGCCGGCGCGTCCGGGTTCCTGCTCAAGCGCACCTCGCCCGAGGAGCTGGTCGCCGCGATACACACGACCGCTGCCGGCGACTCGCTGCTCTCACCGTCGGTGACCAATCGCGTGATCGAGCGCATGGCGGCGCAGCCGGTGCCCTCCGCGGAGCGGGACGCGCGCCTCGACGAGCTCACGGCGCGGGAGCGAGAGGTGCTCTCGCTCGTCGCTCGCGGCCTGTCGAACGCCGAGATCGCTGCCGCGCTCGTCATCGAGGAGTCGACGGTCAAGACCCACATGAAGCGCATGCTCGGCAAGCTGGACGCACGCGACCGCGTCCAAGCGGTGATCTTCGCGTACGAGAGCGACCTCATCCCGCCCGGCGCGGGCACCCGCGCCTGAGCCGCGGGTCGCCTCCTCCCCCGGGGGGGCCCCCAACGTCCTCCACAAGGACGACACCAAATCCGCCTCCGGGGCGACGACACCCGGGCGCCCACGGTTGAGCCTGTCCTGATTCGCAAGGGAGACAAGCTCGAGAACCCGGTCACCGGCGAGGTCCTGATCTTCCACTTGACCTTCAAGGAGACCGACGGCGAGGCCGTGATCTTCGAGACCATCGTGCGCCCGGGCGGCTTCGTCGCCGCCGCCCACGTGCACCCCTTCCAGACCGAGCGCTTCGAGGTGCTCGAGGGACAGCTTGCCCTGCGGCGCGGCGACGAGGAACTCACGGTGGGACCGGGCGAGGTCGCCACCGTCGAGCCCGGCACGCCCCACCGCTTCGAGAATGCCGGCGACGGCGACGTGCGCTTCCTCTGCGAGGTGCGCCCGGCTCTCGCCTTCGAGTCGCTGATCGAGACGATGTTCACCCTCGCCGTCGAGGGCAAGACCAACCGCAAAGGCATGCCGAACCCGCTGAGGCTGGCGGTGATCGCACGGTCGCACTTCGACACCGTTCGGGTGCCGTTCCCGCCGGCGCTCCTCCAGCGGGCGGCGCTGGTGATCGGAGCCGCGCTCGGCCGCGGCCTGGGCTACCGGCCGACGGCGGTCGCGCTGCCCTGAGCGGGCTCGCCTCCGCGACGAGCGCTGGGGGCGATGCGGATGTTGATTGCGTGCTTGGCCTGCTGGCGGCCGTCTTCCTGGCGGCCGCCTCGCAGGCCGAGGCGAAGGATCGCTGCGCGCCGGTCGGAGGTGCGTTGCTCGCGCGATGCGAGAGCGCCGCGCGCGGCCGATACGCTCACGGCGCGAGCTCGAGCGAGTCGTTTGACCTCAATGGACAGCCATCGGCCCGGCGTCACCGACTTCGTCCACGTCGGTCTTGTCGTCGAGGACCTCGACGAGACAGTCCGATTTCTCGGGCTGCTCGGCTTCGACTGCGGCGAGCCCGGGGTACTCGGCGGCGAGTGGATCGATCGGATCATTGGTCTCGAGAACGTGACGGTCGAGGTCGTGATGGCTCGGGCGCCCGACGGGAGCGACATGTTCGAGGTGGTGCGCTTCCACTCGCCTTCCGCCGAGGCTCAAGAGCGGGCGCCGGCCGCGAACCGTCCTGGGCTCCGGCACGTCGCCTTCAAGGTCGACGACGTGCGCGGCGTCGTCGACCGCGTCCGCGAGGCCGGCTGGGAAACGGTCGGGGAGATCGTCGACTACGAGAACACGTTCCTCCTCTGCTACGTCCGCGGACCCGAAGGCCTGATCGTCGAACTCGCCGAGCGGCTCGAGGGCTGACGGCCGCCACTCACGCGACGCGGTAGACGATCTCCACCGATCCGCCGGGCAGCGCGCGCTCGGACTCGAGGGTCAGGCGCGCCTCGGGGCTCAGCCCGTCGGTGAGCCGCACGCCGTCGCCGAGCAGTAGCGGCAGCACCACGAGGTCGAGCCGGTCCAGCGCCCCGAGGCCGCGGAAGGTCTCGATCGTGCGCGGACCGCCGACGAGGTGGACGTCGCCGCCGCGGTTGGCTTCGCGCAGGCGCTCGAGCAGCCGCGCCGGGTCGCTTTCGACCACGACGTCGTCGGGCGTGCCGTCGAGCCGCCGCGAGCCGAGCACGTACACGTCCAGGTTCGGCCACGGCCAGCGGCTGATGCCCACCGCCGGCTCGAACGTCGTGCGGCCCATGACCGCCGCCTCCATGCCCTGGAGGAACTCCTCCATCCCATGGCTCTCGCCGGGGACGAAGGCCGGATCGGCGGTTTGGGCGGGCCAGCCGTCCGGGGTGGTGACGTAGCCGTCGGCGCTGATGGCCAGGCGGGAACGGATCTGCATCTCGGGGCTCCTTTCGAAGGGTTGTCCTACCCAGCGGTCGGAGACGGCCCCGCCTTCTCGACATGCGTCCGGGCGCGCCGCCGCGCCAATCGTTATACCTATGCCAATGCAGGTGCTGACCCCCTCGTCGATCGGGCCGGTGCAGGTGCACAACCGGTTCATCCGCTCGTCGACGTCGGAGTCGCTGGCCGACGAGGACGGCTTCATCACGCCGCGCTACCGGGCGCTGCACGTGGCGCTCGCACGGGGCGGCGTGGGGCTGATCTTCACCGGGCACGCCTACGTGCACCCCAGCGGCAAGTCGATCGCCGGCATGACGCAGATGCACGACGACGCCCACATCCCGCAGCTGCGGCGCCTCACCGACGCGGTCCACGCCGAGGGGGCCAAGATCTTCTGCCAGCTCCAGCACGCGGGCAGCCAGAGCCGTGCGCCCGAGGTCACGCCGCTCGCGCCCTCGGTCGTGCCCAACCCGCAGTTCGGGCGCACGCCGAGCGAGGCCACACCGGCCGAGATCGCCGAGATCATCGCGTCCTTCGGCGAGGCCGCCGGGCGCGTCAAGGCCGCCGGGTTCGACGGCGTCCACGTCCACGCCGGCCACGGCTATCTCATCTCGGAGTTCCTCTCCCCCGTCTCCAACCTGCGCAAGGACGCGTGGGGCGGCTCGCTCGAGAACCGCCAGCGCTTCGGCCTCGAGTGCTACCGCGCCATGCGCGCCGAGGTCGGCTCCGACTTCCCCATCACCTGGAAGCTCGGGCTGCAGGACTTCGTCCCTGACGGCCTCACCCTGGACGAGGGCTACGCCACCGCCGACCGCTTCGGCGCCGAGGGCGTGCACGCGATCGAGGGCTCGGCCGGCCTGATGTCGCCCAAGGCCGAGAGCGCCCCCAAGTACGTCGCCGTCGACACCCGCCGGGCCATCGAGGACAAGCTCGTGCACCGGATCGGCAAGCCCGGGCCGGCGCAGGCCTACTTCCGCGACTGGGCGCGCGAGCTGCGCCGGCGCCTTGACTGTCGCGTGATCCTGGTCGGCGGCCTGCGCACGGTCGACGTGATGGAGGGCGCGATCGCCGACGGCGACGCCGACTTCGTCTCGCTCGCCCGGCCGTTCATCCGCGAGCCCGACCTCGTGCGGAAGATCGAGGCGGGCAAGCGCGGGCTGGTCGAGTGCGTCTCCTGCAACATCTGCCTGGACCACGAAGGCACGCACGGCCTGAAGTGCTGGCGGCTGAGCAACCGCGACCTGGCCGAGCACGCGTGGCTGCGCTTCACCGGGCAGCTGCACTGACCGGCGCTAAGGCGGTCTAAGCGCGGGCAAAGTGCCGCGGCCTTGACTGCGCGGCATGACCACGAACACGTTTTTCTCCAAGGCGGCCTGGATCGGCGCCATCGCCGTGGCCCTGTTCGCCGTGCTCGGCGGGACCAGCCTCGCCAAGCCGTCGGTGCAGGGCTCGGCCACCGCGGTCGGGATCGCCAAAAAGGCCGACCAGCACGCTCGCGCGGCGCTCAAGCGGGCCAACCAGGCATTCACCACCGCCCAGAGCAACTCCGGGCCGCAGGGCCCGGCCGGTCCGGGCGGTCCCCCCGGGCCCACGGGTCCGAAGGGCGACACCGGCGCCACCGGCGCGAAGGGCAACACCGGCGACCGCGGCCCGGCCGGCGCTCCCGGGACGCCGGGCAAGGACGGCGCGGCGGGCAAGGACGGCGCCTCGGCGGCGAAGTACTTCATCGCCGTCCGTGAGGACGGGCGCACGATCGTCACGCAGAGCGGCGGCCTGTCCGTGATTCGCTTCGGCGACTCGCAGGGCGGCACGGCCAAGGGCTCCTACGGGATCCAGTTCCCGACCGACGTGACCAACTGCGTCGCGATCGGCAGCATCGGCGAGACCACCGGCAACGGCATGGCGCCGGGGCAGATCACGGTCCGCACCGACGGGCACGCGAACGCCAACGCGGCCAACTTCGCCGACGTCGTGACCTACAACTCCGCCGGGACCCCGACCGACCTGCCGTTCAACGTCGCGGTGTTCTGCTGAGACGCCATTCGGGGGCACCGGCGCCGGCATGGCGCCGGTGCCCTTGACGGCCGCGTGCGCGAGCTGGCCGCGCGCCGCCTAGAGCTCGGCCGCAACGCCGACGTTCAGCGTCGCCGTGTCGCGCTGCGGCGATCGGCGGGCGCTCGCGGTCAGCACCACCGCGGCGCCGAGCACGAGCGCCCCGCCCAGCAGCTGGACCGCGCCCAGCGACTCCCCGAAGACGACGAACGCGAGCAGAACCGTGACCACCGGCTCCGTGGTCGAGAGGATCGACGCCGAGGTGGGCCCGACGCGCCGGATGCCGGCGAACAGCAGGCCGACCGCGGCCACGGTCGAGATCACGGCGATGGCGGCAAGCCAGCCGTAGCCGGCAGGGCTGACGGCGCCCAGGTCGAGGTCGCCGTCCGCCACCCCGGCGACGGTCAGGGTCACCGTCGCGCCGGTGCACACGAGCGCGCTGAGGGTGAGCGGGCCGACCCGGCTCACCACGCCTTCCGACACGAGGAGATAGGTGCTGTAGATGACCGCCGCGCTGATCGCCAGCGCGGTGCCCACCGGGTCCAGCGCCCCGGTCCCGGGCAGCGCCAGCACGAGCACGAGGCCGAGCGACGCCAGCGCCAGCGCCGCCGTCGTGCGGGGACGGAAGCGCTCGCGCCCGAGCGCGATCGCGGCAACGGTGACGATGGCCGGGAAGGTGTAGAGCAGCAGCGAGAGCAGCGAGGCATCCATCCGCCGCAGCGCCGCGAAGTACGCGCCGGCCTGGGCGCTGTAGCCGATGGCGCCGAGGGCGAGCGCCAGCGCGATATCGCGGCGGGCGATCGTGCGCAGCCGGCGCAGGCCGCCGCTGCGGGCGACCAGGGCCCAGAACAGCAGCGCCGCCAGCGCGAACCGCACCGCCAGCAGCGTGCCCACGGTGGCACCCTCCTGGTAGGCGAGCTTGCCGAAGATCGCCATCGCGCCGAACGCGGCGCCCGAGGCCAGGCAGAGCAGGGCGCCGGGGTTTCGCATGACCCGATGCTCGCGCCACGAAGCTTCAGAAGCAATTACGACTTCTGTCGCTGATTCAGTAGCGTTGCTGCATGCTTCACCTGCGCCGCCTGCGCCTGCTCCGCGAGCTGCACGCGCGGGGCACGATCGCCGCCGTGGCGGACGCGCTGCAGTTCACGCCGTCGGCGGTCTCGCAGCAGCTCGCCGCGCTGGAGCGCGACGCGGGCGTGCCGCTGCTGGTGCGGGCGGGCCGCGGCGTGCGGCTCACCGACGCCGCGTTGGTGCTCGTCGACCATGCCCGGGCGCTGCTCGACCGGGCCGAGCTGGCCGAGGCCGAGCTGGCCGCCAGCGCGGCCAGCGTGGTCGGGCGCGGCCGCATCGCCACCTTCCAGTCCGCGGCGCTGCGCATCGCCGTGCCGGCCATGGCGATGCTGGCGCGCGAGGCGCCGGGCCTGCGCTGCGAGCTCGTGGAGGCCGAGCCCGAGCAGGCCCTGCCCGAGCTCACCCTGGGCGGTGTCGACCTCGTGCTGGCCGACGAGTGGCAGCAGCAGCCACACCCGCGGCTGCCCAGCGTCGACCGCCCCCAGCTCCATCGCGACACCGTGCGCGTCGTCCTGCCGGAGGCCCATCCGCTCGCGCGCCGGCACCCCGACCGGGTCGCGCTCGCCGCGCTGCGCGACGCCACCTGGACCGTCGGCCACGCCGGCACGCCTTGGGGCCACATGGTGGAGGCCACCTGCCGCCAGCACGGCGGCTTCGACCCCGACGTCCGCTACCGCACCAACGACGCCGTCGTCAGCCTCGCCCTCGTCGCCGCGGGCCAGGCGGTCACGCTGCTGCCGGACATGGTCCAGGCCGATGCCCGCCCCGGCGTCGTCGTGCGCGCCATCGCCGGCGGCGAGGTGCACCGCACGATCGTCGCCGCCACCCGGCGCGCGGATCGCGAGCGGCCGTCCGTGCAGGCGCTGCTCGCCGCCGTGCGCGCGGCGGCGCTCAGCGTCGCTGCAGGCGATCGCGCAGCCGCTCGAGCTGGTGGATGATGTCGCGCCGGATGCCGGCGCGCATGAGGGGGTGCAGGAGACGTGGAGCGCCGAGCTCGAGGTCGTCGGTCTGGGTGAAGCGCGTGCTGTCGGCTCCGAGCGCCTGCAGGTGGTAGCCGACCGCGATGCGGTCGTGGCCGTCGTCCTCGCGCCAGCGGATGGCTTTGGGCGGGTCCCAGTCGACGAGCCGGTAGCGCATCTCGCGCGCCGGGCGCAACGGCACCGGCCGGTGCACGACCAGGTAGTCGGCGCCCAGGGCCGGACCGTCGCCCTCGGCCGTGACCGACTCGACCTTCGGGCACCAGGCCGGGTCGTTGCGCGGGTCGGAGACGAACGCGAACACGTCGGCGATGGGCGCGGCGATGTCGATCGTGCAGGCGATCCGCATGGCTCGTCGTAACCTACCTACTGGTAGGGAAGAATGCCAGCCGCCGCCACCAAGACCCGCCTCAGCGGCCCCCAGCGCCGCGACGCCATCCTCGATGCGGCCCTGCCGCTGTTCGCCCGCGACGGCTACGCCGGCACGTCGATCAACGAGATCGTGGCCGCCACCGACGTGACCAAGCCGGTGGTCTACGACCACTTCGCGTCCAAGCGCGACCTCTACGTCGCGCTGCTGCGGCGCGAGGGCGAGGCGATGTTCGCCTCGTTGGCCGACGGCCTCGTGGCCGACCGCCCGCTCGACCAGCGGCTGCGGGCGATCGCGCAGCGCCTCGTGCGCTTCGTGCGGGCGCATCCGGACGCGGCCCGCCTCCTGCTGCGCACCCCCGGCGGCGACGCCAACACGGTGGCGGCGCACCGCGAGCTGCACGACGCGCTGACCGGCACGGTGACCGAGGCGATCCTGGCCGACCCCGCCTTCCTCCCCTCCCCCGGGCTCTCGCGGCGGGCCTCGGCGGCGCTGCAGGCCGAGCTGCAGGCGGCGATCTTCGAGCGCATGGCGACCTACGCGCTCGACCACCCGCGCGCCTCGGCCCGGGCGATCGCGAACCTCGTCACCACCTTCTTGTGGGACGGTCTCGGGCATTGACCGCGCTCCCGCCGCCCGTCACCGCCCTGGCCGCGCAGCTCGCCGCCCTGCCCGGCGCGGTCGCCGTGGTGCTCGGGGGCTCGCGGGGCACCGGCACACACCGGCGCGACAGCGACTGGGACCTTGGCCTGTACTACCGCGGCACGCTCGATCCCGAGGACGTGCGCGCGCTCGGGCACCCGGGCTTCGTCTCCGGGCTGGGCGAGTGGGGCCCGATCGTCAACGGCGGCGCCTGGCTGACGCTCGACGACACGGAGGTCGACGTGCTCTACCGCGACCTCGACACCGTCGAGGCGTGGCTCGCCGAGGCCGAGCACGGCCGCTTCGCGATCCTGGCCCAGAACGGCTACGTCGTCGGAGCGCCCACGTATCTGCCTGCGGGCGAGCTCGCGCTGTGTGTCCCGCTGCACGGTGACGTGCCGCGCCCGGAGTTCCCGCCCGCGCTGGCCACGAGCGCGCCCGGGCGCTGGCGCGGGCAGGCGGCGGTGGCGCTGCTGTTCGCGCAGATGCACGCGGGCGCGGGCGACGCCGTGCCCTGCGCGGGCATGCTCGCCCACGCCGTGCTGTGCGTGGCGCACGCGCGGATGGCCGAGCGCCGCGAGTGGGTGCTGAACGAGAAGCGGCTCGTGGGCCGTACAGGCCTCGAGGGCGTGCAGGCCCTGATCGGCGCCGAGGGCGGCCTGCCCGAGTCCGTGGCCGCAGTGGCCGGGGCGCTCGGGGTCGAGCCGCTCGCGCCCCGCTGAGCCCTACGGTTCGGGGTCATGGAGTCGACCCGCGCCACCTTCGCCCACGAGGCCGTTCTCCACGTCGACCCCGGAACGGACGAGCGCGAGCCCGGCGCGGTCATCACAATCGAGCTCTGCGGCGCGATCGACCACCCGCCGCCGTGCCCCTTCGCGCCCCACCAGACGGTGGCCGCCCAGCACAACGATGGGCTGCACGTGCGCACGGTGTTCGCCGTCGAGGCCGCGCGCGAGCGCGAGGTGCACGAGCGGATCGACCGCGCCCTGGCCGCCGCGCCCGCGTGGCGCCTGGAGCGCGGCGGCCCGTCCGGGCTGCGCCCCGGCGAGGCCGCGCTCGGTGCGCGCATGGCGAGGGGGTGATACTCGCCCCGTGACAAACGCCGAACGCCACCTGGCGGCCGTCCAGCGCGGCATCGACCTGTTCAACGCGGGCGAGATCGACGCTCTGTTCGCCGACGTCTTCGACCCCGACGTCGACTACGCCGGCGATCCCGACCGCAACGACGGCCCCGGGCGCGTAACCGGCTCGACCTACATGGTTGGCCTGTTCCACCTCGCCTGGGTGCTCGACGGCGAGCGCTGGCGGTTCATGGCGGTCAAGCTCCACCCCGAGGCCGCAAAGCAGGCGCGGCGCGACTGGCAGCAGGCCGCGGCCGCCTAGGCCCGGCGCGCGGCGCCGGGCAGCCGGTCGGCGACGCGGCCGAGCGGTTCGACGGCGGCGCGCAGCGAGGTCACGCTCTCGTCCAGTGACCCGAGCGCGCCGAGCATGCGCTGCAGCAGGTCGGTGAGGTCGCCGATGCGGTCCTCGAGGCGCTCCATCGTCTCCGGCAGGTCGGCCAGGTGCCGCTGGACCTCGACGAGGACCGGCATGGCCCCCTCGATCGCGGCCATGCGCTCGTCCATCGGCTCGATGTAGCGGGTGCTGCCGGCCACGCGCTCCATCTCGCCGCGCAGCGCGGGCAGAGCCTCGGTGTCGCGCGCCACGCCCTTCACCCCGTCGGCTACCTCGCGCAGCACGGCGGTGTTGCGCCGCACCTCCTCGGTGTGCTCGACCAGCACCGGAAGCGCGCGCAGCGCGGCGACGACGTCGACCGGGAGGTCGGCGATCTGGTCCAGCGGCGGCGGCAGGCGCGGGCTCACGCGACGCGGATCATGACGCGGCCCAAGGCAGGCCGCGCCAGCTCTCCGGCGGACCCGGCTTCCACTTCGGGAACGGCGCGTAGGCCTCGCGCGACGCGGTCGTATCGGCCTCGACCCCGGCGCCGTGGCGCAGCGCAGTCGCGTTGCGCGGGTAGACCGCGCTGCCGCGGTGGGCGCGCCCCCCGGCCATGAAGATGACGCACGGCCCCTCCCCCGCGCCCACGAAGATGTGCTCGGTGCCGGCCGGGCAGTGCACGAAGTCCCACGCCTGCAACGGCCGCTCTTCGCCCTCGACGAGCAGCACGCACTCGCCGGAGAGCACGAGGAAGTCCTCCTGGTCGTCCTCGCGGTGATACATGCCGTTCGGCTGCCCGGGCCGCAGAACGGCCAGCGTGTAGCCCACCTGCGGAAACGCGACCGCGTCGCCCTCGATCACGCAGGCGTCGCCGAAGACCTCGTCGGTCATCCACGCCGCGTCGCGCACGTTGACCGCGAACCAGCCCTCGGTGGCGGGCGCCAGCCCGTACTCGGTCCGCTCCAGCCGCGCCTCCTGCACCATCCGCGCTCCTCTCGCCCGCATACGACCCGCCGACTCGCCGCCCCGATGGCCGCGTTGCTCGCGCTCGGGCTCGCCGGCTCCGCTGGAGCGGCGTCTACCCAGCTCGGGCCCATCCGCCACGTGCATGACGTCGCCCGGGTTCCTCAACGCGTAAGCTCGCGGCTGCGTGCCCGCCGTCGACGTCGTCCGACGCTTCTACGCCGAGGCCATCAACGGCCGCGACGCGTCGGCTTGCAACCGCCTGCTGACCAGCGACTTCGCCCACGACGGCGTCCAGCGCGGCCGCGCGGGCCAGCGGGAGGCGGTCGAGGTGTTCCTGGGCGCGTTCGACCCGCTCGACCACACGATCGACGCCATCTTCGCCTCCGGCGACCTCGTGTGCGCGCGCCAGACCTGGCGCGGCCATCACGTGGGCAACCTCTACGGCGTGCCTGCGTCAGACAGGAACGCGACCTTCACCTCGACGGCGGTGCTCCGCGTGCGCGACGGCCTGATCGCTGAGGCCTGGGACCAGATCGACCTGTTCGGGCTGTTCGGCCAGATCGGCATGCCGCCGGCGGCCAGCTAGCAGCCGCGATACGTCCTGCGCACGGTGACGCGGTGCCCGCGCGCGGTGCGCCCGGTCACCACCAGGACCACGGGCTGGGCGCCGGTGGGGCCGAGGTCGACCGTCACCGAGCGGCGGCGGCCGCGGCGGTGCACGCGCAGGCGCCGCCCGCCGAGCGTGACCTTCAGACCGCGCAGGCGCCGCAGCCGCACCGAGAAGCGCGTGTGCCGCGTGCAGCGCTTGGCGGCGGGAGGCACCGACGAGGACGGGCAGCTCGCGTTCGTGTAGCAGGCCAGCCGTGGCTCGGCAGGCACCTCGGTGGCCTGGTAGCCCTCGAAGTCGGCCAGGGCGGCGGCGCTGTCGGCCGGGAACGTGGCCGGGTTGACGCCCGGCTGCAACTGCTGCGCGCACACGCCGGGGTCGACGCGCTTGGGGTCGGCGGGCCCGTCGTGGTCGAGCGCGTCCACCGCCAGCGCATAGGCGACCGGGTCGATGAGCCCGACGAGCAGGTGCTCGTTGGTGTCGCCGGGGCAGATGTCCTGCGTGGCCACGTTCGCGATGCGCCCGCCGCCGGTGTGCAGCGACGAGCTCCCGCGGTCGTCGGCGTTGGGCTGCACGATCTCGTCGGTGTGGGTGTAGACGTTCGTGTACGAGATCCCGGGCCACGTCTCGGCGTAGCTGTTGAGCGCCTGCATGAAGTGCGAGGTGTCCCACTGCTGCCAGTCGGCGGCGCTGCAGGAGCCGTCGCTGCACGTCGCCGCGGCCTGCGTGGTCCCGTGGTTGGAGGGCGCGAAGCCGATCACGTCGTCCACCATGGCGCGGGTGTCGGGCCAGAAGCGCAGGGCCCAACGCGGGACCATCCCGCCCTGGCTGTGGCCGATGATCGCGATCTTCCGGCCCGCGCGCTGGAACAGGGTCCGGATGGCGAAGACGACGTACTCGCCGTTGACCTGGACGTCGCCGGTGGCGTGGTCGGGCAGGTCGATCTGGCACCAGGGGATGCTGCGCTTGTCCAGCGCCGGCTCGTAGGTCCAGGACCAGTTGTCGTGTGCGGTCGCCCCGGTGCCCTGCACCAGCAGCACGGGAGCGCGCGCCGCGCGGTCGACCCCGGCCGAGCAGCTCAGCGCCGCGGCGAGCTTTGCCTGCGGCACCGACAGGTCCGGCCCCGGCGTGTCCGGTGGCACGAAGGTGGCGGCGCCGGCGGGCACGCACACCAGCGCGCACAGGGCGGCGGCCAGGCCCAGGATCGTGGTCGTCTTGAAGAGCATCCCCCGTCGCGCGGGGATGCTACGGCGCTTGCGAGGCCACGCGCGCCGGCACCAGGGCCAGCAGCTCGTCCATCGAGCGCTCGACGCCGGCGGTGAGGATGTCGATGTCGGACGAGCTGTCGTAGTCGCCGGTGACGCCGAAGTAGAGGTCGCCGTCGTAGGAGAAGATCGCGATCGAGACCCGCACCCGGCCGATCACGGGGACGAACGGGAACGACTCGAGCAGGCGCCGGTCGAGCGTGCGCAGCGCCTGCTGCGGGCCCGGCACGTTGGTGATGCCGGTGTGCAGCCCCAGCGACGGCGCCCGCGCGGCCAGCCGCGCGCCGAGCGCCGAGCGCCGAGCGCCAGCAGCATGGGCGGCGCGAAACCCGACAGCGACGTCAACACGTCGCCGGCCACGGCCTGCTTGGAGCGCTTGAGCCCGTCCATCTGCGCGCGCACGGCGTCCAGCCGCGCGACCGGGTCGGCGATCCCGATCGGCAGCTCGGCGAACATGGCCGAAACGCGGTTGTTGTAGACGCCGTGCTCGCCCGGGCGCCGCACCGACACCGGCACCAGGGCGCGGATCGTCCGCCCGTCGACCCGCTCGCCGCGGGCCTCGAGCAGGTCGCGCAGGCCGCCGGCGGCGATCGTGAGCACCACGTCGTTGACCGTGCCGCCGAGGCCGGCGCGCACTTTTTTGACGTCGCTCAGCGGCACCTTCGCGCAGCTCCACTTGCGGTGCGGGCCGACCGGCCCGGTCAACGAGGAGCCGCGCAGCGGGCGCAGCAGGTTCACGGCCGAGCCGGCCGCGCGCACGAGGTCGCGCGCCTGGCCCAGCGCCACCCGCGGCGCGCGCACCACCGCGCCGGCGATGCGCGCCTGCTCGGCCGGGTCGAGCGTGCGGTGCGTGAGCATGCGCACGACGAGCTCCGGGCGGCTCGGCTCGGGGCCCGGGCTCCATGCCCGCGGCGGCGCCGGCGCCGGGCCGTCGTCGAACATCACCGCCATGAGGTCGGTGGCGGAGACGCCATCGACCATGCAGTGGTGGACCTTGGACAGCAGCGCCCAGCGGCCGTCGCTGAGCCCCTCCACCATCCAGATCTCCCACAGCGGAAGATCCGGGCCGCCGTGCGCCGCAGCTTGTCGTCGGTGCCGGGCGCGCGGAGGGCCGTTTGCCGCAGGTGGTAGGCGAGGTTGAAGTGCGGGTCGTCGACCCACACCGGCCGCCCGAGCCCGAGCGGGACGAAGCGCACCTTCTGCCGGTAGCGCGGGACCACGTCGAGCTTTGCCGCGACCATCGCCTCGAGCTCGTCGAACGGCGGCGCGGGCCCCTCGAAGATGCTCACGCCACCGATGTGCATGGCGTTGGTCGGACGCTCGATGTGCAGGAACGACGCGTCCATGGGGCTCATCCACTCCACGGCGCCACCAGCCTACGGGACCGATGCGCCAAGCTCCGTCCGGTGCGGGACGTGGCGCTGTTCTTCCATCTCCTCGGCGCGCTCGTGTTCGTGGCCGGGATCGTGGTCGCGGGCGTCGCCTTCGAGGCGGCGCGCCGGCGCGAGCGCCCAGCCGAGATCGCGCTGCTGCTCGGTCTCACCCGGATCGGCGTCGCGCTCGTGGGCCTCGGCGCGCTGCTCGTCCTGGCCTTCGGCCTCTGGCTCGTGCACCTCGACCGCTACGGCCTCGGCACGAGCTGGATCGTCGCCGCGCTGGCGCTCTACGTGGTCGCGCTGGCGCTGGGCGGGCTCGGGGGCCGCCGGCCCAAGCGGGCGCGCAAGCTCGCCGGAGCGCTGGCCGCCGACGACGCACCCGCCACCCCGGAGGTGCGGGCGCTGCTCGACGACCGCGTGTCGCTCGTCGCCAATTACGCCTCCGCGCTGGCCGTGCTGGCGATTCTGGTGCTGATGGTGTTCAAGCCGTAGGCCGCGTGGCGTTCGGTCGCCGGGCACGTGGGGTTTGCGCTCGCGTCGAGAACGGCAGCGATTAGGGGGTGGGCCCGAGCGGGAGCGGCGGCTTCACGAGCGAGTGGAACATTGGGTGGCCTATAGGCCCCACAAACCTCCACTCGCTCGG
>DATBDE010000110.1:0-2448 GCA_036270095.1 Solirubrobacteraceae bacterium | reverse complement strand
CCTGGCGCGAGTCGCGGCCGAGCTGGCGGCCGAACGCGAGCGGCACGCCGCCGAGCTGGCGGGGCTGCGGGCCGAGGCCGAGGCGGCCCGCGCGGAGGCCGACGCCGCGACCCGCGCCCTGCGCGAGGAGAAGGGCGCCCGCCGCCGCGCCGAGCGGCTGGTCGCCGAGGCGGAGGAGGCGGTGGCGGCGGCCCGCGCCGAGGGGGACCGGGCGGCCGACGCCGCGGCGGCCGAGGTGGGCCGGGCCCGGGCAAGGGTCGAGGAGGTCGAGGCCGCCCTGGAGTCCTCGCGCCGCGCGGTGCGCGAGGGCCGGTCGCTGGAGGACACCCGGGTGCGGCTGCTGCTGGACACCGTCGTCGAGGCGTCGGCCTCGCTACGCCGGGAGCTCGCCCTGCCGCCGGTCGAGACACGGCCGGCCGACCTGGTGGACGCGGCCGAGCCGGGGGAGCGGATCACCGCCAGCGAGCGCGCCCTGCTCTCCGACGACCCGGCCCTGCTCGACCAGCTGCTGGCGCTGCCGCAGGCGCACCTCGTGGTCGACGGCTACAACGTGACGAAGACCGGCTACCCCGACCTGTCGCTGGAGAAGCAGCGCACCCGGCTGCTGATGGGCCTGTCCAACCTGGCCGCCCGCTCGGGGGCGGAGGTCACCTGCTGCTTCGACGGGATCGCGCTGGAGGGCCGGGTGCCCGCGGTGCACGCCCGCGGCGTACGGGTGCTGTTCAGCAAGGGCGAGACCGCCGACGAGCTGATCCGGCGGCTGGTCCGCGCCGAGCCGTCCGGCCGCCCGGTGTGCGTGGTGTCCAGCGACCGCGAGGTCGCCGACGGGGTGAAGCGCTCGGGTGCGCGTCCGGTGTCGGCCACTGCCCTGCTGAAGCGCCTCGACCGCGCCTGAGGGAGCCCTGGCGGCGTCAGCGACAAACGTGATGACGGACGGTCGCGAGGTCAGTGCCGGGCGTCCCCGCGGCGCGCTCGGCGAGAGATCCGGCGATCGCCGTGACCGAGGCGGAGTCGGCGAGGACCTCCGACGTCGTCTCACGCCCCTCGAGATCGTCGACCGAGATAAGCACGGCCTCGGGTCGGCGCTTCCTCGTGAGCGTGAACCGCTCGTGGTGGGCAAAGGCCGCCCGGGCAAGCTCGTGGAGCCGGGCCTTGGCCTGACTGACCGACAGCGTCGTCACGTACCCCATGGTGGTTCGACGTTCAACGCGGCAGGTCCATCAGAGCGAGATGGGCCGACCGTCTTCGGTCGTGAAGGCGAGCACCGCGCCCATGCTGGCGCCGAGGCGAGCGAGCGTCTCCTGAGTGGGGTTTGCCTTTCCGTGCTCGATTCGACTGATCTCGGGCTGCTGAATGCCGGAGATGTCCGCGAGCTGGGCCTGAGTGAGCTTCCTGTTTCGGCGGAGGGCGGCGAGCTGTTCCCCCAACCCAAAGTGTTCCGTGTAGAGGACTTCCGCGTGTGCCCGGGCAGCGTCCATGGCGTCTCGGCGCTCCGGGGTGGCGGCGCGCTCCTTAGCAGCGACGTAGTCGCTAAAACTCGTGCTGCGGGTCTCGCCCATGACTGCACCTCCTCGTTCAGGCTATGTGTTGTGCCACATAATATCCACAGCCAATCACGGCTTTCGCCGGCGGCGCCGGCGAGACCAGGCGAGAAAGCTGCGGCTCGCGGGGACCCGCTTCTCCGGCGGCAGCTCCTCCGTCACCCCGATCCGGGGATTGTCGTTGGTGCGCCTGGCGCGCTTGGCATCGGCCTTCTGCCGAGCGATGTGCAGGCGGAGGCGGGCTCGCGCCATGTCGATCTCCCGTTCCTGGCGCCTGCACGTCGGGTCCATGCCCTTGTCGTAGCCACCCAGCAGCAGGACGACCTTGTCGCCTTGGACGGCGAAGAACACTCGCAGCAAGACCTGGGCGGGGCCCGACGGTCGGACTCAAGGTCCTGTGAGGCTGGGCCTTCGCCTGAACCTCGGCGCGCGTGTGCCTCAGCCTGAATTCGTCGAGTCCCTTGCTCAAGCTCTTGCCGAACTCGGTGTCGCAGACGTTCGGACCTTGGCGAGCCAGGATGACGTGGAGGGCGTAGACGAGGGCGTCGTGCTTGGCCGGCTCGGTTTTCTCCAGTTGGGCGAGCCACCCAAGCATGGGCATGTGGCCGTCATCGCAAAGAACTCGAGGTGGTAGTGCTCCGGGTTCATCGCGGCGTCGGCGTGGGCTGGCGGCGCAGGCCGTCGGGACTCAGCCGGCCGCCCGGCCGTCGGCGGTCCTCGGAGAACGCGCGTCGTTCGCCAGGTGCGGCGGGTGGCGCATGATCTCGACGGGTACGACGAGCCGCAGCGGCGGCACCAGTCCGGACCCGGCCAGCGCGTCCAGCGCGGCCGCCTCGGCGTCGTCGATCTCGCCCGGCGGGCCGCCGAGCAGCGCGCTCACGACGCAGTCGTCGCAGGCCAGGCCGCG
>DATBDE010000109.1:0-6873 GCA_036270095.1 Solirubrobacteraceae bacterium | reverse complement strand
CGGGTCCAGGCGCTCCTCGGAGCGCTCGCCCCACGGCACGGCAACGATCCAGTCCAGGTAGGTGCGGATCATCGAGGCCTCGCCGGACTGCTCGCCCATCCGCTCCAGCCGGCCCAGCTCGCGCTCGGCCTGCTCGCGGACGTCGTCGGGCATCCCCGCGTCCTCGATGGTCTTGCGGTACTCGTCGACGATGGACTCGTCGTCCTCGCCGAGCTCCTTGCGGATGGACTCCATCTGCTTGCGCAGGAAGTACTCCCGCTGCTGCTTCTCGGCGCCCGACTGGACGTCGTCGCGGATGCGCGCACGCACCTGCAGCTCGGCCAGACGGTCGCGCTGCAGCGACAGCGCCAGCTCGAGGCGCTCGGTCACGTCGACGGTCTCGAGCAGCTTGACCTTGTCGGCGTGGGTGATGTCCGGGGAGAAGCCGGCCGTGTCGGCCAGCGCCCCGGGCTCGGTGATCGACCGCACGAAGGCGGAGATCCGCCCGTCGTCGCCACGCAGCTCGAGGAGCTCGTCCACGACCGCGCGGTACTCGCGCTCGGTGTTGCGAGTGCGTCCGTCGACGGGAACGGCGTCGGGGTGCTCTTCGACCTCGACGCGCAGCTTGCCGGAGGAGTCGGTCTGTGCGGCGCCGGCGGTGCCGCGGTGCAGGCCGCGCAGGGCCACCGCTCGGGCCCCGCCGGGGAGGCGAACCCGCTCGGCGACCTCGGCGACGGTGCCCACACGCGCAAACTCGCCGTCGTGGCGCGGGACGAGCAGCACGCGCTCGTCGTCGTCGACGTCGATCGGCAGCGTGACGTCCATGGTCGGGAAGACCACGGCGTCCTCGGTGGGAATGAGAAGAAGTGTCGCCATCAAAAGGGTCGCTTTCTCTGCTTACGATGTGTAAGCCATTGTAGCGGCAACAGTTGGCGACGCAAACGATTATGCGATGGCCGAGCCGGGAACGGGAGGGGCACCTATCCGCCCAACCAGGGAGGGAAACACATGAGTGTCGGACTGATCGTGGCCATCGTTGTCGTCGTCGTCGTCCTGATCGCCCTCGTGATCTTTGCGATCCCGCGCGCCCGCAGGGCCCGCGAGCAGCGACAGCTCGAGGAGCGGCGCGGGGCCGTCGTGGAGCGTCATCGCCAGGAGGCCCAGGACCGCGAGGCCCAAGCCGACCTGACCGAACGGGAGGCCGCCCGGCAGCGCGCAGAGGCCGACCTGCATCAGGCGCGTGCCCGCGTGCACGAGCGCGGTCTCGCCGACGACGAGCTGCGCAACGCCGACAGCCCCGAGGAGGTCGTTGAGCGGCGCCAGACCTTCGCCGACGGCCAGCGGCCGGGCGGCGAGGAGCACCCCGCCGAGGAGCCCGCCGCCGCCGACGAGCGCGCCGGAGCCGCCGACGAGCGCGAGGCTGCCCCGATCGACCCGACTACACGGCGGCCGACGCGGAGCTGAACACCAGCAGGTCCGCGAGCCCGAACGACCCGTCTTGCGCGGCTGGAAGCGTCGGCAGCCAGGACGGGTCGACGGCCCGGTAGGAGCTCGGGTCCTCGTCGACGATCCCGACGAGGACCTCCGCCACGATGCGCCCGCCGATCCGGCCGAGCGCGTCCCCGGCGGCACGCACGTCGGCCTCGCGGAGGATGTAGAACCACAGCGGCGTCCGCCCCTCCCAGCCCGCGCCCAGACCGACCGCGTTCGCGGTCAGCGGCTCCTCGCCCAGCGCCGCCGCCACCGCCTCGCCCGCGGGCAACGCGAGCGCGTGCCCGCGCTGGAGGTCGCGCACCGCCAGCGAGTGGTACTCGGCCTCGTCGACGTGCCCGGTCAGCGCCAGCGGCAGGCGGATGAGCGACGGCGGCAGGCGCCCGTCGATGCGCTTGGCCCGCTGGGCGGGCTCGCGCTCGGGTAGGTCGAAGAACAGCGCCCAATCGACCGCCTGCTCGAGCGGCACCTTACGGAACCCGAGCAGGTCGGGCAGCAGGGGGCAGGGCTCGACGCCGCCGTTGACCCGATAGGTGCGCCGGATCTGGCTGTGGCCGTAGCGGAAGGCAGCGTCGGCGAACTCGTACGGGATGTAGGGGTCGCCGGGCTCCGGCCGGTAGACCCCGGGCCCGTGGCGCAGCACCTCGGCGACCACGCCGGCGCCGGCCAGGCGGGGCAGGAAGTCGTTCAGGACCACCCACTGGTAGTGCCAGCGCGTGGCCCGCTGGGCCTCCGCGAACAGGGCGTCCTCGTGGACGCCGTCCTCGCGCAGGCGGTCGACCAGTCCGTTGTGCACGCGGGCCAGCGCCACCTGGAGCTGGTTGATGAGCAGGTGGGTGTCCTGGCGCGGGTCGCCCACCAGCGCCATCGCCTCGTCGTTCCGGGGCAGGTCGTGGCCGGCGAGCAGCAGCTTCGCGGGATCGTCGCGCTCGTACAGGTAGGGGTTGGCGACCGGCCCGGCGCCGTACAGGCACTCGAGGTTGGCCTTCGGCGTGCGGAAGTTCCGGATCTCGGCCTCGTCGGCGTGGTGCGAGAGGGCGGAGCGGTCGGCGGTGATGTCGTGGGCGACGTACTGGCCGAAGAACGGCCAGCCCGCGGCCACGCGCGCGTCGTCGTCGGCGTCGTCGCCGCTGTCGCACCACCCGCCCTCGACGCCCAGCGCGCGGACCGCCGCCTCGTCCTCCGCCAGCCGCGGCAGGTCGGGGAAGAGGCGGCGGTAGCGGCCGCCGTAGGCCGTGGCCTCGTCGACGCTGCGCGCCGGGGCGAGGCAGTGGTCGCGGACGGCGGTCAGCACACCTGCGCGCCTAGGCGGGCACCGGCACGTCGGGCAGGCGCGCGAGCGCCTCCTCCATGTCGGCCTCGGAGAACTCCGGGTCCTCGAGCGAGCCCGACAGGTAGGCGTCGTAGGCCCCGAGGTCGAAGTTGCCGTGGCCGCAGAGCCCGAACAGGATCACCCGGTCCTCGCCGGCCTGCTTGGCCACCTCGGCCTCGTCCATGACCGCCTTGATCGCGTGGGCGGGCTCGGGCGCCGGGATGATCCCCTCGCTCCGCGCGAACCGGACGGCGGCCGCGAACGTCTCGTTCTGCTTGTAGGCGCGGGCCTCGACCATCCCGGCCTTGACCAGGCCGCACAGCGACGGTGCGTCGCCGTGGTAGCGCAGGCCGCCGGCGTGCACGGGCGGCGGCACGAAGTCGTGGCCGAGCGTGTACATCGGCATCAGGGGCGTCATGCCCACGGTGTCGCCGAAGTCGTAGCGGTAGACCCCGCGTGTCAAGGTGGGGCACGCGGCCGGCTCGGCGGCCAGGAACTTCGTCGTGGCGCCGTCGCGCAGCACGCGGCGCACGAACGGGTACGCGATGCCGGCGAAGTTCGACCCGCCGCCGACGCACCCGATGACGATGTCGGGCTCGTCGCCGGCCTGTTCGAGCTGGGCGATGGCCTCCTGTCCGATCACCGTCTGGTGCAGGAGCACGTGGTTGAGGACCGAGCCGAGCGAGTAGTTCGTGCCCGCGTCCTGCGCGGCCACCTCGACCGCCTCGGAGATCGCGATGCCCAGCGAGCCGGTGGGATGGGCGGCCTGCGAGCGACCGGCCGCGGTGACGTCCGAGGGCGACCGGTGCACGGTCGCGCCCCACGCCTCCATCATCGACCGGCGGTAGGGCTTCTGGTCGTAGCTGGACCCGACCATGAACACCTCGCATTCCATGCCGAACTGGGTGCAGGCGAACGCCAGCGCCGAGCCCCACTGGCCGGCGCCGGTCTCGGTCGCGAGCTTGCGGATGCCCGCCTGCGCGTTCTCGTAGGCCTGCGCGACGGCGGTGTTGGGCTTGTGCGAGCCCGCGGGCGAGGCGCCCTCGTACTTGTAGTAGATGCGGGCCGGCGTATCGAGCGCGCGCTCGAGGCGGCGGGCGCGGTACAGCGGCGTCGGGCGCCAGAGCTTGTAGACCTCGCGCACCTCCTCGGGGATCTCGATCTCCGGCTCGGGCGAGACCTCCTGGTGAATCAGCCCCATCGGGAAGATCGGCATCAGGTCGTCGGGGCCCGCCGGCTCCCTCGTGCCGGGGTTCAGCGGCGGAAGCGGCTCGCCGGGGAGGTCGGGCAGGAGGTTGATCCAGTGCGTGGGGATGTCGCGCTCGTTCAGCAGGAACTTCACGGGTTCGTCGCTCATCGGCTCTCCTTGGCTGCTTGCCCTCGATCCTATGGGGCGTAGTCTCCCGGCTGCGATGCGGGTGCTTGAGCTGTTCGCGCTGGATGGCTTCGCGCCATACCGCGACACCTTCGGCCCGCAGGTGAGCGAGGCCATGCTCGTGCGGCTGCACCGGCGGTGCCGAGCCGCCGTCGCGCCGCACGGGCGTGCCCATCGGCTCCACGACGACCGCTTCGCCGTCGGCGGCCGGGTCACCGGCGCGACCGTCGCCGCCGCGTTGACCGCGCTGAGCGAGCGGGGCGCCGGCTTCGCCATCGTGGGCGTGCCCGCGGTCGACCTGCTCGGGTCCAACGGCCGGCCCGCGGTGCCGAGCCGGGACACGCTCGTGCGCGACCTCGAGCACGCGCGGCCCGAGCTCGCGCGCCACATGCGGGCCGTGGCCGCGCTCGCCCGCGGGACCGGTCGGGAGCTCGGCCTGTCGGGCGAGCGCCTGGACGAGCTCGTGCGCGCGGCCGAGCTGCACGACGTCGGGAAGGTGGCGGTGCCCGACGCGATCCTCGACAAGCACGGCCCGCTCGCCGACGACGAGGCCGCGTTCCTGCGCACCCACACGGTGGTGGGCGAGCGCATCCTCGCCACCGCGGCGCCGCTGGGCGAGGCGGCCGAGCTCGTGCGCTGCAGCCACGAGCGTTGGGACGGGTTCGGCTACCCGGACGGGCGCCGCGCCGAGGACATCCCGCTGGGCGCGCGGGTCATCGCCGTCTGCGACGCCTACGAGACGATGGTCTCCGAGCGCCACTACTCGGCCGCGCTAGAGCCGGCGGCAGCGCTGGCCGAGCTGCGTCGCTCGGCCGGGCGCCAGTTCGACCCCCGCGTCGTCGAGGCGTTCGTCGTCGCCCACGGACGGCGAGGCGACACCGGCGAGCCGCGCGTCCTACCCTGGACCGCGTGACCACGGTCAGCGATCCCGAGCTCGAGACGGTCGCCTGGGACCTCGAGGAGCTCGTCGAGGGCGACGGCACCACCGGGGTCGACCGGCTCCTGGACGAGGCCACCCGCCGCGCCGACGCCTTCGCGGCCGCCCACGCCGGCAGGATGGCCGAGCTCGACGGCCCCGGTCTCGTCGGCGTGATGCAGGAGCTGGCCAGGATCCAGGACCAGCTCGGCCGCGCCGGCAACTACGCCGCGCTGCAGTTCTCCACCGACACCGCGGACCCGGCGCGCGGCGCACTGCTGCAGAAGGTGCAGGAGCGCGCCACCCAGCTCGAGACCAAGCTCCTGTTCTTCGAGCTCGAGTGGGCGGCGCTCGACGACGCCCGCGCCGAGGAGCTGTTGGCCGCCGACGGGCTGGACTTCGCCCGCCACTACCTGCGCTCGGCCCGGCGCTACCGCCCCCACCTGCTCACCGAGCCCGAGGAGAAGGTGCTGACCGAGAAGGCGCTGACCGGCCGGTCGGCCTGGGGGCGCCTGTTCGAGGAGCTCGTCTCGGCCCTGCAGGTGGATCTGAGCGGCGGCGAGGAGGTGCCGCTGGACTCCGCGCTGAGCCAGCTGCTCTCGCCCGACCGCGACGTGCGCCGCAACGCCGCCGAGGCCGTCACCGCGACGCTCGAGCCCGGCCTGCGCACGCGCGCCTACGTCTACAACACGCTGATGGCCGACAAGGCCACCGACGACCGGCTGCGCCACTACCCGAATTGGATCTCCTCGCGCAATCTGGCCAACGAGGCCTCGGACGAATCGGTACAGGCGCTCATCGACGCCGTACAGCGCCGCTACGAGCTGCCGCGGCGCTGGTACCGGCTCAAGGCCAAGCTGCTCGGCCTCGACCGGCTCGCCGACTACGACCGCATGGCTGCCGTGACCGCCGACGAGGCCATGGTGCGCTGGTCGGACGGCAAGGCCCTGGTGCTCGGCGCCTACCAGGCCTTCTCGCCCGAGCTGGGGAGCGTCGCCCGCCGCTTCTTCGACGCCCCATGGGTCGACGCGCCGCCGCGGCCGGCCAAGCGTCCCGGCGCGTTCTGCGCCTACACGGTGCCGTCGGTGCACCCGTACCTGCTGCTCAACTACACGCACCGGCGCCGCGACGTGCTCATCCTCGCCCACGAGCTCGGCCACGGCGTCCACGCCGCCCTCGCCGCGCCGCAGGGGATCTTCCACCAGAGCACGCCGCTGACCCTGGCCGAGACCGCGTCGGTGTTCGGCGAGGCCATGACCTTCGAGGCGCTGCTCGAGCAGGCCCCCGACCCCGAGTCGCGGCTCTCGCTGCTGGCCGAGTCGGTCGAGGGCGCGATCGCCACGGTGTTCCGCCAGACGGCCATGAACCGCTTCGAGGACCGCGTGCACACGACGCGGCGCGAGGACGGCGAGCTGTCCGTGGACCGCTTCGGCGACCTGTGGTCCGAGACCCAGTCCGAGCTGCTCGGCGACGCCGTGGAGCTGACCGAGGGCTACCGCACTTGGTGGTCCTACGTCCCCCACTTCATCGCCACACCCGGCTACGTCTACGCGTACGCCTACGGCCAGCTCTTGGCGCTGTCGATCTACCGGCGCTGGAAGGACGAGGGCGCCGCCTTCGTGCCCCGCTACATCGAGCTGCTGTCGGCCGGCGGCTCGCTGCCGCCCGAGGCTCTGGGCGAGATCGTCGGCGTCGACCTCGCCGACCCGGGGTTCTGGGACACCGGCCTCGACCTGATCGAGGACCAGCTGCGCGAGGCCGAGGACGCCGCCCGCGAGGCGCGCGGCGTCACGCCCTAGG
>DATBDE010000108.1:0-16513 GCA_036270095.1 Solirubrobacteraceae bacterium | reverse complement strand
GGCAAAGAAAGACTTGACCCCCCCCCCGGTTTCAGCGACCGAGGATGAACGTCCCCAGCTCGGGCCCGAAGTAGCTGTCGGAGGCGAAGCGGAGCTGGCGTGGGCTCGACCCGCGCGGGACCTCGAAGATCACGCAGCCCTCGCGCGAGCCGCCCGGGGCCAGGGTGATCTGCACCGGGAACACGTCGCACGTCGTCAGCAGGGCGCTGTCGGCCTGCAGGGTGCGGTCGCCGGCGACCAGGCGCGTGTCGTTGGCCGGGTCGTCGTTGTAGGTCGTACCGCCGACGTTGGCGATCCGCAGCCGCACGCCCACCCAGCGCGTGCCCGCGCGCGGCCCGCGGTAGTAGCTGCCGCGCCCGACCGGGTCCACGACCTCGAGCACGGAGACGCGGATCTCGCCGTTGCGGGTCGAGAGGCGCAGCGGCTCGCCCGGCGCGGCCGGGCCTGCCCGCAGGCTGTGGGGCGGCTGGTAGCCGGTGGTGGGCGGGGTGATCGGCGCCTGCGTCGTGATCGGCGGCGGCGTGTAGCTGATGTCGGTGGTCGAGTTGCGGGCGGCGACGATGATGGCGGCGAAGGCGCCCAGCGGCACGAGCACGCCCAGCGCGGCCAGCGTCCACACCCACCACGGCGGCCGCCGCGACGACGCCGGCGGGGCCACCGGCGGCCACGGGCGCGGCGGCGGTGCGGGCGCCGCCAACCCGACCGGCACCGCGGTGTGGGTGGTCCAGCGCTCGCCGTCCCACCAGCGCACCCCCGGTGCGTGCCAGGGATCCTCGTACCAGCCGGGCGGGAGCGCCTCGCTCACGATCCCCAACGGTAGGCGTTGCCCGGTCTACCGTGTAGTGCGTGCACTACCAGCGCGTGATCCCCTGCCTCGACGTCGACGCCGGCCGCGTGGTCAAGGGCACGAACTTCGTCGACATCCGCGACGCGGGTGATCCGGTCGAGCTGGCCGAGCGCTACGACGCCGCCGGCGCCGACGAGCTCGTCTTCCTCGACATCACCGCCACCCACGAGCGTCGCGACACCCTGGTCGACCTGGCCCGGCGCACGGCCGACAACGTGTTCGTGCCGTTCACGATCGGCGGCGGGATCCGCTCGGTGGCCGACGCGCAGGCCGTGCTCGACGCCGGAGCGGACAAGGTCTCGGTCAACTCGGCCGCGGTCAAGCGCCCCGAGCTGCTCGACGAGCTGGCCGAGGTCTTCGGCGCCCAGTGCGTGGTGCTGGCCATCGACGCCAAGGCGCGCCCCGCGGGCGACCGCTGGAAGGTGTTCGTGGCCGGCGGCCGCACGCCCACCGGCCGCGACGCGGTGGAGTGGGCGCGCGAGGGCACCGAGCGCGGCGCGGGGGAGATCCTGCTCACGAGCATGGACCGCGACGGCACCAACGCCGGCTACGACCTCGGGCTGACCGCGGCGGTGGCGGACGCCACCGGCGTACCGGTGATCGCGTCCGGAGGCGCCGGCGAGCTCGACCACCTGGTGCAGGCCCTGCGCGCCGGCGCGGACGCGGTGCTGTGCGCGTCGATCTTCCACTATGGCCGGTATACGGTCGACGACGTCAAGCAGCACTTGGCTGCCGCCGGCGTCCCGACCCGTCCCTGAGCCATTCTCGGCACCCCTGCCTGCGTCCTCGGGAGTGGGCCGTGCGTTGCACTGTCCCACTCCTGCGTCCTTGGCAGGGACGTCGAGCTATGGCTCAGGTTATGCGTAGGACGGTCATCTGGCGCGAGCCCTTGGGGGCCGTCACGGTGACCGTCTGCCCCGGCCGCGCGCCGAGCAGGGCGCGGGCGACCGGGGAGGACGAGGACAGCGCGCCGCCGGCCGCATTGGCCTCGGTCGGGCCGACGATGGTGTAGGTCGCCTCGCGGCCCGACGTCTCGTCGCGCACCGACACCGTCGACCCGAACGCCACCACCGACGCGTCGCTGGGCGCGTCGACCACCACCGCGCCGCGCAGCTGTTCGGTCAGCCGGGCGATGCGGGTCTCGAGGTGGGCCTGGGCCCGCTTGGCCTCGTGGTACTCCGCGTTCTCCTTGAGGTCGCCGAAGTCGCGGGCGGTGCGGATCTCGTCGGCGATACGGGGTCGGTCGACCGTCTTGAGGCGCTCTAGCTCGGCCTCGAGCTCGGTCAGTCCTCGCTGACTCATCGGCGTTTCGTCGCTCACGCGGGGCGGCATCCTAATGGTGTCGGCGCTGTCGTTGCTGGCGCCTTCGTAACCGCTCGCGTTTGTGCTGCTCACGGACCCTTCGGCGGGCCGCGGCGCGCTGCTCGGCGGTCTTCGGAATCAGGCCGTAGAGGCTCGAGTAGCCGGTCAGGTAGAGCCGGTGACCGTCCGAGATAACCGGGTTGAAGCCTCCGTGGGGGAACTTGAAGACGGGCGCGCCCGAGCGCACGGCCAGGCCGATCGTGGTGCGCGCGGCCAGGTTTGCGAAGTAGACGATGTTGCCGACGATGGTGGCCGAGCCCGAGATGCGCCCGCCGGCCTTGCGCTGCCACTTCACCTTCCCCGAGCGGGCCTCGAGCGCGTAGAAGGTGCCGTCGTAGGAGCCGATGTACACCGTCGGGCCGAAGTGGGGGATGTCGGCCACGGCGGGCGAGGCGTACACGTAGTTGCTCGTTTTCTTCGACCACGCGAGCTTGCCGTTCGTGGTCGCGAACGAGTACACGAACCCGTCGGTGTTGCCGAGGTAGACGCGGCCGAAGGCCACCGCGGGGGTGGAGTAGAACTGGCCCGAGGAGAACCCGAACTTCGCGCCGCTGGTCTTGGCCGACCACACCTTGTGCCCGTTGGAGGCCCGGATCGCCTGCACGTGCCCGGAGTAGTCGCCGAAGTAGAGGATGCCGTCGTTGAGGGCCAGGCCGCTCTTGACGGCGCCCGGCGCCCTGTAGGTCCAGCGCACGTGGCCGTTGCGGGCGTCCAGCCCGTACACGGTGCCGTCCTCGGAGCCGAAGAAGAGCATGCCGTCCGCGAACACGGGCGAGGACTCGCTGCGCGAGCGCAGCGGCCGCGACCACAGCACGCGCCCGCGGCGCTGCGTGTAGGCGGCCACGCGGCCCGCCGGCACCCGGTGCAGGCGCTTGAGCACGACCGCGTAGACGACCCCGTTGGCCACCGACGGCGACGCCGCCGCCTGCGCGCCGACCTTGCGCTGCCACACCCGGCGGCCGTTGTTGGCGCCCAGCGCGACCAGGGTGCCGTTGTTCTTGAGGATGAACAGCCGCCGCCCGGACATGACCGGCGGGAACTCGACCAGGTCGCTTGTCGACGTCGCCCACAGCGTCCGGAACGGCGGGCGCAGGTCGGCCGAGGCGGGCAGGTAGCGGCGGCGGTCCTTGGTGTAGCCGTAGTCCGGCCAGACGAAGGCGCCGCCGCGCTGCTCCTTGGGCGGCGCCTCGGGCTTCTCGTTCTGGAACTCGACGGTGGAGTTGTGGACCTCGCCGGGCGCGTGCCCGTGCACGTAGAGATAGGCGCCGAGGGCGACCAGGACGAGGACAAGCGCGGCAGCGCCGAGGGCGATCAAAAGGCGCCGCCGACGGCGAAAGAAGGACGGCGGCGTGCTCAAAGCGGTCCCCGATGGTAGAAGCCACCCCCGATGGCAGAGTTGATCGATCAGATCCGGGCGTTGCCCGCCGCCGCGGTGCTGGAAGGGCTCGACGGCGTGTGGCTGGTGGGAGGCGCCGTGCGCGACCTCCTGCTCGAGCGCCCGCCTGCGCGCGACCTCGACCTCGTGGTCGAGGGCGACGCGCGGCCGGTAGCCCAGGCGCTGGCCGCGCGGCTGGGGGGCAAGGCCACCATCCACGACCCGTTCCTGGCCGCGCGCGTGAACGCCGGCGAGCACGCCTACGACCTGGCCACGGCCCGGCGCGAGCGCTACCCGCGCCCGGGCGCGCTGCCCGAGGTCGAGCCCGCCCCGCTCGACGAGGACCTCCTGCGGCGCGACTTCACCGTCAACGCGATCGCCGCCAACCTGGCCGGAGAGACCCGCGCGGCGCCCGACGCGCGCGAGGACCTCGAGGCGGGGCGCCTGCGGGTCCTGCACGACGCGTCCTTCATCGACGACCCCACGCGGCTACTGCGCCTGGTCCGCTACGCGGCGCGGCTGAACTTCGGCGTCGATGTGCGCACCATGGCCCTCGCCCGCGATGCGGTCGCCGCCGGGGCGCTGGACACCGTCACCGGCAGCCGCATCGGGTCCGAGCTGCGCCTGCTGCTCGACGAGCCCGCCGCCGGCGCCGCGCTCGGGCTGGCCGACCAGCTCGGCGTGCTGGGCGCGCTGCGCCCGCCGCTGCGCTGGCGTCCCGAGCTCGCCGCCCAGGCCCGGGCGCTGGTCGACGTCCCCACCGTGCTGCTGGCCTCAGCCGCCCTGGAGGCCGACGCCGACGCCCTGCGCGCGGCGATGGACGACTGGCGCTTCCCGGCGGCCGAGCGCGACCGCGTGGTGGCAGCGGTGCGCGACGCGCCCGCCCTGGCCGAGGCGCTGCAGTCGGCGCGCGTGCCGTCCGAGATCGCGGACGCGGTGAAGCGGACGTCGCCCGAGGCGCTCGCGCTGGCGGGACCGCTCGGGGACCCGGAGGCCGCGCGCCGTTGGCTCGACGAACTGCGCCACGTCGTGCTCGAGATCGACGGCAACGACCTGCGGGCGGCCGGCATCCCGCCCGGCCCGGCCATCGGCCGCGGCCTGCGGGCGGCGCTGGCGGCCAAGCTCGACGGCGAGGTGGCCACGCGCGACGAGGAGCTGGCCGCCGCCCTGAAGGCGGCCCGAGCCCGGGGGGACTAGGCGCGCGAAGTCCGCCGGTAGCGGAGGGTGGCGAGCGGGGCGAAGATCGCCACCAGGCCCACCGACCAGACGATCGACCACAGGATGGCGTTGCCCGACGGCGCCCCGAGCCAGAGCTCGCGTACCGCGTTGACGGTGAGCGTGACCGGGTTGACGTCGGCGAAGGCCTGCAGCCAGTCCGGCATCGAGTCGACGGGGACGAAGGCCGACGACGCGAAGGTCAGCGGGAACAGCCAGATGAAGCCGGCCGACTGGGCCACCTCGGCGTTCGGGACCGACAGCCCAATCAACGCCGCGATCCACGAAAACGCGAAGCCGAACATCAGCAGCAGCAGCACGCCGGCGACGATCTTGGCCACGTCGGTGTCGTGGAACGAGAAGCCGACGATGAACCCGACCACGACCATGAGCACGATCGAGAACAGGTTGCGCCCGATGTCGGCCACCGTGCGCCCGGCCAGCAGCGCGTAGCGCGCCATCGGCAGCGACCGGAGCCGGTCGATCACGCCTTTCTGCAGGTCCTCGGCCAGCCCGATGCCGGTGGTGATCCCGCCGAAGGCGACGGTCTGGACGATGATCCCGGGGATCAGGAAGTCCACGTAGGAGAGGCCCGGGGTGTTGATCGCGCCGCCGAAGACGTAGCGGAACAACACGACGAAGAGGATCGGCTGGATCGTCAGGAAGACGAGCAGCTCGGGCACGCGCGGGACCGCGATGAGGTTGTACTTCGTGACCACCCAGGCGTCCGACAGCGCCCAGTAGGTGCGCCGGCGCAGGCTGGCGGGGGCCGCGCTCACGCCGCCACCTCCTCCTGATCGGCGTCCTCGGCCGCGTGGCCGGTGAGCGTGAGGAACACGTCGTCCAGCGTCGGTCGGCGCAGGGCGATGTCGGCCACCTCGACGTTGCTGGCGTCGAGCAGGCGCACCGCGTCCATGAGCGCGCGCGACCCGCCGCGCACGGGCACGGTCACCGTGGCCGCGTGGGGGTCGACCTGCACGTCGCCGTCGGCGATCGGCTGCAGGGCCTGGGCGGCGTCGGGCGCCCCCTCGCGGGTCGCGGTGGTGATCTCGACGCGCTCGCCGCCCACGCGCGACTTCAGCTCCGAGGGCGAGCCCTCCTCGATCACGCGCCCCTGGTCGATGACCGCGACGTTGTCGGCCAGCCGGTCGGCCTCCTCGAGGTACTGGGTGGTGAGCAGTACGGTGGCCCCGCGCCCGACGAGCCGCTCGATCGTGTCCCACATCCCCAGCCGGCTGCGCGGGTCCAGGCCGGTGGTGGGCTCGTCGAGGAAGACGACCGGCGGGGTCGCCACCAGCGCCGCCGCGAGGTCCAGACGGCGGCGCATGCCGCCCGAGTAGGTCTTCACCGGGCGCTTGGCCGCGTCGGTGAGCTCGAACCGCTCGAGCAGCTCGAGCGCGCGCTTGCGCGCGGCCGGGCGGTGCATGCGGTACAGGCGCCCGACCATCTCCAGGTTCTCCTCGCCGGTCAGCGCCTCGTTGACGGCGGCGTACTGGCCCGACAGACCGATGCGGGCGCGCACCTCGCGCTGCTGCGCGGCCACGTCGAAGCCGCCGACCGTCGCCGTGCCGGCGTCGGCCCGCAGGAGCGTGGTGAGGATGCGCACGGCCGTGGTCTTGCCCGCGCCGTTGGGCCCGAGCAGTGCGAAGACGGTGGCGGGGGGGACCTCGAGGTCGACGCCGCAGAGGGCTTCGACCTTCCCGAATGCCTTCTTCAGTCCGGTGGCGACGATGGCGGAGTCAGGCATCCCCCCATGAGTAGCATCCCGTCGCCGATGGCGACCGGCAGACTCAACGCGCTGCGCTGGGACGGGCAGCCCGGCCACTACGAGGTCTGGTACCTCTCGCTCACCGACCGCGCCAGCGGCTGCGGCGTGTGGATCCGCTACACGATGGTCGCGCCCAGCGACGGGGGCCAGGCCACCGCCTCGCTGTGGCTGATGGCGATGGAGCCCGACGGAAACGGCGCGCCGATCGGCCGCAAGGGCACGTGGCCTGCCGACGCCCTGACCGCGCGCGCCGAGCCTTTCGAGCTGCGCATCGCCGACGCGGTGCTGACCGAGGGCGGGGCCGAGGGTGCGTTCGAGGACGTCGCCTGGTCGCTGTCCTGGGCCCCGGACCCGCACCCGGCCGAGCACGTCCACCCACTGCTCCAGCGCGGCCGCGTGGCCAAGACCGTGCTCGTCCTGCCCCAGCCCGACCTCGCCATCTCCGGCAGCGTGCGCTGGGGCGACCGCGAGCTGGCGCTCGACGGCGCGCGCGGCGGCCAGGCCCACATCTGGGGCTCCAAGCACGCCAACCGCTGGGCCTGGGTGCACTGCAACGACCTCGAGACCGTCGGGGGCGAGCCTCGCCGCGGCGACTACGTCGACGGCGTATCGGTGTTCGTGCCCCGGTTCGGACGCGAGCTCGGCCCGAACACGCCGGTGGTCGGGCGCTTCGCCGGGGAGGAGTTCCGCTCCACCAGCCCGGTGCGGGTCAACGGCAACCCGAGCACGTTCGCGTTGAGCTCGTGGGACTTCGAGGCCCGCGACGGCAAGCGGCGCATCGCGGTCGACGTCGATGCGCCGCGCGAGACGCTCGTCGGCGTCACCTACACCGACCCCGACGGGGAGCTGGCCTATTGCTACAACAGCGAGGTGGCCTCGCTGCGCTGCCGCGCCTACCAGCGCGACCGGGCCGAGCCCACCGGCTGGCGCTTCGTCGAGACGCTCGTCGCCCCCGGCCGCGCCCACTTCGAGTACGCCCAGCGCGAGCCCGTCCCCGGGCTGGGGCTGCAGGTCCGATGAGGCTCGAGGCGCCGTTCCGCGCCGCCGGCGAGCACATCGCCGCCGACCTCCCCGGCGCGCACGTGCTCTTCACCACCCGCCGCGGGGGCGTGTCCACCGGCCCGTACGCGTCGCTGAACCTGGGCCTGTTCACGGAGGACGACCCGGCCCACGTCTCGGAGAACCGGGATCGGGTCGCGGCCGCGGTCGGCGTGCCGCGCAGGCGCTTCCAGCAGGGGTTCCAGGTCCACGCGGCCCACGTGCGCGCCCTGGACGCGCCGCCCGACCCCGACGAGGAGCCCGTGCCCGCCGACGGCCAGGCCACCTCGGTGCCGGACGTGGCGACGGTCGTCGTCGCGGCCGACTGCGTGCCGATCGCGGTGGCCGCGCCCGGCTCGGTCGCCATGCTGCACGCGGGCTGGCGCGGCCTGCACGCCGGCGTCGTGGCGGAGGGCGTGCGGGCGGTGCGGGAGCTGGGCGGGACGGGACCGGTCACGGCAGCGATCGGCCCGGGCGCGGGCGGCTGCTGCTACGAGGTCGGGGACGAGGTCCACGCCGCCTTCGCCGACCACGGCCCCGGCGTGCGCAACGGCCGCAACGTCGACCTCAAGGCGATCGCGCGGCGCGAGCTCGAGGCCGCCGGCGTCGCCGCGGTCCACGATGTCGGCGTGTGCACTCTGTGCGCCGACCCGGGGCTGTTCTTCTCCCATCGCCGCGATGGCGGCACGACCGGCCGCCAGGCCGGGATGGCGTGGCGGGGCTGAGCGCCGAGCGGGTGGCCGCAAACCTCGCGGCCGTGCGCGACGAGATCCGCCGCGCCGGGCGCGACCCGGACGAGCTCGAGATCCTCGCGGCCGTGAAGTATGTCGCTGTTGACGAGCTCCCCGCGCTGGCCGACGCCGGAATCACGCTCCTGGGCGAGAACCGCGCCCAGGAGCTCGTGGCCAAGGCGGAGCGCTGGCCCGAGCGGTTCACCTGGGACTTCATCGGCCAGCTGCAGAGCCGCAAGGTCAAGCAGATCCTGCCCTACGTGCGGCTGATCGAGTCGGTGGCCAGCGACTCGGCGCTGCGCCAGCTCGAGCGCCACGCCGACCCCTCGACCGAGATCCTCGTCGAGGTCAACCTGGCCGGTGAGGGCTCGAAGAGCGGGATCGCCCCCGAGGAGCTCGACGCCTTTCTGGAGCGGGCGCCGGTGCGTGTGACCGGCCTGATGACCATGCCGCCGTTCGCCGAGGACCCCGAGGAGAGCCGGCCCTACTTCGCGCGCCTGCGCGAGCTCGCGCACGCGCGGGGGCTCGAGCGGCTGTCCATGGGCACGACGCAGGACTTCGCCGTCGCCGCGCAGGAGGGCGCGACGATCGTGCGCATCGGCAGCCGCCTGTACGCCTGAGAGCAAGGCAATCGCGCTGATTTCGGGCGAGGGCGATTTTGCGCGCCATAATGATGCGAGCAGGGAATTCCCCTGCTAGAGCGAAACCGAACTGGCGTTATGGCCTTCCGCGATAGCTGGCACCGTGCGCTCGTCTATTTCGGGCTCGCCGAAGAGCGAGACCCGTACGAAGACGAGTACTACGACGACGACCTCGAGACCGAGGGCGAAACCGAGGCGCGCTACCGCGAGCGCCCCAATGTCCGACGCCTGTCGTCGCGCCGGCGCCGCGACGAGATCGACGACATCTTCGCCGACGATCCCGCCGCCGAGCGCCGGACCGGCGTCCTGCGCCCGGTCGGTGGCGGCGGCGGGGGAGGCCGCAACGGCCGCTCCGGCGGCGACGTCCGCGTGCACCTCGTGGTGCCCAAGTCGTTCAACGACGCCCAGGACGTGGCGGACAAGTTCAAGGACTCGATCCCGGTCATCCTCAACCTGCAGGGGACCGAGACCGATTTGTCCAAGCGCCTGATCGACTTCGCGAGCGGCCTGACCTACGCCCTCGACGGCGGGATGCAGCGGATCGCCGACAAGGTGTTCCTGCTCACGCCGCGCAACGTCGAGGTCTCGGCCGAAGAGCGCGCGCGGCTTATCGAAAAGGGCTTCTTCAACCAGTCCTGAGGCCCGAGACGCACCGTCTGGCTGCGTCCTCGATCGCTCGCGTGCGTTGCACGCCACGCGACCTGCGTCCTTGCCATACGGGCGTCTCGGACCTCAGTCGTAGGCTTCGGGCCATGGACGTCGGGCTGATCGGCGCGGGGAACATGGCTCGTGCCCTGGCGCGGGGCTGGGGTGAGCCTGTCCTGGTCTCCGACGTGGATGCCGACCGGGCGCGGGCCCTGGCGGCCGAGGTCGGGGGCGAGGCGCTGGACTCCAACGCCGCGGTGGCCGAGCGCGCCGACCTGCTCGTGCTCTGCCACAAGCCGCCGCAGCTGGAGGCCGTGGCCGCCGGCATCGACGGCCGCGCCACGGCGATCGCGTCGATCCTCGGCGGCACGACGCTCGAGGACCTGCATGCCGCCTACCCCGGCATCGCCGTGTTCCGCTTCATCCCCAGCGTCGCCGTCGAGGTCCGCACCGGCGCCCTCGGCTACGCCGAGCAGGACCTCGACGACGCGGCCGCGGCGCTGGAGCCGCAGGTGCTCGAGCTGTTCGGCCGCCTGGGCCGGGTGGTCCCGCTGCCCGAGTCGCTCATCGACGTCGCCATGGGGCTCATGAGTACGTCGCCGGCGATGTTCGCGGTGATCGTCGAGGCGCTCACCGACGCCGGCATCCGCCACGGGATGCCGCACGACACCGCGGCCGCGCTCGTGGCCGACGCCATGGCCGGCACTGCGGCGCTGCTCGAGGCTCGCGGCCACGACACGCTTGCCCTGCGCCGGTCGGTGACGTCGCCGGGCGGGGTCACCGCGCAGGCGCTGGCCGCGCTCGACCGGGCGGGCGTGCGGGCCGCGCTGCACGACGCGCTGGACGCGGTGCTCGAGGCGCGCCTGCGATGACGTTGCTGGCGGTGACGCGGGCGGACATCGCGAACTACGTCGACGCGGTGTTCCTCGTCTACTCGCTGATCATCATCGCCTACATCATCGTGTCGCTCGTGCTGTCGCTGGGCGGCCGGCCGCCGTTCTCGCGCGCCTTCGACGCGGTGCTCACGTTCTTGCGCGACGTCTCCGAGCCCTACCTGCGCATCTTCCGCCGCTTCATCCCATCGGTCGGCGGGTTTGACTTCTCGCCCATCCTCGCCCTGCTCGTGCTCGGGCTGCTGCGGGGGATCATCCATCCGCTGATCGCCGGATGAGCCTCCCGCACGGGCGGGCGTGGGTGCGCGTGGGGATCGTCTTCGTGGTCGTCGTGGCCCTCGACCAGGCCACGAAGGCGATCGTCCGCTCGTCGATCCCGCGCGGGAGCAGCGAGAAGTTCTTCCTCGGCATCAACCTCGTCAACACGCGCAACAACGGGGTGGCCTTCGGCCTGCTGTCCGGCGGCGGCGGGGTCGTGATCGCGATCATCGCCGTCGCGCTGGTCGCGCTCGTGGCCTACTTCGCCACCCACGCGGACAAGCCGCTGTTGTGGCTGCCGACCGGCCTGCTGCTGGGCGGCGCGGTGGGCAACCTGCTCGACCGCGTGCGCGGCGACGCGGTGACCGACTTCATCGATCTGCCGCTGTGGCCGCCGTTCAACGTGGCCGACATGGCGATCACGTTCGGGGTCCTGAGCCTGCTCTACGCCCTGGAGGCCCCGCGCGGGCGCCGGGGCCGCGACGACGCCGATGCCCACGAGGCGTCTTGACGTCGAGCCCGACGCGGCGGGGGAGCGCCTGGACGCGTTCCTGGCCGGGCCACTGGGCTCGCGCTCGCAGGCCGCGCGGCTGATCGACGCCGGGCTGGTCACGGTCGACGGCGCCGCCCGGGCCAAGAACCACCGCGTCGCGGCGGGCGAGCGCGTCGAGGTGGCCGAGCGCCAAGCGGAGCCCTTCGCCGCCGAGCCCGTGCCCTTCACGGTCGCCTACGAGGACGACGCCGTGCTCGTGGTCGACAAGCCCGCCGGCGTCGTCGTCCACCCGGGCGCCGCGGTCCGCGCGCCCACGCTCGTCGACGCCTTGGCCGGCCGTATCGCCGGCGGCCCGGACCCGGAGCGCCCGGGCGTCGTGCACCGCTTGGACCGCGACACCTCGGGCCTGCTCGTCCTCGCCCGCACCGAGGGCGCGTACGCCGCGCTGCAGCGGGCCATGGCGCGACGCGAGATCGAGCGCGAGTACCTCGCCCTCGTCGAGGGCGTCCCCGAGGCCCGCAGCGGCCTGATCGACGCTCCCATCGGCCGCGACCGGCGCGTGCGGACGCGCATGTCCACCGACACCGACGCGCCCCGCGAGGCCCGGACCCGCTTCGCGATCGAGCGCGAGCTCGGCGACGGCGCCGCCGCGCTGCTGCGCGTGCGTCTGGAGACCGGGCGCACGCACCAGGTCCGCGTCCACCTGGCGGCGATCGGCCATCCCGTGGCCGGCGACCCCGAGTACGGCACCGCCGGACGGTACGGCCTGCAGCGGCAGTTCCTGCACGCCGCCCGGCTGGCCTTCGACCACCCGGTCTCCGGCGAGCGGATCGAGGTCGGCTCGGCGCTGCCCGACGACCTCGAAGGCGCGCTGCGCCGTGTTTAACGACGGGAGGCGGCCCGTCCAAGCCGCCCCTCCGCCCTCTCTGGCGGGATGACCGCCAGCCGATGCCGCCGCCGGAGGTAGGGGAGGAGGCGGATCGGTTCGCAGGCGGGAACGTCCGGTAGGGGAAACGACCCACCTACATCCGGTCAAACGCACTGCGCGCCCGAAACTTGCGCCCTACACTGAACCAGCAAGCAAATTCGAGCGACCTCCCACCGGGAACCGCGCTCGGGGCCCTGCTCGGCCAACCCGGTCGAGTCCCCCGGCGTCCGGCGGGAGCACAACTGAAAGGGAACACTCATGGCCCAAGTCGGGATCAAGGAGCTGCTGGAGGCCGGCGTCCATTTCGGCCACCAGACGCGCCGCTGGAACCCCAAGATGCGCCGCTTCATCTTCGGCGAGCGCGGCGGCATCTACCTCATCGACCTGCTGCAGACCGAGCAGCTGCTCGCCAACGCCCAGGAGTTCGCCTCCGAGCTCGCCCATCGCGGGGGGAGCATCCTCTTCGTCGGGACCAAGAAGCAGGCCCGCGACGCGATCAAGGACGCCGCCGAGAAGTCCGGCATGCACTACGTGAACCACCGCTGGCTCGGTGGCCTGCTCACGAACTTCCAGACCATCTCGCTGCGCATCAAGCGCCTTCACGACCTCGAGCGCTACCAATCCGAGGGCCAACTCGACCTGCTGCCAACGCGCGAGCGCCTCTCCGCGCAGGCCGACCTGGCCAAGCTCCAGGCCAACCTGGGCGGCGTCAAGAACATGGAGCGCCTGCCGCAGGCCATGTTCGTCGCGGACCTCAAGACCGAGGCGATCGCCGTGCGCGAGGCGCAGCGCCTGCGCATCCCGATCATCGGCCTGGTCGACACCAACTGCGACCCGGACGGGATCGACTACATCATCCCCGGCAACGACGACGCGATCCGGTCCTGCGCCCTGATCACCAACGCGATCGGCGACGTCGCCGCCGAGGGCCACGCGGTATGGGCGGCCGCCGAGGAGCGCGCGCGCAAGGAACGCGAGGAGCGGGAGCGCCGCGAGGCCGAGGAGCGCGCCCGGCGCGAGGCCGAGGACGAGGCCCGCCGGCTGGCCGAGGAGGAGGCCGTGCGCGCCGCCGCCGCGGCCAAGGCCGAACAGCAGGCCCACCCGCAGGCCATCCCCGACGACTCCCTCGTCCGCACCCAGACGCCCGACCGCCAGCAGGCCGAGACGCAGGTCGCCGCCGCCGAGCAGCAGCGCGACCTGCGCGGCCAGGAGGCCGTCGGCGACCCGACGATCGCGGCCGCGCGTGAGGACCAGGAGGGCAAGCAGGACGTCGGCGACAAGCCGCAGCCGACGGCGCAGACCTCCGAGCAGGAGGCCAGCGACGCGCCGCCCGAGGAGACGCCGCCCCTCGAGACCCCGGCCCAGGCCCCACCCGAGCAAGCCCCGTCCCCCCAGGAGCCCACCCCATGAGCACCCCCACGATCCGCGCCTCCGACGTCAAGGCCCTGCGCGACCGCACAGGCGCGGGGATGATGGACTGCAAGGCGGCCCTCACCGAGGCCGAGGGCAACTTCGAGAAGGCGATCGAGATCCTCCGGGTCAAGGGCCAGGCCGCCGCCGCCAAGCGCGGCGAGCGCGTGGCCTCCGAGGGCGCGGTTCAGTCCTACATCCACCACAACAACCGCATCGGCGCCCTGGTCGAGATCGACTGCGAGACCGACTTCGTCGCCCGCAACGAGGACTTCGTGGCCTTCGCGCGCGCCGTCGCCTCGCACATCGCGTCGGCAGCGCCGGAGTTCGTCTCCGAGGACGAGGTCCCCGACGAGGTCAAGCAGGCCGAGCTGCGGATCTACGAGGAGCAGGCCTCCGACAAGCCCGAGAACGTCCGCCCCCGGATCGCCGAGGGCCGCTGGCGCAAGTGGCTCGAGGAGCACGTGCTGCTCAACCAGCCCCACGTCAACACCGAACGCTACGACGGCAAGACCATCGAGGCGCTGCGCGCCGACCTGGCGTCCAAGACGGGCGAGAACGTGGTCATCCGGCGCTTCGTGCGCTTCGGCGTGGGCGATTAGCATCCTGAGCGTGGCCGACCCGCGCTTTGACCGCGTCCTGCTGAAGCTCTCCGGCGAGTCCCTCATGGGCGCGCTGGACTACGGGACCGATCCCGAGCGGGTGCAGGCCGTGGCCAGCCAGATCGCGCACGTGCACGAGCGCGGCGTCGAGATGGCGATCGTGGTCGGCGCCGGCAACATCTACCGAGGCATGGCCGGCGCCGCCCTGGGCATGGACCGGGCCACAGCCGACTACATGGGCATGCTCGCGACCGTGCTCAACGCGCTGCCGCTGCAGGACGCGCTGGAGAAGCAGGGCGTGCACGTGCGCGTCCAGAGCGCCATCACCATCGCCGAGGTCGCCGAGCCGTACATCCGCCGTCGCGCCATGCGCCACCTCGAGAAGGGGCGCGTGGTCATCTTCGCCGCCGGCACCGGCAACCCGTTCTTCACCACCGACACCGCTGCCGCCCTGCGCGCGGTCGAGATCCACGCCGAGGCCATCCTCATGGCCAAGAACGGCGTCGACGGCGTCTACTCGGCCGACCCGCGGGTCGACCCCGGGGCCAAGTTCCTGGAGCGCATCACCCACATGGAGGCGCTGCAGCGCGGCCTGAAGGTCATGGACTCGACCGCGCTGACCCTGTGCATGGAGAACGAGCTTCCGCTCTACGTCTTCAACATGGACGACGAGGAGAACATCGACCGCATCGTCTCCGGCGAGCGCGTCGGCACGCTCGTCTCCACCTGATGGCGCTGCGCCTGACCGGCCTGCCGGCCACGCGGCGCTGCCCGCGCGCCACGGTGCGGCGGGTGCCCGGGCGCCTCGAACTGCGGTTCCGCGGTCCCGAGTGCGACGAGGGCTTCGACGTCGACCTCGCGCAGCTCGGGCCCGACTCCGACCCAGAAGGGGAGGAGCTGCGGCTCCTGGCCGACCTCGAGGCGCGCGGCTACGCCGTGGAGCGCCTGCCGGCCCAGGACGACGGCTAGCGGCCCTGGCGGGCCCGCAGCGCGTCTTAGACCCCCAGCACAGGACGGCAAATGGGGTAGGTTGCCGGGGGTGATCGACGAGCTCCTCGAGGACGCCGGTGAACGCATGACCAAGACCGTGGAGGCGACCCGCGGCCAGTTCGGCACGGTCCGCAGCGGGCGCGCCAGCCCGGCCCTGCTCGACCGCATCAACGTCGACTACTACGGCGCCCAGACCCCGCTGAAACAGCTGGCCACGATCTCGGCCCCCGAGCCGCGGCTGCTCAGCGTCCAGCCCTACGACAAGTCGTCGATCAAGTCGATCGAGAAGGCCATCCTCGAGTCCGACGTCGGGCTGACGCCCAACAACGACGGCAACCTCATCCGGCTCGCGATCCCCGAGCTGACCGAGGAGCGCCGCAAGGAGCTGGTCAAGGTCGTCCGCCACATCGCGGAGGAGGGGCGGGTGGCCATCCGCAACATCCGGCGCGACTGCATGCACGACCTGCGTGAGCTGCGCGAGTCGGGCGAGAGCGGCCGCGACGAGGAGCACCGCGCCGAGAACGACCTCCAGAAGGTCACCGACGACAAGATCGCCGAGCTCGACGGCCTGCTCAAGGTCAAGGAAAGCGAGATCCTCGAGGTGTGAGCGCCTCCGCGCGCTACGTCGCGATCATCACGGATGGCAACGGGCGGTGGGCACGCGGGCGCAACCTCCCGGTGATCGAGGGCCATCGCGCCGGGGCCGACATTGTCAAGGAGCGGCTGCGCGACGCCGTCGACCTCGGGGTCAAGGAGCTGACCATCTACTCGTTCTCCACCGAGAACTGGTCGCGCTCGGAAGAGGAGGTCTCGGGCCTCATGCGCATGTTCGCCGAGCGCATCGCGGGGGAGACGCCGGAGCTGAACGAGGAGGGCGTGCGCATGCGCTTCATCGGGCGGCGCGAGGGCGTCGAGCCCGACCTCGTCGACCGGATGACCTGGGCCGAGACCACGACGCGACACAACGACCGCATCACGCTGTTCGTGGCCTTCAACTACGGCGGCCGGGCGGAGATCGTGGACGCGGCACGAACGTTCGTGGGCGGTACCGAGGAGGACTTCCGCAGCCACCTCTACGCGCCCGACATGCACGACCCCGACCTGATCATCCGCACGAGCGGCGAGCAGCGGCTGTCCAACTACCTCCTCTGGCAGGCGGCCTACTCCGAGCTCGTGTTCCGGGACGAGCTCTGGCCCGACTTCAGCCGCGCCTCGTTGGAGCAATCGTTGGAGGAGTACGAATCGCGCCGCCGCCGCTTCGGGGCGAGGACCTGATGGACCTCTTCGACGACGACATGTTCGAGGACGACCCCCGGC
>DATBDE010000107.1:0-7199 GCA_036270095.1 Solirubrobacteraceae bacterium | reverse complement strand
GTCCGGTGTGGCAAAGAAAGACTTGACCCCCCTCCAGTGTTTGGTCGATTGAGCGGGCCGGGGAGAACGGTTGTGCCGCCCGACGGGAGGCCGGGCGGCACACTTTCCGTCTAGCCGTCTGCCACGGTGGCGGGCTGGGCGTGGCGCTCGCGCTGGAGCAGGCCGGACAGGGCCACCACGAGCCCCAGTGCGGCCACTCCGGTTGCGACTGCGAGGCCGGGCCGGAATGCGTCGAGGACCTGCGTCGGTGAGCCGCTCACGCCGCCCGCGCTCGTCACCACCGCGGTGACGATCGCGAGGCCGATGGCGCCCCCGACCTGGATGGAGGAGTTCACGAGGCCGCCGGCGAGCCCCTGCTCGTGGTCGGCGACGCCCGCGGTGGCCTGGATGTTCAGCGACGGGAACGCGAGCGCGAACCCCAGGCCGAGCAGGACGATGGTGGGCAGGATCGCCGCCGCGTAGACCGGGGCGTCGTCGATGCGCAGGAACAGCGCGTAGCCGACGGCCAGGAAGGCGAAGCCGAGCGCGAGCAGGCGCGCCGTCCCAAAGCGGTCCACCAGCGCGCCCACCCGCGTGGAGCCGACGGCCACGATGAGCCCGGCGGGCAGGAACGCCAGCGCCGTGACGATCGGCGACCAGCCCAGGAGCGACTGCATGTACAGCGTGCCGATGAACTGGAAGCCCAGGTAGGCGCCGAACAGCGCCATGGCGGCGACGTTCGCGCGCACGAGCGCGCCCGAGCGGAAGATGCCCAGCCGCACCAGCGGGTGGCGCGAGCGCCGCTCGATCACCACGAACAGCGCCAGCAGCGCCACCGCGGCCACGAAGCCGCCGATGGTGCTCGCCGCCGTCCACCCCGCCGACGGCGCCTCGACCACCGTGTGGACGAGCAGCAGCATGCCCGCGCTCACCGTCACCGCGCCGGGGATGTCGAAGGCGCGCAGGCCGCCGCTCACGCCGCGGTCGGCCGGGATGAGCCGCGGGCCGGCGATCAGCAGCGCCAGCGCGACCGGGGCCGCGAGCAGGAACGTGAAGCGCCAGCCCAGCTCGGTCAGCGCTCCGCCGAGCACGAGGCCGAGCGAGAAGCCGCTCGCGCCCACGGTGGTGAAGATGCTCAGCGCCCGGTTGCGGGCCGGGCCCTCCGGGAAGGTCGTCGTGATGATGGACAGCGCCGCGGGGGCGGTGAACGCCGCGCTCAGGCCCTTGACCACGCGGGCGGCGACGAGCACGGTGCCGTCCTGGGCGATGCCGCCGAGCGCCGACGCGAGCACGAACCCGCCCAGCGCGATCAGCAGCGTGCGCTTGCGGCCGAGCAGGTCGGCCGTGCGGCCGCCGAGCAGCAGCAGCCCGCCATAGGCGAGCACGTAGCCGGACACGACCCACTGCAGCTCGGCGGTCGACAGGCCGAGGTCGGCCCGGATCGACGGCAGGGCGACGCCGACCATGGAGACGTCGAGGGCGTCGAGGAAGACGACGCCGCAGAGCACGATCAGCGCGCCCCACAGCCGCGCGTCCCATCGCGCCGAGGTGGTGGAAGAGGAGATCGAGTTCATGCGAGAGCAGTATATGCACAGACAAATATTTCTCAAGCAGAGATTGCGCTAGCAAAAATTTCCGCCGCCGTCTAGACTGTTCACAGCATGGGAACGATCGCTGAGACCGACCTCGTCGAGACCTGGCACCAGGTGCTCGACCGCCACACCCGCGTGATGGGCGCGCTCGAGCACGCGCTCGCCGAGCACCAGCTCGGGGTCAGCGAGTACGAGGTGCTCGAGGCGCTCGCCGACGAGTCCGAGCACGGCTGCCGCATGCACGACCTCGCGGGCTCCAGCCATCTGAGCCAGAGCGCGCTCTCGCGCGTCGTGGGGCGGCTGGAGAACGACGGCCTGGTCCAGCGCACGATGTGCGCCAACGACCGGCGCGGGATCTACGCCAACATCACCGACCAGGGCCGCGCACGGCTCGAGGCGGCCCGCCCCGCCCACCGGGCGGTGCTAGAGCGCGAGCTCGGCTAGAACCTTCGCGACCGCCGCCTCGACGCTGTCGGAGGCGATGACGACGTCGGGGGCGTCCGGGCGCTCGTACGGGTCGTCCACGCCGGTGAAGCCGCTGATCTCGCCCGCCCGCGCCCGGGCGTACAGCCCCTTGGGGTCGCGGCGCTCGCACTCGTCCGCCGGCGTGTCCACGAAGACCTCGAGGAAGGGCAGGCCGTCGCCGGCGTGGATCGAGCGCGCGCGTTCGCGGTCGGCCTCGTAGGGCGAGACGAGCGAGACCAGCGCCACCGTCCCGCTGTCGGCCAGCATGCGCGCGGCCTCGGCGGCGCGGCGCACGTTCTCGGCTCGCGCCTCGGCGCCGAAGCCGAGGTCGCCGCTGAGGCCGTGGCGCAGGTTGTCGCCGTCGATCCGATAGGCGGGCACCCCGGCCGCGACCAGGCGCGCCTCGACCGCCGCGGCGATGGTCGACTTCCCGGAGGCGGGCAGGCCGGTGAACCAGACCGTGGCGCCGCGCACGCCCAGCGAGCTCCAGCGCCGCTCGCGGGTCAGCGCGCCGGCGTCCCAGACCACGTCGGGCGAGCGCTCCCGCCCGCTCGCCTCGACGATCATGCCCGCCCCGACCGTCTCGTTGGTGGTCTCGTCGACGAGGATGAAGGACCCTGTGGTGCGGTTGCGCTTGTAGGGGTCGGCCATCACCGGCGCCGACAGCGTCAGCGCAACGCGGCCGATGTCGTTGAGCCCGAGCGCGCCGCAGGCGCTCTCGTGCTGCGCGCCGTTGATGTCGATGCGGTGGCGCACGTCGGCCACGCGGGCGCGCACGGTCCGCGTGGTGTGCTTGAGCAGGTAGCGGTCGCCCTCGCGCAGCGGCGCATCGGCCATCCAGCACACGTGGGCCTCGAGCGCGCTGGCCACGGCCGGGCGGTTGCCGGAGGCGGCGATGACGTCGCCGCGGGAGACGTCGAGCTCGTCGGCCAGGCGCAGCGTGACCGACATCGGCGGGAAGGCCTCGGCCACGTCGCCGTCGGGGCCGTCGATGGCGGCGATGCGCGTGGGGGTGCCCGCCGGCAGAACGACGACGTCGTCGCCCGGGCGCAGCACGCCGCCGGCGACCTGGCCCGCGTAGCCGCGGTAGTCGCCGTGGGCCGCGTCGCGCGGGCGAATCGCGTACTGGACCGGGAAGCGGGCGTCGTCGAGGTTGCGGTCGGCGGCGACGTGGACGTGCTCGAGGTGGTACAGCAGCGGCGGACCCTCGTACCAGGGCATGCGCGCGGAGCGCTCGACGACGTTGTCGCCGCGCAGCGCGCTCATGGGGATGAAGGTCACGTCGGGCACGTCGAGGCGCGCGGCGAAGCTGCGGAAGTCCTCCTCGATGGCGTTGAACGTCGTCTCGGACCAGTCGACGAGGTCCATCTTGTTGACGCACACGACGACGTGCGGGATGCCGAGCAGCGACGCGATGTAGGCGTGGCGGCGCGACTGCTCGAGCACGCCCTTGCGCGCGTCCACCAGGACGATCGACAGGTCGGAGGTCGAGGCCCCGGTGACCATGTTGCGCGTGTAGCGCTCGTGCCCGGGAGTGTCGGCGATGATGAACGCGCGCTTCGGCGTCGCGAAGAAGCGGTAGGCGACGTCGATCGTGATGCCCTGCTCGCGCTCGGCGCGCAGCCCGTCGGTGAGCAGCGCGAGGTCGACGTAGCCGTCGCCGCGCCGGCGCGAGACCGCCTCGATGGCCTCGAGCTGGTCGGCGAAGATCGCCTTGGAGTCGAAGAGCAGGCGGCCGATCAGCGTGGACTTGCCGTCGTCGACCGAGCCGGCGGTGGCGAGGCGGAGCAGGTCGTCGTGGGTGTCGCCCAGCAGGTCGGACCGGCTGCCGTTGGTGCCCGCCGTCGTCGTCATCAGAAGTAGCCCTCGCGCTTGCGGTCTTCCATGGCCGCTTCCGACACGCGGTCGTCGGCGCGGGTCTCACCCCGCTCGGTGATGCGGGTGGCGGCGATCTCGGCCACCACGGTCTCGAGCGTGGCCGCGGTCGACCGCACGGCGCCGGTGCAGCTCATGTCGCCGACCGTGCGGTAGCGGACGGAGGTCGCGAACGGCTCCTCGCCGTCGATGAGCTCGACGTAGGGCGAGAGCGCATAGAGCATGCCGTCGCGGGAGAAGACCTGGCGGTCGTGGGCGAAGTAGATCGAGGGGACCTCGAGCGCCTCGACAGCGATGTAGCGCCACACGTCGAGCTCGGTCCAGTTCGAGAGCGGGAACACGCGCACGTGCTCGCCGCGGTGGATGCGGCCGTTGTAGAGCGACCACAGCTCGGGCCGCTGGACCTTGGGGTTCCACTGCCCGTGCTCGTCGCGGAACGAGAGCATGCGCTCCTTGGCCCGGGCCCGCTCCTCGTCGCGCCGGGCGCCGCCGAAGGCGGCGTCGAAGCCGTGGTCGGCGATGGCGTCCAGCAGCGTGGTCGTCTGCAGGCGGTTGCGCGAGGCGCGCGGGCCGGTCTCCTCGACCACCCGGCCGCGGTCGATCGAGTCCTGCACCGAGGCGACGACGAGCTCCACGCCGAGCTCCTCCACGCGGCGGTCGCGGAACGCGATCACCTCGGGGAAGTTGTGCCCGGTGTCCACGTGCATGACCGGGAACGGGACCCCGGCGGGCCGGAACGCCTTGTGCGCGAGGTGCAGCAGCACGATCGAGTCCTTGCCGCCGCTGAACAGCAGCACCGGGCGCTCGCGCTCGGCCGCCACCTCGCGGATGAGGTGGATGGCCTCGGACTCGAGCGTGCGCAGGTGGGTGAGCTCGTAGCCGCTCATGCGCTGTCCGTGGCCGTGCGCAGGCGCGGGGAGCGCGCGCGGTGCACGAAGTACGCGACGACGCCGAGGAGGAGCGGCCCGCCGATCAGCACAGGCGCCGGGATGCCCACGCCGACCTTGGTCAGCAGGCCCAGCGCGCTGGCCAGCAGCACGACGCCGAGGGCGGTGCGCAGCCCGTTGGGCGGCAGCGTCGTGGCCAGGCGGGCGCCGATCCACACGCCGGGCACCGAGCCGATGAGGATATTGCCCACCAGGTGCAGGTCGACGTTGCCCGAGGCCAAGTGGGCGAGCGAGGCGACCCACAGCACGATGGCGGCGTGGAAGACGTCGGTGCCGACCACGCGCAGCGGCTTGAGCCGGAAGATCAGGATCAGGCCGACCGCGATCAGGGCCCCGCTGCCGGCCGAGGTGGCGCCGAGCACGAACCCGATCGTCAGCCCGAGGGCGATGGCCGCGAGCTTGTGGCGCCGCTCGAGCGGCTCGATGGTGTCGCGCTCGCGCTCGACCACGTTGGGCATGAACAGCGCGCGCCAGAACACCGCGACGCCGGTGAACAGCAGCGCCACGGCCACGGCGATGATCACGCCGTTGTCGATCGAGTCGCCATAGGCGGCCTGCAAACGGTCGAGCAGGAGCGTGCCGCCCAGCGCGCCGGGAATCGAGCCCACGCCCAGCCACAGGGCGAGCGGGACGTCGACCGTGCCCTGGCGGAAGTGGCGCCAGCCGCCCACCGTCTTGGTCACGGCGGCGTAGGCCAGGTCGGTGCCGATGGCGACCACCGGCTTGATCCCGAACACGAGGATCAGCAGCGGCGTCATGAGCGAGCCGCCACCCATCCCGGTGGTGCCGACGAGGACGCCCACGCCCAGGCCGAAGAGGATCAGGAGCGGGTCCATGCCCTCAGCCCGCGTGGATGCCGCACTCGATCTTGTCCGTGCCCGCCCAGCGGCCGGCGCGGTCGCCGCCCGGGTGGGTGCAGTGCGTGCACCCGATCGAGGAGTAGCCGCGATCGTGCAGCGGGTGGTACGGGACGTCGTTGGCGGCGATGTAGGACCAGACGTCGCGCTCGGTCCAGTCGGCCAGCGGGTTGAGCTTCCACAGGCCGTGCTTGCCGTCCCAGTCCAGCTTGGGCGTGTTGGCGCGCCCGGCCGCCTGGTCGCGGCGCAGCCCGGAGATCCAGGCGTCGACGTCGGAGAGGGCCTCGTCGAGCGGGGCGACCTTGCGGATCGAGCAGCAGCGGTCGGGGTCGCGGTTCCACAGCGCCTGGCCGTGCCGCTCGGCCTGCTCGTCGAGCGAGATGCCCGCGTAGCGGTCGACGGTGATGCCGTAGTGCTCCTCGACGCGGCGCCACGTCGCGTAGGTCTCGTCGAAGAGCACGCCGGTGTCGAGGGTGAAGAAGCGCGCCTCGGGCTCGATGCGCAGCAGGAGGTCCATGATCACCGAGGCCTCCTTCTGGAACGAGCAGGCCACGTAGAGCCGCGGGTGGAAGCGCTCCACCGCGAAGCGCAGGACCTCCTCGGCCGACGCCGGCTCCAGGTCCGGCGCGCTCTCGGCGGTCAGACCGCGCACTCGCCCTCGCCCCGGATGACCTCGAAAGGCACGTCGCGGCTCCAGTCCATGAACTCGGCCATCGACTCGAGGCTGAACTCCGGCGGGAGGGCGAGGTCGCGCCGGACGAGCTCCTCGAACTCGGCCGTCCCCACGCGGTCGACGAAGGCGTTGAAGGGCTCGCCCTCGTTGCGGTTGTCCTCGTAGTGGCGAATCCAGCGCTCGACCGCGTCGGGCACACGCTTGGCCGGCAGACGCACCTTCAGGCGCTGGCCGTAGGCCACGTCGCCGCCCTCGTAGCGGCCGCCGAGGTGGGCGATGTACGCCGGCACGGTGTGCTCGCCGAGCCTGATCGAGGCGCCGTAGAAGCCGATGTTCCCGATGTGATGCTGCCCGCACCCGTTGGGGCAGCCGCTCATCTTGATGTGGATGCGCTTGGTCAGCGGGTCGTCGAGCTCCATCGCCGATACGCGCTCCTCGATGGCCTTGTTGAGGCCCATCGAGCTTGTGATGCCGAGCTTGCACGAGTCGGTGCCGGGGCAGGAGACGACGTCGGTGACGTCGTCGGCGCCCGCGTCGGCGAGCTCGAGCGCGAGCAGGCGCGACCACACGTCGTAGGCCGACTCCTCGCGCACCCAGCGCAGCACGAGGTTCTGGTCGATGGTGGTCCGGGCCGAGCCGCCGCAGAAGTCGCGCATGATCGCGGCCAGGCCGTGCAGCTGGTCGGGGGTGAGATCGCCGCGGGTGACCTTGACCGCCACGGTGACGAAGCCCGCCTGGCGCTGGGGCTGCACGTTGGCGGCCAGGAAGCGGTCGAACGCGGTGCGGTCCCCGTTGGGGCTGCTCGGGTTCA
>DATBDE010000106.1:0-31537 GCA_036270095.1 Solirubrobacteraceae bacterium | reverse complement strand
TCCGTGCACGCTGAGCATCATCCCAGCTTGCCGGCCTCGACACGATTGCAGTCTCAGCGGTACTGGTCCGCGCGCGTGCAACGGCACTCCAGAAGACGACGAGGGCTCCGCACTGCGGAGCCCTCGTGCTTGTGAGGTGGGTTCGGGGGTCGGTTAAGTCGCGTGCGGCGCTGGGGTGCCGTGGCCAGCTCGTAGAGGATGACGATCGACAGGGCGAAGATGGCCAGCGACCAGAACGGGTAAGCGGAGATCGACAGCAGCGCGCTGATCGAGGTGAGTGAGGCGGCAAGGATGCCGACCCAGCGGCCGAACCCTCCACCGAGAACAGCGAGAGCCCCGCAAACAGTTCGATCACACCAAGGATCAGCGTGATCCAGCCCCAGCTGTGCAGGCCGCCGACAATGTACTTCTGGCCGGCGACGAAGAACTTCGGGTCGCTGATCGCCCGATGCCCCAGATGATGTTCAACACGCCAATCACCAGCAAGAGGATCCCCGCAAACACCCACCAACCGGTAACCCTGTCTTCGATACGAGCCATCACGACCTCCCCGGTCCACGCGGCCCGATCGGTCGGCCCGCCGTTTGTAACCACGGCTTCACGGCAGGCCCGACGCTCCTGCCACTTGGCGAAGACGACCCGCGCGCGGCGCTTCTACCATTCCGGATCCGACGCGCCTAAGGGGGTCTCCGCCGCCCTCGATTTCACCCACTCGGGCTAGTGCGCCTGCCTAGTCTCGCTACTCGCGCAGCTTGCGGCGCGAAGGAACTCGTTGTCGATGAACGTCCCACGTGGATGCCGCGGCCCTCGCGCGACACCTGGCGAGCCGTCCGAGATAAACGAACTCGAAGGTGCCGTGGCCGCTGACGCTTGAGATCGCTGCAACGGTCGCAGAAGCTCGCGACCCCGCCGGGGTCGATCATGGCGTTCTGCGGCGCGCGTGCTGTGCCGGACTCGGCACACTCGCGCGTGCGCGCACCGCTTCACGCCATAGGTGAACGCCCCGTCACCGTGACCACGCCGAGCTCGAGCACCAGCGGCTCACCGTCCGCCAGCCGCTCCCAGTGGTCGACGACGGCGTGTTCGAGCGCTGAGCGGCCCGCCTCATCGAGGGCGCCCACGGCTGTCGCCAGCGGTGTGCTCGCGGCGTACTGCCACAGGAAGTCCGCGGGGGGCGGAAGGGGCAGCGACTTCGTTCGGGCGTCGACCGAGACGTCCTGGAAGCCGGCGTCGTCGAGCAGATGCTCCAGCTCGGCCGCGTCGTGCAGCGAGAACACCGCGACCAGGAACCCCGCGACCTCGGGCGAGACGTGGTGGCGAATGGCCTCCTTGAAGGCGACGAACAGCCGCGGCGTCGGGCCGCGGACATTCGCCACCAATCGCCCTCCCGGCACGAGCACACGCCGCACCTCCCGCAGCGCCGCTGCCCGGTCGCCGAAGAACTGCAGGCCGAGCTGGCAGAGCACGACGTCGAACGCGTGGTCCGAGAACGGCATCGCCTGGGCGTCGGACCCACTCGATCGGCGCGGCGCTGGAGCGAGCCACCGCGAGCATGCCTGGATTGAGGTCCTGCCCCGCGACGGAGCCGCCCGGACCGACGCGCTGCGCCGCGTCGGGCGACAACTCCAGTGCCGCACGCCAGGCGGAGGACGCGCTCGCCGTGCTGCAGGGCGGCCACCTCGATCAGGTCGACTGCCAGCGGGGCGCCATTGGCGGGGGCGAAGTACCGCTCGTAGTTCTCGGCCGCGTTTCCGGCGTAGTGCTCGAACGATGGAGTGTCTGTGACGGACGATCGACTCAGCCGGTCCCTTCTTATCGGCACGTGTTACGTTACCTGTACCGTAACACGTCTCGATACTCTGTCAAGCGTGGGCAGGCCACGTGAGCACGGGGAACAGACCAGGGCCGCCCTGCGCGCCGCCGCCGAGCAGTTGGTCGCGGATCACGGGCCGGATGCGCTATCCGTGCGCGCGGTGGCGAAGGGGGCCGGCACCAGCACCCGGGCCGTCTACAGCCTGTTCGGCTCCAGGGACGGCCTGGTGGTCGACGCCCTCGCGCAGGGAGCGTTCGCGTTCCTCGCTGACGGGATCGATGAGCTCGTCGAGACGGACGATCCCGTCACCGACCTCGTTGACGTCGGTGTGCTCGTGTTCCGCCGACTCGTCCTCGAGCACCCCGCCCTGTATCGCATCGCGTTCCAGCGCCCGGTCCAGAACCTCTCCCCCGGACCGGAGCTGACCGCGGCCAGGGAGCGCGCGTGGGCGGGGCTCTGGTCGAGGGTGCAACGCCTCGACGACGCCGGGCTTCTGGGCGGCAAGCCGGTTCGCGAGGCGGCGGTTGAGTTCAACGCCTTGATGGAAGGCCTAGCCAACGCCGAGTTGCGCGGCGCGGTGTTCCGGAACTTGCCCGAGGGCGAGGAGGAACGGGCTTGGCGGGAGGGGCTCACCACCCTCGTTCGGGGCTTCGGCGCGTAGGGTCAGACGACCGTCGCGCCTCTCGACGCAGGCTGCGGAAGAAGACCAACGCGTCACAACATCGACGCGTATGTGTGTCACCCGATCGCGTGAGTAGCCGGCGTGCCCGGCGCCGCCGAACCACCGGTGCATTGAGCGGCCTGTCCGTGCTCGTCGCTCTGGGTTTCGCCCCGCTGCGGCGTGGGGATAGAACAGCCGTCGTCGTACGCCCTTTTCCCTGGGAGGAGACATGGGAACTATTCGTTGGCTGAGCGCCGTCACCGGCGCGCTCGGCGCTGCGCTGCTGCTCGCCACCTCGGCGGGCGCGGCGGTGACCGCCTCCGTCCAGGTCACCGGCCCATCGCCGTTCGCGATCGGCTGTGCCGGGGCCGGCCATGACGAGAGCGGCACCGTGAGTGAGGAGGGCGAGGTCGAGCCCTGGATCGCCGTCGATCAGTCCAGCACCGGCAACCCCGACGGCGCCAACGTCGCCGGCGCCTGGCAGCAGGACCGCTGGAGCGACGGCGGGTCACATGGCCTCGTCGCCAGCTCCTCGACCGACGGCGGCACCACATGGGGCGGCGAGAACTTCGGCGACTTCAGCCGCTGCCCCGTCGCTGCGCACAACGGAGGCAACCCTGACGCCGAGGAGCCCGGCAAGGAGTACGACCGCGGCAGCGATCCGTGGGTCAGCTGGGGCGCCAACCACCGCTTGCAGCAGATCGCCCTCACCGTCAGCCAGCCGGACTTCGGGCTCGGCTTCAACGCGGCCATCCTCGCCTCGTACTCGGACGACTTCGGCGCTCATTGGTCGCATCCGCAGGTGATCAAGCAGGACTCGGGCGGGAATGTGCTCGACGACAAGGAGTCGATCACCGCGGATCCGTCCAGCGGCTACGTGTACGCGATCTGGGACCGCCTCGTGGCCCCGAACGCGCACGCGAACCTGAAGGCGACCGAGAACGCGATCGGCTACCGAGGCCCGACCTGGTTCGCATCGAGCTCGGACAACGGCCAGTCATGGTCGGACGCGCGGATGATCTACGACCCGGGCGAGGTCAACCAGACCATCGCCAACCAGATCGCGATCGCGCCCGACGGCACGCTCGTCGACGTCTTCCTGCAGATCAACAACTTCAAGAACGCGCACGGCAGCCGTGGGTTCAGCGTCTCCGTGATGAAGTCGAGCGATCACGGGCAGACCTGGTCCAAGCCGGTCGTGGTGTCCAAGCTGGTCGACAGGACGGTGAGGACGCCGGGCGACAACCTGCCGTTGCGGACCGGTGACATCGCGCCCGATCTCGCGATCGACAAGACGGGCGCGATCTACGTGGTCTGGCAGGACGGCTCGTCGCCCACGGTCTCGATCATGGAGTCGAAGTCCACGGACGGTGGCGCGACATGGAGCGCGCCGCAGAAGGTGAACGACTCACCCGCGGGCGTGGCGGCATTCACGCCCTCGGTCGACGTCAACGACAACGGTGACGTGGCGGTCACGTTCTATGACTTCCGCAACGACACCCCGACGACCGACACCGCGCTCACCGACTACTGGATCCGGACGTCCAGCGACGGTGGGTCGACGTGGACGACGCAGCAGGTGACGCCCACGTCGTTCGACATGAAGAAGGCGCCGGTCGCGCGTGGGTTCTTCGTGGGTGACTACGAAGGGCTCGACCACTCGGCGAACGACTTCAAGGTCTTCTTCGTGCAGACCCACAACGACGACACCGGCGGCAATCCGACCGACGTCTACGGGGCGACGGCAACGACACCGTAGGGGGATACTGGGGTGGGCCTCCCAGCGCGCGAGGCCCACCCCGGAGGGGTCCCCACCCCGCAAATCGCCTTCCTGGCGCGGACGTCCGCCACCTCCAATGACGCCCGCTAAACCGGTGCGATTTGCGGCTATTTTCGGGGCGTCGGCGGCAGTCCAAATCGCCTGGGAAGGAGTACGATCCCGGGCGCCTGGGAATCGTCGATCCCGAGGGGGGCGAAGGTGAGGGGACTCGTGCTCGTGACCGCGCTGGCGGCGTCGGTGGCGTTTGCTGCGCCGGCGTCGGCCGATTGGAACACGCCGGTGGGGACCAACGTGGTGGCCGATGCGCCCATTCCGGGCGGCGGCTATCCCGTTCCGCCCGGCGCGACGAAGCCCGACCCCGGCACGTGCCGCGCCGGGCTCTACAACTCCAACAGGTCCGAGTCGTGGATCGCGGTCAAGCCGGGAACGGAGACGCTCGTGGGGGTGTCGAAGCTCTTCTTCGAGAAGTTCTCGACCTTCTACGACTTCCATCTCGGCGCCTACGCGATCCAGGGCGGAGCGGTGACGGGCCAGAGCCAGGTCCAGGGCTACGACTGCGTGTCGACCGGCACCCAGGCGATGCCGCCGAGCTGGACCAACAACACCGACCCGAACGCGGCCTTCGACACCCAGGGCCGCGCCTATCAGACCACGCTGCCGTTCAACGCCTTCTGGGAGGGCGGGCTCCACCCGAATGGCGCCATCGACCTCTCGTACTCGGACGACCTCGGTCTGCACTGGACCAAGGGCAACGGTGGGCGTGACCTCGAGCCCAACAACAATCAGACGAGCCTGACGCTCGGCCACGTCGAGGACAAGCAGTGGGTCGCGGTCAACCAGATTCCCGGGAGTCCGTTCCAGGATCACGTCTACGCGATGTGGACGACGTTCAACGGCAGCAACGGCAACGGGAAGATCCGTATCGCGGTTTCGCGCGACCGTGGGCAGACGTTCTCCAAGGCCATCACCATCACGCCGCCCGGGACGACCACGCCCGCGACGACGTACGTCTACCCGTCGGTCGACAGTGACGGAACGCTCTACGTGGCCTTCGTCGGCGGCTTCGACACGAAGAACAAGAATCGCGTCGGCAAGGTCTTCGTCACCAAGTCGGTCGACGACGGCAAGACCTTCGGGCCGTTCGTCGCTGCGGCGGCGCCGAGCGAGAACCCGGACGGGTTCCTGCCCAACACGAACTTCCGCGACGGGATCATCGAGAACTTCACCGCCAGCCCGACCTATCCCGGACACGCCTACCTGACCTACGAGGACTGGGACACGGCCAACAGCCAGTTCGACGTGAAGTTCACGCAGACCACAGACGGCGGCGGGACGTGGTCGGATCCCCAGATCGTCAACGACGCTCCCAATTCGGCTTCGACCGACCAGTTCCAGCCGTCGGTCGCGGCCGGCCCGGGCGGCGCCGTCGCGGTTGCCTTCTACGACCGCAGGGCGGACTGCCCGAGCGACCCGAGCATCCTGCCCGCCCACGTCGGCGCCGGGAACACCTGCATCGACATCTCGCTGCAGCCGTACAAGGACGGAGGGGCAGGCGCCGTGCCGGTGGGCGGGAACGTCCGCGTCTCGCAGTTCACGTGGGATCCCGACCAGTCTCAGCAGAAGGTGGACGGGATCACCCAGTACGCCTGCGCGGGCCACGACGACCCCTGCCCGCAGGGGAGGGGCTTCATCGGCGACTACTTCGGGCTCGCGATCTCGGCGGGCAACGTCTACACGTTCGGGGTCTCCACCCACTATCCGTCGAACACCGTCACCGCCGACGACGGCGGCCCGGTCTACTACCAGAACCAAGTGCTGGGAATCGTGCCCCGGTCGACGTTCGGAGCCGGCTACTGAGGTCGTAGGCACATAAGCACGCGCGGGAGGCCCTGGCGGCGCGTGACGCCGAGCTCGCGCTAGGTCGATCGTGCGCACAGAGAGGACGAGCCGCCGCGCGGGGAAGGTTCTTCGCGATCAATGGTTCGCGGGCCGTGCCGAGCCGTCAAGCCCGCGGGGTGTCGAATGCAGCGAGGTGACAGCGTCCGGTCCCCGGTTGCCGATCGGGCTCGATCACGAGTGCGCCGCGAAGACGTGGGCGACGGCTCCGCCGCTGAAGACGGTGGGGCTCATCGGCTCGATGGTGAGCGGTGCGAGGAAGATCCGCTCGCCCGCGCCCACCACGGCCGGGTGGATGACAAGGCGGTACTCGTCGATCAAGCCGGTCTCGACCAGCGATCGGGCGAACCGTACTCCGCCGTGGGCCAGCACGTATCCGTCGGAGCGCCCCTGCTTGAGCCGGGTGATGGCTGCGGCCAGGTCTCCGGTGGCGATCGTCGTCTCGCCCCAGTCGGCGGACGCGAGCGAGTCCGAGAACACGACCTTGGGGATCTCTCGTTCATCGGCCTGGCGAACGGCCCGGAGGCGCCTGGCCAGTAGGCGGCCCACCCCGCATAGGTGGTGGCACCCATGAGGTGCGCGCCGGCGTTGCTCAAGGTCTCGACAGTCCAACTGGCGCCGTCATCGGAGCGTCCCGCAGCGACCCAGTCGGTGCTCCCGTCGATTGGAGCGACGTAGCCGTCGAGCGAGACGGACATCTTCAGGACCAGTGAGGCCATGCGCTGCTTCCTTCCCGGGATCGATGACACGAGCTGCTCGAGTCGATGGTGATGCAGGGCGCCGGTGAACGCTCCCCACCAGGATCCGGTCCCAGCTTCGACTGCCGCCGGACGGCCCCGGCCCTCACGATCCCGGCGATAGGCTGGGCGGTGCCCGGGACGGATTTCGGGCCGGGCTGAGGACACACTCCCTGAGGAGGGACCAATGGCAGTGGCGATCAGAACCACCGACTTCCCCGAGGGGGTCGGTACGGACATGTACGACGGCGTCTCGGCCGCGATGGACCTCGCGAACGATCCGCCCGAGGGGTTGCTCTTCCACTGGGCGGGTGAGGTCGACGGCAAATGGACGGTCACGGACGTCTGGGAGACGCGCGAGGCATCCGACCGCTTCCGGGAGCAGCGGCTCTTCCCGACGATCCAGAAGGTCTCCGGCATGGACCCGGCCAGCGGCCCCCAGCCGACGGTTACCGAGTTCGCGGTCCACAACTACTTCAAGCCCTGATCGCGCGCGGGCGGTCCGGCTCGCACACATCAGCCGGCCGCGCGTGCGAGCACGTCGGGAAGCTGCCGGCGCGATGAGATGTCGAGCTTGCGGAACGACCGCCCGAGGTGCGTTTCGACGGTCTTCTCCGTGACGAACAGCGTTTGGGCGATCTCGCGGTTCGTTCCGCCGGAGGCGGCAAGGTCGACCACGCGGCGCTCGCTGGGCGTGAGCGAGTCGGCGCCGGTGCGATCCGTCGCCCGGGGCCGGATGCCGATCGCCGCGAGCTCCGAGCGGGTCCGGCCCTCGAGGGTTCGACCGCCACACCTTGCCGCCAGCTCGAGCCCGTGGAGGAGGGGCTCGCGCGCCGCGGTGCGCTGTCCGGCGGCCCGGATCGTTGCGCCGAGGTCGATCAGCGCGCGCGCATGCTCGAGCCGCCCCGGCGAGGCTTCCAGCACCGCGACCGCGTCCTCCAGCCGCTCTCGGCGCTCGGCGGCAGGCCCGACGAGCGCGTGAGCGCGCAGCGCGACGCCGATCGCACGCGCCGCGCCGAACGACTCCGCGCGGCGGACCTCCTCGGCCGCCAGGGCGCGAGCTTCGTCGTGCCGGCCGAGCTCGGCAAGCGAGAGCGCCGCCGCCGATCGCCACGGCAGCATGGCCGGGTTCTCACCGCCGAACTCTGGGGGGTCGATCCCGCTGCCCCGTAGCACCTCGACCGCTGCTTCGTGGTTGCCTGCGGCGGCGCGAAGCACGCCGGTGGCGTAGCGAAGCTGGGAGCTCGACGTGAACTCGGTGTCGTAGCGAACGCCTGTGCGTTCGATCAGCCGGCCCAGTGCGTCGGGGGTCTCGTCGCGCTCGAGGCCCGCGAGCACCGCCGCCGACACGGCCAGGACGAGGAATCTGGCTCCTAGGAGGTCGGGGGCGAGCTCAATCACCGCCTGGGCGTCCGTCTGGGCCGCGGCCAGGTCTCCCCGGCGCACGGCGATGAGCGCGCGAAGCGCCGACATCGTCACGACCGTGAGCGCTGCGCCGCGCTCACGCGCCCCGGCGAGCACCTCGTCGGCGCCCCGCAGGGCTGCGTCGACACCGTCCGCGACCCCGAGGGCGGCCAGGGCCAGGTTCGCCCAGTTCTCGCCACGGTGGGGCTCGATCGGGAGGCCCGCTGCGATCGCGCGCTCTGCGAGGTCCGCCGCGGCGGACGCCGAGCCCAAGTTCAGCACCTCTTCCATCGCGAGCGTGGCCAGCGTCGTGGCCTGCAGGGCGTCGCGGGCCGGCCCGCCCGGGTCCCGCAGGGCGGCGATCGTCGCCGTGGCCTCACGCCGTGCCGACGCCGAGGTGGAGCTCAACCCCAGGAGCGCGACCGCGAGCTTTTGGCGTGCCGGCGAGCCCGCCGGAACCCGCTCCTGGGCGCGGCGCAGGATCGCCGCTCCGTCAGCGGGGCGGCCGGCGAAGAAGAGCATGCCGCCGAGCTCGATCGCCGCCACCGCGATCACTGCCGCATCGTCGGCGCGCTCGATGATCTCGGTCAGCGGGGCGATCGCCTCAGGGGCGCCCGCGCGAGCGTGGGCCTGCCCGAGCTCGAGGAGGACGGCGGGGCGGTCGGCGTCGGCGGGTGGCTCGTCGAGCGCGCGGGCAAGCAACGCCGCCCCGCCGGCGGCGTCGCCCAGGGCCAGCGCGTGATGGGCGGCATCCCGCAGGAGGCTCACCGCGTCGGGGTCGGCGGCCGGGTCGGTGTGCATGAGATGGACTGCGACCTGGCCGGCCGACGCACCGCGGTCGCGCAGGATCGTCGCCGCCGCGCGGTGCATCCGCTCCCGTTCGGCGGGCGACAAGTCGCCGTAGATCGCCGCGCGCAGAATTGGGTGGGTGAAGTGCACGGTGGCGCCGGATTCGACGATCCCGGCGGAGACGAGCGCCGCCATGGCCGCCTCCAGGTCCGCGCCGCTCACCCCCGAGAGCTGCGCGGCATCGCCGACCTGGGCGTTGTCTCCGAGCACGCTGACCGCGCGTGCCAGCTGGGCGGCCGCCGTCCCGTGCCGCGCCAGGCGGAGCAGGACGGCGTTGGCAACGCCGCGCGGGACAATCGTGCCGACGTCGGCCGCGGCGGTCGCGGTGGGTTCGAGACCACGCGCCGTCGCCTCGGCCAGCAGCTCGCTGACGAGGAACGGGTTGCCGCCCGTGACCTCGAGGCACGCGTGCACGAACCGCTCGTCGGCCTCGCCGGTCAGGCGGGCGGCGACGAGTGCGCCGACGGCCGCGGACGACAGGGGCGATGGGCGTACCAGCTGCACGGCGGGATCGCCGGCGATCGCCGCCGCCTCGGGCGTCAGCGTCGGGTCGAGCGGCCGGGTCGCGAGGATGAGGGCGAGGCCCTGCCCTTCGAGCCTGCGGGCGATGAACGCGAGGACGCTCGCCGACGGCGCATCACACCACTGCAGGTCGTCGACGACGAGCGCGAGCGGCAAGTCAGCGGCGAGGTTCGAGGCGAGCCAGTAGAGGCCGTGGTGCCACACGTACCCCGGATCGCCGGCCGACGGACCCGCGCCCGGCGCCATGGCGGGCGTCGTCGGCGGTCCGGTGATCACGTCCGCGGCCAGCGCAGCTGCTCCGGCCAGCCAGCGGTCGCGCTCGTCGGTGTCGGCCTCGAGCAGCGGCCGCTCGAAGAGCTGGCGCATGACGCCGAAGGGGAACCCCTGCTCGAGCTCGGTCGCCCTTGCGCTCAGCACGCGGATGCCGAGCTCCGAGGCTCGGAGGCGAGCGCCTTCGAGGAGCCGCGACTTCCCGATCCCGGCCGCGCCCTCGATCAGCAGCACTCCCCCGGCCTGCCGCGCCACCGCCTGCAGCACGGAGCGGACGCGCTCGACCTCGCGCTCGCGTTCGAGCAGGGCTGCCGGCACGGCAGGGTCGGTCGTGTCCATGCGCCGAGCGATCGTAAGCGGCGCCCCGCGCACTGCGCAATCCTCGGGGGGACGCTGTCAGGGCAGGTGCCGGACGTGCGAAGCCCGGATCGCGCGGCCTTGGGAACACGCCGCCCCACCGCGGAGGGGGCGATCATCGCCCCGGACAATCGCCCGTAGACTCCGGCGTGTGGGCCTCTTCGGCCGGACCAAGATCCGCGACGGCGTTCAAGCCGACGCCACGGTCCTGACCATGGCGCCCACGGCCAAGGCGGCCAGACAGCAGGGCAAGCGGGACGTCGACTATGCGTTCCGACTCGCCGTGCGGAGGCCCGACGGCGCCGTCGTCGAGGTCGACCACGTCTGCCGCGTGCCCCACGACAGGATGCCGACGCTCGGGCTCGACATCCCGGTGACCGTCTCCGCCACCGACCCGGAGAATCTGCGCATCGACTTCGACCGGATGCCGAGCTTCGCCGAGCGCGCGACGGCTGCCGCGGACGCGGCCCAGCGCGGCGACAGCTCGGCGGCGGCCGAGGCGCTCGGCTATCGGCTCTCAGAGCCTCCGCCCGGCGAGCGCTAGCGGAACGCGAGCTGCCGGCTCAGCGGCCCTGAGGAGCGAGCCGATCGCCCAGTTCGCGGACGAGGGCCAAGGTGCGCTCGACGTCGGCGCGGGTCGTGCGGAAGTTCGTGATGCAGGCCCGCAGGGCGAAGCGGCCGTCGACGACGGCGTTGGACAGGTAGGCGCGCCCGTCGCGGTGCAACGCCGTCAGCAGCCGCTCGTTGTGCTGGTCCAGGGCCGCCTCCGCCATCCGCGGCGGCACGTGGCGGAAGCAGCAGATGCTCAGGCCCGGCTCCGCAAGCAATTCGAGCTCGACGGACTCGCGAACGCGCGCGGCCATGTGCTCCGCCATGGCGATGTCGTGCGTGATCGCGGCGGCCAAGCGCCGGCCGCCGTAGTAGCGCAAGGTCATCCACAGCTTGAGCGCCCGGAAACGGCGACTGAGCTCGAGGCCGTGTTCCCAGAACGCGAACGACTCGGCGGCCTCGTCGGTGAGGATCCGCACGTAGGCGGCGTCGGCCGCGCCGAACGCCGTCGGGCCGGCGCCGGGTGAGCGCATGAGCAGGGCCCCGCAATCAACCGGCACGTAGAGCCACTTGTGGGCGTCGACGCACAGCGAGTCCGCCCGCTCCAGCCCGGAGAACAGGGGTCGGCTCGCCGGATCCGCGGCGGCCGGCGCACCGTAGGCGCCGTCGACGTGCAACCACAGGCGCTCCGCCTCGGCCACATCGGCGATCGCGTCGAGCGGGTCCACCGCGCCGGTCGCCGTCGTGCCAGCCGTCGCGACCACGCAGAACGGCTGCTTCGCGGCGCGCCGGTCGGCAGCGATCGCCCCGCGCAGCGCTTCGACGTCGAGGCGCCGGCCGGCGCCGACGGGAACGCGGCGAAACCCGACCCCGATGGCCGCGACCGCCTTCTCGATCGAGAAGTGTGCCTCGTGCGACGCGTATGCGATCAGCGCGCGCCGGTCGGCATCGGGCTCTGACCGCGACCGCAGCGCGACCAGCAGCGCGGTCAGGTTCGCCATCGAACCGCCGCTGACAAAGAGACCCTCGGCGTCGGATGCGAAGCCGACGAACTCGCCGAGCCAGCGAATCGTCGTGCGTTCCAGCTGCGTGGCCGCGGGCGCCGATCGCCACGAGGTGACGTTCTGGTCGGCGGCCGAGGTCAGCAGATCGGCCGCGACACCGACCGGCGCGGCCGGCGAGAGGACATAGCCGAAGAAGGCGGGCGCGGTGCGCCGCCCCGCGCCCAGCAGCGCCCGACACCGCTCGAGCAGGTCATCCAGCGGCTCGCCGTCGAGCGGGAGCGGCGCCGCGCCGTCCAGCAGCTCCTCGAGTTGCGCGGCGGACAGAGGCCGGTCGAAGACCGGGCCGGAGCGGGTTGCCACGATCTCCTGCGCGGCCATCGCTCCGATGCGCGCGAGCAGGGCTTCGAGGCCCTCGTCGGGCAGGTCGAGCGTGTCGTTGCGCCCCTGCTCGCCCATCGGGCGCGAGTCTCGCACGCGGTTGGGGAAAGCGAGGGCACCGGCGCACGCGTGCCGAGGTGGACCCGGTCGCGCGAAGCCGCGGCCCGGCGGGGCTGCTGCGTCGGCCTAATGGCGAAGGCATGGGTCACCGACGGCCGCTTCCTCTGGCCGTAGTGACGGTTGTTCAGCCGTTGTCGGGCCGCGGAGGAAGCTTGGTCGTGGTGCACGGCGACGGCGGCTCTTGGGCCGGCGCCGCCGGGGCGGCCGCCTGGTTCGGAGCGGGGCGCTTGCTGGAAACTTGCTCGACAACCGATCCGTTGGCCGTCTTGCGGGTGACGGTCCTCACCACCGTGTCCTCGGGCGAGGCGACGGCCGCTTGACCGCGGACCAGTTCGTCGCGCATCTGCCGTGCTCGGTAGGCGGCGTCGCCGAGCTTCTGTAGGTCGCCGACGGTCTCGGCGGTCAGCCTTTCCTTGGGGATCGCGATGATCCGGCCAGTCCGGCGCACGGGGTCGCCGCGTTGATCGAGCTCGACAGCGGCCAGATACAAACGCGTGTCGGTCTCGGTCACGTACAGCCCGCAGACTCCATGTCCGTTGACCAGGGCTGCAGCTGGCCGTGCTTGGGGCTCCTCCAACGCACGGAACGCGATCGCACCCGCGCCGAAGATCACCACCGATAGGAACACCGCTACCGCATAGAGCGGTGACTTGTCACGGGTAAGGGTGGCCACGCGCAGCACCGCGGCGAGCAGGGCCCCCGCCAGCAGCAGCGTGAGCCCGAGGTACAAGTGGAAGGCAGTGATCGCAATCGCAACCGCCAGCTCGCCCAAAATCAGCAGGACCGCCAGCCAACGCCACTCGCCTTTGAGCCAGTGCGAGGTGGGGCCGACGCGCTTTCCGCCCGGCTTGACTTCGGGAGCGCCTCTCAGCTTCGGAAGCAGCCACCAGCCCAGAATCCAAGCCGCCAGCAAGCCGCACGAGATACCGATCTTCCACTCCGTCGACACGCCAGCGGCCGTCCACACCGGCACCGCCATCTCGGCAACGACCACCACCAACAACCCGAAGATCGTCCGTCGGCCCGGCCGACCCTGTGGGTCAAGCAATGACACAACAGCTACTGCGGCCCCGCCCAGCAACAGGTACAGCGCCAAGGCCATCGCCCCACGAACCACCAGTTCTGCGTTGGGCACCACCGTCAGGGCCTCGGCTGCAGGAATTCGTGCAGCGTGAAAGCGAACAAACAACGCCGCCCCACCTAAGGCGGCGACCAGTGCCGCCACACCAATTCCCGAGAACAACCACACCGCGGCCTTCTGCAGCGCACCAACGAACGTCTCAGGCCCAGCGCTCCCGCCAGCCTCGGGCACCTCCGCGCCCGTGTCGGCCGGCACCTGGCCGTCGCCTGACGGAGGTGGGGCCGCGGCCCCGCGGCGCAAGGCAAAGATGCCGACCCCCGCAACCTTCGGCGACGTACTTTTGCGTCCCCGAATCCACATGCGCCGAACCTATCCGCTCAAAGCCGGCGAATGGGATCCGTCGCTGCGCTTGTGCGGGGCGATGGACCACCGCGACCGGCCAAGCGCCAAAGCCCTCAACCCCGTCGATGACTTTGTCCAACCGAAGGGAGCAAAACATGTCAGGCGTGTGTCCCGCGCCGGGCAGCTCCGCATAGACCACCGGGCGGGACGAGATGGTTTGTAACTGTCGGGCGAAGTCTGCGGCGGCCTCGACGGACGTTGCGGTGTCGTTCGTGCCGTGCGCAACGAAGAACGGGGGGCACGTCAGTACGCACGTAAGCCAAACGGTGACGAGAACAGGGGTCCGGTGACATCGCGGCTGCCGTAACACCCGTAGAGACAGACGGCGGCGCTCACGGCGGTATCCTCACCCTCAAACCCAGGTTGAAACGCCGGGTCGTTGTGTGTAAGCGCGGCCATTGAGGCCAGGTGCGCCCCCGCGGAGCTGTCTGCCATTACCAGTATCGATGGATCGGCGCCGTATTCCGGTGCGTGTCGCCGCACCCACGCGATCGCGTTCGTGGCGTCCACGAGGGAGTTTGGGAACCGGCCGGCTTCCCGTAACTCGGCGAGCGCAACTGGTACCTGCCCTGCTGGCCTCGCTGGCTGCCGCGGCGCAACGATCAGCGGCGGCGCCCCTCGGCGCCCCCGGCACCCGGTGAGCCCGCTCCGCCGTCTCGGGCGCTGACGACGACTGGCGCAAGCGCGAGGTCGAGCTGAGCGCGCCGCTGCGCGCGCACTAACCTCAACGCATCGAGGTCTACGAGCCAGCCGCCAGGACCAGTCCCGAGACGATCACCCGGTACGGGCAGTTCGCCGACCGCGGTGCCGGCGCCGCCGCTACGGCGCAGGCCTGGACCGAGGCGGGGTTCTCCGATGCGCTGACCGCGCGCTGGCTGGACGCGCGTTGCTTCGATCCCGGAACGGCGCGCGCGCTGGCCGAGCTCGGCGTCAGCCCCGAGCAGGCGGCGGCGCGCACGCGCGACGGGGGCGGCGACATCGACACCATCGCCCACAAGGTCGCCAACGGTGACCTGACGGTCCGTGGGGGCGCGGCGCGGAGCCTGTCGAGCCGCTGAGTCAGGGAGCTACCGCGCGGCTAGGCCGCGTCGACGGCTCCCGCGGTCCACGGGGGCCATGCTCCCAGCGCTGGGTGCGCGCAACCGTGCTGGCACTGATTCCGCGCGCTACTGTCGAGCGCAATGGCCCAGCTTCTCGGCATCAACCACGTCGCGCTGGAGGTCGATGACGTCGACGCGGCGCTGAAGTGGTACGGGCGGTTCTTCGGGTTCGAGCTGCGCGGGCGGGCCGGCCGGCGGATGGCCTTCGTGGACATGGGGGACCAGTTCCTCGCCCTGTCGGCGGGGCGGTCGCAGGAGGCGGACGAGAGCCGCCATGTCGGCTTCGTCGTGGACGACAAGGAGGCGGTGCGGGCGGCGCTTCTGGAGGGCGGCGTCTCCGTGCGGCCCAGCGGGAGCCTCGACTTCGTCGACCCTTGGGGCAACCACATCCAGGTGGTGGACTACCGCGACATCCAGTTCACGAAGGCGCCCGAGGTGCTGGACGCGATGGATGTCGGCGAGCTGCCGAAGTCCGAGGCGGCGCGCGAGGAGCTGCGGCGGAAGGGGATCAGCTCGCCGTAGGCGCGGTGTCGTCGGCCGCGCGCCGGCGGCGCAGAACGCCGCGACGACGGCGATGGTCGGCGACCTCGCCGGCGACGGCGCCGGCGGCCACGAACGGCTCCTCGGCCACCCGCGGACGCGAGACGAAGCGACCCATCGCGAACGCGGCCAGCGTGGCGATCACGAACCCGAGCAGGTGGAAGTAGCCGAGCAGCTCGAGCGTGCGTTGCACCTGGCCGCCCACGGGCGGGCCGATCGGGTTGCCCGCACCGTCCCAGAGCAGGCTCACGGTCGGGCCGACCGCGAACCAGCCGCCCGCGATCAGCGCCAGCCAGCCGCCGATGAGGCCGCCCTTGCGGGTGGCGGCGCGCAGCAGGAGCAGCCCGCCGATGACGGCCAGCGCGCCGGGCAGCACGTCGAGCCAGAAGCGGTTGGTCGTGAAATGCCAGGCGTCGTAGTTCCCGAACGCGTAGTGGAAGTACGGTCCGACGAACGGGACGAGGGCGCCCCAGAGGCCGAGCACGACGATCGCCACGCCGCTGAACCCGCCGGTCGTGCGCGGGACGCGCATCGCAGTGTCGCGCGTCGGCGGGGACTGCTGCCTGGTCGGGGGTGCCGTCTCGGTGGCCACGCCCCTCGGCTACCCGCGCAGGATCGCCTCTAACGGCCGCGTGTTGACGACGTCGTTCGCGGTGGCCCAGCCGCGGCGGGCGGTGGCGACCGCGAGGTCGATGTTCTCGAGGCCGCGCACCGAGTGGGCGTCGGTCGAGCAGACGATCTGCACGCCGGCGCCCAGGGCCTCGCGGACGTGCTCGGCACTGAGGTCGAGACGAGGCGCCAGGCCGTTGACCTCGAGCGCGACGTCCTCCGCGAGCGCCACCGCGTAGATGCGCTCGAGGTTCAGGGCGTTCTCGGGGCGGCGGTTGATGTAGCGGCCCTTCGGGTGGCTGAGGCAGCGCACGGACGGGTTGCGCAGGGCCTCCTCGACGCGCTTGGTCATCTCGCGCTCGGGCATGCGCTGGCCGCCGTGCACGCTGGCCTGGACCCAGTCGAGCTCGGCCAGGACGTCGTCGGGGAGGTCGAGGCGGCCGTCCGGGTGGATGTCGCATTCGATGCCGCGCAGGATGCGGAACGGGGCGAGCGCCTCGTTGGCCGCGGCGATCTCCTCGGCCTGGCGGCGGACGTCGTCGGGCGTGAGCCCGCGGACGGCACCGACGGCCGGGGTGTGGTCGCAGATCGCCAGGTACTGGTAGCCGCGGTCGCGGGCGGCGCGGCCCATCTCCTCGACGCTGGCGCGCCCGTCCGACCAGGTGGTGTGGCTGTGGAGGTCGCCGCGAATCTCCTGGAGCTCGACGAGCGCGGGCGGCGCGTCGGCGAACGGGGCCTCGCGCAGTTCGGGTGGGCACCAGGGGATCTTCAGCTTGCGATACACCGTGGCCTCGTCGGGAGCGTCGGGGAGCGGCTCGAGCGCGTCGACGTAGGCGGGCGCGCCGGTGGCCCGGAGGAGGGCGGTGCCGAAGCGCTCGGGCGCGCTGGTGACCAGCTCGATGGGGACGCCCTCGACGGTCACGCCCAGCGCTCTTCGGTCGTCCTGCTCGATCAGGGCGACGATCTGGGGGAGCTCGGCGAAGCGGGCGAGGACGGGGCCCGGGTCCTGCGCGGCGCGGACGACGGCGAGGTGCACGCACGAGTCGCGCCACCGGCGAACGTCGCCGGCGGGCTCGGCGTCGAGCGCGGCGGCGATGGTGTCCACGAGCTCGCGCGCGCGGTTGAGCAGGAGGCCCTCGCGCGGGCGGGTCTCTGGCTCCTGAGCGAGCGCCTCACGGAGCTGCGCCTCGGTCTTGGGGCCGATGCCGGGGACGGTGCGGAGGCGGCCTTCGGCGGCGGCCGCGCGCAGCTCGTCGGCAGTGCGCACGCCGAGGGCGCGCGCGATCTGGACCGAGCGGCGCGCGCCGAGCCCGAGGTAGCGGCCGAGGCCGACGAGGTCGGGGGCGAGCTCGCGCTCGAGCTCGGTGAGCTCGGCGATCTGGCCGGTGTCGACCAACTCGCGCAGGCGCGCCTCGATGCCGGGGCCGACGCCGCGCAGGTCGCGCACGCGCCCGGACTCGACGAGCTCGGTCACCGGAGTCGGCACGTTGCGAACCGTCTCGGCGGCACGGCGGTAGGCGCGGGCGGTGTAGGGGTTGGCCTCGGCAAGCTCAAGCAGCGACGCGAGGGCGTCCAAGCGGTCGGCGATCTGCGCGTTGTCCATCGACCACAGTCTCCCCCGCCTGCTCGCGCGACCAGCGCGCGATCGTGCGGCGCAGGCTCGCGAGGGCGAGGAGGCCGATCGGCGCGGGCAGCCAGATCGCGATGGCACGGTAGGCCAGCACGCCGACGACCGCGAGTTCGGCCTGGACGCCGAAGGCGAGGAGGACGCCGACCATCCCGCCGCTGACGGCGCCGGGGATCGGGAGGGCGTTGCCGACCTGGCCGACGAAGTAGGCGAGGGCGACGACAGCGATGGCGTTGGCGGCGCCGAACGCACTCAGCATGGCCCAGAGCACGGCGGCGTCGAACGTCCACCAGGCGAGGGCGCCGAGCAGGCGCGGGTCGCGCGTGCGGAGCAGACCGATGGCGTCGGCGGTGGCGTCGCCGAGGATGAGTGCGCCGCGGCGGACGCGGCCGGGGCGCGGGTTGGTGGTGTCGGTGACGGGCGTGCCGAGCCGCTCGAGGGCGGCCGGGTTTCGGTCCGCGTCCGTGATGCCGTTCGCGCCCACGCGCCGTCGCCACAGGCCAAGCATGAGCACGACCGCGAACCCGGTCGCCGCGATGGCGGCCGGGATGGCGCTCAGGGTCAGCGGACCCTCGCCGCCCGCCGCGGTCACCGCGCCCGAGACGACGATGGCGCCGAGGAAGACGGCGTAGAGCACGACGAGGAACGTGAGCAGCGTCCGCATCGACGCGCGCTTGTTCATCCCGGCGCGCCGGAACGTCCACAGCGTGAGGGCGGCGCCGCCGACGCCCGCGGTCGGGAGCAGGCGCGTTGCGGCGGCACCGCCCAGCGTGACCTCCACAGCCCGGCGCAGGTCGATGCGCGGCGTCGCGCGCCCGGCGACGAGCCACATCAGGGCCACGTACCCCGCGAAGGACAGGAGCTCGAACGCCGCGCCCGCCGCGACCCAGCGCCAGTCCGCGTCGAGGGCGCGATTGAACGCGTCGGCGATGACGCCGAGCTTGCCCTGGACGAGGATCAGGGTCGCGACGCCTGCGATGACGACGGCGGCGGGGAGCGCCGCGCGCCGAGCCAAGCCCACCGCGTCGAACTGGGGAAGTGCGATCTCGGCGGACTCGGGGTGCATGGCGTCAACAAGGGTCCCCTGCACGGGCGCCTCCCGGCGTGACACGCGTCACTACGACCAACGCCCCGTACCGGATGCATGGGTGGGATCGATCAGCTCATGTCACGGCCTCCAGCATCGGTGCGAGCGCGCGGCCGGCGCCAATGGGCGCCGCGATCCCGGCGGTCGCGAGCGCGCGGGCGACCGGCCCGAGCGGCAGCGCGCATGAGCTGACCGCCGGGTGCTGCTCGGCCAGCGTCGCGACGGCGAGGTCGACGAGCGAGCTGTCGGCGTCCGGCGCGGCGGCGACGACGATGGCGTCTTGGCGGAGGAGCACCTCGTCGAGCGCCTCGGGGCGCGGGCCGGCGAGCACGAGGACGGACGGCGAGGACCCGGCGCCGAGCGCACGCTCGGCGCCGGCGGCCGCGTGCTCAGTGGCCTCGGGAAGGACGACGCGGACGAGCTTGCCGGCGGCGGTCGCGTCGACCCCGCGCGCGGCGAGGTGCCGGCGCAGCTGCCGAGCCGCGACGCCGGCCGGCCCGTGCAGGGCGGGCTCCGCCCAGCCGCCCGGCGGCCACGCGCACACCAGCGCACGCCGTGCGCGCAGCCGGCGCGCGAGCGACAGGGCGATCGCCGCGCCCACCGCGAGCGCGTGCCGAGGAGCGGCGACGACGCCGACGCACGGCGCCGGGGGAGCGAGCGCGACGCGGTGCCGCCGCGGGGCAGCGTCGGCGGGTTCGAGGAACAGGGAGGCGATGCGGGTGAGCAGGTCGGTCATGCGAGGCTGCGGACGCCTTCGGTCACCGCTCCGCCTTGGCCTCGGCCGTCGACGCGAGCAGGTCGCCGACCGAGCGGAGCACCGCCGGCGGGCGGACTCGCACGCGCACGGTCTTGTCGTGGACGGCGACGTCGATGTGCGCTCCCGACCAGCCCGGGATCGCGTGCTCGGCGGCGTCGTGCGGGTCGGCGCCCTCGAGGATCGCGACGGCGCCGGCCTCGGCGGCGTGGTCGGCGAGCTCGGCGGCCACGCCGGCCGCGAGCGCCTGCAGCGCGGCGAAGGCCACGATGGCGATCAGCGGCAGCATCCCGACGACCTCGACGGTCGCCTGCCCACCAGCGCGCGCAAGCCCAGCACGCCGCGAGGCCGGGCGAGGACCGCTCATCCGTCCTGCCGCTCGAAGTGGGCCTGCGCGGTGACCGTGGTCAGGCTGCCGCTGCCCACCACGAGCGGGATCGCGATGTGGACCTTTGCCTTGCCGTCGTCGTTGCACTCGACGCGCAGCCCGCGCTCCAGCGCGCCGGGCAGGGCGCGGCGGGCCGCCTCCTTCGCGTCGCCGCCGACCGCCGCGGCGCGAGCAGCCGCGCGTGCCGCGGCGCCCGACACCCATACCGCCTGGCCGGCGACCACCGCCTGCCACAGCGCCGCCGCGAGGATGACGACGATCGGCAGCATGGCGACGAGCTCGACCGCGGACTGGCCGTCGTCTGCCGCGAGGCGGGCGGTGCGTTGCGCGCGAGGCGGCGGTGGGTGGGTCATGGGGAGAACCGTCTCGCGGGAGGTGTTGAGGATCTACGCGGGAGTGCGAAGAAATACCGTTGCGGGTGTGGAGCGAGCGTTCGTGTTCCTGCCGGTGACCCGCGAGGACGCGCCGGAGATCGTCGCGACGGTCAGCGCGGGATTCGAGGGCTACCGCGCGTTCGCACCGCCGCGGTGGAACCCGCCACCCGACATCGGCTCGGTCGCAGGCACGCGCAAGCGGCTCGGGGACGACGACGTGTTCGGACTGCTCGCGCGCACGCCGGAGGGCGACCCCGCGGGCCACGTCACGGTCAGCGCGTCGACGCGCTCGCGCTGGCCCGGCGGCAGCGACGACCTCGCGCACGTCTGGCAGCTGTTCGTCCGCGAGCCGTACTGGGGCACCGGCGTGGCCGTGACCCTGCACGGGCACGCGGTCGAGGAGGCAATGCGCCGCGGCTATGCGTCCATGCGCCTCTATACGCCCGAGCGTCAGGCGCGAGCGCGCCGCTTCTACGAGCGCGAAGGCTGGACGGTGCGGGGCGACCCGATCAGCAGCCCGATGGGGATGCCGGTGGTCGAGTACCGACGGCCGCTCCTGGGCCCGGCGACCTAGCGGGCGCGGGACCCTCAGTACTCCCGCGCATGCCGCCACGTCGCGTAGAACCCGTACGCGGCGACACCCAGCAACGCAAACCAGGCGATGACGCCCGCGCTCGTCAGCCACAGCTTCGACGTCGCGGCGAGCGTCACGACGACCACGCCGATCGCGCAGTACAGGACCGCGCGCCACCGGTCGTCGAGCGACATCAGGGCCATGCGGTTCTCGCGGTATATCCGCGCCCCGAACCACGCCAGCGTCCCCAGGAACGCGATCGACAGCGCCGTGCCGACCGCTCCGGCTGCCGTCCCGCCGCCCGGCAGCAGCGCCACCGCCGCCGCGAGGGCGAGGATGATCGCGATGTAGACGATGGCCCGTACCACCGCCGCCAACAGTACTCGCGGGCCGGAGCTAGGTCTGCAGCTCGGCGGTCTCGGGCGAACGTTCCGCGAGGGAGGTCGGAGCGGCAGGCGCAGCCGCCGCATTGCCCGCCGCCTCCGGCGCGAACCGGTACCCGATCCCGAAGTGCGTGTGGATGTAGCGCCACTGCGGTGACGCGCGCTCGAGCTTCTGCCGCAGCTTGCGCACGAAGACGTCCACGGACCGGTCTCCGTGCGCCATCGCGTAGCCCCATACGCGCTGGTAGATCTCCTCCCGCTGCAGCACCTGCCCCTCGGCCTCGGCGAGCAACTGGATGAGCTCGAATTCGCGCCGGGTGAGATCGATCGAGCGCCCGCCGACGAAGGCCTGGAACTGGTCCGCGCGGATCTCCACCTCGCCCGCGACCATCGGCCCCGCGTCGACGCGCGCCTCGGCGCGCTTCCGCCGCCGCACCACGGCCTCGACCCGGGCGATGAGCTCCTCCGGATGGCAGGGCTTGGTCACCCAGTCGTCCGCCCCCAGGCGCAGCCCGCGCACCCGCTGCGCCACCGACGAAGGCCCCGTGCACACGATCACGCCCAGCCCCGGCAACGTGGTGCACAGCCGCTCCAAGTACGTCCACCCCTGCGGCCCCAGCGTCGCGAGATCGAGGACGACCGCGTTGAGCCGCATCGCCACCACCGTGTCGAGCGGGACCGGCGAGGCAAGGACGCGATGCTGCCAGCCCACGGCGTCCAGCCGCTTGGTCAGGACCTGCAGGAAGCCCGAGTCAGAGTCGAGAACCGCGAGGCGGATCGCCGATCCGCCCGACGCTGTGGGCCGCCCCTCTTCTCCGGCTCGGCCGGGCGCCGGCTGGGTCGAAGCGGTCACGGGGCGCAAGTCTATCCCTGGACCCTGTGACCGACCGGTCTCGCAGGGCCCCGATCACGGCATTTTCACAACGAGTTTGCGAGGAAACGGCAGCCGCGCTCGGGGGTCACCGACCAAGCGCCTTGGCGCCACCGGATCCGGGTCCCGTCGGCGAGCCGGACCCCGGTCCGGCCGCACGCCGGGCGCCCCCACAACGAGACCGAGAACGGGCGCGAAGCCTCCGGCGCATCGCCCAGCCCACCCGCCACCGTCTCGGGCGGATACGCCACGAGGATCGAGCCCGCGCGCACGAAGACCGGGATGCGCGCGAGCGGCGCATCGGCGACGACCGAACCGCCGCCGACCACCTGCGCGCCCGTCCAGAAATCGATCCACTTCCCCCGCGGCAGCGGCACCTCGCGCGCCCGCGCGCCCTCCTCCAGCACCGGCGCCACCCACAGCGACGGCCCGAAGAAATAGGCGTCGGAGACCTCCCACTCGCACGGGTCGTCGGGGTCGACCAGGCACAGCGGCCGGACCAGCGGCAGCCCGCACCGCGGCGCGCACGCCGCGGCCGCGCGCACGTAGGGCACGAGTCGCGCGTGCAGCAGCACGAGGTCGCGGAACGCGGCCAGCGTGCGCTTGTCGTAGGACCAGGCCTCTGCTCGAAGCGCACGTGCGCCTGCTCAGCGGCGTGAAGCAGCCGAACGCCGCCCAGCTCAGCAGCAGCTCGCGCGGCGCCCGCTCGACCGCCCGCCGCCCGAGGTAGCCGCCCACGTCGTGGGACCAGTTCAAGTACCCCGAGGCCGCAGCGGTGAGCGTCGCCACCACCAGCGTTCGCAGCGACCAGAAGTCCGAGAGCTGGTCGCCGCCCCAGGTCACGCCCATGCGCTGCCCGCCGGTCCAGCCCGAGCGGGTGAACAGCACGCCCTCGCCGGGGTGGGCCTCGTCCAGCGCCCGCTGCATCGACGCGCGGTAGCGGTCCGACCAGTCCCACGCCGCCTCGGCGCCGCTGCGCCCGTCGTGGAAGCGCGCATCGGGCGGCACGTAGAAGCCCTCGCCGTCGTCGGCCTTGATCCCGGCGACGCCGAGCGCGAGCACGTCGCGCGCCATGCCCCGCCACCAGGCCTCCGCGGCCGGGGAGGTGAAGTCGACCGGCGAGCCCGTGCCCATCCACCACTTGGCCACCAGCGGCTTGCCGTCGGCGGCGGCGGCGAAGTGCCCGTCGGCGGCCGCGCGCGAGTAGTTGGACGCGGGCTGCCGGACGAGTCGGGCCTCGACGACGCGCCCAAGTACGCGCCCGTCTTCGGCTGGATGGCCCATGACCGGCCCGGCTACTACCACGCCATCTGGCGCGCGCGGCGGCACCGTTACAGCGCCACCGCGATCGTGGCCCGGCGCGAGGAGCACGTCGAGGACGTGCTCGTCAACGTGCTCTACGCGCGGGCGCTGCTTTCCCTCGGCGGCCGCTTCGCGCTCCGGGCGCAACGAATCGTGCAGGCGCTGCTCGAGCGCTCGTGGGATCCGGATGCGGCATTGTTCTGGGACCTTGCCGGCGGGGCCGAGCGCCCGATCCGGGTCTCGACCTGGTCCTCGCTGGCCCCGCTGGCGCTGCCGGGGATCCCCACCGAGGTCAAGCGCGCACTGGTCGAGCGGCAGCTCCTGCACCCGCGCCGCTACCGCGCCGGCACCGGGATCCCGTCGGTGGCGATCAGCGAGCCGACCTTCAACCCGCGTTGGGACCGCTTCCGCTGCTGGCGGGGGCCGTCGTGGATGGCCACGGCGTGGCTGCTCGTGCCCCCGCTGCGCGAGCTCGGCTACGCCGCGGCGGCCGACCACGTCGTGGACTCGCTCGTGCGCGCCGTGCGCCGGTCCGGCTACGCGAGTACTACGACCCGCTGACCGGTGACGGGCTCGGCGCGCGGCGGTTCGCGATGTCCGCGCTCGTTCTCGACCTCCTCGCTCAACCTCGACTCGAGCCTTAGCTTGACCGGCCTCGCAGCGATTTTGGCGGCCCGCGCGTGTTTCCGGCGCCCTCCCGTTGGGCAGAACCCGCTCCGGTCGGCCCCGAACCGGGTTTCCTCCAGTGACGTAGACCCTCGCAGAGCGTGGGAGAAGGACTCCGTTAAGCAAGCGGCGAAGCAGCCGAATAAGGTAGTGCCGGACTGCACGATGCAGTCCAGGCAAACGTCCCCCGCCGGCGGCGACGACACCGACCCCATTACGGTTATCCAGTGAGCGACCGCGCCCGTCTCCCTGCCCGTCCGGGCAAGGAGTTGCACACCTGGCACCTCGGCGCCCTCACGTCCGACGCGCGCGTGCGCGATGATGCGCGCTACGAGGTGCCAGCGCGCGACGGTGGAGAGCTCGAGTGGGTCATCGCCGGAACGGGCTGCCCGTACCCATGACCGCGCGCGCGAAGCTGATCGTCCTCACGGCCACGACGGCGTTCACCGCCACCTTCGGCGGCGTCGTCCTCCCGGTCGACGCGCAGGACCCGGCCTCCACGACCGCCTCGACGCCGACCGACGCGGCGACGACGTCAACGGCCACGCCGACCGATACCGCGACCGCCTCGACCCCGACGCCGACCGACACCGCCACGTCGTCGACGCCGACCACCTCGACGCCCACGACCTCGACGCCAACCACGACCCAGCCCGACCGCTCGGTCGGCACCGGGCTGGCCGGCCACACCAAGCGAGGGTCGTCGCCCCAGCGCACGACGAAGAAGACGCACCGCACGCGGCGCCACCGCTCGCACCGCGCGAAGTCCGAGACCGAGTCCGCGAAGGACCAGACGGCCACGGAGTGCAAGCAGAAGGCCGCTGCGGCCGCGCGGGCGCGACGCCTCGAGCGCCGGCGCAAGAAGGCCGCCGCGGCCGGCGTGTCCGACGCCCGGTCCTTCCTCGGCGGCGGCGGGGGCCAACGCCTCCCCTCGCTGGCCAAGACCGCGTCCTCGAAGAACCCGTGCCCGCCCGAGGCCGACCAGCCCACCACCTCGACGCCGACGAGCTCGGGCGCCGCGCCCTCGACGCCCGACGCCACCGCGCCCGCCCCGGCCCCGTCGGACCCGACCACCTCGGTCGCGACCCCGGGCCCCGTGCCCGTGGGCGTGCCCAACTTCTTCATCGAGAAGTTCCGCATCCCGCCGTTCCTGCTGCCGATCTACCAGGCCGCCGGCATCCAGTACAACGTCCCGTGGCAGGTCCTGGCGGCGATCAACGAGATCGAGACCGACTACGGCCGCAACCTCTCCGTGTCCTCCGCGGGCGCGCGCGGGTGGATGCAGTTCCTGCCCTCGTCGTGGAAGACCTACGGCGTCGACGCCAACGACGACGGCCGCAAGGACCCCTACAACCCGGCCGACGCGATCTTCGCCGCCGCCCGCTACCTGAAGGCCGCCGGCGCGGACCAGGACGTGCGCAAGGCGATCTTCGCCTACAACCACGCCAGCTGGTACGTGGACAGCGTGATGCTGCGGGCCAAGCTCATCGGCGGCCTGCCCGCCGGCCTCGTGGGCTCGCTGACCGGCCTGACCCAGGGCCACTTCCCCGTGCACGCGCGCGCGAAGTACGCGGACCACCACCAGAGCTCGACCGACATCTTCGCCCGCCAGGGCGCGCCGGTCATCGCCGTGCAGGACGGCGTGGTCAAGAAGATCGGCAGCTCGACGAAGAAGGGCCGCTACCTGGTCCTGCAGGACGCCTACGGCAACCGCTACACCTACGCGCACCTGGGCTCGGTTCAGTCCGACTACCCGGTGCCGAAGCCGACGAACGTGTCCCCCGCCGACGTGGCGAAGGAGCTGAGGCTCCCCAACGACCCCGAGCCCACCGAGGCGGCCTCCGCGGGACGCCAGCATCAACCTCAGGTCAAGGGTAAGACCAAGGTCACGAAGCAGCGGGTCGCGGCCCGCGCCGCCAACGGGAAGTCCACGGCCACCGGCAAGACGGCCAGCCCGGCCGCAGCGCCCGCCGCCGCGCCCACGGTCTCAGTCCAGAAGGAGCGCCTGTACGCGCACCCGGCCCGCCGGCCGGCCTACAACGCGGGCGGCAAGCAGCAGCTCTTCGAGGCGGGCAAGCTCCCCGGCTTCACCACCTTCAAGGACTACTTCACCTCGGTCTTCGGCCTGAATCGCAAGGACGTCGAGCTCAAGCCGCTGCGCAAGGGCTCGCAGGTCATCGCCGGGACGATCCTCGGGCGCATCGGCGAGGCTGGCCAGACCTCGCCCCACATCGAGTTCGCGATTCAGCCCGCGGGCAAGAAGGCCCCGCAGATCGACCCCAAGCCGATCCTGGACGGCTGGAAGCTGCTCGAGTCTACGGCGATCTATCGCGCCGCGGGCAAGAACCCGTTCTTCGGCTCGGACGGCCGCAGCCCGACCATCGGCCAGGTCCTGCTGATGTCCAAGGAGCAGCTGCAGCAGCGCGTGCTCGAGGACCCGCGCATCGACATCTACTCCTGCGGGCGCGAGGACATCCGCACCGGCCAGATCGACCGGCGCGTGCTGGCCACGCTCGAGTTCCTGGCCGACAGCGACCTGCGGCCCACGGTCTCGGCCCTCAAGTGCGGCCACAGCTACCTGACGACGTCGGGCAACGTGTCCGAGCACACCTCCGGCGACGCGGTCGACATCGCCGCCATCAACGGCACCCCGATCCTGGACCACCAGGGCAAGGGGTCGATCACCGACACGACGATTCAGCGCCTCCTGGCGCTGCAGGGCGCGATGAAGCCGCACCAGATCATCAGCCTGATGACGCCGGAGGACTTCGGCGGCGCCGACAACATCCTCTCGCTGCCCGACCACTACAACCACATCCACGTCGGCTTCCACCCCGACGGGACCACGGGCGGCGCGGACAACGGCCTGAACCCGCGCCAGTGGCCGCACCTGATCGAGCAGCTGAAGAACATCGACAACCCGACCGTGCCGACGCGTCCGTCCCACGACGCGATCCCCGACGGCGACTGATCTCTGATAGGCCCTGGGAGCGTGAGGTCGCTCGGGGTCGCCGTCGCCCTGCTGCTCGTCCTGGCCGCACCCGCCGCAGCCGCACCGAGGTGGTTGCGCGGCGCGCACATCGTCGTCTCCGGTGACCTGGACAACCAGGACTGCCGCACCGGGGTCTGCAAGCACAACGAGAAGACCGACCTGATCGAGTGGAACGACGCGATCTGGTTCGTCCACCGGACCGCCGGCAGCCAGATCCTCGGCCCCAACAGCTCGCTGCGGGTCTACCGCTCGCGCGACCACGGCCGGCACTTCGCCCTGCAGGCGATCGTCCCGGCGCCGGTGGACCGCGACATCCGCGACCCGAGCTGCTTCGTCGCCGGCAAGCGGCTGCGCATCAAGGCGATCACCCGGCTCCCGGGCTTCGCGCTGCGCGACGCGGACGGGGCTCGGTGTCGATCGAGACCGGCTTCAAGGACGGTCGGCATTGGTCGGCGCTGCGCCCGATCGGGCCGGAGGGCTGGGGCTTCTGGCGCGTCAAGGAGCTCGGCGGCGTCTACTACTCCGCCGCCTACCGAAGCGCACAGCGCTCTACGAGCTGCGCGGGAACTTCGAGGGTGGGCCGCTCTCGATCCGCGAGTGGGGCGAGCTGCCCAGCGCCGGCGACACGTCCTACGCCGGCGTGGCGCCGCTCGGAGGCTCGCGCTTCCTCGTGACCTGGTACTCGATTCTCACACCGCCGAAGCCCTGCGCCAGCACACTCCGGCCTGAGCGGAGACGTCCGCTCGCCGCCCCGGCCCTCGGAGCTGAGGGGCCCTGCGGCCGGGGCCGCATCGACGCGTCGCCCGCTGCCCGCAGCGCTAGGGGCAGCGGGTGCGACGCCTCCTGCATCGCGACGCGTCAGCTCGGCAGGGGGTGCGACGCATCGCTGAACTCGCGGAAGAGCCCGGTCACCACGAACGCCACCTGCTCGCCGATGTCGACGGCGTTGTCGCCCACGCGCTCGAGCGCCCGGGCGACCATGACGATGGTCAGGACCCACTCGAGGCGGTCCTCGTCGGACCCTCCCGCGCGGACGCCCATGCGGAAGACCTCGCGGTTGAGCTTGTTGATCTCCTCGTCCTGGCGCACGAGGTCCTGGGCCAGGCCGACGTCGCGGAGCTCGAAGGCCTGCTTGGCCTGGCGCACCTCGGAGATCGCCAGGTCGCCCATGCGCACCACGGTGGCGAGCATCTCCTCGTCCACCGGCGGCTCGTGGCCGGTGATGGGGATGAGCTTGGCGATGTTCACGCACTGGTCGCCCATGCGCTCGACGTGCTTGATCACGTGCAGCAGCGCGGCGACGGTGCGCAGGTCGGTCGCGACCGGCGCCTGGGTGGCCAGCAGGGTGAGGATGCCCTGGTGCACCTCGAGGTAGCGCCCGTCGATGCGGTCGTCGTCGGAGATGACGATCTGGGCCAGCTCGACGTCCTGGTGCTTGAGCGCCTCGAGCGCGCGCTCGAGCGTCGCCACGATCATGTCCAGCGCGCCGAGCGCCTGCTTCTCGAGGTTCTCCAGCTCCTCGTGGAATGCGTGACGGGTCCCGGGCATCCCCGTCCCCCTACCCGAACTTGCCGGAGACGTAGTCCTCAGTGCGCTGATTGTCGGGCTTGGTGAAGATCTTCTCGGTCGGCCCGAGCTCGATCAGCTCGCCGAGCCAGAAGAAGGCCGTGCGGTCGGCCACGCGCGCGGCCTGCTGCATGTTGTGGGTCACGATGATGATCGTGTACTGGCGCTTGAGCTCGTGGATGAGCTCCTCGATCTTCAGCGTGGCGATCGGGTCCAGGGCCGAGCAGGGCTCGTCCATGAGGATGATGTCGGGCTGGATGGCGATCGTGCGCGCGATGCAGAGGCGCTGCTGCTGGCCGCCGGAGAGGCCGACGCCGGGCTCGCTCAGTCGTTCCTTGACCTCCTCCCACAGGCCGGCGTCGCGCAGCGACTTCTCCACCACCTCGTCCTTGTGCTTGCCCTTGACGCCGGCGAGCCGCAGGCCGGCGGAGACGTTGTCGGCGACCGACATGGTCGGGAACGGGTTCGGCTTCTGGAACACCATGCCGATCGAGCGCCGCACGGCGACGACGTCGATGCTGGAGCCGTAGATGTCGGTGTCGTCGAGCTTGACCGTGCCGGTGGCGTAGGCGCCGGTGATCTCCTCGTGCATTCGGTTCAGGCACCGCAGCACCGTCGACTTCCCGCAGCCCGAGGGCCCGATCATCGCGGTGACGTCGTTGGCGGCGTAGTCGATGCTCACACCCCTGATCGCGTGGGTCTCGCCGTAGTAGGCGTCGAGGTCGTCCACGCTGATCGTGTGGCCGCCGGCGCGCGCGCCCTCGCCCGGGCGGGTCGGGACCTCGGGGGCGCCGACCGTGGCCTGGGGCGCCGCGGCGGAAGCAGCGTCCTGCTGCTCCACGACCTCGGTCCGGTTGGGAGAGGTCTCGTCGGGCGGGGTCATGTCTGGAGTCGGCTCCTTGACGCGATGAAACGGGCGATCAGGGTGATGATCAGGACGAGCGCCACCAGGGTAAGGGCTGCGCCCCAGGCGCGATCGACGATAGTCGAGTTGGGGCTCTGGATGTCGTTGAAGATCTGGACCGGCAGGCTGTTCATGCGCTGGGTCAAGTCGCCGCTGGAGACCAGCGTCGCCTGGACCGTGAACAGCAGCGGCGCAGTCTCGCCGGCGCCGCGGGCCACGGCCAGAAGCGAGCCGGTCAGGAGCCCTGGCGCGGCCGTCGGCAGCACGATCCGGAAGATCACCCGCCAGCGCGGGGCGCCGAGGGCAAGCGCCGACTCGCGCAGGCTGTCGGGCACGAGCAGCAGCACGACCTCGGCCGAGCGGGCGACGATCGGCAGCATGAGCAGCGAGATCGCGATGGCGCCCTTCCAGCCGGCGAAGCCGCTGCCGCCAACCTGGCTCTCGACCAGCGTGACGTAGATGAACAGGCCGAAGACCACCGAGGGCACGCCGGTCATCACGTCGATCAGGTAGCGGATCACGGAGGCGGGCTTGGTCCCCCGCCCGTACTCCACCAGCCACACCGCGATGGCGATGCCGATCGGCACCGAGATCAACGTGGCCAGCGCGATCATCTCCAGCGTCCCGAGGATCGCGCTCTTGATGCCGCCGAGGACGGAGAGGTCGGTCCCGAAGGTGGCGCCGGTCGGGTCGGTCGTGAAGAGGTTGCCGCTGATCACCCCCAGGCCCTTCTTGAGGATGTAGTAGATGACGAGGACCAGCGGGATGAGGGCGACGATCGCGCCGGCCCAGATGAGCCCGCGCATGATGTGGTCGGTGCGGCGCCGGCGCCCGCTGACCGACTTCAGGGGGACCGTGGTCATGCCGCGCCGCCCTCGGCCTGCTCGTGCCGGGCGGCGCGCCGCGCCTTGCGCCGCGCCCGGGCCGCGCGGCGCCCGGGATCGCCGAGCTTGACGACCTCGCGGGCCAGCGCGTTGATGATCAGGGTCACGACGAAGAGCAAGAGCCCGGCGGCGAAGAGCGCGGAGCTGTAGACCGGGATCGAGGCCGCCTCGCCGAACTCGTTGGCGATCACCGCGGCCAGCGAGTAGCCCTGGTCGAAGATCTGCTTGCCGATCGTCGGCGCGTTGCCGATGACCAGCACGACGGCGATGGTCTCGCCCAGCGCGCGCCCGAGGCCGAGCATCGCGGCGCCGGTGATGCCCGCGCGCGAGTAGGGCAGGACGGCGGTGCGGATCATCTCCCAGCGGGTCGCCCCCAGCGCCAGCGCCGCCTCCTTGTGGTCGTTGGGGACCGTGGCGATGACCTCGCGCGAGATCGCCGAGACGATGGGCAGGATCATGATCGCGAGGATCAGGCCCGCGATGAAGTAGCTCGGGCCCGCGACGTGGCCGCCCACCCAGGGCAGGAACGAGAAGGTGTCCGAGGCCCACTGCATCGCCGGCCGCAGCTGCGGGATGAGGAAGAACACGCCCCAGAGGCCATAGACGACCGAGGGCACGGCGGCGAGCAGCTCGACGAGGATGGTCATCGGCGTCTGCAGTCGCCGCGGGCAGAGCTCGACGATGAAGAGCGCGGTGGCCACCGCGATGGGGACGCCGATGATCAGCGCGATCGCCGAGGTGACGATCGAGCCGAAGACGAGCGGGAACGCCCCGAAGTGCCGCGCGGAGGGGTTCCAGTCGTTGCTGAAGACGTAGCTGAACAGCCCCTGCTGGCTGAAGACCGTCGTCGACTCGCTCGTCAGCTTCCCGAAGAAGTAGACGAGCAGGACGAGGATCGCGAACGACAGCCCCGTCAGGATCCACTTCAGCAACCGATCCGGAAGGCGGGCCGCCGGCGACCGCTCGAGGATCGAGCGATCGCCGGCCAGAGCTGTGGCGCCAGCCTCCTCTACGTCGGATCTACAGGGTCGATCCGTTGCTCGTCATCGTGCCCAACTGCGCCTGGTCCTTGCTCACAAGCCCAGGGGTCTGT
>DATBDE010000105.1:0-5515 GCA_036270095.1 Solirubrobacteraceae bacterium | reverse complement strand
GCCGCCGCCGCACGATCCCGTTCGAGGTCGACCGCGGCCGCCACCTCGGCGGTCTGACCCACTTCGACCTGCTCAACCACCCGCAGGTCTACGACCAACTGCGCGACTGGCTGGCTTGCTAGGCCATTCTCGCCGGTCCTCGGGGCTCGCCGTGCCCAGCACGGCGAGCCCCTGCGTCCCGAGCCAGGAACGGCGAGCCCTGGCCTACGGCTTCATGCAGATGGCATATCGCTGCTGCCGGAACCGCCCGCCCCGCCGCCGCAGCTGACCTGCGTGTTGCCTGCGTCGATCAACCTTCCCTGGTTGTTCCTGGGTGAGCCTATCCGGGCCTGAGCAGCATGCGCACGATCGGCTCGGCCCGCGCCGCCTCGGGCCGCTCGCCGAGTATGAGGTCGAGGTACGTGTAGGACTCGATCACGCGCACGAGCACGTAGGCGACCTCACGCAGGTCGGCGGGGAGATCCAGCCGGCCCGCGTCGGCCTCCTCCTGCAGCAGCCCGTGGACGGCGCCGATGAGCCGCGGCTGAAACCCGGTGTCGTGCCGGGTGAGCAGGCGCATGGCCAGCTCGCCCTCGTCGGCCAGCCAGCGCCGCATCCCGGCGTTGGTGATGACCGCGTCGAGGAAGCGGGTGATGACCTGGACGATGCGCTCGCCGCCGCGGGCCCGCACGGCGGCGTCGGCGCCGGCCAGCGTCGGCGCCGCCAGCGACCACAGGACCTCGACCATAAGCGCGTCGCGCGAGCCCACCCAGCGGTACAGGGTCACCCGGTTGACGCCGAGCTCGGAGGCCAGCGCGGTCATGTCGATTCGCTGCGCGGCCAGGAACTTGCGCCGGGCGAGCCTGAGCGCGTCGGCCTCCGGCATCTACGTCGTGATCGCCTCGAGCTGCGCGTAGAGGTTCTCGACCGCGCGTTGGGCGTCGGCGTGGCGCCGGGCCGCCGCGTCGGCCTTGTCCTGGTCGCTCCAGGCGCCGGGGTCGGCGAGCTCGTCCTCGACCGCGGCCAGCGCCGCCTCGGCGGCCTCGATCTCGCGCTCGAGCCGCTCCGTGCGCTGCGCCCGGTCGGGCGCCCGTCGCGGCTTGCCCTTCCTGCCGCCCTGCCCGCCCCGCTCGGTCCGGGCCTCCCGCGCCGCCGCCTCCTCCCGCGCCTTGCGCTCTTCGCGTGCGCGGACGTAGTCGGCCCAGCCGCCCGCGTAGGAGCGCAAGGTCTGGCCCTCGACCGCGATCGTGCGCGCCCCCACCGCGTCGAGCAGCGCGCGGTCGTGGGAGACCAGCAGCACCGAGCCGTCGAATGCGCGCAGCGCCGCCTCGAGCGCCTCGCGGCTCTCGAGGTCGAGGTGGTTGGTGGGCTCGTCGAGCACGAGCACGTTGGCGCCCGACTGCACGAGCACGGCGAGCGAGAGCCGCCGGCGCTCGCCGCCCGAGAGCGCATCGACCGGCTTGTCGGCGTCCTCGCCCGAGAACAGGAAGCGGCCGAGTAGCGCCCGCGTCGCCCCCTGCGACAGGCCGGTGGCCTTCTGGGCCGCCTCGAGCACGGTGGCGTGCGGGAGCGCGTCGAGCTCGTCGGTGTGCTGGGACAGGTAGCCGAGCACGACGTTGTGCCCACGCCGTAGCTTGCCCGCTGCCGGCTCGCGCCATCCGGCGAGGGTCTGGATCAGCGTGGTCTTGCCGGCGCCGTTGGGCCCGACGAGCGCGACGTGCTCGCCCCGCTCCAGCCATAGCTCGACGTCGTCGAGCAGCGTGCGGTCGCCGGCCACGATGCGGCCGTGCTCGAGCTCGAAGACCACGCGGCCCGACCGCGGCGGCGGCGAGAAGGACAGCGCCATGGCCCGCGCCTCGCCCTTGGCCCGGCCCGTGCCCGCGCGGCGGTCGAGCCTGTCCAGCTGCTTGATCCGCGACTGCGCCTGGCGGGCGCGGGTGCCGTAGCGGAAGCGGGCCACGAAGCGCTCGAGCTGCTCGCGCTCGGCCGCCTCGCGCGCGGCGGCGCGGCCGGCGGCGAGCTCGCGCGCGGCCTTCTCCTCGCGCCAGGCGTGCCAGGGGCCGGCGAAGAAGCGCCCGCGGCCGCCCTCGAGCTCGAGCACGGACGTGCCTACCGCCTCGAGGAACCAGCGGTCGTGGGCCACGAGCATGATGGCGGCGTCGAGGCCGGTCAGCGTCTGCTCCAACCACTCCAGCGAGGCGATGTCGAGGTGGTTGGTGGGCTCGTCGAGCAGCAGCAGGTCGGGGTCGCCGACCAGCGTGCGCGCCAGCGACGCGCGGGTCAGCTCGCCGCCGGAGAACGTGCCCAGCGCGCGGTCGAAGTCGTCGTCGGCGAAGCCCAGCCCGCGCACGGTGGCGGTCGCCCGGTCGCGCCACGCGTAGCCGCCGGCGTGCTCGAGCCGCGCCTGGGCACGCGCGTACCGGTCCAGCGTGGCCTGATCGTGGGCGCCCTGCGCCATCGCCTCTTCGAGGCCGGACAGCTCCGACTCGATGCGCACGAGCTCGGCCGCCCCGTCGAGGACGTAGTCGCGCAGCGAGCCGCTCCCGCGCGGTGGGCGCTGGTCGTGCAGCGCCACCCGCGTGCCCTTGGCCAGCGTGAGCTCGCCGCCGTCGAGCGAGGCCTCGCCGGCGAGCATGCGCAGCAGCGTGGTCTTGCCGGCCCCGTTGCGCCCGGACAGGGTCATCCGCTCGCGCCGGCCGAGCCGGAACGAGATGCCCCGCAGCAGGGGCGAGCCGGCCATGTCCTTGGCCAGGTCGGAGGCGATGACGACGCTCACTCAGCCCAGTGTGATGGACTGGCGCCCGACGGCCGGGTTCCCGCGCTCGTCGAAGGCCGACAGCGCCGCGACGCCCCGGCCACGGGCGCTGCCGCGCACGCCCACGCGCAGCGTCTGCGCGCGCCCGGCGGCGATCGCGAACTGCGCCCGCCCGAGCGCGCCACGGTGGCGGACGCTGAGCGTTAGGTTGCCCACGCAGGTGGCGGTGGCCGGCGCGCGGCAGCGCACCCGCACCGCGGCCTCGCCGCGGCGGACGCGGATCGATGTGTCGGTGATGAACGGCTCGAGCGGCTGCACGTCGGCCGGAAACGGCACGCCGAGGGTCTCGTGCGCGAGGGTGGGGTCGTTGCTGATCAGCGCGTCCACGCCCGTCGCCCCGGCCGCGCTCATCTGGTCGGCGGTGTCGATCGTGTAGGGCACGACCCGGCGCCCGCCGGCGTGGGCGGCGCCGACGTAGGCGCCGTCGACCGGCCACTCCGGCGAGACCCAGGTGTAGTTGCGCGCGACCGCGAGCGGGATGGCGGCGGCGTTGCCGCTCTGCAGCGCCAGCAACGAGGTCTGCGCCCCGGGGAGCTGGGACTGGACCACGTCGAGGTTCTCGGTGGTGAACGACTGCACGATCACGCGATCGAGCGGGATCCCACCGGCCGCGATCCCGGCCGTGGCCTTGGCGGCGAAGGCCAGCGTCGGGTCGTAGTCGGAGTCGGTCGGGTAGTTCTTGATCTCCGGCACGGCGGTGCTGCCGGTGCGGCGGGCCAGGGCGAGCACGTCGGCCAGCGTGGCACGCCGACGGACGGGTCGGCCACGTGGCGGGTCGGCAGGCCCGGCCCGGGCACGCCGAGCACGTCGGCCCTGCAGCGCCGGAGCTGGGCGAGCGTCTTGTCGACCACGCGGCCGCTGCAGTTCGTCGTGCGGTCCAGCGTCGGGTCGTGGATGACCACCGGCACGCCGTCGGCGGTGAGCTTGATGTCGAACTCGAGCGGGTCGCGCTGCAGCGCGGCCACGCCGAAGGCGGGCAGGGTGTTCTCCGGGAACTGGGGCTTGCCGCGCACGTAGGCCCCGCCGCGGTGGGCGAACACGTCGGGGGCGGCCTGCGCCGGGCCGGCCGCCACGACGAACACGAGCGCGCTGAGGGCGGCGACGCCGAGGCGAGGGCTCATGGCGCGGGGACCCTAACCGGTAATCTCCGGGGGGATGCGCCGGCTCGCCCTGCTCGCCGTACAGACCGCCGTCAGCTTCATGGTCCTGGCCCCCCTCGCCCTCGCGGTCGAGGACCACGGCGAGGGCCTGTACGGGGAGACGACGGACAAGGTCGTCACGATTGCCGGCTTCATCCTCATCGCCTCCTTCCCGCTGCTGATCCTGCTGCTGAGCATCCTCCAGTGGCGCCTGGAGAAGCGCAAGGAGGCGCGCATGAAGGCCGCCAAGCAGCGCAGCACCCGCGCCGAGTGGCGCGGCGGCTGGTAGCCAAAGCCACTTTTCCCGCATGTTCACACGCGGGGCCGTCGTGGCGGGCAGCCTGTGCGCACACGAGATCCCTCCTCGTTGAACGCGCGGCCCCGGATCGACCCCCCGGGGTCGCGCTCGTTTCCGACTAGGGCCGTTCCATGCGCACGCGCACGGCGCTGCCGTCCTCGAAGCAACGCACCTGGACCAGCTCGCAGAGCTGGTTGGCCAGCCACAGGCCCCAACCGCCCCGCTCCGGGCCGGGCCGAACCCGCCCGGCCAGGGGCTCGTCGATCCGGCCGGCGTCGCGCACGTCGCAGACCACGAAGCGGTCCTCGGTCCACAGCCGCAGGATCCCGTGGCCGCCCGCATGCCGCACGCTGTTGGTGGTGACCTCGTTGACCGCGAAGGCGAGGTCGCGGGCGCGTTGGGGGGTCAGCCCGGCCAGCGTCGCGTGGGCGGCGACGACCTCGCGCAGGCACGGCAGTCCGTGCGCATCGAAGCCGTAGCGCTCGGCCGTCTCCGGCGGCGCCGGCAGCGGACTGGCGAACGGCTCCGTGATCGCCGGCAGGCCCGGGTAGGCGGCGCTGGGCGCCCGGTCGTGGCCGACGGTGACGTGCGGGTGGCTGCGGCGCGCCTCGGCGATGACCGCGGCGGGCAGCGCGGCGGTGTCGTAGGGGCAGAGCAGGCGGAGGTCCGGCGTGGTCGCGAAGGCGAGGTTGAGGAGGGCCTCGTGGCGCTGGCACTCGACCAGCTCGGCGACACTGCGCCCGGCCCAGATCGGCTCGCCGATGCCGCGTGCGGGCGCGTCGTCCTCGCGGCCGGCCACGAAGTCGCGCCAGACCGGGATGATCCGCGCCGGGTTCGCGCCGACGTGGGCCATGTCCGCGAAGCGCACGCAGTCTGCCCCGCGCTCGAGCGCGGCCATGAGGGCGGCGATCCGGTCGGCGCCCAGGGCCACCAGCATCCGCTCCCCGCCGCGCAGGCCCTCCTCGAGGAACGGTACGGTCCCCGCCAGGAACGCGTCCTGATCGGCGTAGAGGAGGGCCTCGTGATGAAACCCCGTCGTCCAATACACCGGTTTACCCGCTGATGGACGGACCCGAACCGGTCCGCTATGAGCGCCGCGGCGCTGCCGCCGTGGTCACCATCGACCGCCCCGAGCGTCGCAATGCCGTCGACGGCCCCACGGCCGAGGCGCTGAAGGCGGCCTACGAGTACTGGCTGGCCGACGAGGACGCGCGCGTGCTCGTGCTCACCGGCGCCGGCGACATCGCCTTCTGCGCGGGCGCCGACCTCAAGGCGCTCGAGACC
>DATBDE010000104.1:0-128773 GCA_036270095.1 Solirubrobacteraceae bacterium | reverse complement strand
GACGAGCTCGGCGACGTCCTCTTCCAGGTGCACTTCCTGGCCCTGCTGCTCGAGGAGCGCGGCGCGGGCGACTTGGCCGCGGTGGCCGAGCACTGCCGCCAGAAGCTCATCCGCCGGCACCCGCACGTGTTCGGCGATGTTGCTGCAGACTCCGCGGGGCCGGAGGGCCGGCGTAGCGCCACGCTTTCCGCCGGCGAGGTGCTCCGCAACTGGGACCAGATCAAGGTGGGTGAGGAGGGCCGCGAGCCCGGCATCTTCGGCGACGTGCCCGAGAACCTGCCCGCGCTGCTGTACGCGCGCAAGGTGCAGCGCCGGGCCGCGTCGGCCGGCCGCTGGCCGGCCTCGGGCGACGAGCAGGCGGATGAGGAATCCTTCCGTGCCGTCGGCGACGAGCTGCTCGCGCTTGTCGACCGGGCCCGCAAGCAGCGCGTCGATCCCGAGCTGGCGCTGCGCGCGGCGGCCGACCGGTTCCGGGGAGAGATAGGAGAGCGATGAGTCAGATCGAGCATGTCCACGCGCGCCAGATCCTCGACTCGCGCGGCAACCCGACCGTCGAGGCGGAGTTGTCGCTGCGCTCGGGCGCGTACGGGCGCGCCGCCGTGCCCTCGGGCGCGTCCACGGGCGAGTTCGAGGCCGCCGAGTTGCGCGACGGCGGCGACGCCTGGTCGGGCAAGGGTGTCGGCCAGGCCGTGGCCAACATCAACGGCGAGATCGCCGAGGCGGCCAAGGGCCGCGACGCGTTCGACCAGCGCGGGCTCGACGAGGCGCTGATCGCGCTGGACGGCACCCCGAACAAGGCGCGCCTGGGCGCCAACGCGATCCTCGCCGTGTCGCTGGCGGCGGCGCACGCGGCGGCCGCGGAGTCCGGGCGGCCGCTGTGGCGCTACCTCGGCGGCGAGGCGGCGCACGTGCTGCCCGTGCCGATGATGAACGTGCTCAACGGCGGGGCCCACGCCGACAACAAGGTCGACTTCCAGGAGTTCATGGTCGTGCCCAGCGGCGCGAGCACGTTCGCCGAGGGCCTGCGCATGGGGGCCGAGGTCTTCCACGCGCTCAAGCGCACGCTGAGCGAGCGCGGGCTGAGCACCGCCGTGGGCGACGAGGGTGGCTTCGCCCCCGACCTGGACTCCAACGAGGCCGCGCTCGAGGCCCTGCTCGCCGGCATCCACGCCGCGGGCTACGAGCCCGACCGCGACGTCGCCATCGCGGTGGACCCGGCCACGAGCGAGTTCTATGCCGACGGCGCCTACGTGCTCGAGCACGAGGGGCGCACGCTGTCGGCGGCCGAGCTGACCGACTACTGGGCCGACATCGCCGAGCGCTACCCCGTGCTCTCGCTCGAGGACGGCATGGCGGAGGAGGACTGGGACGGCTGGAAGGCGCTGACCGAGCGCCTCGGCGACCGCATCCAGCTCGTGGGCGACGACATCTTCGTAACCAACTCCGAGCGCCTGCGCCGCGGCATCGACATGGGCGTCGCCAACTCCATCCTCGTCAAGGTCAACCAGATCGGCACGCTGACCGAAACGCTCGACGCGATCGCGATGGCCCGCGACGCCGGCTACACCGCGGTGATGTCGCATCGCTCGGGCGAGACCGAGGACGTCACCATCGCCGACCTCGCCGTCGCCACGGGGTGCGGACAGATCAAGACCGGCGCCCCGTCGCGCTCGGACCGGGTGGCGAAGTACAACCAGCTCATCCGGATCGAGGAGGCGCTCGGCGCCGACGCGACGTTCCCGGGCCGGAGCGCGTTCCGGCGCTGAGGGCACACTCCGGCAGGGACCCCTGCGCAGGCTTCGTTGCGGCAGGAAGGAGGGTGGCAAGGACGAAAGAAGGGACGAGGCGATGGACTCCGCCCGCAACATGGCCGCTCGGCGTTCCGCGACCGTCCGTTGGGATCGGGTCGGACGGGTGGCATTGCTGCTCCTGCTCGGCGTCGTCCTCCTGCTCTACGTCAACCCGGCCATCAACTACGTCAAGACGTGGCAGACGGCCAACGGCAAGCGCGACGAGGTCAACCGCCTGCAGGCCCAGAACCAGCGCCTGCGCGCACGCAAGGCGGCGATGAAGCAGCCGGCCACGCTCGAGCACGAGGCCCGCGCCCTCGGCATGGTGCGCCCGGGCGAGCGGGCCTACGTCATCCGCGGTCTTCCGCGAACCCGATGAGGCCATAGCTCAGCGTTCCTGGCTCGGGACGCAGGGGTGAAGCCGTGCTAGGCACGGCGAGCCCCGAGGACCTAGCCAGGAACGCTGAGAATGGCCTCAGGACTCGCGCCGGCGTCCGCCGGCGTAGTCGCTGGCCTCGCGCACGTAGGTGCCGAAGGCCGCGTCGGCAATCGCCGGATCCCAGGCGTAGGGCGCCTCGGGCACGGCCACGACGGCGAGAGCCAGGCACCAGTCGGTGCCCCGCCCGTAGAGCTCGACGAGCTCGTCGGTCGTGAACCTGCCGCCGAGGCGCTTGCGCAGCTCCTCCACGATGCGGTCGTGGACGAGCTCAAGCGCGATGCGCTGCGCGTCCGGGGCGTCTCGGAGCCGCCGCAGGCCTTCCTCCCACTGCAGGACCGCGGTGGCGTACAACGGGGGCCTTAGTCCCCCTCTTCCTCGTCGTTGTCGTCGCCGGAGCGGCGGATGACGATCTGCTCCTCCTCGATCGTCACCGTGACCGGCCGGTGGCCGGCCCAGTGCTCGGCGTAGACGGGGTCGTCCTGGACGGCGGGGTCGAGCCAGAGGCCGTAGCCCTCCTCGCCGTGGTCGAAGGTGCCCTCGAGCGACTGGCCGCCGCGCCGTCCCCGGGCGCCGCGCCGCCGCCGTCCGCCACGACGGGTGCGCCGCCGGCGGGACTCGCCGTCGTCGTCCTCGCCGTCCTCCTCGTCGCCGTCGTCGTCCTCGTCGGCGTCCTCGGCCGCCTCCGCCTCGGCCGCCTCGAGCTCGGCGGCGATGAGCGCGTCGTCCTCGGCGCGGAGGTCGATCTCGTCGTCGAAATCGGTGCCCGCGGCCGCCCCCTCGCCCTCTTCGTCGGGGGCGAGGCCCTGCTCACGCTTGAACGCCTCGATCTGCTGGACGGTCACCTCGAGTTGGTGCGCGATCCAGGCGTCGGTGCGGCCTTGACGCACCCAGGTGCGGATCTGATTGAGGTGGGGTCGCAGCGACCGGCGCGCCATGGATCGCGGGAGCCTAGCAACGCGCATCGCTCCTGAAAGGCGATGGTTCGAGCCATTGCCTGCGGGTATGAAGGCTCAACCTTGCGCGTTGGCATTTTGCAGTGGGGAGCCCGACGTGCTTTAGTAATTGTCGGTACGCAGTCGGCAGGGAGGCATCCATATGTTGGTCCTGACACGCAAGTCCAATCAGTCGATCATGATCGGGGACGACGTTGAGGTGTCGGTGCTCTCGATCATGGGCGAGAAGGTCCGGATTGGCATCCAGGCACCGCGCGACGTGCCGGTGTTCCGCAACGAGGTCTACCTCGAGATCCAGCAGGAGCAGGTGGCTGCTCCGGGCGAGGGATCGCGCAGGAAGGCCGTCGACGACGCCCTGCACAAGCTGGGCGACGGTTAGGGCGCCGCTCTAGCCCAACAGGTAGTACAGGGTCTCGAACATCGCGATCGTCACCACGACCGCGGTGAGGATGATCGAGAGGACGAGAAGGCTGTAGCGCATCGAGCCGCGCTTGTGGACGCGCTTACGGGCGCGGGTCGCTGCGCGCAGGTGCGTCGTCCGGGCAAGGCTCTCGCGCCGGCGGCGATCGAGCTCTGACTCCTCGGCGAAGGCCTGCTCGAACTCGGCAAGGCTCTGTTTCAACCGCGCGGCCATTCCCGTGGCGGACGTTAGCAGGGGACGGGGGACATAACGCACGGCCAATGCGTCCACGATATCGCGATATCATGGCCGATATGGCGCAGTCCTCAGAGATGCCGACGACCGCCCTCTACGTGCGCCTGCCCGCCGACGCCGCGACCCGCCTGGACCGCGCCGCGTTCGAGCGCCGGACCTCCAAGCGCGAGCTCGTCACCGACGCCGTGGTGCGCCTGCTCGACGGCGAGACCACGGTCGGCCGGGCCGAGGTTCACCGGTCCCCGGACCCCGAGGTGCTGACCGTCGAGCAGGCCGCCGAGCTGTTCCAGGTCGATGCCGACACCGTGTGCACGCTGGCCCGCGAGGGCACGCTGCCCGGTCGGAAGGTGGGCCGGGAGTGGCGCTTCGCCCGCGCGGCGCTGCTGCGCTGGCTCCGCGGCGACACCGACGCCTGACCTCCTACCCCGTCGGACACGCCCGCCACAGCCCGCGCCGGCGGTCGCGCGCGCGCCGCTCGAGCGCGGCGAACTGCGTCGCGTGAGTCGTGTTGGGCGCGATCGTCAGCGTCGTCGCAAAGCCGCCGCGCACCAGCGCCGCATTGACGAACAGGCCGTCGCGCGCGCGGTACACGTACGCGAGCAAGCGGCCGTAGCGGTCGTGCTGCTCGGCGTCGAAGCGCAGCCGCACCGACTGGCCGTCCACGAGCCGGTGGTTGTACGCGCTGGCGGCCTTGCCGAAGCACTGCACCGGCGTGCCCGGCTTGACGGTCTCGGGCGTGTCGACGCCGATGTAGCGCACGCGCTCGTCGCTGCCGTCGATGCGCACGTGGACGGTGTCGCCGTCGACCACACGCGTGACCAGGCCGGCAGCGCGGCCGTCGGCACCAGCCGCGGCGCGGCCCGAGCCCCCGCCCGGGACGAGCCGATCGATGGCGAAGATCGCCACCGCCACGAAAAGCACCACCCAGGGAATCGCCCGCTTCCACGACATGGGCGGGACGGTACGGCCGCGCGGCGACGGCACGCACGCGGCGTTGCACAGTTGTCACAGAGGCGCGCGCGAGGCGCGCGCGAGCGCGGCTAGGCCACGCGCTCCCGGCCCGCGGCCTCCTCGTAGACCTTCACGAAGCGCAGGTAGTTCTCGGAGATCTGCTCGGCGGCGCGCTCGCGCTCCAGCGAGTCGTCGAGGAACGCCTTCAGCGCGTCCCACCAGATCGAGCGCCCGATCGCGAAGCCCACGTAGCCGTCCACGGTCGCGCCCGCCCGCAGCCACTCGTCGACCTTGTCGGTCGACGCGCCGCGGCCGAGCACCACGCAGACCACGCCGTCCCGCCCGCCGGCGCGGGCCTGGGCCACGATGCGCTCGCAGTCACCGCGGTCGTCCACGCCCTCGATCTTCCAGATATCGACCTCGACGTCCGCCTCCTGGAAGGCGGCGATGGTGCGGATCATCAGGTCGGGTCGGAGCTCGGTGTCGAAGCGGTCGCCGTCGCCGCCGACGGACTCGAGCTGGGCGTCGGTGGCCGGGACGAGCAGCTCGAAGAGGAACTTGCGGTCGTTGTCGTGCAGCCAGTCCGCGAGCCGCTTGAGCCGCGCGGTCTGGCGCGTGTTCATCTCCACGTCGCCCTCGGGGTTGTAGCGGACGAGGACCTTGGAGAAGTCGGGGTCGAACTCGGCGATGTGCTCACCGAACTGGTCGCCGTACTGGAAGTCGAACTCCTCCTGGCCGCTCTTCTCGACCGGCATGGACAGCACGAGCCCGGCCTCCTTGGCCTCGGCGGGGATGTCGCCGCCGAACTGCTCGTCCACGAGCACGCCGGTGGCCCCGGCCTCGGCGCCCTGCCCCACCGCCTTGACCATGCCCTCGTAGATGAGGTGCTTGGCGTCGGCGATCCTGCGGGTCTCCTCGTCGGTCGGGTCGCCCTGGATGCCGAACATCTTCTTCTGGAACGACCCGCGGTGGTCGAACGCGAGGATGTAGAGCTTGCCGTCGTAGCCGAGAGCCATAACCGTCCTTCTGCCTTTGGAAATCGTTCTGTCTGGGGGCGAGTCTACCCCCGGGTAGGCTGCCCGCACCGTGGACCACAAGTTCACCGGACCCAGGTACACGATCGGCATCGAAGAGGAGCTGATGATCCTCGACGCCGACACGCTCGAGCTCGCCAACGCCATCGAGGCGATGCTCGAGGACCCGACCGTGGACGGGGGCGAGATCAAGCCCGAGCTGCACGAGTCGGTGCTCGAGGTGGCAACCGAGCCCTGCCGTTCGACGGCCGAGGCGGCCGAGCAGCTTCGCGGCCTGCGGGCGGCCGTGCGCGAAAAGGCGTCGGCGCGCGGCTACACGATCGGCTCGGCCGGCACGCACCCGTTCGCGATGTGGGAGGACCAGCGCATCGTCGCCCGGCCCCGCTACCGCGACCTGATCTCGGCGCTGCGCTTCGTGGCCCGCCAGGAGATCATCTTCGGGATGCACGTGCACGTCGGCGTCGAGGGCGCCGACCGCGCCATCCACGTGGCCAACGGCATGCGCGTGCATGTGCCCGTGCTGCTGGCCCTGTCGGCCAACTCGCCGTTCTGGCGGGCGGATGCGACCGGCCTGGCCTCGACGCGCACGCCGATCTTCCGCGCCTTCCCGCGCGTGGGCATCCCGCCGCGCTACGAGTCCTGGGACGACTACTCCGGGCGCATCGAGTTCATGGTCGACTCCGGCGTGATCGAGGACTACACCTACCTCTGGTACGACGTGCGCCCGCACCCGAACTTCGGGACCGTCGAGGTGCGGTGCATGGACGGGCAAACCCGGGTCGAGCACACGCTCGCCCTCGCCGCGCTCACCCAGTGCCTGGTCAAGGAGTTGTGCGAGCACTTCGACGGGAACGGCAAGCTCGGCAGCTACCCGTACGAGATGCTGGACGAGAACAAGTGGATCGCCGCGCGGCACGGGCTCGACGGCGAGCTCATCGACCTGCCCGAGCAGGACCGCGTCGGGGTCAAGGAGCTGGCCCGGCGCCTGCTGCACCGGCTGCGCGAGCACGCCCAGGAACTCGGCTGCGAGCACGAGCTCGAGAGCCTCGGGGACATCATCCGGCACGGCAACGGGGCCGTCCGTCAGCTCGTGGTCTACGAGGCCAACCACGACCTGCGCGAGGTCATGGCCGAGATCGTGGCGGCGAGCGCCGTCTAGAGGTCGGGGCGTGCCCGAGGTCGCCGTCAACGGCGTCACCCTCGCCTACGACGTCTTCGGGGAGGGCGACCCGGTTTGTGCTCGTCCCCGGCCGCGGGTTCCCGCGCACGTGGTGGACGGAGGAGGAGCACGTCCGGCCCTACCTCGACGCGGGCTACTCGATCGTCCGCTGCGACAACCGCGGCATGCCGCCGTCGTCGTGCCCCGAGGAGCCGTTCGGCATCGCCGACCTCGTGGCCGACCTCGCCGGGCTGCTGGAGGCGCTCGAGCTGCGCGGCTGCGCGCTGGTCGGCTATTCGATGGGCTCGTTCATCGTGCAGGAGCTCGCGGCGGCGCGCCCGTACCTCGTCCGCGCGGCGGTCATGGTCGCCACGCTCGCCCGCCCGCCCGCGTGGCAGCGGACGCTGAACGAGGGCGCGCTCGAGCTGTTCGCGACCGGCATCGAGATCCCGCCCAAGTTCCTCATCGGGATGATCTTCGGCCAGCCCTACGACCCCGACGCCCTCACCGAGGACGCGCGCGTGGCGCCGTTCATCGACGAGCTGCTGTCGCTGCCGCCGTGGGAGGACCCGGGCCGCAGCGGCCAGTCGCGTGCGCTGGCCTCCTACGAGGCCGATCCGGCCACGCTCGAGGCCGTCGAGGTGCGCAGCCTGGTCATCACGTTCGAGCGCGATCTGCTCATGCCGCCCAAGCTCGCGAAGGAGGTCGCGGCGAAGATCTGGAACTGCAAGTACGCCGAGCTTCCGGGCGGCGGGCACTGGCGATTGGTGCTCGATCCGCCCGAGGTCCACATCCGCGTGCTCGCCTTCCTCGAAGAGGTGCGCGGCGGGCGGGTCTGACCCACGTACAATCGAAGCACCGATGCCGGGCGCGGACCTCTTCGTCATCTGCAAGAAGTGCGGGTCCGAGGTGAGCCCATACGTCACCGAGTGCCCGTACTGCGGAACTCGGCTGCGCAAGCGGGCGCCGAAGCTCGACCGGCCGGACCGGCCCCCGAAGCGCTCGCGCATCCCGACGCCCCGGCTGAGCCCGCTGCGGTCGGGCGAGATCCCCGGCATCCGTCCCGACGCACGGCCGTGGGTGACGATCGCGATCGTCGTCGCCAGCCTCGGCGTGTCGCTGGCGTGGAAGATCGTGCCCTCGTCGCTGGACATCGCCATCAACGGCGCGCCCGGGGACGAGTTCTGGCGCGTGTTCACGGCGCCGTTCCTGTACGAGAACGTCGGCTACGGGTTCATCGCGCTGGTCGCCATCGCGATCTTCGGCTGGCTGCTCGAGCGCCGGCACGGCCCGATCGTCACTGCGCTCGTCTTCGTCTGCTGCGCCTCTGGCGGCATCGCGATCGCCTCGCTGCTGCCCGACCCGTTGGCCGCCGGCGGCAACGCCGGCGCGCTCGGGCTCATCGCGGCGTGGGCGGTGCCCAGCCTCATGGCCCGGCGGCGCGGCGAGGAGACCGACTCCGACCTGCTCGGTGCGACGGTCGTGGCCGGGTGCGTCCTGCTTACGCCGGTGGTGGCGACGTCGGCCAACTGGTTGGCCGCGGTCGGCGGCGGCGTGATCGGGTTGGTTCTGGGCGTGCCCCTCGCACGCCTCCACCGAGCAGCTGCCTAGGCCATTCTCGTCGCCCCCGGCTAGGTCCTCGGGGTTCGCCGTGCCTAGCACGGCTTCACCCCTGCGTCCCGACCCAGGAACGACGAGCGATGGCCTAAGGCCGCACCTGGATCGCGCCCGGCTCGCCGGCGACGAGGCGGCCGACTACCGGCGCCTCCAGTGCCTCCGCCCGCTCCGGGGGCAGCGCCACCAACAGCCCGCCCGAGGTCATCGCGTCGCAGACCAGGCGGCGCTGTGCCTCGGGCACGTCGGCGTCGTAGGTCGCGAACGACTCCGCCCACTCGCGGTTGCGGCGCGACCCGCCCGAAACCGCGTCGGCGTCCTCGAGCAGCGCCAGCGCGTCGGCGATGGCCGGCACGGCGGCGGCGTGCACCTCCGCCGCGACGCCGCTGGCCGCCGCCAGCTCGTGCAGGTGGCCGAGCAGCCCGAAGCCGGTCACGTCGGTGACCGCGTGCGCGCGGGCCGCGCGGGTTCGGGCCGAGGCCTCCGCGTTCAGCGTGGACATGACCACGATCGCCGCCTCCTCCGCCTCCGCCCCGGCGGCGCCGCGCTTGCGCGCCGTGGTGATGGCGCCGGCGCCGACGGGCTTGGTCAGCACGAGGGCGTCGCCGGCGCGCCCGCCGGCGTTCGTCAGCAGCGCATCGGGATGGGCCGTCCCGGTGACCGCCATCCCGTACTTGGGCTCCCGGTCGTCGATCGTGTGGCCGCCCACGACGGCCGCGCCCGCCTCGGCCGCGGCGTCGGCGCCGCCGCGCAGGATGTCGCGCAGGACGTCGGCGCCGAGCTCCTCGAGCGAGAACGCGACGAGGTTGAGCGCGGTCACCGGCGTGCCACCCATGGCGTAGACGTCGGAGAGCGCGTTGGTCGCCGCGATGCGGCCGAAGGCGTAGGGGTCGTCGACGATCGGCGTGAAGAAGTCGGCGGTGTGGATCAGCGCGAGGTCGTCGCGCAGGAGGTAGACGCCGGCGTCGTCGGCGGTCTGCGGGCCGACCAGCACCGCGGGATCGGCCGGCAGGGCCAAGCCGGCGACGATCGGCCCGAGCTCGGCCGCGCCGACCTTGCAGCCGCAGCCGGCGCCGTGGGACAGGGACGTGAGTGAGATGGACACCTGCCTATGATGCCGACCGTGCCTGACCGCGCGTACACGGACGCGGAGGTCGACGCCGCCGTGGAGGCGCTCACCGACCCCGACCGCCTGCGCGCCGCGCAGGATCTCGTCACCGGCGCCGCGCCGCAGATCCAGCGCGTGCTCGACCAGGCCCTCGCGGAGGGCGGCTGGTTTGGCCACGCCCACGAGCAGGCGGTCGTGCAGACCGCCGAGCTGCCCGACGTCGAGGAGCGCATCACCGCGCTGCGCACGCTGTTGGCGGAGGAGACCCGCGTCGGCATGTTCGTCGGCGTCGCCGTCGGGTTCGGCCTCGCGCGCGAGCTCTCGAACATCACGACAACGGAGGACCCCTAGCCCATGCCCAGCATCCGCTTCCTCGGCCACGCCTGCTTCGAGCTGACCGAGGCCGAGGTCAACGTGCTGATCGACCCGTTCCTGACCGGGAACCCGAAGGCGCCGGTCTCGGCCGACGACGTCAACCCCACCCACATCTTCCTCACGCACGGCCACCAGGACCACTACGGGGACGTCGTCCCGATCGCCCAGCGCACGGGCGCCGAGGTCGTGACCCTGGTCGAGACCGCGGGCGAGCTCGCCGACCACCACGACCAGGTCAAGGACCCGAACCTCGGCGGCACGGTCGAATACGACTGGGGCTGGGTGAAGTTCGTCCCGGCCTGGCATACCTCGACGACGCCCAACGGCACGGTGGCCACCGCCGCCGGCGTGGTGGTCGAGATCGGCGGCAAGACGATCTACCACCTCGGCGACACCGCCCTGTTCAGCGACCTCGCCCTGATCAAGCGCCGCCACCCGGTCGACGTGGCGATCGTGCCCATCGGCGGCCACTACACGATGGACCGCTACGACGCCGTCGTCGCCTGCGACTTCATCGAGGCCGACCGCGTCATTCCCTGCCACTACAACACCTTCCCGGCCGTGGAGACCGACGTGCAGGCGTTCAAGGCCGACGTCGACCGCGACACCCCGTCCGAGGTGGTGATCCTCGAGCCGGGGGAGACGCACGACGCGTGACCCACGCGATCGTCCTGATCGAGGCCGAGCGGACCGCCCTGCCCACGCTGGGCGGGACGCTCGCCGGGGTCGACGGCGTTGCCGAGGCCTACTCGGTCACCGGTGAGTGGGACTTCGTGGCCGTGGTGCGGGTGCGCAAGCACGAGCAGCTCGCCGACGTGGTCACCGCCACCATCGGTCAGCTCGCGGGCGTGACCCGGACCCAGACCATGGTCGCGTTCGAGGTGTTCTCGCGCCACGACCTCGAGGCGCTGTTCTCGGTCGGCGAAGGGCCGTCCGCCTAGCCTTGCGCGCGCGCCGGTGGATGGCGGCGGCCCTGGCCGGCGTTGCGGGCGTCGGCGCGGCCGTGGGCGCCGCGGCGTGCGGGGGTGACAACGAGATCCCGGGCACGTTCACGACCAGCGTGGCCGGCCCGACCATCCAGCTCAGCGCCTCGACCGCGAGCACCGCCTCGACGGCCTCGGCCACGACGGCCACGACCGCCGGCACCGGGACCGGCGGGACGACCTCCACTGGCACGACCGCCTCCGGCGGCACCACCAGCGGCGAGACCGGGCCCGGCGGGGGCGGCGACGAGCAGGGGACGCGCGTGCCGGCGATCTTCAGCCTCAAGGCGGGCAAGCTCACCCCGTCCAACGTGAGCGTGCCGGCGTTCCTGGCTGCCGAGGTGACCGTGACCTCGACCGACGCCAGCCCGCACACCGTCGTCGTCAAGGTGGGGAAGGGCTACACGTTCTCGGTCGCGCCGCGGGGCAGCGGCACCGTCAAGGTGCCGGGGCAGAAGAACGGGAAGTACCAGGTCCTGGTCGACGGCAAGCCGGGCGGCACGCTGACCTGGGGCGGCGAGCCCGGGCCCTGACTGGCCGGCCAGCCAGGCGCCCTGTACGCTCGCGCGATGACCGATCAGCTCGCCCACCGCACGGGCCGTACCGACTTCCAGGCGACCTCCGACCCCGCCGTCCAGGAGGCGGCCGACCGCGGCGAGGCCAACCTCCTCGACTACCGCGAGCTCTACGCCCTGTGGGAGCGCCAGCAGTGGTCCGTCCACGCGCTGGACTTCTCGCGCGACCGCACGGACTGGCACGAGCGCATCCCCGAGGACGATCGCTTCGCGCGCATGTACGGGCTGAGCTCCTTCTTCGTGGGCGAGCAGCGCGTGGCGGCCGAGCTGGGGCCGATGATGCGCGCCGCGACGAGCGAGGACATGCGGATCTTCCTGTGCACGCAGATCGCCGACGAGGCGCGCCACGTCGCCTTCTTCGATCGCTTCTACAGCGAGGTCGGGGTGCTCGAGCCGGGCGACCTCGAGGCGCGGCTGGCCGCGGTCGACGAGCACCTCAACCCCGAGTTCGGCGTGCTCTTCGACCAGATGCTCAGCGACCGGGTGGACAAGCTCGCGCGTGAGCCCGAGGACGTCGAGACGCTGGTCGAGGCGGTGACGATCTACCACATGGTCATCGAGGGCATGCTCGCCCTCACCGGCCAGCATCTGATCATCAGCTACAACGAGGACATGGGGACGCTGCCGGCGTTCGTCGAGGGGTTCACGAACGTCGCCCGCGACGAGCACCGCCACGTCGCCTTCGGCGCGCGCTTCCTGCGCGAGATGGTGGGGCGCGACCCGCGCTACCAGGACGCGATCACCCGCACGCTGGGCGAGGTGCTGCCGGTGGCCGACGGCGTGCTGCGCCCGAAGTTCCGCGACCCGGCCGACGACGACGTGCCGTTCTTCGGGACGAGCGTGACCGAGGCGCGCGCCTTCGCGGCCAAGGCACTCGAGCGGCGGCTGAAGGTCATCGGCCTCGGCGCCGCGGCGTGACCGAGGAGGTCACGTTCGAGGACTTCCTGCGCGTCGACATGCGCGTGGGGCGCGTCACCGCGGTCGACGCGTTCCCGGAGGGGCGCAAGCCGGCCTGGAAGCTCACGATCGACTTCGGTCCCGAGGTCGGGGTCAAGCGCTCGTCGGCGCAGATCACCCACTACGCGCGCGAGGCGCTCGAGGGGCGGCTGGTCGTCGGCGTCGTGAACTTCCCGCCGCGCCAGATCGGGCCGTTCCGGTCCGAGGTGCTGGTGCTGGGCGCGCTCGACGACGCCAAGGGCGTCGTGCTGCTGCGCCCGGACGAAGACGTCGCCCCAGGCGACCGGATCAGCTAGCCGGGGGGGCTCTGGTCCGGCGGCGGGTCGGCCGGAGGCGAGCCGCCACCGTCCTGCGGAGGTGCGCCGCCGCCCTGGTCGGTCGGCGAGGATTGGCTCGGCGGCGGCACGTCGGGGGGAACCGTCGTCGTCGGCGGCGGGGCCGGCGTCGTCGTGGCCGGCGCCGTCGTGATCGTCGGGGGCGCCGTCGTCGGGGTCGTCGACGTGGTCTCGGGCGGAAGCGTGGTGGTGTCGCCCGAGGTCTGGGTCTTGGGCGGGTCGGTCGCGGGCTGCGTCGGCGTCGTCGCAGCGGTGTCGGGCGCGGTCGTGCTCGGCGAGGTTGCGGTCGGGTCGGCCGCCGGCGCCGGCTGCGTGGCCTTCGCCACCTTGTCCGCGGCGACCGTGGAGTCGACCGGATCCTTCTTGGGCGCGCGGATCGGGTGCGACACCACGCGCGTGCGTGTGTGCGGAGCCTCGCGGCGGCCGGCGAGCGCGTGCGTGAACGTGGGTGCCGCCGGGGTGACCTGCGGCTGGGCGGCGGCGATGTCGTGCGTGCCGCGGCGCTGGTTGGCGGCGTTGTGGACCTCGACGGCGCCCGCGGTGACGAGCGCAGCGGCGGCCAGGCTGGCCGCGGCCTTGGTCGCGATCGTCGCGGCGCTGCCCGCGAGGAGCCCGCCGCCCGCGGCGCCGGCCCCGACGGCCGAGCCCGCGGCGGCGCCGCCGGCCACGCCGCCGGCGGCGGTGGCCGACCCGCTCGCGCCCCCGATGCCGAGGTGCACGAGCGCGAACTTCTTCATCAGCACCAGCGGCCCGATCGGGAACACGGCGGCGAGCGCCTTGTTGGTCTCGCGCAGCTGCTTGCGGAACGCGCCGCAGCGGTCGCACATCTTCACGTGGCGGCGCACCGGCGGGCTCATGCGCCGCAGGCCCTCGGCGACCTCGCCGAGCTCGAGCCGGACCACATCGCAGGACATCTGCCGCGCCTCCGCGGCCTCGGCCAGCGAGACACGCGCGCGCACGAGGAGCGACTTGACCGACGGCACCGTGGTCTCCATCGCCTCGGCGATCTGCTCGTAGGAGAGGGCGTCGATCTCGCGCAGCAGCAGCGCGGTGCGCTGGGTCTCCGGCAGGCCCTGGACGTCATGGATGAGCATCCGGAAGTCCTCACGCTTGTGGACCTTGTCGGCGGTGCTCGTGCCCTGCTCCGAGAAGTGGATGTCCATCGAGTCGACCCCGATGGGCTGGACGCGGCGGAGGTGGTTGAGCGAGCGGTTGCGCGCGATGCGGTAGAGCCACGGCCGCACGTTGATCGCGCGCTCGTCGGAGAGGATCGCGTTGAACGCGGCGGCGAAGACCTCCTGCAGCACGTCCTCGGCGTCCTCCTTGGACCCGAGCATATGGCGGCAGAACGAGAGCAGCCGCGGCTGGTAGCGCGCGACGAGCGCCTCGAACGCGTGATGGTTGCCGCGCCGGATGAGCGCGATCAGCCGCTCGTCCGTCTGCAGCCGGAGCAGCGGCGAGCGTCCGTGCCGGCCGGCGACGCCGGCGTGCTGTAGAGCAGAGACTTCCACAGGGAAAGAGGCCCGAAACTGGGCGTTCGAGCCCTAAGCACCGTACCAACGGGCAAGTTGCGCTCCGGTAAGAACCCGGCCGGGAACCGGCTGCACTCGGGCAACACACCGTATTTGTGAAGTTCGGGAGATGCCCGGGGTGGGACTCGAACCCACACACCCTCGCGGGTCGTCGGGCTTAAACCGACTGCGTCTTCCAGTTCCGCCACCCGGGCCGGAGGCTCAGCGTACCTCCCGCCATGCGGTGGCTAGGCTTCAGCGCCTTGATCGTCGCCGACCACGTCGCCTCGTATCTCAACGCGGTCGCCGGGCCTCGCTCGGACGTCATGGCCGACATGGAGGCGCTCGCCGAGCGCGACGACATCCCCATCGTCCTCTGGGAGACCGGGCGGCTGCTGGCCGTGCTCGTCGCCGCGCTGCAGGCCCAACGGATCATCGAGGTCGGCACCGCCATCGGCTACTCGACCCTGCACATGGCGCAGGCGCTCGGGCCGGGTGGGGTCATCGTCACGCTCGAGCGCGACGAGCAGCGCATCGCGCAGGCGCAGGAGTTCTGGGCGCGCGCCGGCGTCGCCGATCGCATCGAGCTCGTCGAGGGCGACGCGCTGCAGACGCTGCCGAAGCTCGAGGGCAGCTTCGACATGGCCTTCGTCGACGCGACCAAGCAGGAGTACGGCGAGTACCTGGGCATGATCGAGTCCAAGCTGAACCCGGGCGCGCTCGTCGCCATCGACAACGTCCTCATGTCCGGCGAGGTCGGGCTGTCCGACGACAACGACACCTTCTGGTCGAAGGCGAACCTGCAGGCCGCCCGCGCGCTCAACCAGCGCCTGATGGACGCGGACGGCTGGCTGACCAGCATCATCCCGATCGGCGACGGCGTCACCCTGACCACGCGCCGGCCGGACGCGCGGCCCGGATCATGACCATCGTCCTCATCTGCATCGTGGTGGCCGTGGGGCTGGCGATGGTCGGCGCTTACCTGCTGCTCAGCGGTCGCCGCGCGGAGCGCAGCGAGGTCACCGGCGGCGCCAGCCCGCGCACGTCCTCCTACCGCGCGCCGGGGCCCGCGCCCGCGCGCGTGCATCGCAGCGACCCCGAAGTGGGCCAGCCCACCCAGGCCCATCCGGCGCCCGAGCCCTATGAGGACGAGGAGCCCTACGCGCCGCAGGACGCGCCGATCCCCGCCCCCGCCACCGCGGCGGCGGCCCAGCGGCCGGCGCCGCGTGAGCCCGTGCGCTCGCCGCTCCCGGAGCCTTCGACCCCCAACGACGGCGCCGTCCGCGCCGCCGGCCACGCCCGCCTCGAGGCCGCTCTGGCCCGAGCCCGAGCGCGCCTCGACGACGAGGCAGAACCCCCCGAGCACTGACGGTTCCCCTTTGACGGGGTGGAAGGGGGCTTGCTAGCTTCGCTCACAGTCCTTGTGCGTGTGGGAGCGCGCGTGGGCAGGAGAGCTACAGCGAAGGAAGGCATCGGCAGGGGTGCGGACCTCCTCGAGGACCATCGGTCGGCTGGCCGCGTTGGCGGCTGTCGTCATAGGCGTAGTCGCGGTTGTCGTCGTGCTGTTCGGCACCGGCGGCGACGACTACACCTACAAGGCGCGCTTCATCAACGCCGCGCAGCTGGTCAAGGGCGACCAGATCGAGATCGGCGGCACCGCTGTCGGGTCGATCGAGGGCATCGCGCTCACCGGCGACGGCCAGGCGCAGATCACCTTCTCGCTGGATCACCAGTACGGGCCGCTCCGCCACGGCACCAAGGCGATCATCCGCCAGGCCTCGCTGTCCGGCGTCGCCAACCGCTACATCGACCTGCAGCCCGGGCCGGGCACGAACTCCGCGCTCGCGCCGGGCGAGGTGTTGGGCAGCGACCACACCACCACGGCGGTCGACCTCGACCAGGTCTTCAACGTCTTCGGCCCGCGGCAGCGCAAGGCGCTCTCCCAGCTCATCCGCGGCTTCTCCAACACGTACGCCGGCAACAGCAAGGCCGCCAACGCCGGCTGGCTGTACCTCAACCCGGCCCTGGCCTCGTCGGCGCGCCTGTTCGAGGCCCTCAACAGCGACCCGACCCAGCTGCGCCACTTCATCGACGCCAATGGGCGCCTGGTCACCGACGTCGCCGCCCGCCAGCAGGACCTCGCCGGGCTCGTCAACAACCTCGCCAACACCACCCGCGCGATCGGCAGCCGGCGCGCCGCGCTGCAGCACGCGATCGTCGCGCTGCCCCCGTTCATGCGCAAGGCCAATACGGCCTTCGTGAACCTGCGCGCCACCCTCGACGACCTCAAGCCACTGGTCGACGAGTCCAAGCCGGTGGCCAAGAAGCTGCGCCCGTTCCTGCACCAGCTTCGGCCGCTGGCGCTCAACGCGCGCCCGACCGTGCGCGACCTCTCGCAGCTCGTCAACAGAGCGGGCCCGAACAACGACCTCATCGACCTCAACAACTCGACCGTCCCGCTGCGCGACAGCGCCATCGGCCCGGTCTCGGCCAACGGCAAGCAGCGCGACGGCGCGTTCCCGGCCTCGACCAAGGCCCTGAGCTCGGCCACCCCCGAGCTCGAGAAGGCGCGCCCGTACTCGGTCGATTTGACCGGCTGGTTCAGCGACTTCTCCACGCCCGGCGTCTACGACGCGCTGGGCGCGGCCAGCAACGCCGCCCTGTACGTCAACGCCGCCGCCAATATCGACGGCAACCTCAAGCTGCTCAGCCCGACGCTGCGCGGCGCGCAGCTCGGCGCCGCCGCCGTCACCGGCCAGAACGACCGCTGCCCGGGCACGGCCGAGCGCAACCCGAGCTTCAAGCCGCCCGCCGGCTTCCCCTGCGACCCGTCCCAGGTGCCGCCCGGGCCATGAGGCGCGTGATCGGCATCGCCGTCGTGCTCGCGGCCGCCGCGGCGCTGGCCTTCCTGGCCTCCGGATCTGGGAGCCAGAACGGCCACACCTACTGGGTCGAGCTCGACAACGCCTTCGGCCTTGTCGAGGGCGCCGACGTCAAGCTGGCCGGCGTCCGCGCGGGCAAGATCCAGGCGTTCAAGCTCGACCGCCGCAACTACCACGCGCGTGTCGAGATCAACCTCGACCAGCAGGGGTTCGACACCCTGCGCAGCGACGCCTTCTGCGAGAGCCGGCCGCAGTCGCTGATCGGCGAGTACTTCCTCGACTGCCAGCCCGGCGTCCACGGCAAGGTCCTGAACAAGGGCGCGACCGTCCCGGTCAACCACACCGCGACCACGATCGCCCCCGACCTGATCCAGAACATCCTGCGCCTGCCCGAGCGCGAGCGGCTGCGCATCATCATCAACGAGCTCGGCGCCGGTGTGGCCGGCAACGGGCAGAACCTCAACGAGGCCATCCGCCGTGCGGTCCCGGCGCTCGAGCAGACCGACCGCGTGCTGGCCATCCTGGCGCAGCAGAACCAGGTCCTGGCCGACCTCGCCCACAACGGCGACACGGTCATCACGGCGCTGGCCAACAACCACCGCAACGTCGGCCGCTGGGTGCAGACCGCGCGCAACACGGCCGAGGCCTCGGCCGAGCGCCGCGCCGCCCTCGCCGCCGGCTTCCGCAAGCTCCCGGCCTTCCTCGCCCAGCTGCGCCCGGCCATGGCGGCCCTCGGGCAGACCGCGGTCTCGCAGACCGGGGCGCTGCGCAACCTCGACGCGACGAGCGGGCAGCTGGAGAGCTTCTTCAAGCTGCTCGGCCCGTTCGCCGACGCGTCGCGCCCGGCGCTGCGCACGCTGGCGGGCGCGTCGCAGATCGGCCGCCAGGCCGTCACCAGCGCCACGCCGACGGTCGACCTGCTCAACCAGTACGCGTCGACCTCGCCGGAGCTGTCCAAGAACCTGCGGATCATCCTCGAGCACCTCGACGACCCCTCGCACGCCGTCGAGACCGACCAGCGCACCGGCCCGCAGCACACCGACGGGCGCAAGAACTACACCGGCCTCGAGGCGCTGCTCCAGTACGTCTTCGACCAGTCCCAGGCCATCAACGTCTACGACGGCGTCGAGTACATCCTCAAGATCGCTGCCTTTGTCGACCCGGACTGCTCGCCCTACAACGACGGCCACAAGCTGCGCAAGGACGACGCCGCATCGGTCGCGCTCTACCAGAAGTGCTCGGGCGACAAGATCGGCCCCAACGGCCCAGGCCTGCTGGGCGAGCCGAACATCTCCGACAACGGCAAGTTCCCGTCCGGCGTCGACAACAGCGCGTCGAGCAAGTCGACCAGCGACGGCCATGGCGACGCGGGGGCACCCACCCCGCCCGCCGACCAGCCCAAGGACTCCGGCAACGGCGCCAACGGCGGCAACTCGAGCCCCTCCGGCGGGAGCGACAACGGCGGCGGCGGCGGTGGTGGCGGCGCGGCTCCGCCGGTCAACCCGGTCGACCCGGTCACGACGATCATCAACCAGGTCACCCAGGGCGTCCCCAGCGTGCCGGTGCCGCAGGTGCCCGGCGTGCCCAACGTGCCCGGCGTGCCCAACAACGTCGACCCGAAGAACGTCGTCCCCAAGGACGCGCAGAACGTCCCCAAGGACGTGCAGCAGGGCGTGCAGGGCGCGCTGCCCGGTGGTAGCGGTGGCGGCGGGCGTGACCGCAGCTCGTCGGACCGCCAGGTCCTCGACTACCTGATGGCGCCATGAGGCGGCGCGGCTCGGCATCGGTGGTGGCCAACCCCGTGCTCGTGGGCGCGGTGACGGTCCTCGTCGTCGTGGTGGCGGTCTTCCTGGCCTACAACGCGAACAACGGGCTGCCGTTCGTGCCCACGACCGAGATCAAGGTCCAGCTCGCCAACGGCTCCAATCTGGTCAAGGGCAACGAGGTCCGCGAGGGCGGCTACCGCATCGGCGTGATCTCGGGCATCAGCCCGATCGCGCTGAACGGCAAGGCGGAGAACGTCGGCGCCGAGAAGGGCGTCGACCAGCCCACGGTGGGCGCGCAGGTCACGGTCAAGCTGGACAAGAAGACGGGCAAGCTCCCGGCCGACTCGACCGTCGAGGTCCGCCCGCGGTCCGCGCTGGGCCTGAAGTACCTCCAACTGACCCGCGGCAAGTCCACGACGAAGTTCCTCAAGGACGGCGACACCATCCCGGTCAGCCAGACGAAGGTGCCGGTGCAGATCGACGACGTGTTCAAGATCTTCGACCGGCCCACGCGGATCGCCGAGCAGGACAACCTCACCGGCTTCGGCAACGCGCTGACCGAGCGCGGCCCCGACCTCAACCAGACCGTCCAGGTCGCGCCGTCGTTCTTCACCCACCTCGCGCCGGTCATGTCCAACCTGGCCGACAACCGCACGCAGCTCGCGCGCTTCTTCATGACCCTGGACCGCTTCACCGGCGCGCTGGCCCCGGTCGCCGGCGTCAACGCGCAGCTCTTCACCGACATGGGCACGACCTTCGCCGCGCTGTCGCGCGACCCGAACGCGCTCAAGGCCACGATCGCCAAGGCGCCGCCGACGCTCGATGTCTCCACACGCTCGTTGCACGACCAGATGCCGTTCCTCAACGACACGACCAAGTTCGGGCACGACCTCGACCTCGCCACCGGCGAGCTGCGCCGCGCCCTGCCCATCGTCAACCCGGCGCTGCGCACCGGCATCCCGGTGCTCAAGCGCTCGACCGAGCTCAACGACGACTTGCGCGAGTCGCTCGGCGCGCTGCGCGACCTGAGCCAGGCGCCGACCACCAACCTCGCGCTGCGCGGGCTGATGGCCACGGTGGGGACGCTGAACCCCACCCTGCGCTACCTGGGCCCCTATGTGACCGTGTGCAACTTCTGGAACTACTTCTGGACCTTCCTGGCGGAGCAGTTCTCCGAGGACGACCCGACCGGGAACATCCAGCGCGCGCTGTTCCAGTTTGCGAACCACCAGAAGAACAGCGTCGGGACCTCGAATGCCACCGGCCCCGCCAACGGCGAGAACGTGCCGCCCGGCGAGGACCCGGAGTACCTGCACGCGCAGCCCTACGGCGCCGCCGTCGACGACCAGGGCAACGCCGACTGCGAGGCCGGCCAGCGCGGCTACCCGGCGCGCCTGTCCAAGTACGCCCCGCAGAACCTGTTCGTGTCCATGGACCCGCACACGCCGGGCGACCAGGGGCCGAACTTCAAGTCGTTCGACGACCGCGACAAGCCGCCGAAGGACCGCCAGCTGGACACCAACCACGTGCCGCCGGGCGAGACGTTCACGCGCGACCCGGGCGGGATCGGAGCCGTGCCGTGAAGCGACTGAGGAAGAAGACCGGCGGGCTCAGCAACTTCACCTGGGGGCTGATCACGCTCGTGCTGGCCGCCGCCATCACCTACTTCGGGTTCACCAAGGCGATCCCGTTCGAGCACCACTTCACGATCAAGGCGGCCTTCAAGTCGGCCAACAACATCAACAAGAACTCGCCGGTGCGCATCGCCGGCGTCAACGTGGGCAAGGTCACCGACGTCGAGCCGATGGGCAAGGGCGTCGACCAGGGCGCAGTGGTGTCGATGGAGATCCAGGACAAGGCGCTGCCCATCCACACCGACGCGACGGTGGCGATCCGCCCGCGCATCTTCCTCGAGGGCAACTTCTTCGTCGACATCCACCCGGGCACGCCGAGCGCGCCCAAGCTCGGCGACGGCGACACGATCCGCATCCAGAACACGCGCACGCCGGTCCAGCTCGACCAGATCCTCACCTCGCTGCAGTCCGACACCCGCCACAACCTGCAGGTGCTGCTGGAGGAGTACTCGGCCGCGCTGCAGCCGCCGGGGTCGACCGGCTACGACGCCTCGATCCCGTACTGGGAGCCGGCTTACAAGAACACGGCCCTGGTCAACCAGTCGACCCTCGGACTGCACCCCGGCGACCTCAACGGCTTCATCCGCGACTCCGGCACGGTGGCCGACGCGCTCGACGCCAGCCCGCCGCAGCTGCAGAGCCTGATCACCGACTTCAACCGCACGGCGGCGGCGTTCTCGCGCAACCAGTCCGCGCTCGAGCAGACGATCGCCGAGCTGCCGCGCACGCTGCGCGCGGCGGGCCCGGCGCTCGACGCCCTCAACGCGTCCTTCCCGGCCGTACGGGCGCTGGCCGCGGCGCTGCGCCCGGCGGTCAAGTCGACCGGCCCGACCATCGACGCGTCGCTGCCGTTCATCACCCAGGCGCGCAACCTCGTCTCGACGCCGGAGCTGCGCGGCCTGGTGGCCGACCTCGTCCCGACCGTGCCCGCGCTCGGCCAGCTCAACAGCGCGACGCCGCCACTGCTGGACCAGGTCCGGGCCGCGTCGAGCTGCCAGAACGAGGTCATCCAGCCCTGGACCAAGCTCACCGTCCCCGACCCGAACTTCCCGGCCAAGCACAACGTCGCCGAGGAGGCACCGCAGCCGCTCGTCGGGCTGTCGGGCGAGGGCCGCTCGGCCTCCCCGAACGGCTACTGGTTCCGGGTCATGCCGGTCGCCGGCGAGCTGGTCTACAACCTCGGCAACGGACTGCTGACGACAACTTCGCTGCCGCTGCTCGGCACCAACCCGGCCAAGGCCGAGTCGCGCCCGCCGCTGCGGCCCGACGTTCCCTGCGAGACGCAGCCGATGCCCAACCTGAAGACGACCCCGGGCCCGGGCCCCAAGCACGTGCAGAGTGCGGCCACGGCCAACCCGCAGGCCTACAAGGACATGTGGGACAAGATCTCGGCAGGCGCCGTGCAGGAGCTGCGCGACTCGGTCGACCGCGCCGGCCTGGGCAACGACCTCAAGGTCTCGTCCGAGCCGGCCACCGCGGCCGACATCGCCGGCCTGGCGTCCAAGCTCGGGCACACGGCGCAGCTGGACAAGATCGAGCAGATGCTCAAGGGCATCACGACGCCCGACGGCGGGTCGAACGGAGGCGGCAAGTGACGGCGATCCGCAAGCACCTCAAGGAGTTCGTGGCGCTCATCGCCCTCGCGGTCGTCGCCGGCACGGTCGCCTTCTACATCCTCAGCAACGAGCGCTTCCGGTTCCCGTGGGAGCCGGCGCCGCTGCATCTCAATGCCGCCCTCTCCACCGCCCAGGCCGTGACGCCCGGGCAGGGCCAGACCGTGCGCGTCTCCGGCGTCAAGGTGGGCGAGATCGGCGGGGTCAAGTTGCAGGACGGCAAGGCGATCGTCCAGATGGACATCGACCCCGATTACAAGACCCTCATCCACACCGACGCCAGCGCGCTGCTGCGTCCGAAGACCGGCCTGAAGGACATGTTCCTCGAGGTCAGTCCGGGCTCCCACTCGGCCCCGGTGGTGAAGGACGGGTTCGCGATCCCCGTCCAGAACACGCTGCCGGATGTCAACCCGGACGAGATCTACGGCGCGCTCGACGCGGACACGCGGCAGTACCTGCAGCTGCTCGTCAACGGCGCCGGGGAGGGGCTCAAGGGTCGCGGCGGAGACCTCCAGGAGGTCTTCCGCCGCTTCGAGCCCACCCACCGCGACCTCGCGCGCGTGACCGAGCAGGTGGCCACGCGGCGCCAGAACCTGCGCCGGCTGATCACCTCGCTGCACGTGCTCAACGGCGAGCTGGCCAACAAGAGCGAGGACCTCGCGCAGCTCATCGACTCGTCGTCGGCCGTGTTGCGCGCCTTCGCGTCCGAGGACGGCTCGATCGCCAACGCCATCCAGCTGTTCCCGCCGGCGCTGCGCCAGACCACCGACACGCTGGGCAAGGTGCGGACCTTCGCCGACGTGCTGCGCCCGGCCGCCAACCACCTGCGCCCGGTGGCGGTGGCCCTCAACCGGGCCAACCACGCGGTGACGCCGTTCGCCCAGGAGGCGACGCCGCTGCTGCGCAACGACATCCGGCCCTTCGTGGTGGCGGCCCGCCCGCTCGTGCGCAGCCTGCGGCCGGCGGCCACGAACCTCGCGACCGAGACCCCAGACCTCACGGCGTCCTTCACGGTCCTCAACCACCTGTTCAACATGATCGCCTACGACCCCTCGAACGGGAACGACGCGCCCTACGACGGCTCGCAGCAGCGCTCCTACCTGTTCTGGATCGCGTGGGTCGACCACATGGCCAACAACCTGTTCTCGACCGCGGACGCGAACGGGCCGTACCGGCCGATCGTGCTCGGCGGGACGTGCCAGTCGATCAGCGCCATCGGCGATGCCGTCGGCGTCCCCTCCGGGCTGACCGACGTCGTCAAGGCCGGCCTCAACCTGCCTGCGCTGCAGGCCGCCGGCGGCCCCTGCGCCGAGAAGGGCAAGTAGATGCAGAAGCAGGCTCCCTCGGTTCCCCGCGTCCTCGTGATGGTGCTCTTCGCGCTGTCGTGCTTCGGCCTACTGCTGTTCCTGTGGGTGTCCTTCGGCGGCCCGATCCCGTTCAAGCCCAACGGCTACCAGTTCAAGGTCAACGTCCCCGAGGCGACCCAGCTCGGGCTCGAGGCCGACGTGCGCGAGGCCGGCGTCACCGTCGGCAAGGTGGTCAAGAAGGAGCTCGCGCCCGGCGCCGGCAACGCCACCACGGCGACGATCGAGATGGACGCCAAGTACGCGCCCGTGCGCTCCAACGCGAAGGTGATCCTGCGCCAGAAGACGCTGCTCGGCGAGACCTACCTCGAGATCACCCCCGGCACGCCGGGGGCGCCCGCGGTCAAGGACGGCGGGTTCCTGAAGGCCTCGCGCGTCAAGCCCTCGGTCGAGCTCGACGAGATCTTCCAGGCCTTCGACCCGGTCACGCGGCAGGCGTTCCGCGACTGGCAGCAGGACCTCGCGCCGGCGGTCAACGGCCGCGGCGAGGACCTGAACAACGCGATCGGCAACCTGCCGTCCTTCGTCAGCTCGGGCGACCAGCTCATGACGGTGCTCGACGAGGAGAACGTCGGGCTGCGCAAGCTCATCGCGAACACTGGCGTGACCTTCGACGCGCTGTCTCGCAACACGGGCCAGCTGCGCGCGCTGGTCACCACCGGCGAGCAGGTCTTCTCGGCCACCGCGCGCCAGAACCGGGCGCTGGCCCAGACCATCCAGATCTTCCCGACGTTCCTGGACGAGTCCAAGGCGACGCTGGGCCGCCTGCGCACATTCGCGCTCGACACCGACCCGCTCGTGCGCGACCTGCGGCCGGTGGCGCACGACCTCGTGCCGACGCTGCGCGCGACGCGCCAGCTCGCGCCCGACCTCAAGCGCTTCTTCGTCAACCTCGGGCCGCTGATCGACGCGTCCAGGCGCGGCCTGCCGGCGCTGCGCGACATCCTCCGCGGCGCCCAGCCCCTGCTCGGCCAGCTCGGGCCGTTCCTGTCCCAGCTCAACCCGATCCTGCAGTGGATCGAGTACAACCAGGCCATCACGAGCAACTTCATGTCCGCCGGCATCACCGGCATCGCCGACACGACGACGGCGACCGGCGGCGGGGTGGGCCACTACCTGCGGCAATTCGGGCCCATGGGCCCCGACACCATCGCGCTCTCACCGACCCGCCAGGACTTCACCCGCGGCAACTCCTACCCCTACGGGGCCAACCTGTCGATCCCCGAGATGGGCAAGTTCCTGATCATCCCCAACCATGACTGCAACAACGCGGGCGGGGAGACCCCCCCGAACGACGCGCCCGCGGGCGGGCACTCGGGGTGCTTCGTCGAGCCGGCGGCGCCGGGTCAGCCGCAGGGCACGCCGCAGGTCGACAAGCCGGCCGACTACAGCAAGTAGCTACGCCGCGGCGGCAGCGCGGCGGGGCGCTTCGTTGCGCAGGATGCCGAGCAGGGTCTCGGCCAGGCGGCGGTCGCCCTCGATCTCGAGCGCGTCGAGCGAGCCGTCGGGGGCGAAGGCCTCGATCCAGCTGCGCTGGGCGCCGGAAACGCGCGCGTCGGCGTCGGGGGCCTCGCGCTCCTCGATGCGGACCTCGCCGCCGTCGGCGATGAGGACGTAGTCGCGCCGGTCGCTGTCGGTGACGGTCAGCGCCACGGAGCCCGCCGCGTTGCCGGCCCGGGCCGACAGCCCGGGGGCCAGGCGCAGGATCGCGCCGATGTCGATCGCCTCGCCCTCGCGCGGGCGGCCCCAGGCCCACTCGTAGCCCCACGCGGCCAGCGCGCCGAGTACGGGCATGAGGTCGCGCGCGCGTGCGGTGAGCTCGTAGTCGACGCGCGGCGGCACCTCGCGGTAGCGCTGGCGGGTGAGCAGGCCGTCGGCGACCATGCGGTTCAGGCGAGAGCGAAGCTGCTCGGTGGAGATCCCGGGGAGGACGCGCTGCAGCTCGACGAAACGCCGAGGGCCGGCGGCCAGGTCGCGCACGATGAGCAGGGTCCACTTGTCCCCGACCAGGTCAAGGGCGCGAGCGTCCGGCGCCCACTGGTCGTAGGGGTGGCGTTTGGGCGGCGGTACAGGCGGCATGGTTTCCCTCCGTGGCGGAGTCCGTTCGTCCGGATTATGGGACTCGAACACCCGACTGCCGGGAGTTAGGCCGCCGGAATGGAGTCCCATGGACGAATGTACGATGTGTTTTGGGTGCTGTCCAGCGTAGGGCGAAGACTAAGCGCCAGTTTTCGACGCCGCCTGCGTTGTGCCCTTCATGGGAGATCTCGTGGACCTGGGGCGGGTGCGGGCACGGCGGGGGCCGGTGGCGCGTCGGCGCTCGGCGCCGGCGGCGTACTTCTACTTCGACCTCGCGTGCCCCTTCAGCTATCTCGCTGCGGAGGGCATCGAGCGGCTGTTCGCGCGGGTGGTCTGGCGGCCCGTCCTGGGTCCGATCGTGCACCAGGGCGACCCGTGGACGGACCCGCTGCGGGCGGCGGCCGCGCGCGCGGCGGCCGAGCGCCGCGCGGCCCAGCTGCGGGTGCCGCTGGTCTGGCCCGAGGGCGACCTGGGTGCGGCGACGACGGCGGCCATGCGGGTTGCGTCGTTCGCGGCCGAGCGCGGCCGGGCGGCGGCGTTCGCTCAGGCGGCGATGCGGCTGGCCTGGTGCGGCGGCTTCGAGCTCGACGACCCCGAGGTGCTGGCCGAGGCCGCCGCGGCCGCCGGCCTGGGCCTCGACGACGCCCTGGCCGCGGCCGGCGACGTGGCGCACGATGGGCCGATGGAGCTGACGGCGCGGCGGCTGCTCGACGCCGGGGCGGACCGGCTTCCGGGCGTGGTCGCCAACCGCCAGCTCTTCGCAGGCGAGCTGCGGCTGCCCGAGGCGGCGGCCGCGCTGCGCACGCATCCGGGCGGCACGGCGCGGGTCATCCCGGCCTGAACCCTCGACCACCCTCAACGGGGTCTGACCCCCCCATGAGGGTTGCGAGCGCTAGCGTGTCGCTCCGCATGTCGACCGAGATCGAGGAGGGCACGAAGGTCCACGGCGGCCGCCTCGTCGCCCGCCGGCTGAAGGCCGCGGGAGTGACGAAGCTGTTCACGCTCTCGGGCGGCCACCTGTTCTCGATCTACGACGGCTGCCGCGAGGAGGGCATCGACCTCGTCGACGTCCGCCACGAGTCCGCCGCCGCCTTCGCCGCCGAGGGCTGGGCCAAGGTCACCCGCGAGCCCGGCGTGTGCGCGCTGACCGCGGGGCCCGGCGTGACCAACGGCATGAGCGCCATGGCCTCGGCGCTGCAGAACAATTCGCCCATGCTCGTGCTCGGCGGGCGCGCGCCGGCCATGCGGTGGGGCCAGGGCTCGCTGCAGGAGATCGACCACGTCCCATTCGTGGACCCGGTCACCAAGTCGGCCCGCACGGCGCAGAGCACGGACGTGATCCCCGGTCTCGTCGACGTCGCCCTGGCCGAGGCGATGACCGCCCCCACCGGGCCGACCTTCGTCGACTTCCCGCTCGACCACGTGTTCATGGAGGGCACCGAGCCGGGCGGCGCCCCGCTGGTGCTGCCGATCCCGGGGGAGGGGCCGCCGGCCGAGGGCGTGGAGCGCGCGGCCGCGCTGCTGCGCGAGGCCGAACGCCCGGTGATCATGGCCGGGACGAACCTGTACTGGGCCCACGGCGAGGATGCGCTGCGCGAGCTGGTCGAGGCGCGCGGCATTCCGGTGTTCCTCAACGGCCTCGCGCGCGGGTGCATCCCCGCCGACCACGAGCTGTTCTTCGCGCGCGCGCGGTCGACCGCGCTGAAGGAGGCGGACCTCGCCCTGGTCATCGGGGTGCCGATGGACTTCCGGCTCGGCTTCGGGGCCTCGTTCGGCGAGGACACGACGATCGTGACCGTCGACTACGCCGAGGCGCTGCGCCCGCCGCCGCGGCCGGTGGAGATCGATCTCGTGGGCGGGCTGACCGAGACGCTCGCCACGCTGGCGACTGACGGCGCCGCGCCGCGCAACGACGCCTGGATCGCGCACATCGCCGCGGTCGAGCGCTCCAAGCGCGCCGCCGAGCGCGAGCACCTCACCGACGACCGTGCCCCCCTACACCCGCTGCGCGTGTACAAGGAGCTCGACGACGTCCTCGACCGCGACGCGATCATCGTCGGCGACGGCGGCGACTTCGTCTCCTATGCCGGCCGGGTGATCAACTCCTACGAACCGGGCTGCTGGCTGGACCCGGGCCCGTACGGGTGCCTGGGCTCGGGGCCGGGCTACGCGCTCGCGGCCAAGCTCGCTCACCCCGACCGCCAGGTCATCCTGCTGCTGGGCGACGGCGCGTTCGGCTTCTCGGGGATGGAGTTCGACACGCTGGCCCGGCACGGCGTCGATGTCGTCGGTGTCATGGGCAACAACGGCATCTGGGCCCTCGAGCACCACCCGATGATGTTCCTCTACGGCTACTCGGTCGCGGCCGAGCTGCGGCCCGAGACGCGCTACGACCAGCTGGTCGAGGCGCTTGGCGGCCACGGCGAGCTCGTGCGCACGCCGGGCGAGCTGCGCCCCGCGCTCGAACGGGCGCTGTCGGCGGGCAAGCCGGCGCTCGTCAACGTGCTCACCGACCCCGCGGTCGCGTACCCGCGCTCGTCCAACCTGGCCTAGCCGAGAGCCGGTGGAGACCGGCCGCTGGCATCACGCCAACAAGCTGTTAATGCAGGAAACCGCCGACATCATGTCGGCGGCTTCCCAAGTGGCCCCGTCAGGACGGGCAGGGGTACGTGCCATGAAGGGGCCGGGTTCGGCGGTCCGAGCGGCGGGAGGCGCCGATTCGATGCGGCTTCGCCCGAACCTATGAGCAGGGATTCAAGGTACGTGTGGGGCACGTCCCTCTTCACCCGGCGGGGGCAGTATGCCCCGCGCCTTTGCACGCCAACAATCAAACATCCGTCCAGGCCCAGTTTCAAGGCTTATTTCCGGAGCGTTGCGAAAACCGTGATGCGGCGCCCTGGAGGATGTCGTGTTCGGAGACCTCGACGCGGTCCAGCGCGAAGGCGTCGAGCACCTGCTGGAGGATGACGACGCCGGCCACGATGGTCGGCGCGCGGTCGGGGTGCAGGCCGGGCACCTCGCGCCGCTGCTCGAGCGGCAGGGCGGCCAATTGCTCGAGCAGGCGGTCGAGCGCGGTGCGTTCGAGCACGTACCCGTGGACCTTGTCGGGGTCGTAGGGATCGAGGCCCTGGGCGATCGCGGCGCACGACGTCGCCGTGCCCGCCACCCCGATGCCGGCGCTGACCGCGTCGAGCACGCCGTCGGGCACGTTGTCGAGCACGATGCCGCGCACCTCGGTGGCCAGGGCCTCGAGCTCCGCGGGCCGCGGGGGGTCGGTGTGGATGTGGCGCTCGGTCTGGCGCACGACCCCGGCCTGGGTGGAGACGTGGAACTCCATCTTCCCGCCGGCGCCCTGGACGACCTCGGTCGAGCCGCCCCCGATGTCGACCACCACCAGTGGGGTGGTGTCGGCGGGATCGCGCTCGCTCGTGGCGCCGGCGAAGGTCAGCTCGGCCTCGGTGTCGCCGTCGATGGTGCGGGCGTCGAAGCCGAAGCGCTCGCGCACGGCCTGCGTGAACTCGGCGCCGTTCACCGCGTCGCGCACGGCGCTGGTGAGCACGCCGATTCGGGTCTCGGCCCCGAGCTCGTCGGCTTCGCGACGGTAGTCCTCGAGCACGCGAAAGACGCGCTGCATGGGCTCGTCGCCCAGGCGCCCGGTGGCGTCGACGCCCTCGCCCAGGCGCGTGACCTCCGAGCGCTTGTCGAGCTGGCGGGCGACGTTGCCGTCCTCCAGGTTGGCGACCAGCAGGCGGGTCGAGTTGGTGCCGATGTCGACGACCGCGACGCGCATCGGATCAGCCCGCCGGGGAGGGAAGTGGTCCGCCCACGAGCCCGGCGAGCAGGTTGTCGACCGCCACGTCGGCCATGCGCTCGCGCGTCGGGTGGGTGGCCGAGCCGATGTGCGGGAGCACGAGCAGGTTGGGAAGCTCGAGCAGCGGGTGGTCGGGCGGCAGCGGCTCGGGGTCGGTGACGTCGAGCGCGGCGCCGGCGATCACGCCGTCGCGCAGGGCCCGCCCGAGCGCGTCCTGGTCGATCACGCCGCCGCGCGCCGTGTTGACGAGCACGGCGGTGGGCTTCATCTGCGCCAGCGCCGCCTCGTCGATCAGGTGACGGGTCGTCGGGGTGAGCGGCACGTGCAGCGAGACCGCGTCGGAACGGCCCAGCACCTCCTCGAAGGAGAGCCCGCCCTCGCCGGTGTGCAGGACCTCCATGTCGAACCCGGAGGCCCGCTTGGCCACCGCGCGCCCGATGCGCCCGTAGCCGACGATGCCCAGCGTGGCGCCGTGGACCTCGTGGCCGAGCATCCACTCCGGCCCCCACGTCGTCCATTGGCCTGCGCGCACGGCGGCCACGGCCTCGGGCAGCCGCCGCATGGCCGCGAGGAGGCACGCGAAGGCGAGGTCGGCGGTTGCGTCGGTCAGGACGTCGGCGGTGACGCCGACGGCGATGGTGCGTTGTGCCGCGGCTTCGAGGTCGATGTTGTCCGAGCCGACCGCGTAGTTGGAGACCACGCGCAGGTCGGGGCACGCGTCCATGAGCTCCGCGTCGACGCGGTCGCTGAGGAGCGCGAGCAGGCCCGCCTTGTCGGCGGCGTGCGCACGCAGGTCGTCCGGCGACGGCGGGAGCTGCTCGCGCCAGAGGTCGACGTCGTGCTCGGCCGCAAGCCGCTTGAGCGCTCCGCCGGGGAGGTGGCGGGTGACGAAGACGCGGGCCATCGGTCGTCGTAGGGTATGTGTTGCGTCATGGGGATCATCAGAGGAGAGCGCAGCGTCGAGATCCAGGCTCCGATCGAGCACTGCTTCGACATCGCGGCCGACATCCAGTCGGCGCCCGACTGGCAGGGGTCGCTGCTGGACGTGGAGGTGCTCGAGCGCGACGGCGACCGCCGGGCCACGATCGTCGAGACCGAGTCCGACGCCAAGGTCAAGAAGGTCCGTGCGCGCCTGCGGTTCTCGTACACGCCGCCCACCCGGATCGACTGGGTGCAGGAGAAGGGCGAGACCAAGTCGCTGGAGGGCTGGTGGGAGTTCGAGGACCTCGGCGCCTCGACCCGCGCGACCTACGCGCTCGTTGTCGATCCCGGCCGGATGCTGGGGCTGCTACTGCGCGGGCCGGCCGAGACCAAGGTGCGGGACTTCCTGCTCGGGGGCGCCGCCGAAGGACTGAAGAAGCAGGCCGAAGGCGCCAAGGTCTAGGGGCATGCCGGAGTCGGACCCGGGGCTCGACGGGGCACTGGACCGCATCTGGACGCGGGCACGGCCGAACCTCCTCGCCCGCGTGGACGCCATCGACCGGGCGATCGACGCCCTGGACGGCGATGCCAACCCCGACGTCATCGCCACCGGCTGCGACGCGGCCCACAAGATCACCGGCCTGGCCGGCACCTTCGACCTCGACGACGCCACGCGGCTGGCCCGCGGGCTCGAGCGCGCGCTCGAGGACCGCGCCGACGCCGACCCCGCCGAACTGCGCCGCCAGGCCGGCGAGCTGCGCTCCGTGCTCGAGGGCTAGAGGGACCGCGAAAAGCGGGCTAGAATCGTTGGCTCCGCCGCGGGGTGGAGCAGTCAGGTAGCTCGCCGGGCTCATAACCCGGAGGTCGCGGGTTCGAATCCCGCCCCCGCTATCAATGAAGGCCCCGCAAAGCGGGGCCTTTTCGCCGGATCGCACGTCATCCGGTGATCCGCGCGGGTACCAACCAGGTGCCAATCTTGCGTCGACGCCGTGATTTTCAGTCGGTCGCGGCTGCGAAACGCGGGGCAGCGCAGGCACACGCGGCGAACGACATGCCTGCAAACCGAAGCGATCCAGCTGGGGCGAGCGTGTTCCTCCTTGGCGCTCGCCCGGCGGCGCCTCAGAACGCCGTTTGCGACGCCGCCGCCACGGGAACCTGGGGTGCTTCATCCCCCCGGGCACAACGGACTCCAAGTGGGGTCGAGGGAGGTCAGCATGAGCCGAGGGCAACACGACGTCGAGCGATATCGCGAGGCCGCCTACGCCGCCCTCGACCAGCTCGACTGGACCATCAAGTTCTTCTACCGCATCCAGAAGTCGGAGATCGCCGACGTGCTCGAGAAAAACCGCAGGACGATCATCGCCCGCCACCGACTTTGAACCGCGACCCGGGGGCGGGTCGAGATCACACGCAGGGGAAGCGGACACATTCCTCCTGCGCCCGGCTGATCATGGCCTCGTACGCGCTCGACTGCTACGCCTGTGGCATGCCGGAGCCGCCCGAGCCGGTCGACTAGCGGCCCTATTGTTTTCTTGCTCGGAAGTGTTTCCCGGTTTTGTCGCGGCGAGCTGGCGGGCGGGCCCGGGCCAGCATCGACCCGTTCCTCGTGAGGCTGCTCGGGCGCGTGCTGGCGGCCATCGGCCCGGCCGACAGCGAAGCTCGAGTCGGCCTGGCTCGCCCACGCCCAGCGCGACCTCGCCGCGCTGCTCCTGGCCCGCATCGCGCGCGCGACCGCGCGTGCGCGGGCACACCTGGACGCCGGCTACCGCGCGCTCGGCATGGACGCGTGGGCCGCCCGCGCCACGCCCTCGCGTAAACCGGACGTTTACCGCTGCGTTTACCGCTTGCGGGGGCGAGCGTCAACCGGGTGGGCGCAGGCTCCCCTCTCGACGAGCCGCACACCGTCGGCTCCAAATCGGAGGAGGGCTCGATGAGCCGCAAGACCCTCAAGACCACCGCCACGTTGGCCGCCGTCCTGGCGACCGCCGTCGTGGCCCCTGCCGCCGCCAGCGCGAACACCGACCTGCGCTCGCCCGACGCCGTCGACGCCTCGCGCGCCGTCGTCGTGAGCACCGGCCAGGACCTGCGCTCGCCCGACGCCCGCGACGCCTCGCGTCCCGTGGTCGTGACCAGCGGCCAGGACCTGCGCTCGCCCGACGCCCGGGACGCCCGCTTCGTCCCCGTGGGCAACCCGCAGGACCTGCGTTCGCCCGATGCGACCGACGTGTCCCGCCCGAGCACGAGCCCCGTCCAGACGGCGGCGCCGGACAACGGCGGAACCGACTGGGGCCAGATCGGGATGATCATCGGCGCGGTCGTCCTGGCGCTGATCGGCATCGGCTCGCTGATCTACGTCAGCCGCCGTCGCGGGAGCATCCACAAGTCCGGCGCGACGCCCGCGCACAGCTAACGCGCGACTCGCGCAGCCGTCTTCTCGGCGGCTCACCGAGGGAGGCGGCGCCCCATCGCGGGGCGCCGCTTCTGCGTTCAGGCGACGTCCGACCGGGCCCAGAACTCGCCTCGGCGGGGGGCCGATCGAAGGCGTGGCAATCACGATCAGGCGATCGGCTCCAAGGCCCAGCGCCGGTTTGATCGGCGTGTTCAGGCGCGTAGCGCCATCGTAATACCAGCCCCGCGCGCGGGCGGGCGCCTCCACTCGCACAGCGGGAATCGCACTTGACCCTCGCACGTGATCTCCCGAAACACGGTCAGCGCTGATGACACGAGGAGCGCCCGCCCGAACCGTCGCCACGTCGCTAACGCCTTGGACGCGAGCAGCGCTAGCGGCGTCGCTCGGGATCTCGCTCCTGCTTGTGCTTGTCAAAGCACGGGCGGAGTTGCGGGTCGGTGGTCGGCGGCGACGAGCTGATCCGGCGATCTGGCTGCGGAGCGATCGCTGCGCGACGCCGTGACCGAGAAGAGATTCGTTGGGGCCCTGATGCCGTGGTGGTCCATTGGGCTCAGCCCGCCGAGTGTCGCACCCTGCGGGAGCGGTCGGGCGGGCATGAGCACAGGACCACCTCCAACTCAGGCGAGCGCAGCGACGCGAACCTTTCCGCTGCGGACCATGACGACGCGATCGCGATGCCTCGTGGGTGTCTGACGCAGGAGACGGAAGACGACGCGGGCCAACAGTCGCTTGCGGCAGCGCAGCGCTTCCAGGGGTCTTCCCATCGGCCTGCCGGCGCTCGAGGTAGGCGCGGGCGCGTGGGTTCCAGCGGCCTTCGACCACCGCCAGCTTGTACAGCGCGGTGTTGAGCTGGCGATTTCCGTGGCGGTTGAGGCGGTGGCGTTGTTGCTGCCCGGAGGAGGCATCGAGCCGCGCGACGCCGGCGAGACGCGCGAGCTGCACGTCGGTGCGAAAGCGGCCGATCCCGTCGGTCTCGCCGATGAGCTTTCCCGCGATCAGCGTTCCGCGACCCTTCAGGTCGAGGAGCTGGGCGACGCCTTGCGCTGCTCGAGCGAGCCGTCGTTCGACGCGATCAAGCCAGACCGTGCGATCCAGGGCGCCCGCCGGAACACCGTTTCGGGATCGATGGCGTGAAGCACCCACCGCAGCCAGTCCTGGGCCTCGCTGCGCGGCCGAACGAGGGTGTCGCGGTGATCGACGAGCAGCGTGATCTCGCGCGCCTCCTGGTCCTCGAATGCGACGGGCAGATCCGGGTGACCGAGCGCCGCCCGGGCGATCGCGAGCGCGTCGATGCTGTCGCACTTCCCGAACGATCGCGCGGCGCGACGCGCACCGGCCATCAGCTTGTGCGGAACCTGAACCACGCTCGCCGCGCGCGACCAGCAACCGCTCAACGCCCCGACTGACGCTCCGGACGTCCTCCAACGCCCACAGACGATCCGCACCCAACTCCTGAGCCCAGGCCCGCAGCACTTCGTGCCCCGCAGCGCGCGCGTCGGCGGTGAGCTCCTCGACGACCTCACCCGTCCCAGACCGAACCGCCACCGCGGTAGGTGTCTGCTTGTGCGGGTCCACTCCGAGAACGAGGCGCGCCGCCAACGATGACATTGAGGCGGGGCCACCCGCACCCGGAGAACGCCCGGCCGGAACGGCCATCCTGACCATGTGGGCGAGGACTCCGCCCGGGTTCTTATGCCGATTCGCCACAGGGGTTCACAAACTGAGCTGTGGGGAACCCAACTCAGACATCGGCTTGACGACGCCGTCGGCATAGCCAACTCATGCCGACGTCGCACCACGTGATGTTCTGAGCCGCCCGGTCGAGCCTGCGCACCAAACGTGGATGGCCGAGTACCAATTGAGTACCAATCTGAGCGCAACTGGAGTCAAGTGGCCCCCCCAAAAGCCGCTCTAGATCGGGAAACGCTACGCCCAGGAACCCGCGGGTTGCGATCTCATAACCCGGAGGTCGCGGGTTCGAATCCCGCCCCCCGCTATCAATGAAGGCCCCGCAAGCCGGGGGCTTTTTCATGGCTGGTCGTCTGCGCAGCCACGTCGCCATCTACCGATCGTCTACCAATTCGGCCGGGTCGCTCTCGTCGATCAGAGTTCGCCATGCCGCGGAGTGGCCCGCGGCCTGGAATCGGCGTGCGGGGTCGCGAGCTCGGCGATCGACGCCGCGAACGCCTGCTTCTCCTCTTCGGTGGCGGATTCATCGGCGATCAGACAGCCGAACAGCTGACCGGCGAATTCGAAGCTGATCCAGCTCAACAGTTCGACGATCTCCGGGAGGGTGAACTCGTCGAACAGCACCCGGACCTGGGCGTCGCTGATCGCGGTGTGGTCGCCTGCAACCGCGTCGGCGAACGCCACCGCCAGTGACTCCCGGCGCGTTGCGTGATCCGGGCTGGGCTGACCGAGCGAGGCGCAGAACCGGCAGCCCGTCTGCTGCGCAAGCGTGCGACGGACTTCTTCTTTGAGTTGTGGGGGAAGCGTGGAGGACGGCCCCGACAGCGCTGCACGGAGGTTCTCCCACGCCTCGAGCAACTCGGGTCGATGACCCATCACCCGGTCGGCGGTTGTCTCCCCGCGAGCGGACGGCGATAGACGGGGCACGGTCGTGTCTTCCTTGCGGATCAGAGGTCGGGTTGCGGGCGCGAACGATCGCCGCGGCCGCATGTTCGCAAACACGGGGGGTCTCGCGGATCTCGATCTGCTCAAGCGCGGCCGCGCTCAGCGCGTCGCGGAACTCGGCTGGATCAGTGCGCCGGGTCGAGCTCCGCCAGAGCCGCGGCGGAAGGACCGAGCGAGTCATCAGGAACCGTCAGCCGGCCGAGAGCGGCAGCGTGGCAGCGACGAGCGTACCGCCGCCGGCCGGGCTGTCGATGCTGAGGCGTCCACCGAGCGTGGTCGCCCTATCGCGGATCCCGACCAGCCCGCGACCGTCGGGGTCGGCACCTCCGATCCCATCGTCGCGAACTTCGACGTGGAGCATCCGGTCGGCGACCGAAGCCGTGACCTCGGCACGACCGGCGTGCGAGTGCTTGATGATGTTCGTGAGCGCCTCGGCCACGATGAAATGGGCGCTGGCCTCGATCTCGGGCGAGAACCGCATGGCCGGAACTTCGACGTGAATCGGTAGGTCGAGTCGCGCCACGATGGCGTCGACGCCGGCTTGGAGGCCGCCGCTGGTGAGAGCGGCGGGGAGGATTCCGTGCGCGAGCTCGCGCAGCTCGACGTTGCCGCGCTCCGCCTGTTCGAGCGCCTCCAGGACGAGCGACTCCGCCTGTGCGTCTTTTGCTAGCAGCGCTCGCTTGGCGAGTTTCAGGGTGATGATGGTGTGGACCAGCCGCTGCTGCGCACCGTCGTGGAGGTCGCGCACGACGCGCCGACGGGCATCATCTGCCTCGGTGAGCAGACGCGCCCGCGAAGCGGTGAGCTGGTCACGGCTGTCGGCGTTGGCGATCGCGGTGTCGAGTAGCTCGGCGAACTGGGCCATCCGCTCCTCGGTGTCGGCCGGCGGGGGCTCCTCACCGGTCCAGCCCGCCGCGATCGCTCCCCAGAGCCGGCCGTCGACGACAACCGGCGCGCCTACCACCGAACGGAGCCCGCTGGCGCCGGCCAGTTCAGCGATCGCGGCGCTTTCTTCTTCGGAATGCTCGATTCGGGCCGGCCGCTCGGTGCGCCGCACGATGGCCGTCACATTGCGGCGCTCGTCGTGATTGAACCGCGTGCCGGGCACTACCCGCGCCGCGGTCGGCCCGCGCCGCGCGACGATGGTGACCTCGGCGCCGGACTCGTAGCGGTTCAGCCACACCTCGTCCGCCTCCAGCAGGCCCTCCATCTCGCCGGCCACGGCATCGAACACCGCGGTGGCCGAGGCGCCCTGCGCGACCAGCGTCGCCACGCGCCGCAGCGCAGCCTGCTCCTGCGCCAGCCGCGTCACCTCGGCGCGCGCGTCGCCGTTGGCGATGGCCGTGCCCACCAAGTCGGTGAACTGCGCAAGGCGGGCCTCGGTGTCCGGGGGCAGCGATGCGCGCTGCTTGGAGTGGACGGCGAGGCCGCCCCACAACCTGCCCTGCACGACGACTGGACTGCCGACTGAGCAACGTACCCCGAGCTCCATGTGGAGGAAGGCGGCGATCGGCCCCGGGAGTGCCGCCCAGTCGTCGACACGCGCGGGCTCGCGCGTTTGCGCGATGATCGCCATTGGATCCCCGGGCTCGGTGGGGAATCGAGCGGGAACCGGAGGATGCCGGCCCACCGCGGCCCAGGTCGCCGCGATGGCGACATTGGCGTCGTCCTCGTAGCTCAGCATGCCCGAGAAATCGGCGCCGAGGAGCGTGCCCGCCTCTAGGGCAACGGCGTCGAACAGTTCACGCGGCGGGACGTCCTGGGCCACGAGCGTTGCAACGCGGCGGAGGGCTGCCTGCTCGTCCGCGAGCACGCGCAGCTCCCTTCGCGCCTCGGTGCTCGCGATCGCAGTCGCAGCGACCTCCGTGAACGCCGCGATGCGCACCTCGGTGTCCGCCGGGAGCGGAAGCGCAGCCCTCGACGAGGCGATCATCACGCCCCACAGCCGTTGATCGACGAGAATCGGCGCGCCAACGGACGAGCGGATACCCGAATCGCGCATCAACTCCGCGATCGCGCCCCCGGCGCCCTCATAGCTGTCCATTCGCGCCGCGCGGCCGGTGCTCAGCACCAACGCCGTGACGTTCTCGCCCGCCACCGGAGCGCTCGTACCCAACGGCAGCGGGCTGCCTGCGCGCCACCAGGTGGCGACGCCTGTGACCGTGTCGCCCGGCTCGTAGCGCCCCAAGTGCATGGCGTCGACGTCGAGCAGGCGCCCAGCCTCCTGCGTGATCGCGGCGAACACCGCGTCCGCGGTCACGCCGCGCGCGACCAACGTCGCGACGCGCCGCAGCGCGGCCTGCTCCTCGGCCAGGCGAGTCACTTCGTCGCGACTCGCGCTGTTGGCAATGGCGGTGTCGAGCAGTTGCGCGAACTGGACCATCCGCTCCTCGGTGTCGGCCGGCGGCGACTCCTCCCCGACCCGGCTCGCGGTGATGGCGCCCCAGAGCCGGCCGTCCACGACGATCGGCACTCCCACGCTCGCCCGGAGCCCCACGGTGCGGGCGAGCTCAGCCATCGTGCCGTGCGCTTCCTCGCAATAGTCGATGCGGGCGGGCCGCTCGGTTCGCCTCACCATTGCGGCCACGTTCTGACCCGCGTGGCTCAAGCGCGAGCCGGGGGGAACTCGCGTCGGCGGCCCGCGGTGGGCGACTACGGTCACCTCTTCGCCAGGCTCGTAGCGGAGCAGCCCGACCTGGTCGGCGTCCAGCAGATCCTCCATCTCCTTGGCCACGGCATCGAAGACGGTGGCGGGTGAGGCGCCTTGCGCGACCAGCGTCGCCACCCGCCGCAGCGCCGCCTGCTCCTCGGCGAGCCGCTCGACCTCGGCGCGCGCGGCAGCGTTGGCGATCGCCGTGGCCACGAGATCGCTGAACTGCGTAAGACGGGTCTCGGTCTCGGGTGGCAACACCGCGCCGTCGGATCTCCCTACGCCGATCACGCCCCAAATGCGCCCACCGACTCGGATCGGACAGCCGACCGCCGAGCGGATCCCGTGGTCATGAGCGCGCTCGGCCATGGTTCCGGTGGCGGCGGAGTAGTCCTTGGTCCGCCACGGCTCGCCCGTGCGGAGCACCGACGCGGTAACGCCGTCGCCGTCGACCGCCAACCGCATGCCGACCGGGAAGCCGGCCTCGAAGCCGGCCCCACGGCACGCGGCAACGCTCGCCGTGCCATCGCCCTCGTCGCGGACCAGCATGCACTCGACCTCATCCAGCACGTTCGCCACCTCTTCGACGACCTTCGCGAACAGCTCCGCCGGCGGCGCCCCTTTGGCCACGAGCGTCGCCACCCGCCGGAGCCCCGCCTGCTCCTCCGCCAGGCGCTCGGCCGTGGCGCGCGACTCGGTGTTGGCGATCGCGGTGGCCATCAGGTCGGTGAACTGGCCCAGCCGAAACTCGGTCTCCGGTGGCAGCGGCTCCTCCTGAGCCGTCCCCGCGCCCATGGCGCCCCAGAGCCGGCCCTCGACGAGGATCGGAATGACCACGACCCCGCGAATACCCATCGCGCTCGTGCTCTGCGCGATCGCGCCGCTGGCCGTCTCGTAGTCGTCGATCCGTGCCGGCTGCCGCGTCCGGAACACGCGCGAAACCGCATTGTCGCCTTCCAGCGGAACGGGACCCTCGCCGCGCAATGGGTCGTCAATCGCGCCCGAACTGCCCACCACGACCGCGCCTTCGCCCTCGAAGCGCACCATCCGGACGTGATCCGCCCCAAGCAGCCGTCCGATCTCCTCGGCGATGGCAGTGAAGACCTCGGCTTGCGAGGCCTCCCGCGCCACGAGCGTCGCTACGCGCCGCAGCGCCGCCTGCTCCTCCGCCAGCCTTGCTGCCTCGGCGCGCGCGTCGGTGTTCGCGATGGCAGTGGCAACCAACTCGGTGAACTCCGTGAGCCGATCCTCGATGTGATCGGGCACGGGCTCACCATCCGCGGCACCGATGCCCATCATGCCCCACACCTCGCCGCCGACGATGATCGGCGCCCCCGCACCCGCACGCAGCCCGCTCGCGCGGGCAGCGTCGGCAAGCGCGCCGGCCACGCGCGGCAGGTCGATCCTCGCGGGGCGTCCGGCCCTGATCTGCTGGGCCATTGCGGCGATCGGAGGCGCTTCGAGCGACCAGTTGGTGCCCGGCTGGAGCGGACTCGATCGCTCACTCCAGGTGCCCATCACGGTTGCCGTGCCATCACGCTCGAAGCGCCAGATGTTGACGATCGTCATGTCCAGGAGCTGAGCGACCTCCCCGGCGATTGCAGTGAACACCTCGGCCGACGCCGTGCCGTCGGCGACGATCGTCGCGACCCGCCGCAACGACGCCTGCTGCTGTGCGTGCAGGCGATCCTGGATGACGGTGAAGGCCACGACCGCGCCGCGGCCCTCCGGCATGGCGATCGGCGCCGAGACGTAGGAGACAGGCAACATCGAGCCGCTTCGGCGGAAGAACCAGTCCAGCTCGCGGTGAACGGTCTCGCCCGTCGTTTGGGGCATGAGCATCGGGCACTCCCCAGCGCCACAGGGGCTCCCATCCGAATGCCGTTCGTGGATGGCCTCGTGGCTCTGGCGGCCAAGCAGCTCGTCGGCCTCGTCGTAGCCGAGCGCCGCCACCGCGGCGGGATTGACGAAGCGGATCACGCCGTCGTGATCGAAGACGCAGAGCGGCTGCGCGGCAGTCTCGAGTACGGCGCCGAGGAACTCCTCGGCACCGATGTTCGGGCCTGCGAGGTCGGTGAGGCGGCGTGACACGCGAGCGTGTGAGAACGAACGAGTGTACGCCTCCCCCACACGGCGAAGGCACGAAGTGGCCCGATTCAGGTCGCGGCCGCCGGCAGACGGGCGGTCGCTCGGCAGCCTCCCGGGCGCGGCGCTACGGGCTAGCCGAGGCTCACGACGAGATTGACGGTGGCGGCGACGATGACGGTGCCGAACACGTAGGCGAGCAGGCACTGGCCGAGAGCCAGTTTGCGGAAGCGATTGGTCTCGAGGTTGGTGTCCGAGACCTGGAAGGTCATCCCAAGCGTGAGCGCTAGGTATGCGAAGTCGCTGAAGCGCGGCCGCTCGGAGCCGCCGAACTGGATCCCGCCCTCGGGCGGGGTGTAGTAGAGCCGGGCGTAGCGCAACGTGTAGACGGTGTGTACGACGATCCAGGAGAGGGCGACGGAGATCACGCCCAGCGCTGCCAGCAGGACCTGTTCGGCCCCGTGGCGCTTGGCCGCCTGGCCAAGCACGACCCCGACCGCCGCGAGGCTCGCGACCGCCGCCGCCTGGACCAGCAGGTCCGCGATCGCCCGGGTGGGATCGACGCGCACGGCGAGGCGCGCGGTGCTCACAGCGTCGCGCGGCCAGATCGTCATCCACACCCAGGACGCATAGACGACGCAGGCGAAGTCCCACGTCAGGAGCGGGAACAGCCACCACGAGCTCAGCGCAGCGATGGGGAGGGCGAAGGCGATGCCCACGACGAACGCGATCGCGATGCGAACCCCCGCAGATACATGCCGCGCTCGACGGAAACCCACAGGAGCGCCGCCGGATTGGTCGCCCGCAGAATGCACGTCATCCCCAAGGATCACCTGTCGGCGCGCATCGCGCGTACCGACCGCTACGCGCACAGCCGCGGAACGAGGAAACCTCACCGAGCCGGGATCACGGATTGAGGATCCGTCAGCGCGAGCCTCACGCGAACAGCAAGGACACCTGTCGAGAAGCCCGCGGTATGGCGCGCCGGGGACTCGATCTAGCGCGCCTGCCGGAGCCCGGCGATGCTTTGGGCATATGGCGCCCTCGAACGACGGTGCTGCGGCGAAGTCCGAGGGGTTTCCCGGCCGCCCCGAGCGAGCAGCGCGTGGCGCTGGTTCCGCGAGCCTCACGACGGTTCTCATCGCCTTCGCCGCCAACCTCCTCGTCGCTGTCGCGAAGTCGGTCGCAGCGGTAGTGACCGGGTCAGCCTCGCTGCTGGCTGAAGCGACGCACTCCTGAGCGGACACAGGCAACGAAGTGTTCCTGCTCTCGCCTCCCGTCGCTCGCGCCGACCGCCCGACAGCGCGCATCCGCTCGGCCACGGCCGCGAGGCCTACGTGTGGTCGCTGCTCGCAGCATTTGGCTTGTTCGTGGTCGGTGCCGCCGTCTCGGTGACGCATGGAGTCCAAGGGCTCTCGCACCCCTCGCCGGCCACCGTCTTCGCCGTGGGCTACGCCGTGCTCGCGGTCTCGTTCGTGCTCGAGGGAATCTCTTTCTTGCGCTCGGTCCGGCAAGCTCGGCGCACGGCTGATTGATGGACCGGGACCTGCTCGGCGCGGTCATGGCCACCAGCGACCCGACGCTCCGGGCCGTATTCGCCGAGGACTCGGCCGCGCTCATCGGCCTGGCCATCGCAGCCTTCGGACTGGGCGCCCACCAGCTGACGGGCTCGTCAACGCCCGATGCCGTCGGATCCATTCTGGTCGGCGTCCTGCTCGCGGCGGTCGCCACGGTTCTCATCAACCGCAATCGCGCGTTCCTGATCGGGGAAGAGGCCAATCCCCGACTCCGCGCGGCCGCGATCCGGGCGCTGCTCGCCGAGCCGGAGGTCGGTCGCGTGACCTACCTACGCCTCGAGTTCGTCGGCCCGCGTGTCGTTTCGGTGGTCGGCGACGTCGACCTGACCGGGGCCGACACCGAGTCGAACGTTGCCATCCGGCTCCGCGCGCTGGAGGCGAAGCTCGATGCGTCTCCGGCGGTGGCCGGCACCGTGCTCAGCCTGTCCGCGCCTGACGAGCCGTCGCTGACTGCATGAACGGCCGCGTCCCACTGGGGGCGACCGGCCGTTGCCCCCAACCAGCGGGGCGAGCTCTGGGCGTTGCAACTCGCGTCGTGCCTGCGCGTCGGGGCCATTGAAATAGTATGTTCTATGTCATAGAACATGCCCCGTAATCCGACGCCAAAAAATGATCGAGAGTGCGGCGCTGTTGTTCAGCGAGCGCGGCGTGCAGGGCACCTCGTTTACTGATGTCCTCGCCAACAGCGGGGCGCCACGCGGATCCGTCTATCAACACTTCAACGGCGGCAAGAGCCACCTCGTCGAAGAGGCAACCCGTTGGGCGGGGCGAGTTCACCACCGCCGGGGCCGTCGCTGCGGTCGAACGCAGTGATTCGGTCGCCGCTGTCGGCTCATTTCGCAGGCACTGGTCGAACATCCTGCGTGCTAGCGACTTCCGGGCTGGCTGCCCCATCACCTCAGCCGCGCTCGAAGGGTGGCACGAGCCGAGCGCGCGGGACATCGCCGGAGGCGTTTTCGCCGACTGGCAGGACGTGATCGCAGACGCTCTGCGTAACCGCGGCGTGGCGGCGCGGCGCGCTCACTCGATCGCGACGCTTTTACTGGCTTCGCTCGAGGGCGCGATCATCCTTTGCCGCGCAGAACGGAGCCTGCGACCGCTCGAGCGTGTATCCGACGAGCTGGAGCTGGAGCTGGAGCTGGTGATGGCCTCGGCGCTCGAAAGCGGAGCAGCTGGCCAGCGTCGCAACCCCGGCCGTCGATCAATAGGGCCGGTTTTCGTGGAGAAGACGCCTTCCCGTCATCACGCGCTTCGTGGCCGGGATGAGCGACTCACGAGTCTGAGCGTCATGCTCGATCGGGTCCGCGGCGGCGCCGCTGGCGCGGTCATGCTCGTCGAGGGAGGAGCAGGAATGGGGAAGACCCGCCTTCTCGAAGCGCGCCGCTTCCGCGCGGACGCCTCGGCGCACAACCAGACGCCGGTCGTCCGGCTCCGTCGAGGGCCGGCGAAAACATCGCGCGATCAAGTGACGTCACGCCGGCCGTAGCGATGCAGATTTCGGACTAGACATCAGCGTCAAGGAACGGCCCAGCATCGGATGCGACCGAGAGGAGTCGTTCATCGACCAAGAGGAGTCAGGCATGTCAGACAGCGCGGTCAACATGACCCCGCGCCTGCGGGAGGCCGACGGCCTCGCCATCAGGTGCGCCGAAGCCGATGGAGTCGGGGATGAGACGGTCCTGCTCCTCAGCCCCTGGCCCGAGAGCCTGTTCGCGTGGAACACCATCTGGTCGCGCCTGGCCGAGAGCGCACGACTGGTCGCCATCGATCTCCCGGGGTTCGGGCAATCTGAGCGCCGCGCTGAGCTCGAGTCCCCGCGGGCCATGGGCGGGTTCCTGGTGCGGCTGATCGATGAGTGGGAACTCGGCCACCCGCACCTGGTGGGGCCCGACGTCGGGACTGGTGCCGTCCTGTTCGCGGCCGCCGAGGAGCTTGACCGCTTCCCGAGCGCTGTCGTCGGTAGCGGCGGTGCGTCGTTCCCGCTCGAGGTGACAGGCGCACTCAAAGAACTGATCGAGGCGCCCGACCTCAGCGGTTTTCAGGGAACGGATGGACGCGACATCGTCGCCGGGGCACTCGAAGGCATCGGGCGACACCGGTTGCCCGATGCCGTACGAGAGGACTACCTCACCTCATATGCCGGCGAGCGCTTCGTCGAGTCAACCGCCTACGTTCGGCACTATCCGGACGATCTGCCGGTCTTGGCCGAACGACTCGGTGACATCCGTACACCGGTTCAGATCATCGCCGGGCGTCACGACGGACTCGTCCCGCCGAGCAACGCCGAGTTCCTGCACGCGCGGCTGCCCGACAGCAAACTGGACATCCTCGAGACCGGCCACTTCACTTGGGAGGACGGCGCCGACGACTATCTGGCGCTGACGACGGCGTGGATCGAGGGCCACAGCACCGCGCCGTCCCGAGGTTGAGCTCGTGAGTCAGCCGGACGGCCTGCACAGCGCGCCGAGCGATGCGCGGACGCACATGGTGGTGTTGCCTGGCGGAGGCTATTCGGAGCATGTCGCCCACGAGGCCGAGCCGATTGTGCGCTGGGTGACCGGGCTCGGTGTTCGCGCCAGCGTGTTCCGCTACCCGTTGCTGGTGCGCCACCCAGCCCCGATGAACGCCCTTCGAGCTGAGATCCGCCAACTGAGGGCGGGCGGCGCGGAGCGCATCGGACTGATCGGCTTCTCCGCCGGCGGGCATCTCGCCGGTCTAGCTGCACTCGCGCCGGGCGGCGGTGCGGACGACACCGTTGACTTCGCCGTACTCGGCTACGCGATCACCTCGATGGAGACCGAGACCTATCGACCAGCGCGCATGATCCTGTTGGGCGAGGACGCGACACCGCAGCTCCGCCGCGAGACCTCGCTGAATACGCTTGTGACGGGGTCCTCGCCGCCGTTCTTCCTGTGGCACACCGCCGAGGACCCTACGTCCCGCCTGAGCACACCTACCGCTTCGCGGCGTCTCTCGCCGCCCATGCGGTCCCGCACACCGCCCATGTCTTCGCCCATGGTCCACATAGCCTCGGGTTGGCGCGCGGCAGCGGCGACGCCGGCCGCGCGGACGGGGCTGGCGGCGTCATGGATGGACGAGCAGCGCCACGGCGGGGCAATTCCGTTCCGGCGGAGGGAGACAGCATGACCTTCAACGACCGCATCGCGGAAACGACCTAACGGGATGGCGAGACCACCTCTTGACAATCCAAGTGAAAGGCGCCAATGAGCTCGAGCACGACCGCAGGGGGCTACACGACATCTGAGAACCGGAGGGTGGAGGCGCCGAACGGCGTGAGCTTCGCCTACCGTGACGTCGGCAGCGGCGAGGTGCCGCTCGTCCTTCTGCAGCACTTCCGCGGGAACCTCGACAATTGGGACCCTGCGCTGATCGATGCGCTCGCGCAAAACCGGCGCGTGGTGACGTTCGACAACATCGGCGTCGGCGCCTCGACTGGGACGACGCCGCACACGATCGCCGAGATGGCACGCGACGCCGTCACCTTCCTCGACGCGCTGGAGCTTACCCAGGTCGACCTTCTCGGCTTCTCGATAGGCAGCTTCTTAGCGCAAGACATCACGTTGACGCGCCCGGCGTTGGTACGACGCGTCGTCCTGGCGTCCGCGGCGCCAAAGGGCGCAGCGGGGATGCACGGTTGGGCGCAGGACGTGATGGATGCCGTGGGCACACCTCAGACGGGGCCCGATGGGGTCCTAGCCGTGTTCTATGCACCATCGCCGACAAGCCAGCAGGCCGGAAAGCAATCACTGCAGCGCATCTTTGGTGCGCGCACCGATGATCGTGATGCTCAAACGACATGGGAGACACGGCAGGCGCAATACGACGCAGTGTGCTCGTGGGGTGAGCCAAACCACGCGCTCCTGCAGCGTGTCAGCGCGATCGACTGTCCAGTCTTCATCGCCAACGGCGACAGCGACCCGATGATCCCGCCGCACTACTCCTACCTCCTCGCGGGGTTGATTCCCCAGGCCACCGTGAAGATCTATCCCGACTCAGCACACGGCTTCCTCTTCCAGCACGCGACCGAGTTCGCCGCGGACGTCGAGGCCTTCCTGACAGCACACGCCAGCCGGCGAAGCAGATAACCGCCGCCTCACACGTGTCGCATTCGCCACACCCCGACTGGCGCTGCGTGACCGGGTCTCTTGGAACCCTCCAGAGGAGGAGTTGCGCGCTCCGTTTTCGCGTCGTGCTTCTCCTTTCCGCCTGCAGGCGCCGCTGTCGCGTGCGCCTCGGTGCGATAGCGCGGGCGCTGCGCGCTGCGGCCCTCGTCGCGCTGGTGCTGAACCGTTCGTTGCGGCTGTGAGGTGCCCGGGCTCCCGGGCTGGCTGACGGGGCGGTGCACCGGACGCCCGAGCGGGGCTCGCACTTGGCGCGGAGCCCGGCCCTATGGAAATATCGTCATCGCAGCGCCCAGACCGGGCGCTGCTTGTCCGGAAGGAGGCGCCACGCCGTCAGATCGCCCCGAACTCTCGAGCATGGCAGACGACTACGGGCGATACGCGCTCTCGCAGCGCGCCGCGTTCGAGGCGACACACCCGTCTGCGCTGGCCGCCGCGCGGCTGTTTGCGGACGAGCGGGTGCTCCGCGTGGTCGATCTTGGCGCCGCCGACGGGATCAACTCGCACGGCCTGATCCGCACGCTCGCCGAGCTGCGCGCGGGCCGGCCGCTGATCTACGCACTCGTCGATCTGCCGACGAACGCGTGGGGCGTCGCCGGCGAGCATCTGCGGCACGCCTTCGGCGAAGCGACGGACGGGTCGGGGGTCGTCGTGATCCCCGATCCCGGGGACGCCGGCCCTGGCGTCGCCGATGTCGGCACGGGGGCCCACTACGCCTCGTCGCAGGCCCACAGCGAGGCCTGCCGCCGAGCGGTCGAGCACACCCCGCCTCCCGCCACGGTGATCAGCATGGTGGGCATCCCGCTCCAGCAGGCGCCGTGCCTGCCGCCGGGCAGCGTGCATGTCGCGGTCACCGGGACGGCGATGCACTGGGTCGCCAATGCGGCCGGCCTGGCGTCGACCGGGTCGGTCTTCCCCGGCTACCCGGACCACACAGATGAGGCCGAGCGGCGAGCCTGGCGCGTGGCCGCGGCGCGGCAGTGGCAGCGGCTGCTCCAGATCCGCGCCTTGGAGCTCGCGCCGGGTGGCCGGTTCATTGGCGCGCTGCCAGCCTCGCCCGCTCCGTGCCCCGAGAGGACGGGGCTCTACGTCGAGATCATCGGCGACATGAACCGGGTGCTCGCCGACTGGCGCCGCGCGGGGCGCATCGGCTCCGCCACCGTCGCCGCGGTCGTCGTTCCGGTGTGGATGCGGACGCTAGACGAGATTCGATACCCCTTCGAGGCCGGCGGCGGGCGCGTCGCCGGCCTCGAGCTCGAGAGCGCCGAGCTCTTCCGTCTCGACAATCTCTACTGGCACGACGATCCCGCCATGTTCGCGCGGGACTACGTGCGGAGCGTGCTCGCCTGGGGCGGGCCGCTCCTGCATCGCGCGTTCGCGCGTGAGGGCGAGGACCGCGCCCCCGGTCTCCTCGCCGCCTTCCTCAGAGAACTCGAGGAGCGCGTCGCGGATGCCCCCGAACGCTATCGCTGGGACTACATCGAGGCCCTCGTCATCTGCCGCAAGACGGACGGCAGGGTGCAAAACCCGACACGGCCCTCAAATTAACCAGCGGCTTGCCGAGCGGGGCGCGCACGCGCTGGCGCGCGCCGGAGAATTCTCGCTGCGACGCACAGCCACCCAGGCCATAATCCGGAGGTCGCGGGTTCGAATCCCGCCCCTGCTATACGAAACGGCCCCGCACAGCGGCGCCTCTTGTGTCGCTAAATCAGGCAAGTGGCGGTTGTCTGGCCGTCGCGCTCCGCAAAGCCAACCTTGCTGCCCGGGCGCAGGCTGTCGCTGGCGCACGCGTCCTGCAGCGCCAACATCGACACACTGGGGTTCGGGGGCGTCGGGTATTGGCACTGCCACAGGGTGTCGTCCTGGAGGGGGGTGAACGAGCTGCCGGTGAGCTTGGCGCACGCGGTCGCACCCGCGGAGGGCGGGACGGCGCCAAGTCCGTGGGCCCCGTCGTTGACACAGTCGCCCTGGTTCTTGAACGGCTCGCCCGTCTGCGAGACGAGCGTCTTCCATCCGCCCTTCTGGCATTGCTTCACGGAGTCGTTGTTGCCGCCCTTGGCTGCCGCCGCGGGTCCAGCCGCGACCGCGCTCGCCGCGACGGTCAGCGCACCGATGACCATCAAGCACTTGAGACGACGCATCAGACACCCTCCTCGGCGCGATCTCGCGCCATGGCCCACGTGCCGGCTAGACCCCGCAAGGCTAATCGGGACGCCCATGGCGGGCTTCCTGCTGAGGTGAGCCTCGTCCCTCCCTATGCGATGACGCGTTCTGCGCCGGCGAGATGCGCCGACAGGAGCTGTCCGGCTCTGTCCAGCGCGGCGGCGGCTTCGTCAAGGATCGGGTAGTAGGCCTGGAAGACGTGCGGCACCCCAGGGGTGATGTCGAGCGTGACCTCGACGTCGCCGGTGGCGGCTTGTCGCGCGAGCCGGACGGCGTCGTCGAGGAGAACCTCATGACTTCCGGCCTGGATGATCAGCGGCGGCAGGCCGGACAGATCGGCGAATATCGGGCTGATCAGGCCAAGAGCGGCGTCTTGTCCCTGCGTGTAGTCGGTGACTCGGGATTGAAGGGCTTCCCGGCTCATCAGCGGGTCGGCCTCGCGCCTGGTTTCCATGGTCGTCCCGGCCAGGGTGAGATCGGCATACGGTGACATGACGAAGGTCGCGGCGGGCAGGGGCAGCCCGTGATCTCGGGCGTTGACCAGGGTGGCGACGGCGAGCGCGCCGCCAGCGGACTCTCCCGCGAAGGCGATGTCCGAAGGGGCCGTCCCGTCTTGCAGGAGGGCTTCATAGGCCGCAAAAGCGTCGTCAACCGCTGCCGGATACGGGTGCTCGGGGGCGAGCCGATAGTCGACGGAGATGACCTTGGCGTGCGTCCGCCGGCCGACCTGCGAGGCCAGGTCAGCGGCGAGGAAGGCGTCCCCCATCACGTATACGCCGGCGTGGAAGTAGAGAACAACGTTGCAAGGTTCGATGCCATCGACCGTGACCTCGGCGGTCGGGACGCCGCCCAGCGCGGCCGCGGTCACGGTCACGTCGGCCGGCAGCGGCTGCGCCGTGAGCAACTCTCGGAGCAGTCGCCGTTGCTCGTTGACATCGCTGTCGACGGGGAAGGCTGACTGTCGCAGGATTGCGTCGAGGTTCTCTCGCTGCTCGGTGCTCACGGGGATCTCTCCTTCGTTGGGGTGGGTTTGCGCTAGGCCGGCTCGCGCACGCCATCCGCTACCGAAATGTTCTGCCGGGGGCCCCGGCCACGACCAGCTTTGCTGCCAGGCAGGTGAGGGGGCGTCACCTGATCCTGGTGATTCGCGGGTCGCTCGGACCTCGCGCGGCGTGTGTTTCGAGCGCGAGCACCCTTCAGGGCGTCCAATTCTCGGCGAGGGGCGTGAGCTGGAGCTCGTGTGTCGCGGAGCGCGCGTCCTGGTTGGCGAGGAACAGGGCGGCATCGGCGATCCTGCGCGGGTCGGCCAGCGCTTCCGGCAGGACACCGGGACGTGTAGACCCGTCGAGCGGCTGGATGCCCGCGTCGACGATGAGCAACGCGACCTGGATGCCGTGGGGGCGCAGCTCGAGCGTGGCTGCGTTGGTGATCGCTCGCACGCCGAACGCTCCTGCCGCCCACAGACCGCGGCCCGGCAGCGCGCGCCGGGCCGAGCCGCCGGTGACTTGCACCAGCGTCGCGGCCCGGCCCTGGGCGATCGCGAAGCGTCCGCTGGCGGACAGGAACGAGAAGGCCGCGCGGGCCGGGGCAGCCGCCCAGGAGTCAAAGCCGTCGAGGTCGGCCTCGGCAATGGGGCCGCCGCCGAAGGGCCCGGTGCGCTCGCCGCCGTAGGCGGCGGCCGCGTTGAGCACGAGCTCGACTCCACCGTGAGCAGCGGCCGCCTGCTCGAGCAGGCCGTATACGCTCGCGGGGTCGGTCACGTCGGCCTTCAGCGCGAGCGCGCCGGCCGCGCTGACGCCGTCCAGGGTACTCCGCGACCGCGCCGCCCCCGTCACCGCCCAGCCGTCGCTCACCAGCAGCTCGATGACCGCGCGACCCAAATTGCGCGCTCCGAACACCACGGCACTTCGCTGCCTACCTTGCATCGCGCTCATCGAAGTCGGGAAGGGTCGACGGCGAGGGTCAGATCGGGGCCTCGACCTCGGCGGACTCCTTCAACAGGCGGTCCGTCAGGACGATCTCGACGAGCGCCGGAACGGTTTCCAGACGAGCCCAATCGCGCTGCAACTCGCCGGCAAGGGACACCCAGCTGATCGGCTGCGCTCCGGCCCGGACGGTTCTCTCCAGCCCAGCGCGATGAGCCTCCAGCGACGTGCCTCCGATGGCGTCGACCACGGGATAGACCGCGTATCCCTCCTGAAGGGCATCGAGGGCCACGAACGCCATGCAGATCTCGGTCCACAAGGCGCAGAGGATGAGCTTCCGCCGGCCGGTCGCCCGAACCGCATCGACGAACTGGACGTCTTCCCACGAGTTCATCGTCGTGCGATCGAGCGACTCGTCGTCCTGCACCAGCTCCGCGAGCTCGGGCACCGTCGGCTGCTGTTGTCCGGAAGCAACGTTGACGGTCGAATGGACGACCGGCACGCCGTAGGCCTTCACGGTCCTCACGGTCGAGACCGCGTTTCTGAGCAGCAGGTCTTGGTTCATCGACCGGACCGTCGAGATCTGGGTGGGCTGCCAGTCGATCAAGAGAAATGCGGAATTCTGCGGGGTGAGGAGATGGTCTGCGAGCGGGTCGCGAACCGCTTGGCTGGTCATCGGATGTCGGCTTCCTTTGCTTTGGGGGCGGACCGGCGCGACGATCCCTGACGGTCAGGCGATTGGTCATCACCTGATTCCGATGATTGCTCCCTCTGCCACGCGAGCGCCGGCCGCCGGACTACGACAGTCGGTCTTCGAGCTGCGTGCGTGACTTGACGTCGAGCTTCCGGAACGCCTTGCGCAGGTGGTACTCGACGGTGCTCGGGCTGATGAACAGCTGAGCGGCGATCTCTCGATTGGTTTGGCCTTCCGCGGCCAGCCGAGCGATCTGCGTCTCCTGCGGAGTGAGCTGGTCCCGCGTGTCCACGGTCCGTTTGCGGGCATGCTCACCCGTTGCCAGCAGCTCGCGTTCGGCGCGGAGTGCGAACGCCTCGACGCCCATGCCGGTAAACGCCTCCAGCGCGGTGCGCAAATGCTTGCGGGCGTCGAGGCGGCGACGTTCGCGGCGCAGCCACTCCCCATAGAGAAGGTGCGTCCGGGCGAGCTCGACCCGCACGCGGGTACGGGCGAGGTGCGTGAGCGACTCGCGGTACAGGCTCTCGGCGACCTCGCCCTCGCTCAGCAGCGCGCGCACACGCGCTTCGATTCCACTCGCCCACCCAGAGCCGATCACGCGGGTGCGCTCCGAGAGCCAGTCCAGCGCGGACTCGAGCAGCGCTCGGTCGGCGGTCCTGGATGCCGCCTCGGCCAGCTCGGGCACCAAATACGGTCCGTATCCGATCGGATCCGGCTGCATCGCTTCCCAGGCTGCATCGCGCGCGGCGTCATGGCGGCCGAGGCCGTTGTAGAGCACGGATCTCGCGTAGTTGTTGGACGTCCAGCGCCGTGCGGCCGCCTCCTCCGAGGTGGCTTCGATCAGCTCAGACGCGTGCGCCTCGTCGCCGCGCCAAGCGGCGAGAATCATCGGGGCGTTCACGAGCGCTGGATTTCCGGTCGCCTCAGCGATCAAGCGTGCTTCGTCGATCATCAGCGTGGCCGCCGTCAGCTCGCCGGCGAGCATGTGGCTCCTCGCGAGGAAGCTGAGCGCGAACTGCAGGTGCACGAGTGCGCCCGTGTCGCGAGCGACGTGCACTTGGCGGACGGCGAGGAGATGCACTGCCTCGTCGTCCCACAGCTCGAGCGCAACGATGTTGCCGTCTCTCATGCTGGAGACCGAGAGCCGCCGGCCGACATCTTCGTCGCCGACCTCCATCGCGAGCAGGAGCGCGTGAGCCCGAGCGAATGTCGGGGCCGCGGCCGCGTATCCGTCGGTCAACCGGATCGCGAACGCGTGGAGCAGCACGTCAACCGTCCGTGGCCGAACGCGGCCGGGCAGCGCCGCCCGGGCGACGGCCGCGACCGCCGGCGCGCCGCCGACGATTTCAAGGTCGCTGGACATGGCGCCCGCGAGCGCCTCGAGGTAGGTCTCGCGTGCCAGCTCGTGGTCGAGCGGCTCGAGACGTCCTGCCGCGCTCAGAAACAGGCGGCCGGCTTCGTCGCCGCGCCGTTGCTCCAACGCGATCCGGGCGCGCAGAAGCTCTACCCGGGCGCGCCCGAGCTCGTCGAGCACATCGGCCTCGACGGCTGCCAACAGCCCAAGTGCAGCCTCCAGATCGCCGGCATCGCGCTCCGCGCCAGCGGCCGCGAGCAGCCGCTGCGCGCGGTGCGTGGGCTCGGGTGTGAGCGCGGCGGCGCGCTCGAGGAAGGCAGCGACAGCCGCCAGTCCGCCGCGCGCCTGCGCCCGTCCCGCGGAACGCTCGAGCTCTGCGGCGACGTCCTCGTCCGGCATGGACGCCGCGAGCGCCCGGTGCCACGCGCGGCGGTCGGGGTCGATCAGCGGATCGGTGGCCTCCGCCAGGGCTCCGTGGACGGTGCGGCGCTCCTTCATCCCGGCGGCGCCGTAGACGGCCGAGCGCACCAACGGGTGACGGAAGACGACGCGGGCGCCCAGCTCCATCAGGCCTTCCGCTTCGACGGTTTCTGCGACCGACGCGGGGATTCCGAGCTGCTGCGCCGCCCGCCAAACGAGTGCCGTGTCGCCCACCGGGTCCGCTGCCGCCACGAGCAACAAGCGTCGCGCGTCACCTGGAAGCCCGGCCAGCCTCCGCGTGAAGCTCTCCTCGATGCTGGCGGACAGGGGCACCGCCGCGGGCAGACCAAACCCGCCCGCGAGCTGGGTCGGGCTCAGCCCGCGCGGCAGCTCGAGCAGCGCGAGCGGGTTCCCGCGGGTCTCGGCGACGATCCGCTCGAGCACGCGCTCGTCGAGCGGAGCGGGCAAGACCGATTCGAGCAGCGCCCGCGCATCACGACGACCCAAGGGCTCGACGTGGAGCTCGGGCAAACCGGCGAGCGCGTCGCCCAGCTCTCGCGTCGCGAACACGAGCGCGATCTTCTCCGCCAGGAGACGGCGCCCCACGAAGGCCAGGGCCCGCGCGGAGGCACTGTCGAGCCACTGCGCGTCATCGACGACACATGCGAGTGGCTGCTCCTCGGCGGCCTCGGCCAGCAGGCCGAGGACCGCCAGTCCGACCAGGAAGGGATTCGGCGTGGGCCCGGTGCTCAGCCCGAAGGCAACGCCGAGCGCGTCGCGCTGGGGGTGCGGGAGGCGCTCCACGAGCTCGAAGAACGGGGAACACAGCTGCTGCACCGCCGCGAACGGGAGCTCCATCTCCGCCTCGACCCCGAACGTCCGGGAGATCCGAAACCCGTGCCCAGCCTCGGTCAAGTACCCGAGCAGGGCGGTCTTACCGACGCCCGCTTCGCCCTGCACCACCAACACGGCCCCATGCCCGCCACGCACCCCGTCCAGCAGCCGGTCGAGCACCTCGCGCTCGCGTTCTCGACCGAGCAGCCGCCCTCCGGACGAGAGAACCGGTCGCGACATCCCGCCTAAGCATGACTAAGACAATGCTCGGGGCGCGGACTAAGGGTTCAAGGATTCGAACGCGCGGCAGCGGCGCCACGATGGCGTTTGGCCGCGTTGAGCAGAACCCCCGGATCGCGAGAGGAGGCAGGGGGATGACCATAGCCCAGGAGTCTCCAGACAAGCGCTGGACCGCATTGATCCTGCTCTGCGCCGCGCAGTTCATCGTGGTTCTCGATGCGTCGATCGTCAACGTCGCCCTGCCGAGCATCGGCAAGGGCCTCGGCTTCTCGGAGGCCAACCTTCCGTGGGTCGTGAACGCCTATGTGATCGCTTTCGGCGGCTTCCTGCTGCTCGGCGGACGGGCTGCCGACCTTCTCGGCAGGCGGCGAGTCTTCATGGCCGGCCTGATCGTGGTCGGGGTCGCATCGCTCGCCGCGGGCTTCGCGGCCACCCAGGGAGAGCTGATCGCGGCCCGCGCCGCTCAGGGACTGGGCGCGGCGATCGTCTCCCCGTCAGCGCTGTCCATCGTCACCTCGATGTTCAAGGACGGCGCCGAGCGCAACAAGGCCCTCGGGGCCTGGGGCGCCGTCGCCGGCTCCGCCGGCGCCGCCGGCGTACTGCTCGGCGGGATCCTGACCGACGGCCTGGGCTGGGAGTGGGTGCTGTGGGTGAACGTCCCAGTGGCGGCGATCGCGCTGGCGCTCACGCCGGGTCTGATCCCGGAGAGCCGCTCTGAGTCGGCCACCCGCCACTTCGACGCGGCCGGAGCCGTCAGCATCACGGCCGGTCTCTCCCTGCTGGCGTACGCGCTCCTGGATGCGAGCAGCTCCGGTTGGGGCTCCACCAAGATCATCAGCCTGCTGGCTGGGGCGGTGGCCCTGATCGGAATCTTCGTCGTCATCGAGCTCCGCTCGAAGGCACCGCTGGTTCCCTTCAAGATCTTTCGCCGGAGGACGCTGACCGGGGCAAACGTCTCGGGTCTGCTGCTTGGCGCCTCGCTGTTCTCGATGTTCTATTTCCTCTCCCTGTACATGCAGCAGGTGCTCGGGTACAGCGCGATTCACGCCGGCCTGTCGTACCTGCCGCTGGCGCTGACGATCATCATCGCGGCGGCCCTCGGCGGCCAACTCGTCACCCGGTTCGGCTTCAAGCCGATCCTGGCGAGCGGCCTCGCCTTCGTCTCCCTCGGCCTGCTCTGGTTCAGCCAGGTGTCCGTCGGTGGCGGATTCCTCACCGACATTCTTGGCCCGTCGGTCCTCGGGGCCATTGGGCTCGGATTCGGGTTCGTGACGTCGACCATCGCGGCAGTCTCCGGGGTGGAGGACCGCCAGCAGGGTCTGGCGAGCGGCCTGATCAACACCTCGAACCAGATCGGCGCGGCGCTCGGGCTGGCGGTGCTGTCCACGATCGCGACGACGCGCACGGACAACGTGCTGGCGACCGGACACTCGACGCTCCCCAACGCGCTCACGGAGGGATTCCGGAGCGCCTTCCTGGGCGGGGCAGTGATCGCGGCCGTTGGCGTGGTCGCCACCCTGGTCCTGATCCGGACCCGGGACAGCAAGGCGCACGTGGAGATGTCGAACGCCCAGGCCACACAGGCCAAGTCAGCGCCGGTAGAGGCTTAGCGGCAACGCGATGAGCGCGGCGGACGACATCACTGAGGCGGTGGCCAACACGAGCCCAAGCAGCGCTGAGGACCTGCCCGGTTACGCGCCGGTCCCTCGGGCGGCGCTCGGACCCGCGCTCAACGAGCAGGGGTACTACGTCGGCCGCGTTGAGCAGAACCTCTACTGGGTCACCGACGGCACCTACCAGTCGGCGTTCCTGACCACCTCGGACGGCGTCGTTCTGCTCGACGCGCCACCCACCATCGGTCACAACATCCAGCGGGCCGTGGATGAGATCGCCGCCTCCAACGGCGTCAGCAACGAGGTGACGCATCTCATCTATTCGCATCACCACGCCGATCACGCCGGCGCGTCCTCGCTGTTCGGCCGGAACGTCACTCGCATCGGGCACGAGGAGGCGCAGAAGCTGCTGCTCCGCGACGACGACCCCGCGAGGCCCGCGCCCGAGGAGACGTTTCAAGACCGCTGGACGCTCGACATCGGAGGCGAGCGCATCGAACTGGCCTGGCACGGCTCCAATCACTCGCCGGACAACATCTTCATCCATCTCCCCGACCACGACGCGCTCATGCTCGTCGACGTCGTCAACCCGGGCTGGGCGCCGGTCTGCCAGAGCAACCTCACCGAGAACGTGCCCGGCTACATCGAGGCCGCCGATACCGCGCTCACCTATCCGTGGAAGCACTTCATCGGCGGCCACATGGGCCGGCTCGGGACCCGCGCCGACGTCGCGACGCATCGGCAGTACATGTCCGACATCGCGGACAGCGCACGGAAGGCGCTGGACACCGTCGATCCGACGCCGTATTTCGTCAAGTACGGCGAGAACACCTGGGTCGCGGTCAGGAGCTATCTGGACGCGATTACGGCTGCCGCCGCGGCCCCGGTCATCGAGAAGTACACCGGCGTTCTCGCGGCCGCCGACGTCTTCACCGCCAGCACCACGTTCTACGTCATGCAATCGATCCGCCTCGACCTGGGCTACGGGTCGCAGGTTCACCCGTGAACTCCGAATTCGAGAAAGGAACCTCATGAACGACGTTGGAATCATCGGCGCCGGCCGCATCGGCCAGGCGATGGCACGGACTGCGCTGCGGGCCGGCCGCTCGGTCACGATCGCCAATAGCCGCGGCCCTGGATCCCTGGCCTCGGTGGTCTCGGCGCTCGGCGATGGTGTGTCGGCAGCGACGGTGCAGGAGGCAGCGACAGCCGGCATCGTCGTCATCGGCGTGCCTTGGCCCCGCGTTCAGCAGGCGCTCGAGGGCCTCGAATGGAGCGGCCAGATCGTCATCGACGCGACCAACGACTTCGCGCCGAACGATCTCAACGGGAAGACCTCGAGCGAGGTTGTCGCCGGCCTCGTTCGCGGTGCGCGCGTGGTGAAGGCCGCCAATACGCTGGGCGCGGCGGTGCTCGGCTCAGATCCGCACGAGGGCGGGGGGCAACGAGTGATCTTCCTTTCGGGCGACGACCGCGACGCGAAGGCCGAGGTGATCTCGCTGTTCGAGGACGCGGGCTTCTTCGCGATCGACCTCGGGGCGCTGGTCGCGGGCGGCGCGATGCAACAGCTCGGCGCCCCGCTCGCCGGGGTGAACCTGATCCGACTCGCGCAAGCCAACTAGGCGCAGGGCAAAACACCATGGCCGCACAATCACCCGATTCGGGCGTTGCCGGCTCACTCGGCCGGGCTGCAGGATGGTCGCGTGGCCACACCGCCGAGCTTGTACGCGATCCGGATAGGGGGACGACTCGGAGCTACCGCCCTGTCGGCCTTCCCCTCGATGGTGTCTGAGCTGAAAGGCAGCGAGACCGTGCTCACCGGTCTGATCGAGGATCGGTCCGCGTTGTTCGGCGTCGTTGCGCAGATCGAGGCGCTCGGCCTCGAACTGCTCGAACTGCGGCAAATCCGCGAGTAGTCGAGCGCATGACAACGGCCACGCGTCGTGGCGCCTGCGGGGCGTTCCGCTCCGGTTATGCTGGCCCGAGAGGACCAGGGAGGTGCCGTGATCCGGGCTGATGTTCGTCGTGCCCGCGCAAGGCTCGCGATCGCGGGCGCGGTGGTCGCGGTCTGGCTCGTGGCGTCGCCGCCGGCGTCCGCCGAGCTGAGCTTCGACTCGACCCCCGTTCCCATTACGGGCGTGTCGCCCGAGGCGGTGGCGACGAGTGACTTCAACGGCGACGGGCACCTCGACTTGGCCACGGCCAACGAGGGCTCCTTCTCGACCTCCGGCGGGGCCGAGGTCCTGCTCGGCGACGGGACGGGCGGCTTCAAGGACGCGAGCCAATTCCCGGCCGACGACAGCCCCATCTCGCTGGACGTCAGTGACTTCAACGGCGACGGGCACGTCGACCTGGCGGTCGCGAACCGTGCCTCGGGGGACGTCTCGGTGCTGCTCGGCGCGGGCGATGGCACCTTCGGCACCCCGAGCAACTACGCGGTCGGCGGGGGGTGCATGTCCGCAAGCCAGATCTTGCCCGAAGCGGTGAAGGTGGGCTTCTTCAACGCCGACGCCCACCCGGACATCGCGGTGGCGAACTTCGGCTGCAACAGCGTGTCGATCCTGTTGGGCAGGGCGACGGCACCTTCGACCCGGCCACGAACATCGGTGTCGGCCCCGGTCCCGACGCGCTGGCCACCGGCGACTTCAACCGCGACGGGAACCTCGACCTGGTCGTACCCGACACCGGCAGCGCGGGCGCCGCCGTGCTGCTCGGTCGAGGCGACGGCACCTTCGTCGCGACCCCTACAGGTGCCGTGACCGGCGCGTCCCTGTTCGCGGAGGTTGCGGCGGGTGACCTCAACGGCGACGGGAACCCCGATCTGGTCTTCGCCGTCGGCGACCCCATCACCGGCGGAAGGCTCACCGTCGATCTCGGTCACGGTGACGGCAGCTTCGACGGTGGAGCCACCTACCCGGTCGGCGACGCGACCACGTCGGTGGCGCTCGCGGACTTCAACGCCGATTCGGTGCTCGACGTGGCGACCACCGACAACCTCTCGTCGGCCGTCTGGGTGCTACCCGGTGTGGGCGACGGCACGCTCATGAGGGCGCTGGCCGTTCACGACCAACGGCCCGGACTGGGTGACGGTCGGCAACTTCAACGCCGATCTGCTCCCGGATATGGCGACGGCCGACGCCGTGTTCAACAACGACGCCGTGACCGTGCTCCTCAACAGCACGCCGGCGCCGAGCCCGGCCCCCGTGGTGAGCGTGGCGGCCGGCGGTTCGTGGGCGCCGGACGGGCGCCAGGGCACGATCGCGCTCGCCCTGGCCGACTCGGGCGAGCCGCCAAGCGCGGTGTCGTTGAGCATGACCTCCTCCAACCCCGACCTCGTCCCCACCGACGCCGTCACGTTTGGGGGCAGCGGCCTGAATCGCACGGTCACGGTCCGGCCGATCGCCGGCCGAACCGGCACGGCGCTCATCACCGTCAACCGGCTCAGCGGCGGTCAGCCCACGGGGTCGGTGCCGGTCACCGTGCGCGTCGCCGCCAACGGCACGAACAGCCTGAGCGGCGGCGACGGAGCCGACGTCCTGTTCGGGCAGAACGGCGCCGACAGGCTGGACGGCGCGGGCGGCAACGACCTCGTGTGCGGCGGCAACGGCCCCGACACCCTGTCCGGCGGTGCGGGTGACGACACCCTGGACGGAGGGCGCGGGCCGGACCGGCTCACCGGCGGGCAGGGCGCCGACCGCTTCGACGGCGGAGCCGGGAAGGACCTGGCCACCGACTTCAGCCCGGCCCAGGGCGACACCCAGGACGGGAGCGTCCCGTGATCTCGAAGCGCAGGCACCCGCGCGCGAGCACCTGAGGCCGTAGACCGGCCGGTTACCGCAGGCGCGACTTGATCCAGGCGGCCGCGTCGGCCTTGGCCGCCGTCACGATGCCGCCATGATCGACGCCGGGGTACGTCTTCTCGTCGATCGGAGCGCCGTTGGCCTGCAGCATCGAGACCGTGCTCTGCGTGAACGTCGGGAACGCGGTCGTGTCGGCCTCGCCCTGCTCGACGTGGACCGGCGTCTTGATCGTGAGGTGGGCGGGGTCGTTGCGATCGAGGTCGGCGAGCACAGGGGAGAGGTCGGCGCCCGGTCGCACCAGCTCGGACGGGGCGACCGAGCCGAACGAGGCGGGCTTGTCCAGGTCCGACAGGCACTCGGTGTCCGTCTCGGGGTACAGCGGGAGGGCCTTCTCGGACAGCAGGGCGTTGATGTCGAGGCCGGGGTCCTGGACCTGGACGCCGCGCAGGATCATCGCCACCAGGCCGCTGAAGCCGCCCGGCTGCGTGAGCGCGCTGAGCAGCGGCGTCTGCTGCTCGAGCTGCGACGCCGGCGCGTAGGCCACGGTGCCGCGCACGTCGAGGTTGCGCGTGTAGGACGGCGCCAGCGCTGTGGCCCACAGCGCGGCGTGGCCGCCCTGCGAGTGCCCGGCGATGATCACCTTGTCCGAGATGTTCTTGTCGATACCGCGCGCGGCGCGGGCGGCGTCGAGCACCGAGTGCGCCGCCGACGTCCCGATGAGGTATGGGTGCACGCCCGGCGTGCCGAGACCCTCGTAGTCCGTGCGCGCGATCGCGTAGCCGGCCTTCAGCCAGCCCTCCATGACGCTCGCGACGTACGTGGTGTTGCTGTGCAGCGGCTGGCTGCCGTCGTCGGTCGACGGCGCGCACTGGTCGGCGATGCCGGTCGTGCCGTGCGCCCAGGTCACGATCGGCCATCCGCCTTTCGGCGGCGTGCCCTTCGGCACGGTGACCGTGCCCGAGACGGCGACCGGCTTGCCGTCGATGCCGATGGAGCGATAGAGGATCAGCGTGTTGCGCCCGCCGGCGATCGCGGCGGGGCTCGACAGCGGCTTGGAGCGGATGATGTCGCCGTGGCCCGAGCCGGGCAGGCGGCTCGGCGGCGTGTAGAAGCTCGAAGGCGTCGCGGCGTCGGCGGCTGCGGGCAGCACGGCGAGGAGGGCGAGGGCGATGAGAAGGGCGAGGGAGCGCACGGGTCCGTCCGGCGCGCGCAGGATAGGGCCTCGGGAAAGGGAAAGGTAAGAACGGGATCGCTCAGGACAGCGGCTCGCCGAAGTTCGGGTCGAACGGACCACGGTCGGAGGGGCAGCGGTCCCCCTGGCAGGGGGCGTGAGCCGCACGAGATACCGGCGATAGGCCGCCGTGACGCAACAGCTGGGATCGACGAAGCTGATGTGCCCGTAGCCCAGCTGGGTCAGCAGGACGGCGTTGCCGAGGCGTTTCGCGGTGACGCGGGCGTTGGCGTACTTGCTCGAGATCGGTGCGGTTCTTGCGGCTTCCCGCGGCGGCCCCCCCGACCGTTCCCGCTCTCGGCGCGGTGATGCGGCGGCATGGTCTGACGCCGGCGTAATCGACGCTCCAGCGGGCTCGCTTTTACTTGCCTAGAAGCAGCCTGTTATCTCCTGTTTAGATTCCCGTTCGGCTGGGCAACCCAAAGCAGCCAGTTCACGTCCAGCGGCCACGCGAGGGTCGTCGCGCGGCCGCTTCATAACCTCGCGGGAGGAGGGCTTTACCCATGAACGACCGTTCGCGGTCGCGCCCGCCGTTCAGGTGGGTCGCACTGCTGTGCCTTCTCGTAGGACTGTTCGTACCGGCCACCGCCAGTGCGGATCCCACGGCGGCGGAGTGTGGCGCTCGCGCCAACGACACGCCGGCGAAGCTGATCGAGTGCGTCCAGACCCCTGATCTCCAGGCGCACATGAATGCGCTCTGGGAGATCGCGCAGGCCAATCCGGGGCCCGACGGCCATCCGTCGCGCAACTCCGGCGAGCCGGGCTACAAGGCCTCGGCCGATTACGTCGCGCAGAAGATGCAGGAAGCCGGTTACAACGTGACGGAGCAGAAGTACCAGTTCCCGTACTCCGCGTTTGTGGGGACGCCAACGTTCACCGAGAGCGGGGCGGCATCAAGGGACTTCAAGCTCGTCGACGAGTGGAATCCCGGGTCGAATGACGGCACTATCGACGGCGACCTGCAGCCGGCGGGCGGCATCGTGATTCCGCCGGACCCCAACGGGTCGACCTCGACCAGCGGCTGTACGGCGGCCGACTTCAGCGGCTTTGAGGCCGGCAACGTCGCGCTGATCCAGCGCGGCGGCTGCAACTTCGGCGTGAAGGTGGAGAACGCGGACGCCGCCGGCGCCACCGGCGTGGTCATCTTCAACGAGGGCAACCCGGGTCGCACCGGTGTGACCAACGGCAGCCTGGTGGATGCGAACGGCGACCCGATCACCTCCAAGATCCCGGTGGCGTTCACGTCGTTTGACATCGGCAGCGAGCTGTTGACGCAGTACAACGACGCGCAGCAGAACGGGACGGCTGTGCCGCACATCGCGATCAGCGTGCAGACCATCAGCGACCCGGCCCGCGACGATTGGAACGTGATCGCGGAGTCCAAGGGCGGCGACCCGAACAAGGTGCTCGTGGTCGACGCGCACCTGGACGCGATCTTCGGCGCGGGCATGCTCGACAACGGATCGGGGTCGGCGACGATCCTCGACATCGCCGAGCAGATGAAGAACGTCACCCCGCGGAACAAGCTGCGGTTCATCTGGTTCGGGGGTGAGGAGCTGGGCCTGCTGGGCTCGCAGTTCTACGTCGACAACCTGTCGAAGCCGGAGCTGAACCACATCGGCTACGACCTCGATGCCGACGTGACGGCGACGCCGAACTACATCATCGGGGTGCTGGACCCGGCGGCGCCGGACTTCTTCAGCCGCACGGTGCCGGCCACGTTCCCCAACCGGGTGTACAAGCCGTCGACGGTCGCGCGCGACCAGGCGGTGGACTACCTGAACTCGATCGGCAAGAACCACGAGTTCCTGTCACCGAACGGGACCGACGCGATCAGCTTCAACAACGTAGGCATCCCGGCCAGTGGCGTGCTGACCGGACAGGACTGCTGCAAGACGCAGGACGAGGTGAACCTGTTCGGCGGCTCACTCGGCAACTACGAGGGCAACGTCCCGTCCTTCGACGGGGGCTGCGTCGACCTCCCGTTCCGTTGGTGCGACAACCTCGACAACAACGACTTCGGCGTGATGACCTTCATGTCGCGGACGTTCGCCAACATGGTCGCGAACATGGCCTTCGACAAGCAGATCATGTCGGCGAGCGGGAACTACAAGGCAGGCGGGGCGAAGGGACCGCAAGGAGGCAGTCGAGCCCGACCAGCGGCGTGAACGGGCACCACCTGTCCGACATCTGAGCGCGAGCGGAGGCCGCCCAACCGGGCGGCCTCCGTCGTCAGGACGCCGCGGCCGTGGCGACGTCGCGCGCATACGTGGAGCGCGCGCGCAGCAGGATCAGGCCGCCGGCGGCGAGGGTGGTCAGTAGCACCAGGAAGGTGATCTGCAGCCCGCGGGCGGACCCCGGCGAGATCACCGGGTGGGTGCCGATCGGGGCCTGCTCGGGCGCGATGCCGGCGATCAGGTCGGCGAGGCCGCCGAAGAGGAGTGGCGCGATCGCCTGGGCCAGCGAGCGCAGGACCGTGCGCGTGCTCTCGGCCCGTCCCCACAGGCCCGACGGCATGATGTCCAGCCGGGCGGCGTCGAGCGGCGGGTTGGCGGCGGCGATCAGCGCCGTACCGGCGACGTCGAACCACAGCCCCGGCGTGAGGTGGCTGGAGAGGAGGCCGGGGATCAGAAGCACAGCGGCGCCGAGGTAGCACAGCGCCGGGATCCAGATCCGCGCCTCCAGCATCCCGCGGCGCACGAGCGCGTCGCTGACCCGCCCGCTGACCAGGGTCCCGACCATGGCGCCGGCCACGAGCAGCCCCAGGACGAGCTCGGCGGTCGCCTGGCTGGCGTGGTAATGGCCGCGCACGAACAGCAGCGCGAACGTCGACAGCCCGGAGAAGAAGAAGTAGCCGAGCGCGGAGCTGATGATCATGAGCAGGTTGGTTGGCACCGAGAGGATGTACCGGACCGAGCGGACCAGCCCGAGCGAGCGCCCGTCCTCGCGGAGCACCCGCTTCGGGTCGGGCTCGATGCCGCGGCGTCGGATCGTCTCGAACGCGACCTCGTCGGGCTCTTCTGCCTCGTCGTCCCCGGCGGGCGGCGCGGGCCCGGTCCCGGCGGCCGCCTCGTGCAGGTCGACCACGCCGACGGCGAGCACGCTCTGGCCGCCGCGCTGCGGCTCGGGCACGGTGCGGTACAGCTCGCGGGCGAGGAAGAAGCCGGGGATGGCGAGCAGCACGAACGCGACGCGCCAGTCGATCAGGCTGGCCACGCTGCCGCTGATGATGAAGCCGACCGCGCTGCCGGCGATCTCGCCGCCGAGCACGTAGGCCCACACGCGCCCGCGCTCGCGCGCGGGGAAATAGTCGCCGATGAGCGACGCGATCGCCGGGCCCGCGGTCGCGGTCACGGCGCCGAGCGCCAGCCGGGTCAGCAGCAGGGTCGAGTAGCTGCCGGCGAACGCGCTCAGGAGCGAGGCCACGCTCCACAGCACGATGCTCAGCGAGAGCATCGGCATCCGCTTGAAGCGGTCCACGTAGAGCCCGATGGGGATGGTGAACACCGCGCCGACCAGCAGCGCGACCGCGCTCAGCAGCCCGATCTGGGTGTTGCCGATGTGCAGGCTGTTCTCGAGCTGGGGCGCGACCGCCCCCACCGTCGCCGTGTCGGCGCCGTTGAGCGCGAGCACGGCGCCGAACAGCGTGATCACCCGCGCGCGGGCAGGGCCGCCCACGCGCTTGACCACGTGCCCGCGGACCAGACGCCAGCTCCAGTGGGCGGCCTGCGCGGCCCTGCGGCTGCCCTCGGCGAAGGCGTTCCCGCTCATCACCTAATGCGGCGGGGCGGAATCATCCGACGCGGCGGGCCGGGGCACCCCCCAGCGGCGGATCAGCCACGCGATGAGCGGGTAGGCGAGCCAGAACAGGTGTGCGGTCGCGGGCGTGGTCGCGTAGGCGATGGGGATCGAGGCTAGGAACACCACGGCGGGCAGGAGACCGCGGACGACGTCCGCGGTGAACGCGGTGCGGCTCGGCTCCGGGTCGATGAGCCCGCGCTTGGCCCCCAGCACGTAGACCAGGGTGTTGACCCCGGACGCGGCCGCCACGTTGACGGCTAGGACGGCGGTCGGGAGGGGGAGGTCGTCGATGTTCGGCGAGCCCACCGCCTCGGTAGCGAAGGGCAATACGACGATCGTCGCGATCAGCGCGAGGTTGGCAACGATCACCGGCGTGTCGATGGCGGCGAACGACGCGATCATCCGGTGGTGCGCGAGCCAGTAGCTGCTGATCACCGCGAAGCTGATCACGAAGGCGACGAGCTGTGGGTTGATCTCGGCGCCAAGCGCCTGCGTGCTGTCCCACACCCTGCGCACGTCGCCGATGTCGAGCGTGGTCGCGAGCAGGGTCAACGCGAACGCGAAGGTCGCGTCGACGAAGCCGATGGCGCGGTCGAACTCCGACTGGTCGCGGGTCCAGCGTGGGCCCGAGGTCACTACGGAAACCTATCCGGCCGCGCGGGGCCGGAGCCGCTCAGCCGGCCTGGCAGCAGCCCGTGCGGTTGGATCGGCATGACCGTCCCGGCGAGCTAGTCCTCCGGGCATGAGCGCCGATGACCCAGCGCTCCCCGACCGGGGGAGGCCATGCTCGCGCTCGCCGTGCGCGAGATCACTGCCGCGTGGGCGTCGTTCGACCGGCCCCGGCCGAAGGAGGCGGTGCTCGACGAGGCGCTCGCGCAGCGGCTGCTCGACCCCTTGCCCGAGGCGCCCGGCGACCCCGCCGAGGCCATGCACGACGCCGCGCGGGTGCTGGACGCCAGCATCTCGCCCGCCCGGCCGCTGTACCTCGCCTACATCGGCTCGACCGGCTTGGCCACCGGCGCGATGGCCTCCGCGCTGGCCTCGACCTACGACGTCAACCTCGCCGCCGACGCGGCCGCGGGGGAATTTCTCGACGGGCAGGCGCTGCGCTGGACGGCGGACTTCGTCGGCTACCCGCACGCGGACGGCGCGTTCACCCGCGGCGGTCAGGTCGCGAACCTCACCGCGCTGGTAGCGGCGCGCGAGCAGGCCCTGCCGGGCGCACGCGAGCGCGGGCTCGAGGGACGGCGCGGCGCCGTCTACTGCTCCCGCGAGGCGCACCAGTCGGTCACCCGCGCGGTGGAGATCACCGGGCTCGGCACCGCGTCCGTGCGCGCGCTGGAGATCGACGGCGACCGCCGCGTGCGCCCTGAGCTCGTCGACGCCGCGATCGCCGCCGACCGCGCCCCGGGCATCACGCCGGTCGCGATCGTCGCCACCGCGGGCACGACGCTGACCGGGTCGGTCGACCCGCTCGCCGCCCTGGCCGACGTGGCCGAGCGCCACGGCGTCTGGCTCCACGTCGATGGCGCCTACGGGCTGCCTGCCGCGCGCACCGCCGCCGGGGCGCCGCTGTTCGCCGGGCTCGAGCGCGCCGGCTCGGTGACGCTGGACGCGCACAAGTGGCTCGGCGTGCCCAAGTCGTGCAGCGTCTTGCTCGTGCGCGACGACAGCGCCCTGCAGGCGAGCTTCGGCGACCGTGAGACCTACATGCTGCATCGCGGCGACGCCCACAACCCGGTCGACCGCATGCTGGAGTACTCGCGGCCGTTCAACTCGCTGAAGCTCTGGATGGCGCTGCGCGTACACGGCGGCGCGGCGCTGCGCGCATGGATCGAGCGCAGCATGCGCCACGCCCGCGGGCTCGCCGACGTGCTCGACGCCGACCCCGCCTTTGAGGTCCTGCAGCGGCCCCAGCTCTCCGCGCTGTGCTTCCGCCACCGTCCCAAGGGCACCGCCGACCTCGACGAGCACAACCGCCGCCTCGCCGCAGGCGATCCAGGCCGACGGCCGCGTCTACTTCGCGCCGGCCGCGGTGGACGGGCGCGTGTGCCTGCGCGTGTGCTTCGTGAACCTCCGGACCACCGACGAGCAGGTCGACGATGTCGTCGCCGTGATCCGCGAGCTGGGCGACCGGCTCACGAAGTGACGATGCGCGCCCCGCGCGAGGGCGCGAACGTGATTGCCCGCCGGATGACGCCCTCGCGGCGCCCGGCGGCCGCCCGCACCCCGACCGAGCGCAGCACCGTGCGCAGCACGACCTTCATCTCGAACTGCGCGAAGCTCGCGCCGACGCAGCGCCGGATGCCGCCGCCGAACGGGATCCAGGCGTACGTGCCGGGCCCGTCGTCGCCGAGGAACCGCTCGGGGCGGAACGCGAGCGGGTCGGGGTAGAGGTCGGACCGGCGGTGCAGCAGGTAGATCGAAGGGGAGATGTGCACGCCCGCGGGCAGGTCCCAGCCGCCGAAGGTCATGGGCGCGCGCAGCCGCCGCACCACCGCGGGCACGACCGGCCGCAGCCGCAGCGTCTCCTTGATCACGGCGTCGAGGTAGGCGTCGTTGCCGGCGCGCTCCTCCTCCAGCAGCCGCTGCAGGACGGCCGGCGTGCGCACGAGCCGCTCGAGCGCCCAGGCCAGGGCCGTCGCCGTGGTCTCGTGGCCGGCGATGAGGAGGGTCATGAGCTCGTCGCGCAGCTCGGTGTCGGTCAGCGGCTCGCCGTCCTCGTCGCGCGCCGCGAGCAGCAGCGAGAAGACGTCGTCGCCCTCGACCGCGCCTGGGTCGGCGCGCCGGCGTGCGATCTCCTCGTACAGGACCGCGTCGGCCTCGCGCCGCACCCGCGCGAACCGCGCCCACGGGCTCAGTCGGCCCGTCCGCCCGCTGGTCAGCGCCAGCAGCAGCACGCGCCCCCGCGTGCCCACGCTGTCGAGCAGCCGCCGCAGCGGCGCGCCGATCGCCCGCCGCCGGGCGGGGTCGTCGAGCCCGAAGACCGCACGCATGATCACGTCGAGCGTGATCGCCTGCATCTCGGGCAGCGCCGGGAACGCGCGCCCGCGCGGCCAGCGCGCGATGCGCTCCTCGGCCACCTCGCCGATCGCGTCGCCGTACGCCCGCATGCGCTCCCCGTGGAACGGCGGCAGCATCATGCGCCGGCGGCGCAGGTGCTCGGCGCCGTCGAGCAGGAGCACCGAGCCCGACCCCAGCACCGGCGCGAGCACGATGTTGCCCTCGCCCGCGCGCAGCACGTCCGGGTCGCCCGAGAACACGGTCTTGACCGCCTCCGGGTCGACGGTGACGACGAGCGTGCGACCCGGCTGCGGCTGCAGCGTGAAGTAGTCGCCCATCCGCTCGTGGCACGACTCCAGGAACCGCGTCGGCGTGAGCATGAAGCCGGCGGTCATCTGGAAGCGACTGAGATCGGGTCGCGGCGGCAGCGCCATCGTCGGCGAGGATACGGCCGCCGTGCCCGCGCGGGCTACGTCTTGACCCCCAGCGTGATGGCGCCGACGTAGCCGCTGCCCTTGCGGCGCATGGCCGGCAGCGAGCGCGAGCCGCCGTTGGCGTAGATGCTGTCGCTCGCGTTCGTCGTGTCGGGCCGGCCGTGCGCGGCGTACGCCCCGGCCGCGTACACGGCCGCGTTGAGGCTGTCCTTGAAGAACAGCTGGCCGGTGTGGATCTCCTTGCCGCCGACGGTGACCTTGAGGTGGATGTGCGTGGTGCGGCCCTGGTACCAGCCGGGGTAGATGGTCCTGAACGCGGCCAGGCCGTTGCGGCCGGTGCGCTGGGCGCCGCGGAGGTAGGTGGTGGTGCTGGTGGGCGTGGCATGTCCTCCGCCTCCGCCCGGCGGGCCGCCACCACCCGGCGCCGGCGCTGCGCTCGCGGCGGCGTCGTAGCCGGAGTAGTCGCCCTGGGCGTCGCAGTGCCAGACCTCGACGGTGGCGTTCTGGATCGGCTCGCAGCTCTTCGCGTCCTCGACGGTGAGCCGGAGGTCGAGCGGCGTGCCCGGCTTGCCCTCGGTGATGTTGCGGCGGAACAGGTGCTCGTCGATGTAATAGGGGCCCTCGGTCAGCTCCGGCGCCAGCACACAGCGCGCGGCGGCGGGGCGGGCCGTCGCGGCGGCCTCGGCCGTGACGCCGCCGCTGCGCAGCAGCGACCACACGCCGCCCGCCGCGCCCAGCAGCCCGGCGGCGACGAGGGCGTCGCGGCGGGTCAGGCGGTCGCTGATGCGGTGGTCGTTCGGCATGCCAGCAGTCTGGCGCCGGAGCGCAAGAGCAATGTAGGAGCTGGCCTTGACGCCGCCCGGCCGCGGCCAAGAGAATCGGGCCAAGCTGCCAGAAGGAGGGGCGATGGGGAGTGACGAGGGCTGGGGCGCCGAGCTCCAGGAGAACCAGCTGCTGAGCAAGCTGGCGCGAGCGGGCGTGTCCGAGTCCCGGACGTTCTGGGGCTACGTCGGGCCGTCGCGGCGCGACGGCTGGGTCACCCTGCACACCAGCCTGCAGAACCTGGCCGACACCATCGAGATCGCGCGCGAGGACATCGTGCACGTCGAGGACGTGCCCGAGAGCGTTCTCCTGTTCGGGGCAAAGGTCGTGTGGGTGCGCAAGGACGCGAACGTCAACCGCACGCGGGTCACGTCGGCGGCGGCGGTGGGGCGCCAGCGGCCATCGGCCGTGGGAGGCGCCGATCCGGGCAGCGGCGACACGGTGGAGGTCAAGGAGGGGCGTTTGCGGATGCAGATGAAGGCGCGGGCCGACGAGCCCGACTGCTACTCGCCCTGCGCGACCTGCCACGACTGCAGCAGCGTCTGCATCTCGATCTGCCAGTACGTGCCCCCGCCCGAGTAGCGATGGCGCTCGAGACCCCGATCGGCGTGCGCGACGCCCTCGCGTTCGAGGCGCCCTATCTGATCGAGAAGCTGCGCAAGGCCCGCATCGCCGAGTCCGACGCGGAGGCCGAGGCGCTGTTCCGCGAAGCCAAGCGCTACCTGGTCATGACCCAGGCCGACGACACGCGGATCTGGCAGATGCACTCGCTGCGCGTCGACGAGGCCTGGCACCACTTCATCCTCTTCACGGCGCAGTACGCCGAGTACTGCCAGCGCTGCTTCGGCCGCTACGTCCACCACAGCCCCAGCAACGCGCCGAAGGTCGAGCGCGCCCAGGAGCTGCCGGTCGCGACCTTCGCCGAGTTCCGGGCCCGCTACGAGGAGCTGTTCGGCGAGCCGCTGCCCGACACCTGGTACGACGACCTCAGCGTCGCGCCACAGCGGCGGCTGCTCAACGAGCACGCCGGCAGCCTGGCGCTGCGCGCGCAGGGCGACGACGTGGCGCTCGTCGCCCCCAACGGCGAGGCCGTGCTCACCGTCAACGACGTCGCCCGGCCGGCGCTGGGCTTCGTCGCCGCCACGGGCGCGTTCCACGTGCGCGAGCTGCCCGGTGAGCTGACGGACGACGAGAAGGTGGCGCTGGCGGCGGCGCTGGTGCGGTGCCGGATCCTCCGGGTGGCCGGCTGACGCAGGCGGCCGAGTCCTACGCGTCGCTGCGCGCCGGGCGCCGGCCGAACGCGCTGCTCGCGCAGGCGGTCGACCTGCTCGACGGGCGCCGCGGGCGGGCGCTGGACGTCGGCGCCGGCCCGCTCAACGACGCGGTCCACCTGCTGCGCGCCGGCTTCGCGGTCGACGCGATCGACACCGACCCGCACACGGTGCAGCTCGCGGCGATGCTGGACGAGCCCGGGCTCACCGTCGCCCGCGCCGACGTGCGCAGCTACGCGGTCGCCCCCGAGGCCTACGCGCTCGTGGTCGCCATCCACGTGCTCCCGTTCTTGTCCCGGACCGACCTGCGCCGCGCCGTGCCCGCGCTGGCCGCAGGCCTGGCTCGGGGCGGGCTGCTGTGCTGCACATTCCTGGGCGAGGAGGACGCGTGGGCGGGCCGGCGGGCGCGCATGTCGTTCCTGGCGCGCGCCGAGGTCGAGGCGCTGCTCGCGCCCCTGCAGGAGGTCGTCTTCTCCGAGCAGCGCTACGGGGGCGTCGACGCCCGGGACGAGCCCAAGCGGTGGCACGTGCACCGCTGCATCTTCCGCCGTCCCTAGTCGAGCGGGTGGTTGCTGAGGATCAGCCCGTCGGGGTCGAACGCGTCCTTGACCTTGGCCAACCGCTGTACGTCGGCGTCCGCGAACGAGCTGCGGAGGCTCGAGTCCGCCTCGGCGAGGGTCAGCGGGGTCTGGGGCTCGAGCCAGCTGGACAGGCCCTCCTTCAGCCCGCGCAGCGCGCCCGTGAGCGCCTCGGCCACCTCGGGCGAGATCGGCATCCCGATGCCATAGAGGGCAAAGTCGCCGTCGGTGCGGTTGGCGGCGCCGTGGTCGGCCGCGCCCTGGGTGAGGACCCCGCCGAGCTGGCGCAGCTCGAGCGACAGGAGCGGCGTGGCCACGCCGGGTCCGGCGAGCGCGAGCAACGCCTCCGCGCCCTCCGGCGGGAGCTCGGCGAGGACGAGGCCGTCGCCGATCCCCGGCACCGCGTCGGGCGGGTCGCCGGCGATCATCGGCAGCGCGCTGGCGGGGATGGTCTGCATGGTGTCCATGTAGGTCGCCGCCACGTCGCGCATCGGCTGGACCAGCTCGGCCCCGGCTTGCTCGTCGGCCAGCACCGCCGCGCCGACGAAGACGAGCTCGCGCCCGCGGAAGGGCTCGGGAATATCGGGGACCGGCGGGAAGCGCATGAGCTTGAGCGAGGCCGAGACCTCGTCGGGCACGCCGGCGGTCCACTCGCGGTACGCGGCCAGGACCTCCGGGGCCTGCTCGAGGGGCCACACGAGCTGGCCGGCGTAGAGCTCGCGCAGCGCGACGAGCCTGAAGTCGACCGCGGTCACCACCGCGTACGCGCCGCCGCCGCCGCGCAGCGCCCAGAACAGCTCGGGCTCGCTGTCGGCGGACACCGTGCGCGCCTGGCCGTCGGCGGTGACGACGTCGAAGCTGATCACGGAGTTGGAGGCGAAGCCGTGCTTCCGCGCCAGCCAGCCGAGTCCGCCGCCGAGCGTGTAGCCGACGACGCCGACGCCCCCGGAGGAGCCGTGCAGCCCGGTCAGCCCCCGCTCGGTCGCGGGCCCGACCACGTCGTTCCACACCGCGCCGGCTTGGGCGCGGGCGGTGCGGGCGTCGGCGTCGATCTCGACGCCGGTCATGCGCGTGGTGCGCAGCAGGACCACGTCGTCGAGCGCGGGCAGCTGGAGGGCGCCGTGGCCTGGGCCCTGCGGGGCAACGCGCAGGCCGTGCTCGCCGGCGAAGGCGAGCGTGGCGGCCACGTCGTCGGCGCGCTCGGCGAGCACGACGGCGGCCGGGTGCTGGTCGGCGGCGAGGTTCCAGGCCATGCGGGCGCTGTCCCAGGCCGAGTCCCCGGGGACGACCGCGTCGCCGGCGAGACGCGGACGGAGGGCGTCGATGTCGAGGGAGGTGGCTTCAGGAGGCATGGCGTGACTGTAGTCCGGCCCTGGCGGTTCTGGGCCGGCGCATCAGGTCGCGCGTGCGACCAGGTAGCGGTAGGTGTTGAAGAGCCGGTAGCCGCCGGCCGGGGTGCGGAAGCGCTCGAGACCCCGCACGACCGTCGCCCGCACCGTCTCCAAGTGCGCGCCGGCGATGCCCGCCGCCGCGAGCATGGCGCGCCCGGCGGTGGCCGCGTCGGCGAACTCGTAGGCCCAGCTGGTGTCGAACGCGCACTCCGGCGCCAGCCCGGCCGCACCGGCCAGCGCCTCCAGCGCGCCGTCACGCCACAGCTCGGGCGCCAGCGGCCGGACGGCCATCAGCGGCCGGACGAGGATGCGCACCGCCTCGAGGTCGCAGCGCTCACGCGGCCCGGGGACCTGGACGACGATGGTCGCGCCCGGCCGTGCGACCCGCGCCGCCTCGCGCAGGAGGGCGGCGGCGTCGCCACCGAAGAAGAAGGACTGGAGGCCGACGACGAGGTCGAAGGCGTCGTCGGGCCACGGGAGCGCGTCCGCCGTGCCCACGCGCACGTCGGCCGCCGGGGCGCGGGACCGCGCCGCCGCGGCCAGCGCCGGCGCCGCCTCGAGGCCGGAGGCGAGCGCCCCGCGCCGCGCGGCCAGCCGCAGGAACGCGCCGGTGCCGCAGCCGACGTCGAGGACGGACTGGCCGGGCTCGAGCCCGACGCGGCACAGCGCCGCGTCGTAGCTGCGTAGCTCCTGGTCCTCGGCCAGCCGCCAGTCGGCGGGGCGGACGTGGCGTGCGGTCGCTGGGGTGGTCGTGGTTGCTATGATTCATAGATATAAACTATGAGCCATAGTCTTGTCAAGCACACCTGAGCTGACCCTCTTCTCGTACGAGATCCTCGGCCTCGTCGGCCGCAGGGGCGCGGGCGCGCACGACCTGCTGCGCCTCGCCCAGCGCGGGCGCATGCTGGCCTGGGCGGGCGAGAGCCAGTACTACACCGAGCCGAAGCGGCTGGCCCGCCTCGGTTACCTGGACGCGCGCAAGGAGCCGGGCAAGACCCGCGAGCGCACCGTCTACACGCTCACCGACAAGGGGCTGGATGCGCTGCGCGCCTACGCGCGCACGCCGGTCACCATCCCGCCGTTCAAGAGCGACGCGCTCCTGCGCCTGCTCGTCGCCGACCTGGTGGGGGAGAAGGTCACGCGCGCCAGCCTGGAGACCCTGCGCGCCGAGATCGCCGACCTGCGCGAGCGGGTGGACGAGAGCGACCACGGGGCTGCCGGCCTCCCCCACCGCGAGAAGTACCTGCACCTCGTCTACGGCTTCCTGCGCGGGCTCCTCGATCTCCACGAGGAGCTGGTCGACGACGTCGAGCGCGAGCTGTAGCTCAGGCCTGCGCCCGCGCCTTGGCCCACTCGGCCTTGTGCTGCCGCTTGGTCGCCTGGTACTCGGCCAGCGCCGCGGCCGAGTCGACGTTGCCCAGCGTCGGGTGCCACGGGACGAGGTCGCGCGCGGCTTCCACGCCGAAGTGGTGGTAGAGCACCGACCCGAGCGACTTGATCTTCATCTCGCCGAAGCCGGGCAGGCCGGCGACGTTGGCGCGCAGCTCGTCGCCGTCGGCGGCGTCGGTCCACACCCGGGCGGCGTCGCCGCCGTAGCGGTCGCGGACGTACACGGCGAGGTCGTGCACGCGGCGGGCCATGTTGCCGGGGTAGCGGTGGATGGCAGGTCGCTCGCGGAAGACGGGCTCGAGGTCGGCCTCAGCCAGCGTGGCGGCGTCGATCGCGCCCAAGCGCTCGCGCAGCACGAGCGGGCCCATGAAGGCCTTCTGGACCGTGACCTGCTGGTCGAGGGCGAACCCGATCAGCAGCGCCATCGGGTCGGTGGCGATGAGCGCGTTGGCCTCGTCCGAGTCGGTGAAGTACAGGCGGTCGGGCATGCGAGCGATCGTACTCCGCGATGGACGAGTTCCGGGCCTGCCGCCGGTCATTACGGACATGAGACTGGCAGCTGCTCGACCGCGCCCCGCGCGGCCGGGGAGCCGACGTCGGCGGCTGGCCGCGGCGGCACTACGAGTACCAGCGGGAGGGCGCGGCCGCCGGGTAGCCGACGGTCGCGTCCGATTCCCGCCAGACAGCCCGCGGCGCCCGTGCCATCGTGTGCCGCGGATGCTCGACTTCGACCACTGCTACGAGGCGATCGCGCTGAAGGACGGCCGCTTCGACGGCTGGTTCTTCACCGCGGTCACCTCCACGGGTATCTACTGCCGCCCGGGCTGCCCGGCCCGCACGCCGCGGCGCGCGAACGTGCGCTTCTTCCCGACCGCCGCCGCCGCGCAGGAGGCCGGCTTTCGCGCCTGCCGCCGCTGCCGCCCCGAGGCCGTGCCCGGCTCGCCGGCCTGGGACGGGCGCTCGGACGTCGTGGCGCGGGCGATGCGGCTGATCGGTGATGGGCTGGTCGACCGCGAGGGCGTCGGCGGCCTGGCTGCGCAGCTCGGCTACAGCCAACGCCAGCTGCACCGCATCCTCGTCGAGCGCGTGGGCGCGGGCCCGCAGGCGCTGGCGCGCGCGCGCCGCGCGCACGCCGCGCGCGTGCTGCTGGAGTCCTCGTCGCTGTCGGTGACCGAGGTCGCCTTCGCCGCCGGCTTCACGAGCGTGCGCCAGTTCAACGACACCGCGCGCCGGGTCTTCGCTCGCAGCCCCAGCGAGCTGCGCCGCGGCCTCAAGGCGCCGGCGGGAGAGACCGACGGCGCGCTGACCCTGCGCCTGCCGCTGCGCGCGCCGTTCGACCGCGCGGCGCTGCTGCGGTTCCTCGCCGCGCGAGCCCTGCCCGGCGTGGAGGAGGTCGTGGAGGACACCTTCCGCCGCAGCCTGCGCCTGCCGCGCGGCGCAGGCACCGTCGCGCTGCGCATCGCCGACGACGGCGTGCGCGCGAGCTTCTCGCTCGAGGACGCACGCGACCTCGCCGCGGCGGTGCAGCGCTGCCGCCGCCTGTGCGACCTCGACTCCGACCCGGTCGCCATCGACGACCGCCTGGGCGAGGACCCGACGATCGGCGCACTCGTGCGCGCGCATCCCGGGCGCCGCCTGCCGGGCACGGTCGACGGCGGCGAGCTGGCGCTGCGCGCGGTGCTCGGCCAGCAGGTCACCGTCGCCTACGCGGGGACGCTGGCCGGGCGGCTGCTGGCCACGTTGGGCGAGCCGCTCACGCAGCCGCTGGGCGGCGTGACCCACCTGTTCCCCGCCCCCGCGGCGGTGGCCGACGCCGACCCGGCGCCGTGGCGGATGCCGGCGGCGCGGGCGGCCGCGCTGAAGACGCTGGGCGCAGCCCTGGCCGACCAGCGCCTCGTGCTCGACGCGGGTGCCGACCCGCCGGAGGCCCAGGCGCGCCTGCGCGCGCTGCCGGGCATCGGCCCGTGGACGGGCGCGTACGTGGCCATGCGCGCGCTGCGCGATCCCGACGCCTTCCCCGCTTCGGACGCCGGCGTGCGCCGCGCGCTCGAGGGCCTCGGACACGACGGCCGCCCGCTCGCGGCCGAGCGGGCGGCGGAGGCGTGGCGCCCGTACCGGGCCTACGCCGTGCAGCACCTGTGGGGCAGCCGCGCGCGGGCGCGCACGACGCCCGCGCTGGCCGCCTGAGCGCGGACTAGGCCAGATAGCCGCGCGCGCCGAGGAACTGGTGCAGCCGGAGCACGAAGCGCGCCGCGCTCCCGCCGAAGCCCCCAAGATCGCCGCCTTGGCGGGCGGTGGTCAGGAAGGCCTCGGCGGTCGCGCCGTCGCCGAGCAGGTACTCGTCGGCGACGTAGGCAGCGACGACGCCCTTCAGGTCCTTCGGACCGTGCCGGCGCCGCGCGCTGTCGTAGGCGCGCAGCCACTGCGCGGCGTCGTCGCTGACCTGCGCGGGATACGCGCGCGTCACGTCGGCAAACGCTCCGCCGGAGTAGCTGAGGATCTGGATCGGAAGGCCGGAGGCGGCGTAGTCGGTGAACCGGTACGCGAAGCTGTCGTCGGCGGTGACGAACTCCGGCCGTCCGTCGCCGTCGAGGTCCTCGAGCCGGTAGCCGGGGTCGCCCCACAGGTGCCGGACGTACGTGTACGTGCCGGTCCCGGCGTCGTAGCGGTAGACGCGCGAGTACTCGCAGCAGTGCGCGCCCCCCGTGTAGAGGTCGACGATGACCTCGGGCTCGCCGTCGCCGTCGAGGTCGGCGACCTTGACGTCGAGCGGCTGAACGTAGCGATCGCGGATGCGCACGTGGTCGACGACGGCGGTGCCGTCGCGCACGATGCTCAGCCGGATGCCGCCGTACTGGTAGCGGCCGGTCTTCAGCCACGACAGCGTGGCCGAGGTGCTCCCGGCCCGCGCGGCGTCGTGGTGGGCGGTTGCCGCGTCCGCCGTCAGGGGGAGCGCGAGAAGGGCGGCGACGCAGACAGCCGGGGCGAGGAGTCGGGTCATGGCGGTGCTACGCGCACGCCCCCGCGACGTCACTCCATGATTGGAGAGGGAGGAATTCGGTTAGGGAACCCTAAAGGCGCAGCGCACGAGGCGCGTTCGATGGCTACCATGCCGCGGCGCGTTCCGGAAGAGCGCTCGCCCCCCGATGTGCCATGCAAGTCGCTGCCACTGTTCCATCATCCACGACGGCTGAGCGAAAACGCCCCTTCTGGCGCGAGACGCTGCAGCCGTATGCGCGCCCGCACCTGGGCCGGAGCATCGCCGACGTCCTGACCTCGGTCGTGCCCTACCTGGCCCTCTCGGTCGGGATGTACTGGCTGCTCGACGTGTCCTATCTGCTCGTCCTGCTCGTGGCGATCCCGGCGGCCGGCTTCCTGCTGCGCACCTACATCCTCTTCCACGACTGCACGCACGGGTCGTTCCTGCCCACCAAGAAGGCGAACATGTGGCTGGGCATCACGCTGGGGCTCGTGGTGTGGACGCCGTTCTACAGCTGGCGCCACGCGCATCAGGTGCACCACGCGACCTCGGGCGACCTCGACCGTCGCGGCGAAGGCGACGTCCCCACGTGGACCGTGGCCGAGTACTACTCCGCCGGCTTCTGGGGCCGCCTGGGCTACCGCTTGTTCCGCAACCCGCTGGTCATGTTCGGCATCGGGCCGCTGTGGGCGCTGGTGATCCAGCCCCGTTTGGTCTCGCTCTCGGCCCGCCCGCGCCTGCGCAACAGCGTGTACATGACCAACCTCGCGCTGGTCGTGCTCGTGGGCCTGCTGATCTTCTGGATCGGGCTCGCCGCGTTCATCCTCATCTGGCTGCCGCCGGTGATGCTGGCCGGCGCCGCCGGGGTGTGGCTCTTCTACGTGCAGCACCAGTTCGAGGACGCCTACTGGGAGAACTCGGACGACTGGACCTACGCCGACGCCGCGCTGCGGGGCAGCTCGCACCTGAAGCTGCCGAAGGTCCTGCAGTTCTTCACCGGCAACATCGGCCTGCACCACGTCCACCACCTCAGCGCGCGCATCCCGAACTACAACCTGCAGCGCGCGCACGACGAGAACCCGATCTTCCACGACGTCCCCACGCTGTCGACCTGGGACGGCATCAAGGCCGTGCGGCTCAAGCTGTGGGACGAGGACCAGCGCCGGCTCGTCACCTGGGCCCAGGCGCGGCAGTCCCGGTACGCGACCGCCCGCTAGTCGCCGCGGGACCGGACCCGCTGCCCGAAGCCATAGGACCCCAGGTCGAGCAGGAACGCCACGGCGACCAGCAGCCACTCGAACACGGTCAGGTGGTGCGGGTCGGCGTTCCAGGCCAGCGCGTAGACCAGCGTGGTCCACGGAAGCAGGAAGAACCCGAGTAACGGGATGATGAAGCTGTCGTAGGCGTGGCTGAGGATGTCGCTGAAGATCGCGGCGATGATGAGCGCGAGCCTCGGCGACAGGATCGCCAGCAGCGCGAGGAAGCACGGCACGCCCCTGAGCCTAACTCGCCGGGAAGCGGAATGGCGTCTCGGCGGGCTCCCCGGCCCTGCTCGCGCCGCGTATTACGTGAGTGTGGGGGCCCGTCCCGCACGAGCCCCCACGCCAAGAGGCTAGGACGATTGGCCCTGCGGCGGAAGCGCCGGCCCCTGAGGGGCCTGTCCCTGGGGTGCCTGTCCCTGCTGCGGCACCTGGCCGCCCGGCGGCGGGCCGGGCGGGCGCACGGACTGCAGCGCGGACTCGACCTTGCTCTGGTCGACGCCCAGCGCCTTGGCCAGCGCCGCGGTCCGGACGTCCTGTGACGGCGGGCCCTGCGCGCTGCCGAGCTGCTGGTGCACGGACTGCAGCGCGGCCTGCACCCTGGCTTGCGTCACGCCGAGCTTGGACGCCAGCGCGGCGGCGAACTGGTCGGGTCCGCCGCCCTGCGCTCCGCTCGGCGGGGCGCCGTTCATGGCCGGCGGGCCCGTCGCGGCGGAGGGCGCCGACGAGGAGGTCGTGCCGCTGTTGCTCGTGGCCGACACGGCCGCGAACGCGGCCGAGGCGACCAGCGCCACCGCCACGACGGCGGCCAGCAGCGCCAGCTTGGGGGAGCGTTTCATGGGATCTCCTTCGGTTCCGAGGTCCGGCGCCAGGCCGGATCGAGCACCCGAGGGTGGGGCGCGAATGTAGGAGCAGCCTCTGAATCGGTTCTGTGACCGGCGCCACACAGTGCTGAATTCTGTTCAATAGTCTGAATGGACATGGAAGACGACGAGACGCGCATCGCCATCATCGGCACCGGGTTCGCCGGCCTGGGCATGGCCATCCGGCTCAAGCAGGAGGGCATCGACGACTTCGTCGTGCTGGAGAAGGCCGACGACGTCGGCGGCACCTGGCGCGAGAACACCTACCCGGGCATCCAGTGCGACGTGCCCTCGCACCTGTACTCGTTCTCCTTCGCGCCCAACCCGAACTGGACGCGCACGTTCCCGCTCGGCGACGAGATCCGCGCCTACCTGCGCGACTGCGCGCAGCGCTACGGCGTCCTGCCCCACATCCGCTTCGGCCGCGAGGTGCGCAGCGCCGAATGGGACGACGACGCGCAGCGCTGGACGCTCGAGACCAGCGACGAGACGCTCACCGCCCAGATCCTGGTCGCCGGTACCGGCCCGCTCCACGAGCCCTCGATCCCGGATCTGCCCGGCCTCGACGGCTTCGAGGGCCGTGCCTACCACTCCGCCCAGTGGGACCACACGCACAACCTGAAAAACGAGCGCGTGGCCGTGGTCGGCACCGGCGCCTCCGCCATCCAGCTCATCCCGCGCATCCAGCCCGACGTGAGCGACCTCACCGTCTTTCAGCGCACGCCGCCGTGGGTCGTGCCCCACAACGACCGCCCGATCACGCCGCTGGAAAAGCGGGTGTACGAGACGCTCCCCGCCGCCCAGCTGGCCATGCGCGCGGGCATCTACTGGGGCCGTGAGACGTTCGCCCTCGGCTTCATCGACACGCGGTTCGCCAAGCTGCCCGAGGGGATGGCGCGCAGGCACATCGCCAAGCACGTGCCGGACCCCGAGCTGCGCCGCAAGGTCACGCCGAGCTACACGATCGGCTGCAAGCGCGTGCTGATCTCCAACGACTACTACCCGGCGCTCATGCAGCCGAATGTCGAGCTGGTCACCGACGGCATCGCCGAGGTACGCCCGCACGCGATCGTGACCGCCGACGGCACCGAGCACGAGGTCGACACGATCATTTTCGGGACCGGCTTCCACGTCACCGACCCGCCGGCGGCCGAGGTCGTGCGCGGCCGCGACGGGCGCACCCTGGCCGAGACCTGGGACGGCAGCATGCAGGCCCACCGGGGCACGACCATCGCGGGCTTCCCCAACCTGTTCTTCCTCGTCGGCCCCAACACGGGGCTCGGCCACAACTCGATCGTGTTCATGATCGAGTCCCAGCTGAACTACGTCCTCGACGCGCTGCGCACGATGGACGCGCGCGGGGCCGCGTCGGTGGACGTCCGGCCCGAGGCCCAGGCGGCCTTCAACGAGCGCATCCAGGCGCAGCTGCGCAAGACGGTGTGGAACTCGGGCGGGTGCTCGAGCTGGTACCTGGACCGCAACGGTCGCAACAGCACGCTGTGGCCCGGCTTCACCTGGCCCTTCCGGCGCCTGCTGCGGCACTTCGACCCCGAGCACTACGAGCTCCGCGCGCCCGCGCGCATGCCCGAGCCCGAGCCGGTCGCGGCCGTCTAGAGGATCGCCCGCGGGTACAGCCGCGTCGCCAGCGCCACCATCAGCGCGGTGAACACGAACACCACGCCGAAGTCGAGCCCGAGCTCGCCCCCGCCGACGCCGACCAGCATCTCGCGCAGACCCTGCACCTCGTAGGTGAGCGGGTTGACGCGCGCGATCACGTGCAGCCAGCCGGGCATGATCGCCAACGGGTACAGCGCGCTGGAGGCGAAGAACAGCGGCATCATGATCAGCTGGCCGATGCCCATGAAGCGCTCGCGCTTCTTCACGCAGGCCGCGATGCAGATCGACAGGGAGGCAAAGCCGGCGGTGGCGAGCATGAGCATGGCCAGCGCGCCGATGACGCCCAGGACGGTCCATTTCAGGCCGATGCCGGCGATCGCGACGACGATGAGCAGCAGCACCGCCTGCACCAGCGAGCGCACGGACGCGCCGGCGGCCTTGCCCAGCACGATCGCGGTCCGCGGGAGCGGGGTGGCGAGCAGGCGCTGGAGCTGGCCCACGTCGCGCTCCCAGATCACCGCGAGGCCGAAGAAGATCGAGATGAACAGCGCCGCCTGCGCCATGATCCCGGGGGTGATGAAGGCGCGGTAGTCGACGCCGGCGGTCTGCAGCGCGTGCGTGGACTGGAGGGCCGTCCCGAACACGAACAGCCACAGCAGCGGCTGCACCGAGCGGGTGAACAGGTCGAGGGGGTCGTGGCGGAGCTTGCGCAGCTCGGCCTGGCCCATGGCGAAGGTGCCGGCGACCACGCGCAGCGGCGCTGCGGTCGCGAGCGCCCGGGGCGGGGCCAGGTCAACCGAGGCGGCGGGCGACGCGCCGGGCAGCGCGGACATCCTTCAGCCTCCCCTGGGTCTCGAGCTCGCGGCCGGTGACCGTGGCGAACACGTCCTCGAGGTCCTGCACGGCGTGCTTCTGCAGGAGCTCGGCTGGCTCGCCCTGCTCGACCAGGCGGCCGTGGTCCATGATCGCCAGCCGGTCGCAGTGGCGTTCGGCCTCCTCCATCTGGTGCGTGGTCACGACGATCGTCGTGCCGGCGTCCTCGCGCAGCGCGTGCAGGCGCTCCCACACCAGCCGGCGGGCGGTGGGGTCCAACCCGACCGTGGGCTCGTCGAGGAAGAGCACGCGCGGCTCGTTGAGCAGCGCGCTGGCGATCTCGAGCCGCCGGAGCATGCCGCCCGAGAGCTGGCCCGCCATGCGCGGCAGAAGCGGCTCGAGCTCCATGGCCTCGACGGCCGCGGCGATGCGCGCGCGACGATCGCGGCGGGGCACGCCGGTGACCTGGGCGTAGAAGTCGAGGTTCTCGGCCGAGGTCAGAGCGGCGTCCGCCGACAGCGCCTGGGGGACGTAGCCGATGCTGGCGCGCACGGCCAGCGACTGGCGCCGCACGTCGTAGCCGGCCACCACGGCACGGCCCTCGGTCGGGGGCAGCAGCGTGGTGAGCACGCGCAGGGTGGTCGTCTTGCCGGCGCCATTGGGGCCGAGCAGGCCGAACACCTCGCCCGGTGCGACCGCGAAGGACACGCCGGCCACGGCGTGCAGCTCGCCGAACCGGACGACGAGGCCGTCGACGAGCGCGGCGGTCATGGCGTCGACGGGGCGCCGTCGAGGTCGCGCTGACGGGCGCGGACGCGCCGCCGCCGGGCCACCAGCTCGGCCTCGAGCTTGGCGATCTCGTCGCGGCGGTGGCGGATGAGCCCGAGCTGGCGGTCCAGGTGGCCGAGCGACTCGGCGAGGATCTCGCGCTGGCGCACCGGGTCCTCGCTGGAGCGGAACTCGCGCCGCAGGGCCGCACGGGTCTCCTCGGCCTCGAACAGCTCCTTGAGCTCGTCGAGCGAGACGCCGAGCAGCTCGCGCAGGCGCAGGAGCTCGCGCAGCCGGTCGACGTCCTGGGCGGTATACGTGCGGTGGCGGCCGCTCTCGCGCTCGGGCGCCTTCGTCAGCAGGCCCTTCTCCTCGTAGTAGCGGATGGTGCGCGGCGTGGTGCCGGTCAGCTCGGCGACCTCGCCGATGCGCAGGCGGAGCTCGCCGGGGCTCATGCCGACGGCACCGCCTCGGCGGTGGGGACGGGCTCGTCGACCTCGTCGCGCTGGTGGCGCGGGCGCAGCAGCGAGACCCCGGCGCCGACCAGCGAAGTGGCGGCGAGCACCCACAGCGCCGTGTGCATGTTGGCGATGAACGGGTCGAGCTTGGCCTGGCCGAGGCCGGAGGCCAGCCCGGAGAAGATCTTGAACAGCACCGGCTTGGGCACCGCGGCGGTGATGATGGCGAGCACGAAGGCGATGGACAGGACCGCGCCCGTGTTCTGCACCATCATCCGCGCGCCGGCGGCGATCCCGCGGCGCTTGGCCGGGACGGTGCCCATCATCGCGGCGGTGTTGGGCGAGTTGAACATGCCCGACCCGATGCCGACGATCAGCATCCACAGGCCGGTCTCCCAGTAGGCCGTGTCGACCTGCAGCGTGGTCATGGCGGCCAGGCCCACGGCGCTGACCAGCATGCCCAGCGCGGCCAGCGCGCGCGACCCGCGCTTGTCGGCCCAGATGCCGGCCAGCGGCGACGAGATGAGCATCCCGACCGCGAGCGGCGCGAGCTTGATGCCGGCGGTGATCGGGTCGTCGCCCTGGGCGCCCTGGAAGTAGAAGACGAACACGAACATCAGCGCGAAGCGCGACAGGCCGTTGATGAAGGCGGCGGCGGTCGCGGCCGCGAAGAGCCGGTTCTTGAAGATCGAGAGGTCGAGCATCGGCGCGCGCACGCGCGACTCGATGAGGACGAAGAGCGGGAGCAGGACGGCGGCGGCCAAGAGGCTCCAGATGACCAGCGGCTCGTCCCAACCCGAGATGCCGCCCTTGGAGATGCCGAACACGAGCCCGGTCAGGCCGATCACGAACGTGACCGTGCCGAGCAGGTCGAGCCCGCGCTGCTCGTCGGGCTTGGCCAGCTCGTTCAGGACGAGCCAGCCCCACAGCGCGCCGGCGAGGGCGAAGGGGACGTTGAACCAGAACACCCACTGCCAGGAGATCGAGACCAGGACGCCCCCGAGCACCGGCCCGAGCACAAGCCCGACGGCGGCGACCATGGTGTTGGTGCCCATGGCCACGCCGAGCTGGCGCTTGGGGAAGGCGTCGGTGACCAGCGCGGCGGCGTTGGCGAACAGGAACGCTGCGCCGATGCCCTGGAGGATCCGCCAGAGGATGAGCTGGGTGCCGTCGGCGGCGAAGCCGGCGCCGAGCGAGGCCAGCGCGAAGGCGATGAAGCCGCCCACGTAGGCGTTCTTGCGGCCGAAGAGATCGGACAGGCGCCCGGCCGTGAGCACGAGCACCGTCGAGGCGATCATGTAGGCGAGGATCACCCAGACGAGCTGCAGCAGGCTGGTGTGCAGCTCGCGCTCGAGGTCGGGCAGGGCGATGATCAGGGTGCCCGAGTTGATCGTGGCCAGGAGCATCCCGAGGCTGGTGCACGACAGGGCCCACCACTTGTAGTTGTGGTGGCCGGCGTCGACGCCGGGGCGGCGCCGGCCGCGCGCCGGCGAGGTCGTGGTGGTGGTCTCGGTGGCTGCTCCCACGCTTATTCAGTGTAGCAGTCAACCTGACGTTGACGTAAGGTTCCGGTTCAGCCGCTGAGCGCCGTGCGCACCGCCGCCAGAGCGGGCTTCTGCTTCGCAGCGGCGTCGAAGAGCAGCGGGCGCTTGGCCGCGCCCAGCCACGACCAGCGGTCGTCCACCCCCCACACCGTCATGCCGGTGCAGCGCGCCACCGCGGCGCAGGCGCTCGCCTGGGCGCCGTAGATCTGGGCCTGCTGGTCGAGCACGGCCGGCGTGGTGGCGATCGCGGGCGCGATGGCGACGTCGACCTCGCTGAGCTCGACGTCGAGGCCGAGCCCGGCGATGCGGTTCATGGTGTCCTCGAGGTCGGCCTGGCTGGGCGCGCCGTCCAGCGTCGTGTGGTCCTGCAGCCCGATGCCGTCCAGCGGCACGCGGCCGCCGCGCAGCTGCGCGGCCAGCCCGAGCAGCGCGGCGCGCTTGGGCCCGGGCCGCTCGGCCGCGAGCTCGTTGATGAACAGCTTGGCGTCCGGGTCGGCAGCGCGGGCGGTGCGCAGGGCGGTCTCGATGTAGGACGGCCCGAGCACGCGCAGGAACACGTCGGGCTTGAAGTTGCCGTCGTCCGAGAACGGCTCGTTGACCACGTCCCAGCTCGCGACCTTGCCACGGAAGTGCCCGACCACCGTCTTGATGTGCTCGACCAGCGCGGCGCGCAGCGCGTCGGGGGTCCAGGTGCGGTTGGTGACCCACGCCGGGAGCTCCTGGTCCCAGACGAGCGTGTGGCCGCGCACGCGCTTGCCCGTGCGTTCGGCGAGGTCGACGAGGTCGTCGGCCGGGCCGAAGTCGTAGCGGTTGGGCTCGGGGTGCACGATGGCCCACTTGAGCTCGTTCTCGGGCGTCAGCGAGGTGGCGGTGGTGACGAAGTCGCGCACGTAGCCTTCGTCCTTCTCGGCCGCCGGCTCCTGCACGGCCATGCCCAGCGGGCGGCTGTAGGTCCCAGGCGGCGGCGGCTGCGCGCCGGACGGCACCGAGATGGTCGGGCCGCCGCAGCCGGCGAGGCCGAGCGCGGCGACGGCGAGGACGGTGAGGCGGGCTTGCACCGCGTAGGTTCTACCGATGCGCCGGCTGCTCGTCCTCACCAGTGCGGTGGTGTTCCTGGACACCCTGTTCTTCAGCGCCATCGCGCCGCTGCTGCCGCACTACGCGGAGGAGTTCGGGCTCACCAAGGGGGCGGCGGGCGTGCTCGCGGGCGCCTACCCGGCCGGCACCCTGATCGCCGCCGTGCCCGCGATCTACGTGGCCCGCCGGATCGGGGTCAAGGGCGCGCTGATCGTCGGGCTGTTCCTGCTCGCGGCCTCGAGCGTGGCCTTCGGGCTCGGCGACAGCATCGCCGTGCTCGACGTCTCGCGCTTCGTCCAGGGCGCCTCAGGCGCGCTGTGCTGGAGCGGGGCGCTGGCCTGGCTCGTCGCGTCGGCCGCGGTCGACCGGCGCGGCGGGGTGATCGGCACGGCCATGGGCATGGCGGTGGCGGGGGCGCTGCTCGGCCCGGTGCTGGGCGCGGCGGCCGAGCAGTTCGGCGACGTGCTCATCTTCTCGCTTGTGGCGGTGGCGGCATTGGGCCTGGCGGCGTGGGCCGCGACCATGCCCGGCCACGCCGGCGCGGCGGTGATCCCCGACCGGCGCACGCTGCTGCGCGGCCTGCGCGACCGCTCGGTGCGGGCCGGCGGCTGGCTGAACATGCTCTACGGCCTGGGCTTCGGCGCGCTGAGCGTGCTCGTGCCCCTGCGCCTGGCCTCGTTGGGCGCGAGCGCCGCCGTCGTCGGCCTCGTGTTCGCGCTCTCGGCGGTGGGCGAGATGGTGGCCAGCCCGCTGGCGGGGCGGCTCGCCGACCGGGGCACGCGACTGTCGCCGGTGCGGGCGGCGCTGCCCGGCGCCGCGCTCGTGTTCGGGCTGCTGCCAATCCCCGACGCGGCCTGGATGGTGGCCGTGCTGCTGATCCTGTCCGGGCCGACGGTCGGCTCGCTGGCCGCGCCCGCCGGCGCCATGCTCTCCGACGCCGCCAGCGCGTTGGGCATCGGCCAGGTCATCGCCGTGGCCCTGGCCAACGTGGCCTGGAGCGCCGGCGAGTTGGCCGGCGCCGCGGGCGGCGGCGCGCTGGCGCAGATCACCGCCGACGCGGTGCCCTACGTGCTGCTGTGCGCGGCCTGCGCGGGCACGGCGGTGGTGCTCCGGCGGGGCACGCGCACCTCGCGCGCTGCGGACGCCGCCCACGCGGGCGCGAGCGCGAGCGGGTCATAACCAGGCATTAGGCGCCTCAGCACGCGACCAATCCGGACGGCTGTGGGTCGTATCACCCGCGCTTCCGCAAAGAGAAATCGGACGACGACGTAATCGAAGAAGTGGCCAACAAGGTGGACGCCTATGGGCAGTCGCCACCTGGCCCCGACGCCTGCTCTCCTCGCGAGCAGTAGCCCACCTAGTCGGATGTTTTGCGACCCGTGATGGAGTCTTTGCCCTCGCTGCTGTAGAGGTCCACGCGCTCCCTCGCGAGGCGCCCGTTGAGTCGCTCGAGACGCGTTAGGAACTTCGGGTATGCCTCACGATGTGTCTGGTCCTTGTAGAGGTCCTCTGAGAGTTCGATGAAACGCCAACCTTCGGAGCCGGTCGCATCCGCCGCGAGTCGTGCCTGCTGCCATTTGGTCCCGAGCGTGAAGAAACTGTCAAGTCCCGTGAGGATGGCGACTACGAGGCCGACTAGCGCTGTCGCGACTTTTGAGACGCTCAGACTCGCGAGGACGGGCACGGTCGCAGCTCCAATGATGATCGGAATGCGGAAGCAGTACCAGTAAATGAATCGCTGACGTTGCCATAAGTTCTGCCATCGCTCCGCCTCACCGAGCCAGCGTGCCTTCACGACAGAGCGCTGCGCCTCGTCGAGCTCGCCATCCAGAACCTTCTCAGTCGTCTTCCAGGTCGGCCCTGGATCCCAGGTCGAAGGGGTCAACCGGCCTGCCAGCTTGGAGGACCTACGGCGTCGTTCGGGGGCCTGGGGGTCATCGGACTCGTCAGCCATGCTGGCCGAATTCGCTGCCCCTGATGACGATCCTGCCTTCGCCAGCCGAGACGACCAGCCGACTCCCAAGTCGTTCCACTGGGACTGCATGTATGGCGCTACGGGGCGAGGCAAGGAGGATCGCCATGGCGCGTGTGGCCGGTCGTCAACTCAGCCCGTCGCTTAATCCGACGAGGCGGTGGAGTATGCGCGCTGACGGTCACCGGGCGGGCGTCTCATCACCGATTTCCCGATCGCAGCCGCCACCCGCTCGGCCGCGAGCTCGTCCGACTGCGGCAGCAGGTGCGCGTAGGTCCTGAGGATCTGCTCGGGCCGGTCGCCGAGCCTGGCGGCGACGATGAACCGGCACGCCAGACGTCAGCGCGAGCGTCGCAGCCGTGTGGCGCAGCGTGTGCAGGCTCCCGCTCGGCACTCCCGCCGCCTTGCGATGCTTCGCGAACCAGTCGGTGGGCCGTTGCGGGTGGATCGGTCCGCCGAACGCGTCGCAGAACAAGAAGTCGCGTCGACGTAGGCGTCGTCGGCGAAGTCGCGTTGAGGCAACTGCGTCTCGCGGTGAGCGCGCAGCGCCTCGATCGTGCCGGTGCTCATAACCAGGCATTAGGACTCACCCCTAACCTGTCCCCATGCTCTTTACGCGCGCCAAGACCAACATGGTCGCGCCCGAGGAGGCGCTCCCCGGACGCGACGCACCGATTCCCACCTCCGAGCGCCACTTCGTCCTCGGAACCCCGCTCAAGCCCCCCTTCCCCGAGGGACTGCAGACCGCCGTGTTCGGCATGGGCTGCTTCTGGGGCGCCGAGCGGTTGTTCTGGGAGGCGCCCGGCGTGTACACGACCGCGGTCGGCTACGCGGGCGGTTACACGCCCAACCCGACCTACGAGGAGGTCTGCAGCGGCCGCACCGGCCACACGGAGGCCGTCCTCGTGGTGTTCGACCCCACCAAGACCAGCTACGAGGAGATCCTGCGCATCTTCTGGGAGGGCCATGACCCGACCCAGGGCATGCGGCAGGGCAACGATGTCGGCAGCCAGTACCGCTCCGCGGCCTACTACGCCGGCGACGCCCAGCGCGAGACCATCGAGGCCTCCGAGAAGCTCTTCGCCGAGCGCCTGAGCGGCGCCGGCTACGGCGAGATCTCCACCGAGGTCGCGGCCGCTGGCCCGTTCTATTACGCCGAGGACTACCACCAGCAGTACCTGGCCAAGAACCCCAACGGGTACTGCGGCCTGGGCGGCACCGGCGTCTCCTGCCCGGTCGGCATCGGCGCGGCCGAGAAGTAGACGCACCGTCGAGTGAAGTTGACACGGCGTCGAGTCGAGCGTTAGGCTCGGCTCGATGCCGGACTTCGCACCGCCGCGCACCTGCGTCATCGGCGCGGGCCTGAGCGGGCTCACCGCCGGCAAGGCGCTCTCCGACTGGGGCATCCCCTACACGTGCTTCGAGTCTTCCGACGACGTCGGGGGCAACTGGTACTTCCGCAACCCCAACGGGCGTTCGTCCGCCTACCGGTCGCTGCACATCGACACGTCGAAGCCCTCGATCTCGTTCAAGGACTTCCCGATGCCCGAGCAGTACCCGGACTACCCGCACCACACCGAGATCGCGGCGTGGCTGCGCGACTATGCCGACGCGTTCGGCCTGCGCGACCACATCCGGTTCAAGACCACCGTGGCCCGGGCGCAGCGCCTGGACGGCGGCGGCTGGCGCATCGTCACCGACGCCGGCGACGAGGAGCTCTTCGACGCCCTGTTGGTCGGCAACGGCCACCACTGGAACCCGGCCTTCCCCGAGTTCGAGGGCACGTTTGCGGGCGACACCCTGCACTCGCACCACTACATCGACACCACCGACCCGCTCGACCTGCGCGGGCGGCGCGTGCTCGTCGTCGGCATCGGGAACAGCGCCGTCGACATCGCCTCCGAGCTGTCGCGCAAGGGCGTGGCCGAGAAGGTGTTCCTCTCCACCCGCAGCGGCGCGTGGGTGGTGCCGAAGTACCTGTTCGGCAAGCCGGTCGACCAGTTCGTCGCCACCATCCCGTGGCTGTCGCTCAAGCTCCAGCGCCGGCTGGCGGCGCCGCTCCCGCGCATCGCCTCGGGGCGCATGGAGACCTACGGGCTCCCGCACCCCAACCACAAGTTCCTCGAGGCCCATCCCACCGTCTCCAGCGAGCTGCTGCTGCGGCTGGGCTCCGGCGATGCGGTGGCCAAGCCCAACGTGGCCGAGCTGCTCGGCGACCGCGTGCGCTTCGAGGACGGCAGCGTCGAGGCGGTCGACGCGATCGTCTACGCCACCGGCTACCGGATCACGTTCCCGTTCTTCGACCCCGACTTCCTGTCGGCGCCGGACAACCGGCTGCCGCTGTACAAGCGGATGTTCAAGCCGGGCATCGACGACCTCGCCTTCCTCGGCCTGGCCCAGGCCATCCCCACGCTGTTCCCGTTCGTCGAGGCGCAGTCGCACTTCCTCGTGCGCTGGCTGTCGGGCGAGTGGGCGCTGCCCGACCGCGACGCGATGGAGCGCGAGATCGCCGCCGACGAGCGGCGCTTCACCGCCCACTTCAACGACCGCCCGCGCCACACGATGCAGATGGACGCGCGCGTGTACGAGTACGAGCTGCGCAAGAAGGTCATCCCGGCCGGGCGCAAGCGGGCGGCCGAGGGCATGGCGGTACCGCTCGCCGGGCGCGCGCAGCGGTGGGCCGCCGGCGTCGCGCATGCCTCCGCCTGAGGCGGCGCCCGCAGCGCCCGAGCGCCGCGGGCCCACGCGCGGGGACCGCCGCCGCCGCGCCATCCTCGACGCTGTGGAACTGCTCCTGCGCGATCGATCGATCGCGGCGTTGTCCGTGGAGGACGTGGCCGAGGCGGCCGGCATCGCCCGCTCGGGCTTCTACTTCTACTTCGAGAGCAAGTACGCGGCCCTGAGCGCGCTGCTGGCGGGCGTGTGGGACGAGATGGCGGTGGCCGCGGCGCCGTTCTTCGCGGGCAGCGACGAGCCGCCGACCGCCTACGTGCCGCGCACGCTGGCGGCGCTCGACGACGCGTGGACGCGGCACGAGCACGTGCTCGTCGCGATGGTCGACGCCACCGGAACCGACCCCGGCGCGCGCGAGCTGTGGGAGCTGTGGATGCGGCGCTGGTCGGCGGGGATCGCGGAGCGGATCGAGGCCGAGCGTGCGGCCGGGCGCGCGCCCGCCGGGGCGCCGGCGCCGGCGCTGGCCGGCGTCCTGCTGCGCATGAACGAGCGCTCGTGTTACGACGCCAGCCGGCGCGGGGCCGGCCGGCGCGACCGCGACGCGATGCACGAGGCGCTGGCCGCGGTGTGGCTGGCGGCGGTGTGGAACGAGAGGAGCGGCTGATGGACGACGTGCGGTTCGAGAGCGCCGGCGAGCGCTGCGCGGCCTGGCACCTGAGCGGCGAGGGCGATGCCTTCGCGCGCGACGGGCGGCGGCCGTGCGTGGTCATGGCCCACGGCTTCGGCGGCACCCGCGACAGCGGCCTGCTCCCGTTCGCGCAGGCGTTCGCGGCCGCGGGCCTGGACGCGTTCGTGTTCGACTACCGGAACTTCGGCGACTCGACCGGCGAGCCGCGCCAGCTCGTCGATTGGCGCCGCCACCGCGAGGACTACCGCGCCGCCATCGCCCACGCCCGCGGGCTCGACGGCGTCGACTCCGACCGCATCGTGCTCTGGGGCACCTCGTACTCCGGCGGCCACGTGGTCGCCGTCGCGGCCGACGACGCTCGCATCGCGGCGGTGATCGCGCAGACCCCGGCCACCGACGGCCTGGCCGCGCTGTTCGCGCTGGCCCACTACGCCGGGCCGGTGCCGCCGCTGCGCATGACCGCGATCGGCGTGCGCGACCTGGTCGGCGGCCTGCTGGGGCGCGAGCCCGTGCGGCTCCCGCTCGTCGGTCCTCCCGGCACGCTCGCGGCCATGGCGTCCCCCGATGCCGAGCCCGGGTTCCTGGCCGTCGCCGGCCCGACGTTCGAGAACGCGTTCTGCGCACGGGCGCTGCTCGACCTCGTGCGCAACCGGCCCGTGACCCGCGCGGCCGCCCTGCCCTGCCCGACGCTGTTCCAGATCGCCGACCGCGACGCCATCTGCCCCCCGGCGGCCGTGGAGAAGGCGGCGTGGGAGGCCACGGGCCGGGCCGAGGTGCGCCGCTACCCCATCGGCCACTACGACATCTACGTGGGCGAGGGGCGCGAGCGGTCGATCGCCGACCAGCTCCACTTCCTGCGCCGTCACCTCGCGGTGCGCAAGCGCGTAGCGGCCTAGCAGACCCTCAACCACCATCAACGGGGTCTGACCCCTAACCTGCGGCCCCGCATGTCCGCCGCCGCTGCCGTCGATGCGCCGCTCGCGCCGCTGACCACGCTGCGCCTCGGCGGCCCGGCCAAGCGGCTCGTCTCCGTCGCCAGCGAGGCCGAGCTGGTCGAGGCGGTGCGCGAAGCCGACGAGCCGCTGCTGCTGCTGGCCGGCGGCAGCAATCTCGTCCTGCCCGACGCCGGCTGGCCCGGCCTGGTCGTGCGCATCGAGACCCGCGGCGTCGCGCGCGACGGCGAGGCCGTCGAGGTCCAGGCCGGCGAGCCCTGGGACGACCTCGTCGCCGCCACGGTGGCCGACGGCCTGGCCGGATTCGAGTGCCTGTCCGGCATCCCCGGCTCGGTCGGCGCGACGCCGATCCAGAACGTCGGCGCCTACGGCCAGGAGGTGGCCGAGACCGTGCGCTCGGTGCGCGTGCTGGACCGCGAGACCGGCGCGATCGCGGAGCTGACGGGCGCCGAGTGCGGCTTCGCCTACCGGTCGAGCGCGTTGAAGGGCAGCGATCGCCGCGTCGTGCTCGCGGTGACCTTTGCCCTGCTCCCCGACCGGATGTCGCAGCCGCTGCGCTATGCCGAGCTGGCGCGGGCGCTCGACCTCGAGCTCGGGGCCCGCGCGCCGCTGCACGAGGTGCGCGAGGCCGTGCTCGCCCTGCGCCGGGGCAAGGGCATGGTGCTCGACCCCGCCGACCCCGACACGGTCAGCGCCGGGTCGTTCTTCATGAACCCGATCCTGGATCCCGACGCCCTGGCGGCGCTCGAGCCGTCGCCGCCGGCGTTCCCGCAGCCCGACGGCCGGGTCAAGACCTCGGCCGCGTGGCTGATCGAGCGGGCCGGCTTCGGCAAGGGGTACACGCGCGGACGCGTGGCGATCTCGTCCAAGCACGCGCTCGCGCTGGTCAACCGCGGCGGGGCGACCACCGCCGAGCTGCTGGCGCTGGCGCGCGAGATCGCCGCGGGAGTGCGCGAGCGCTTCGGCGTCGAGCTGCGCCCCGAGCCGACGATCGTCGGCTCGGCCTGGTGAGCTAGCGGGCGCGCGCCTTGCCGGCCGCGCGCACCTTGGCCTCGAAGGCGGCGTTGAACTGCTCCGGCGTCGGCGCCGGGTGCGAGAGCGTGCTCGCGCCCTCGGGCCGCAGGGCGTCGAAGAACAAGTCCATGTAGCGGCGCCAGAGGTCGGGGTCGACCTCGGTCAGCGGCGCCGCCCCCTGACAGATCGCGCCCTGGAGCAGGACGACGTCCTCGGCGGTCACGTCGTCGCGAATCTCGCCGGCCTCCTGCGCGCGCTGCACAAGCGCCCGCGTGATCTCGAGCAGGGCGTGGTGCCGGGCGTGGACCTCCTCGTCCTCGAGCCCTACGCCCGCGATGCCCTCGAAGAAGCCGCGATCCTTGGCCTGCAGCTGCGCGCCCGCGAGGACGAGCGCACGCAGGCCCTCGGCGGGCCGCTCGGCGTCCAGCTGCGCCTCGCCGACGGCGACCAGCTCGTCCAGACGGTCGACGATGATCGCGGCGATCAGGCGCTCCTTGCTGGGGAAGCGCCGGAACACCGTGCCCTGGCCCACGCGGGCCCGCCGGGCGATCTCCGACACCGACGCGTCGAGGCCGTGCTCGGCGAACACCGTGGCGGCGGCGTCGAGCAGGCGCCTGCGGTTGCGCTCGGCGTCGGCGCGCAGCGGGCGCGCCTCGGAGTCGAGGGCCATCGCCCACAATCCTGGCAGGACGGGGAGCGTCATGCCGGAGCCGGCGCCGCGTCGACGTCGACGCCGGCCACGTGGCGCCGCCGCAGCATGGCCACGAAGACCACCACGCCGGCGGCGAGCAGGATGGACGCGCCCCAGAACGCGACGTGGAAGCCGTCGACCTGGGCCTGGGCCTTGCCCACCTCGCCGATCACGTCGGCGGTGCGCGTCGCCGCCAGCGATGAGAGCACGGCCAGGCCGAGCGAGCCGCCGACCTGCTGGGCGGTGTTGAACAGGCCCGAGGCCAGGCCCTGGTCCTCGGCTTGTACGCCCGAGGTGGCCAGCAGCGTGATCGGCACGAAGACCAGGCCCATGCCGACCGACAGGATCGACAGCCCTGGCAGCAGGTCGGTCGCGTAGGAGCCTTCGACGGGCAGCTGCGTGAGCAGGACCATGCCGATCGTGGCCATCGTCAGCCCGAGGAGCGTCACCCAGCGCACCCCCATGCGCCGGATGAGCTGCTGGGCGACGCCGGCGCCGATGGCGATGCCGGCGGTGACGGGCAGGAAGGCCAAGCCGGCCTTGAGCGGGCTGTAGCCGAGCACGTCCTGCACGTACAGCGAGGCGAAGAAGAACATCGCGAACAGGCCCGAGGCCACGAGCAGGAGCACGAGGTCGGCGGTGGCCAGCGAGCGGACCTTGAAGATGCTCAGGCGCATCAGCGGCGCGCGGCTGCGGCGCTCGATGAGGAAGAACACGGTCAACAGCACGAGCGCGACCGCGACCAGCCCGAGCGTGCGGCCCGAGCCCCAGCCCCAGGCCTGCGCCTGGACGATGGCGTAGACGAGCACGACCAGGCCGGCGGTGACCGAGACCGCACCGGCCAGGTCGAAGCCGCGCTGCGACACCTTGCCGCGGGACTCGGGAACGTAGCGGAGCGCGAGCGCCAGCGCGATGAGGCCGACCGGCAGGTTGACCAGGAACACCCACTCCCACGAGAGCACGTCGGTCAGGATGCCGCCCAGCAGGAGGCCCGCCGCGCCGCCGCCGGCGGCGATGGCGCTCCAGATGCCCAGCGCGCGGGTGCGCTCCTGGCGGTCCGGGAACGTGGTGGTGATGATGGCCAGCGCCGCGGGCGAGATGAGCGCGCCGCCCAGGCCCTGTAGGGCGCGGCCGGCGATGAGCATGCCCGGCGACCACGCGATGCCGTTGATCAGCGACGCGAACGAGAACAGCGCCGCGCCGATCACGAACAGCCGCTTGCGGCCGAGCAGGTCGGCCGCGCGCCCGCCCAGCAGCAGGAAGCCGCCGAAGACGAGCGTGTACGCGTTGACCACCCACTGCAAGTCGGTGGTGGAGAAGCCCAGGACACGCTGGATCGAGGGCAGGGCGACGTTCACGATCGTCGCGTCGAGCACGACCATGAACTGGGCCAGGCAGACGATGACGAGCACGAGCCAGCGGCTGCTGACGGCGCGCGGTGCGGGGGTGGCGGCGATGGCGGTCAAAGCGGGCAGTCCTCCGGGGTCGCAGTAAGCGGACTAACTGGTCCGCTTAGGCGCACACTAGCAAAACCCGGACTGCCTGGTCCGCTTCCTGTTGAGGATACAACGCTGCGCGGGGCGAGGCGGTGTGGCCGAGGGGCCGCTAGCGTGCGGGCATGGCCGCCGTGCGGCACCCGATCTTCGCCCGCTTCTTCGATCGCTTCAGCCAGGGCATGGAGCAGGAGGTCGGCCCGTACCGCGACGAGATGCTCGCCGGAGTTTCCGGCCGGGTGCTGGAGGTCGGCGCCGGCAACGGCATGAACTTCGCCCGCTACCCGGCGACCGTGGACGAGGTCGTCGCGCTCGAGCCCGAGCCCTACCTGCGCGAGAAGGCGGAGGCGGCGGCGCGCTCGGCCCCGGTGCGGGTGACCGTGCGCGACGGCGTCGCCCATCCCCTTCCGCTCGAGGACGACAGCTTCGACGTCGCGGTGGCCAGCCTGGTGCTCTGCTCGGTGCCCGAACCCGACCACGCGATCGCCGAGCTGCGGCGCGTGCTCCGCCCCGGCGGCGAGCTGCGCTTCCTCGAGCACGTCCGTTCCAGCCGACCGCGCAAGGCGCGCGTGCAGCAGGTGCTGGACGGCGCCGGCGTGTGGCCGTGGCTGATCGGCGGCTGCCACACCGCCCGCGACACGCTGGCCGCGCTCGAGCAGGCCGGCTTCACGCTCGAACGCGTGCGGCGCGTCGACGTCGGCGCCGCGGCCAACCCGGCCAACCCGCACGTCGTCGGCGTGGCGGTGCCGCGATGAGCGAGGAGGGCCTGCGGGCGGCGAGCGAGAAGATGCGCGCCGACGGCGTGGCCGACGCCGCCATCGACGTCTTCGCGCACTACTACCGCGAGCTCGAGGCGGGCGCGACCGGGATGCTGCCCGAGGCCGATATCGAGCCGGTCGCCGACCTCCCGCGCGCGGACGACCTGCCCGATCCGCCCGACGGCGGCAAGGAGGCGCTGGGCAGAACGGTGATGATCAAGCTCAACGGCGGCCTGGGTACGAGCATGGGCATGACCCGGGCCAAGTCGCTGCTCGAGGTCAAGGACGGCCTCACGTTCTTGGACATCGTCGTGCGCCAGACCCAGCAGCTCGGCGTGCCGCTGGCGCTCATGAACTCGTTCGCGACCAGCGAGGACACGAAGCGCTTCCTGCGCGAGCGCTACCCGGACGCCGACGTGCGGGAGCTCCTGCAGAACAAGGAGCCGAAGCTCCTGGTCGACGACCTCGTTCCGGCGGAGTGGCCGGCCGACCCCGAGCTCGAGTGGGCGCCGCCCGGCCACGGCGACATCTACGTGGCGCTGCAGGCCTCGGGCATGCTGCGGTCGCTGCTCGACGGCGGCTACGAGGCGGCGTTCGTGTCCAACTCGGACAACCTCGGCGCCGTGCTCGACCCGAAGCTGGCGGCGGCGTTCCTGGACTCGGGGGCGCCGTTCCTGATGGAGGTCGTGCCGCGCACGAAGGCCGATCGCAAGGGCGGCCATCTGGCCCGGCGGCGCGAGGACGGCCGATTCGTGCTGCGGGAGACGGCGCAGACGCCGGAAGAGGACCGCGAGGCGCTGCAGGACGTCGGCCGCCACCGCTACGGCAACACGAACAACCTGTGGGTCAACCTCGTCGCGCTGGATCGGGTGCTGCGCGAGCGCTCGGGCGTGCTCGGCCTGCCCGTGATCGTCAACCGCAAGACGGTCGACCCCTCCGACGAGTCCTCGCCCGAGGTGTTCCAGCTCGAGACCGCGATGGGGGCGGCGATCGAAGTGTTCGAGGGCGCGGAGGCGATCGAGGTCTCGCGCACGCGTTTCGCGCCGGTCAAGACCACGAACGACCTGCTCGTGCTCCGGTCCGACTTCTACACGCTCACCGAGGACGTGCACGTCGTGCCCGCCGACGGGCGCGAGCCGGGCTCGATCTTCGTCGATCTCGACCCCGACCACTACAAGCTGCTGCGCGACTTCGACGCGCGCTTCCCGGCCGGCCCGCCGTCGCTGGTCCGGGCGAGCCGGTTCGTCGTGCGCGGCGACGTGACCTTCGGCCCCGACGTGGCCGTCGAGGGCGAGACCGAGCTCGAATCCGGATAGCCTCGCGCCATGGCCGTCGACGTCGGGGAGCGGCGCATCATGCGGCTGGTCGTCCGGCTCGACCGCTCGCAGCTCCAGCTCGCGCGGGGGGTGCGCAATGCGGTCGGCGTCGTCGTCCTGCTGCTCATCGGCGTGCTGACGGACGAGATCGCGGCCGGCGTGCTGATGGCGGGCGCGGCGCTGCTGATCGGCTTCGTCGACCTCGGCGCGTCCTACGCCTCGCGCGCGCGGGTGATGCTCACCGGGACCGCGCTGCTCGCCGTCTCGACGTTGATCGGGGCGCTCATCGGGGACAGCGACTGGCTGACCATCGTGCTCATGGGCGTCTGGGGGTTCGGCGCCGGGCTGATGGTGTGTCTGGGCATGGCCCCGGCGTTCCTCGGCGTGACGGCCGCGCTGGGGCTGCTGCTCTCCGCCTACTTCCCGGGCGGTATCGACGACGCGCTCGTGCGCGCGGGCTGGTCCGCGGTCGGGGCGCTCGCCCAGACCGGGCTGGCGCTGGCCATCTGGCCGCTGCGTCCGTTCCGGCCCGAGCGCGGGGCGACGGCCAACGCCTACCGTGCCCTGGCCACCTTCGTCGATGCGATGGCGGCCGGCGCGAGCACCGACGCCGAGGTCCCCAAGCTGCTCAAGCGGCTCGACGCGGCCAAGGCCCTGCTCGACGACGCCGAGGGGCGCTCGCTCAGCAACTTCCCCGCGGTGGAGGCGTTCCGGACCCTCGTCCTCGAGGCCGACCGCGCCTACCCGGAGGTGATCGCGCTCGTCCACGCTCAGCCCGACCTCCCACCGCAGGCGGGCGCGGCGCTGGGCGATGCGCTCGCGGCGACCGCCGAGGCCCTGCGTGCCATCGCGGGCGAGCTGGCCGGCGGGCCGCCGTGCGACGAGCAGGTCGAAGCAATGCGCCGCCGGCTGGGCGAGGCCACCACCACGATCGAGGCCACGGGCGGCCCGGGCGAGCAGGCGGGCCCGCGGCTGGAGGCGCTGCGGGCGCAGCTGCGCGCGGCCGTTGACGCCGCCACGGGCTGGACGAAGGGCCGCGAGATCGGCTCGCGCCTACGCCACGCCCGTCCGCGCCGGCGGGCGCTGGGCGCGCACAACGCGCTGGCCATCCTGCACGCCAACCTGTCGCTGGGCTCGACGGCGTTCCGCCACGGCGTGCGCCTCGGGGCCACACTGGCGGCGGCCACGGCGCTGTACCGGATCGCCGACCTACCGCGCGGGTACTGGGTGCCGGTGACCGTCGCCTTCGTGCTCAAGCCCGACTTCGGCGGCACGTTCAGCCGCGGGGTGCAGCGCTACCTGGGGACGGCCGTGGGCGTCATCCTGGCCACGGCGATCACGGCCCTGCTCAACCCCGGCTATTGGACCCTGATCGTGCTCGTGGGCATCTTCGCCGCCGGCATCTACACGTTCATCCTCGCGAACTACCTGCTGTTCACGACGTCGATGACGGCCCTGATCGTGTTCTTCGTCGCCTTCGACGGCGTCGCCGAGTGGACCGCAGTGACCGACCGCGTGCTCGACACGCTCATCGGCGGCGCGCTGACCCTGATCGCCTACCTGATCTTCCCGACGTGGGAGGGGGAGCGCGTGTCCGCGCGGCTGGCCGATCTGATCGCCGCCGACCGGAAGTACCTCGCCGGAGTGCTGGGGGCGTGGGTGGACCCGGCGACCTACGACCCCGACGCCCTGCACGAGGTGCGTCTGGCCGGGCGCCGCGCCCGCACCGAGGCCGAGGCGTCGGTGCAGCGCGCGCAGGCCGAGCCTGCGAAGCACCGCGGAGACATCGACACCGCGCTCGACGTGCTGGCCAGCCTCCGCCGTCTGGCCGACGGCACGCTCGCGCTCGAGGCGGTGCTGGAGGACGAGCAGGCGCGCACGGCGCACCCCGAGGTGGGGACGTTGGCCCGCGAGCTCGACGGCGCGCTGGCCGCGCTCGAGGCGGCCGAGCGCGACGGCCACGGCGCGCCGCCCTTGCCGCCGCTGCGGGCCGAGCACGACGCCCTGGCCGCGGCCGAACCGGCGAACGCGCCCATCGCCCTGGAGACCGACCGCATGGTCACTGCGGTCGACACCCTCGCGCACCTGGTCAAGCCGGCGCCGCCGGTGCGTGGCCCTTCGGCGCTGGCAGCCCGGACAGCCGGTGCGCCGTCGTGATGACGGCGAGGCGAACAGCCCGAGGTCGTTGCCCACGCCGAGCAGCCGCTCGAACAGGGCCACCGCCTCGTCGTGGCGGCCGATCGCCTCGAGTGCGACGCAGAGCCAGAACGAGCAGGGCAGGAACGCGCCCTCCTTGCCCGGCAGGCCGTCGACCGCGCCCTCTGCGTCACCGGTCGAGTAGCGGTACACGAAGCCGCCCTGCAGTAGCTCGCGCTGCACCGCCTCGATGGTGCCGACCACGCGGGGGTCATCGGGGGGCAGGAAGCCGGTGGTGGGGATGATCAGCAGCGAGGCGTCGAGCGCGCGCGAGCCGTAGGACTGCGTGAACGTGTTGCGCTCGGCGTCGAAGCCCTGCGAGCAGATCTCGCTGTGCAGCTCGTCGCGGATGCGCTGCCAGCGCTCGCGTGGGGCCTCGAGCTCGGCGCTGCCGGCGATACTTCACGGCCCGGTCGAACGCGACCCAGGCCATGACCTGGGAGTGCACGAGTGACGGCGCGGGCCACGCACCTCCCAGATCCCCTTGTCGGGCAGGCGCGCAGCCTCCTCGAGGTACTCGATCATCGCGACCTGCCGCTTGCAGGCGATGGGCTGGACCTGGCGCCGCGAGGAGACGCCGAGCCAGGCGAGGTCGAGCATCTCGCCGTAGACCGAGGGCGTGGAAGGCGAGGACCGGCTCCGGGGCCGGGCGGTGGGAGGGATGCCAGTCGAGCGTGAACGGCACGCGGTCGCCGGCCTCGGCGGCGAACTCGGCCACCGTGCTCATGCCCTCGCCGTGGATGTCGGCCGGCGTGCGCAGGCGCAGGGCGTCGGGCCCTGCCATGGCCGACAGCCCGTCCGCCGTGCGCGTCACCCACGGCACCGCGGCGCCGTAGTCCAGCCGGATGGCCAGGTCCATGCGCATGGGCACCCGGCCGCTGAGGCCCTCGACGACGTGGACGAGGTTGGCGGCCTCGTCGTGCGGGGGCATCGCGTCGGTCACGCGCACGGTGGCCTCGGGCGTGTCCCATTCCTGCTCGAGGATCAGTGTCCCCGGGCGGTAGCGCCGCCGCACGGCCGGGCCGCCGGCGCCCGGGGCAAGGCGCCAGCGGCCGTGGCCATGGTCTCCGAGGAGGGCGGCGAAGCAGGCGCCGGGGTCGAAGCGGGGCAGGCACAGCCAGTCGACCGACCCGTCCCGCCCCACCAGCGCTGCGGTTTCGAGGTCGCCCAGGAGGGCGTAATCCTCGATCCGCACCTAGGCGGGGACCTTCTCCGGCGGAGGCTCCTTCTGCTTGGCCTTCTCGGCCGCGAGTTTGCGGTCACGCTCCTTGAACCACTCCTCGCCCTCGATCGAGAGCTTCGGCGTGGCCTTGTCGAGCCAGCGCGGCATCCACCACCCGGCACGACCGAGCAGGGTCATGATCGCGGGCACGAGCAGGCACCGGACGATCGTGGCGTCGACCGCCACCGCCGCTGCCATCCCGAGGCCGAACTGCTTGATGTTCGGGTCACCGCTGAGGAGGAAGGCGCAGAACACCGACACCATGATCAGCGCCGCGGAGGTGATGACGCGGCCGGTCGTGGCCAGGCCGTCGACCACGGCCTCGTGTGGGTCGTCGGTCTCCTGGTAGGCCTCGCGCACGTGGCTCATGAGGAAGACCTCGTAGTCCATCGAGAGCCCGAACAGGATCGCGAACATCATCAGCGGCACGAAGGAGACGATCGGCACGGTCGTCTCCAGCCCGACCAGCGTGGCCGACCAGTGATGGCCGAACACGTAGGTCACGACGCCGAACGCGGCCGCGATCGAGAGCAGGTTCATGGTCACGGCCTTCAGCGGCACGAGCACCGACCGGAAGGCCAGGAGCAGGAGCAGGAACGACAGCGCCAGCACCACGGCGATGGTCAGGGGGAGCTTGTCGCTGATCTGCTTCGCGAGATCGATGTAGCCGGCCGTCTGGCCGCCCACGTCGGCGGTCATGTCCTGGCCCTTGGTGGCCTTGGGGATCGTGTTGTCGCGCAGGTCGTTGACGACGTCCTCGGTTTTGGTCGACGAGGGCGCGTAGTCCGAGATGACGGTGTAGACGGCGGCGTCGCCGCTGTCGTTGACCAGGGGCTGCGTGACCGACTTGACGCCGGACGTCTTCTGCATGTCGGTGCGCAGGTCCTGGAGGCGCGGGTCGGACGCCGTGGTCTTGAGGAAGTCCTCCTGCTGCTTGGTCTGGTCCGTCTGGCTCTGGTTCTTCTCGTTCTCCTGCTTCTGCTGCTTGTTGACGTCGTCGGTGGCCTGCTGCTGGGCCTGCTGCTGGGACTCGCCCTGGGCCACGAGCTGCTGGGTCTCGTCCTGGATGTCCTTCTGGGCCTGGTCCTGCTGCTTCTTCTGCTCGTCCTTCTGCTGCTGCTCGACGTCGTCGAGCTGCTTCTGGTCGTTCTGGGCCGGCTTGCTCAGGGAGACGGCGACGAGCATGGGCCCGTTCTGCCCGCAGGCGAAGCCGCGGCAGATCGCGTCGTAGGACATCCGCGTCTGCGTGTCCTTGGGCAGCGCGCCGTTGTCGGTCTGGCCCAGGTGGAGGTTGCGGATCGGGAGCGCGAGCACGATGAGGATGACCAGCGCCACGCCCATCGACGGCCACGGGTGCCGGGCCACGAACATGGCCCACCGGCGCCAGCCGTGGGGCTTGGCGTCGTGCTCGTGCTTGAGCCCGGGGATCTTCAGCGCGTTGATTCTCGGGCCGAGCAACGCCAGCACGGCCGGCAGCAGCGTCGTCGCGGCCAGCACCGCGATGAGCACGACGATGCCCGCGGTGTACCCCAGCGTCGTCACCAGCGGGATGCCGGCCACGAGCAACGACACGAGCGCGATGATCACCGTGCCGCCCGCGAAGACCACGGCGCCGCCCGAGGTCGCGTTGGCGCGGGCTATCGACTCGCCGATCTCCATCCTGTCGTGCTGCAGCTGGTATCGGTGCCGGGTGACGATGAACAGGCCGTAGTCGATGCCCACGCCCAGGCCGATCATGGTCGCGAGGGCAGGCGCCGTCGTCGGCACCTGCACGACCTGGCCGAGGATGCCGATGACGCTCAGGCCGGAGACCAGCGCGATGATCGCCGTGAGGATCGGCATCCCCATGGCCACGAAGGTCCCGAAGGTGAAGAGGAGGATGATGACCGCGGCCGCGAGCCCCACGACCTCGGAGAGGTGGGTCGAGGGCTTGGACAGCTTCTGCCCGACGTAGGCGCCGACCGAGACCTGCATGCCGTGCGTCTTGCCCGGGTTGGCGACGTCGAGGATGTCCTGCGCGGCCTTCTCGTCCATCTCGCTCGGGCTCTGCTTCAGCGTGAGCGAGATGTAGCCGACGGTCTTGTCCTTCGACAGCTGGTCGGCGCCGTCGGAGTCGAAGGGGCTGACGGCGCTGTCGACCGCGTGCTTGTCGTTCTTGTAGTCGTCGTTGACCTGCTTGATCGCGTCCTCGTAGGTGGACTCGTCGAGCTTGTGGCCGTTCGGCGCGACGAAGACGACCGGGACGGTGCCGTTGGCCTGCTCGGGGAACTTCTTGTCGAGCAGGTCGGTGGCCTTCTGACTGTCGGTGCCCGGGAGGGTGAGATTGTCGCTGGTGTTCTGCCCGAGCGTCACCGAGACAGCCGCGAGCGCGATGAAGGCGACGAGCCAGACGGCGATGACGATGAATTTGTGGCGGACACAAAAGTGGCCGAGGTTGTAAAGAGGAGCAGTCATGGGCTAACGTGACTTGTATCATGTTTTTCATGGCCGTTGGAAAAAGTCGTCGCGACGCCCCTCTTCCGCTCCCGCCGCGGCCCAAGCAGGAGCGCAGCGAGGACAAGCGCAGGCGGCTCTACGAGGCGTCGGTGAAGGAGTTCGCTCGGCACGGCTTCGACCAGGCTCGGGTCGAGGGCATCGTCGCCGATGCGGGGGTCAGCTGGGGGACTTTCTTTCGCTACTTCCCCCGTAAGGAGGACGTCCTCTTGCAGATGGGCGTCGAGCACAGCCGGGCGGTTACCCGCAACCTCCCGGCGACCGCGACCGCGCGCGAGGGCGTGTACACGCTCCTCGTGGCGCTCCTGACCTCCAACTGGCCCTCGCACCTGCACGGGGCGATGCTGCGGGAGATCTCGGCCGCGCCGGCGCGCTTCTCGGCGCTGCTCGAGCCCGAGGACCCGCCGTGGATCGGGATCGCGGCCCGGCTCCTCGAGGAAGGGCAGTTGCGCGGGGAGGTGCGCAGGGACGTGGATGCGGGCACGCTGGCCGCCGTCGTGATGGCCGGCGCGCTGTTCCCGGCCATCCAGGGCGGCTACGAGGACCTGAGCAGCCTGCGCCGGTTGCCGGGTGCCGGCAACCCGATCGCCATCCTCGACCTCGCCTTCCCGGTGGTCTGGCGTGGGGTGGAGGCCAAGTCCTAGCCCGTCAGCGCGCTCTGCGCGACGCCGGCGCGCAGCTCTGCGGCGCGCCAGCAGTACCAGGTCAGGAGGGTGCGGTAGGGACGGAAGGCGTCGCCGATCGGCTCGAGCTCGCGCGGGGTCGGTCGCGGGACCTCCCAGGCCAGCGCGTAGCCCTGGCGCACGCCGAGGTCGCCGACCGGCCACACGTCGGGCCGGCGCAGCTGGAAGAGCAGGAACATGTCGGCCGACCACGGGCCGATGCCGCGCACGGTCGTGAGGCGCGCCTTGACCTCGTCGTCGGAGAGCCGGCCGAGGGCGCGCGGCTCGAGCACGACGGTGTCGTCGAGCACCTTGGTCGCGAGGTCGCGCAGCGAGCGCACCTTGGCCGCCGACAGGCCGACCGTGCGCAGCGTCGGGTCGTCGAGCGCGAGCAGCGCCTCGGGCTGCGGGTCGCCGCCCATGGCCGCGAGCAGCCGCCCGTGGATGGCGCGGGCGGCCGCGCCGGCGAGCTGCTGGTAGACGATGGCCTGGACGAGCGAGCCGAAGTGGGTCATGCGCTCGTGGCGCAGGCGCACCGGCCCGGCTTCGGCGATCAGGCCGTCGAGGACGGGGTCGCGGCCGGCGAGCGCCGCGGTGGCTCGCTTGATCGAGACGCGCTCCGTGCCCACGCCGGAAGCGTTGCACGGTCACGGCCTGAGCGCCGCCTTCTTCCGTCGCCACGTCCCGACGCCGAACGTCGCGATGAGGAACCCCACGAACGCGAGCGAGCCCACCACGACGTAGCCCGCCGACATGCCGGCGACGAGCGCGTCCTTGGCCACCGACATGAGCTCGTCGGCCATGGCCGGGAACTGGTGCAGGAGCGCCTGGCCGCTGTCCGTGCCGGCCAGCACCTTGTTGACCGCGAGCTCCTGGTTGTGGGTCAGCGTGTCGGCCACGGCGCTGGCGCTGACGTGGTCGGCCGCGACGGCGGAGATGATCGCCGTCGTGAGGCCGAGGCCCACCGAGCCGCCGGCGATCTGGCACATGTAGACGATGCCGCCGGCCAGGCTCGCGCGCGACTTGTCCAGCGCGCCCACCCCCGCGGTGGTGATGGTCGAGTAGAACAGCCCGACCCCGAAGCCCATGACCACCATCCCGGGCACGAGCGCGATGTAGCCCGAGTCGGCGCCCACGGTCGAGAGCAGGAACGGCGCCGCGGTCAGGCAGGCGGCGCCGACGATGAGGATCGGCTTGGCCCCGAGCCGGTTGTAGAGCGCGCCGGCCACGAACGAGACCACTGCGAACGTGCCCATCATGGGCAGGAACCCGATCCCGGACTTCAGCGGCCCGTAGCCCAGCACCTTGACCAGGAACTGGGGCACGTAGACGAGGATCGCGAAGAAGGTCGCGGACATCATCAGCACCGAGAGCGCGGCGGCCATGAACTCGCGGTTGCGCATCACGTCGCCGGGGACGAGCGCGTTGGCCCCCGCCCGGCGCTCGATGACCAGGAAGGCGGCGAACAGCACCACGCAGCCGACGAACAGGCCGACGATGCGCGGGTCGCCCCAGCCCCACAGCGGCGCCTGGTCGAGCGCGACGAGCAGCGCGATCAGGCTCAGGCTCAGCGTGGTCACGCCGGCGTAGTCGACCTTCTGCCTGCCCGGCGCGTCGCCGACGTCGTGGACCTTCAAATAGGTGACGACCACGGCGATCAGCGTCACCGGCAGGTTGAGGAAGAAGATCCAGCGCCAGCTCGCCTCGGTCAGCGCGCCGCCCAGGATGGGCCCGAACGCGTTGCCCACCCCGGCCACGCCGATGACCAGGCCACCGGCGAGCCCATGCTTGGAGTCGGGCAGGATGCCGTAGACCATGCCCAGGATCGCCGGCCACATCAGCGCCCCGCCGATGCCCTGCAGCGCACGGCAGATGATCAGCCAGTCGGCCGACTGGGCCGCGCCGCCGAGCACCGAGAAGCCGGCGAAGAACGCCGCGCCGACGAAGAAGATGCGTTTGCGGCCGAACATGTCGGCCAGCCGCCCGCCGGTGACGATGAGCACGCCGAAGACGAGCGCGTAGCCGTTGATGACCCACTGGACCGTGCTGACGTCGGCGTCGAAATCCTTCTCCATCGCGGGCAGCGCGATGCTCAGAGCGGTGAAGTCGTTGGCGATCACGAAGATCGCGCAGGCCATGGCGACGAGCGCCATCACGGTCCCGCGATCGATCCGGTCGGTCCCCTGCGCGGGGGCTGTGGCGTCGGCAGCCTCCATTCCGGCGCGACGATAACGAGAATGCCCGACTCACCGTGTGGCTCCGCCTCCTCATCGCCGCCCAGATCCTCGCCCTCGCCGTGCTCGCCGCGATCACGGTGGCGCGCTACCCGCTGTGGACCCTGGTCGACGAGGGCGCGCACTTCGACTACGTCCAGTCGATCGCCGACGACGGGCGCCTGCCGGTGGTCACCGACCTCGTCTCGCCCCAGGTCGAGGCGATCGCCGAGCACGTCTATCCCGCGCCGCCGCGCAAGGACCCGGCCAAGATCGGGCTCGGCGGCCGCTCCTATGAGGCCCAGCAGCCGCCGCTCTACTACCTGCTCGCGGTGCCCGCGTTCGCCGTCGGCGGGTCCGACTACAAGACCAAGGCCCGGGTCATCCGCGCGTTCGACGTCCTCTTCCTGCTCGGCGCCCTCGCCGTGTTCCTCGCCCTGTGCCGCGAGGTGCTCGGTCGCGGCGACGCGGCGCTGGCCGGCACCGCGCTGGCCCTGACCGTGTTCCTGTGGCCCGCGATCGTCGTGCGGGGGGTCACGATCTCCAACGAGGGGTTGGAGCTGTTCATCGGCGTGGCCATCGTCTACGCGCTGTGGCGGGCGGCGGGCGAGCGACGGGCGGGCTGGCTCGTGGCCGCGGGCGCGCTGATTGGGCTCGGGCTGCTGACCCGGCTGACCCTGGCCTACCTGGTGCCGGTGGCGATCGGGGTGGCGGTCATCGGCGCCGTGCGCGGCCCCAAGCGCTTCCCCCTGTGGTCGCTGGCGGCCGCGGCGGCGCTGCCGGTGGCGCTGCTCGTGCCCTGGGCGGTGTTCAACCTCGACCACTACAACGCGCTGACCCCGACCGAGGCGGCCCGACACCAGCAGGAGGCGGTGGTCAACCCGACCGGGCGCCGTCTCGGGCTCTCCGCCCTCAAGACCGACGCTGCGGCGATGCTGAACGGGATCCTGCCCGACGAGTGGTGGGTGGTCTTCCTCTCCAGCGCGTGGCGGGTCGCGCGCGACATCATCGTCCCGGCCTTCCTCGTCGTCCCGCTCGCGCTCGGCGGCTTCGCGCCGCTGCGCCGGAGTGAGCGCGGGCGCGCGTGGGGGATCCTCGCCGCTCCGCTGCTCATCGGCCTGTTGGCCATGCTGGCCTCGTTCGTGATCGCGAACTGGAACCTGTTCGCGCCCCGCTACCTGCACCCCGAGGTGCCCGGCTTCGCCCTGTTCGGGGCGCTGGCCCTCGTGCGGCTGGTGCCGAAGCCGAAGGTAGTGGGCGGCATCGCGGTCGTGATCACGCTTGCGCTGCTGGCCCTGTGGGCGCACCTGGCCTCGGTCACGCCCGCGTCGTTGTAGGCGAGAATCTCCGCCATGGACCACGCCACGATCGAGCGCCGCGGGGACGTCGCGGTGGTCGCGCTGGACCGGCCCCCAGCCAACGCGATGGACCCGGGGCTGCTCGGCGACCTGAGCAGCGCAGGCGAGGCGCTGGCGGCGGAGGCGCCGGGCGCGATCGTGCTCACCGGCCGGCCCGGGTTCTTCTCCGCCGGGGCCGACCTCAAGCTCGTGCCGACGCTCGACGCCGCTGGCCAGAAGGCCATGGTCGACGGCATCAACCGCATGTGCAGCGCCTGGTACGGGCTGCCGCACCCCGTGGTGTGCGCGGTCAACGGCCACGCCATCGCCGGCGGCCTCGTGCTGGCCCTGTGCGGCGACTACCGGGTCGCGGCCACCGAGGGCCGCTACGGCCTGACCGAGCTGCGCGCCGGCGTGCCCTACCCGACGATGGCGCTCGAGGTGGTCGCGGCCGAGCTCGCCGCCCCGGCTGCGCGCCGGCTCGTGCTGCGCGCCGACCTCGTCGACGCCGCCGACCTGCGCGAGCTCGGCGCCTTCGACGAGGTCGTCCCGCCCGACGACGTGCTCGACCGCGCCCTCGCCGTGGCCGCGGACCTCGCCGCGCTGCCCGGCGGCGCCTACGCGGCGACCAAGCGGCGGCTGCGCGCGGACGTGCTCGCGGTCGCCGCGCGCCTGCAGGCGGGGGACGTCGACCCGCTGGGCGAGGCCTGGACCGACGCCGACACCGCGCGCCGCGCGGCGGGGGTCCTGCGCGGTGCCTGAGCTCGTCGGGCTCACCATCGCCGACGCGCCGCAGGCGTGGGCGGAGATCGGCTTCGCGGTGGCCGACGGCGCCTTCGCGCTGGGCGGCGTGCGGATCGCGCTGGCCGGCCGCGAGCGGGGCGAGGGGATCGTGGACTGGGAGCTCGGCCCGAAGGCCGACGCCCCCGCCGTGCAGCACCCCAACCGCGCGCTCGCCCTCGACCACGTGGTGCTGCGCACGCCCTACTACGAGCGCACGCGCGACGCGCTCGTGGCCGCCGGTCTCGATCTGCGCCGCGAGCGCGACGACGTCGGCGACGTGCGGATGGCGTTCTTCCGCGTCGGGCCCGCCGTGCTCGAGCTCGTCGGCGCGCCCGCCGGCGACGAGCCGCGGCTGTGGGGCTTCGTCGCCGTGCTGCCCAGCGTGGACGACGTCGCGCCCGCATTGGCGCCGCACCTGGGCGAGCCGCGCGACGCCGTCCAGCCCGGCCGCCGCATCGCGACCCTGCGCGAGACGCCGGGCATCTCCACCGCGGTCGCATTCATGACGCCGCGCGGCTAGAGCAGGTGCGAGTGGCGGTGGTGGTGCCGGTGCGACGCGGGGTCGGCGTCGCTCACGAAGGCCCAGGTCAGCACGGTCCCGATCGCGCACAGGCCCACGAGCACCCAGTCCGCCGCCGACTGGGCCGACGTGTAGGCGACGAGCGTGGGCTGGGGGGCGTTGACGTCGTCGACGAGGACGTGCTGGAACAGCGCACCCGCCACCGCCAGGGTCAGCGCCCCGGCCAGCACGCGGTTCATGGCCAGCACCCCGGCCGCGATGCCCGCCTTCTCCTGGGGCATGGCCATCATCGCCGCCGCCGACATGGGCGCGTACACGCAGCCGAGTGCCAGCCCGAAGAGCAGGTAGCCCACGAACAGCACTTCGTAGCCCGAGGTCGGGCGCACGAGGGCCATGACCACGAGGCCGATCGTCCCGAAGGCCATGCCCGCCGTCATCAACGGCCGCGTCCCGAAGAACGCCATCAGCCGTCCGCCCAGGGGGGAGATCACGATCATCGGCGCCGTGATCGGCAGCACCAGGACGCCCGCCTTCAGCGCGCTGTCACCGAGCGCGGTCTGCAGGTACTGGGGCTGCAGGAACATCACCGCCCAGTAGCAGCCGACGAGGCAGAAGCCGGCGGCGCTGGCCCCGAAGTACGGGCGGTTGCGGAACAGGTCGAACTCGACGATCGGGTGCTGCACCCGGTGCTCGATGAACCAGAAGGCCACGAGCAGGGCGACGCCGAGGCCGAACGCGCCCAGCGTCCGCGTCGAGCCCCAGCCCCAGGTCTTGCCCTCCACCAGCGCGAGCACGACGAGTGCCAGCCCGAGCCCGATCGTGAGCAGGCCGGGCACGTCGATGCGCTTGCCGGCGGCGGGGTCGCGCTGCTCGCTGGTGGAGACGACGACGAGCACGACCCCGAGCAGGCAAAAGGGCAGGTTGACCCAGAAGATCCAGCGCCAGCTGACCAGCTCGAGCAGCGCGCCGCCCAGCAGCGGCCCGATGCCCAGGGCCAGGGCCGAGACGCCCGCCCAGATGCCCAGCGCCCGCGGCCGCTCGGCCGTGGGGAAGACCGAGGAGACGATCGCCAGCGACAGCCCCAGCAGCGGCGCGGCGCCGAGGCCCTGGATCAGGCGGCCGACGACCAGCACCTCCTCCTCGCTTGAGGTCGCGCAGACCGCCGAGCCCAGCGCGAAGAGTCCCATGCCGATCAGGAAAATCCGCCGCCGCCCGAACATGTCGCCGAGACGGCCGGCGGTGACCACGGTGGCGGCGAGCACGAGGAGGTAGCCGTTGACCACCCACTGCAGCCCGGCCGTGGTGGCGCCGATGTCGCGGGCGATCGGCGTCAGGGCGATGTTGATGACGGTCGAGTCGAGCATGAGCACGAACAGGCCCATGCAGGTGCCGACGAGCGTCCACCAGCGGCGGTTGGCCTCGGTCAGCCCGGGAACGGCGGGCAGGGGGGCGGCGGGGGCGGCCACGGCGACATCCTCGCGCCTAGACTCCTCCCGTGTCGGCAACCCGGCTGTTGATCCTCGGCGCGGTGCGGATCTTCCAGCCTGTGCACGGCTACTTCGTGCGACGTGAGCTGCAGAGCTGGCACGTCGACGAGTGGGCCCACCTCAACCCCGGCTCGATCTACAACGCCCTGCGCACGCTGACCCGCGAGGGGCTGCTGGAGGAGGTCGCGATCGAGTCCGACGCCGGCCGCCCGGCGCGCACCACCTACGCGCTGACCAACGACGGCGAGACCGAGTTCCTCCACCTGCTGCGCGAGGCGCTGCGGACCGTGGACCCGTTCGCGCCCGACCGCACCTTCGCCGCCATGAGCTTCGCGTTCGCGCTCAGCCGCGAGGAGGTGGTGGCGACGCTGGAGAGCCGGGTGGCCCAGCTCGAGGCCTCGCACCGCACCAACCGGTTCCGCGTGCAGGAGATCGTCGCCGACGCCGACACGCCCAACCACATCGCCGAGCTGGCCCGCTTGGCCGACGCCTGGCAGCAGGGCGAGCTCCGCTGGACCCGCGACCTGCTCAAGCGGGTGCGCTCGGGCGCGATGGCGTTCGCGGGCGAGAAGGGCGCGCCGCTCTCGGCGCGCGACCCGCCGGCGGCCTAGGGGGCGGGGTCAAGTCTTTCTTTGCCACACCGAAGTCCGGTGTTGCAAAGAAAGACTTGACCCCTTCCGCTAGTCAAGGTTGAATATGTCCGGATGGTCAAAGTTGACTATCCGAACCCGCGTTCAGGCAACGTCGCCCTTGCGCCGCTGCGCCCGCTCGCGCAGCTCCTCGGTGTGCTCGATCGTGACCTCGCGCGAGCGCCGCAGCACATCGAGCAGGAACTCGAGCTCGGCCACCGTGTAGCCCTTGAGCTTGACCTCCCCGCGGTCCTTCAGCGGCCCGTAGATCTCCCACGTCATCTGCACCGCCTTGTCGGTGAGCTCGACGACGACGCGGCGGCGGTCGGCGGGGTCGGCCCGGCGGCGGACCCAGCCGCCCCTCTCGAGCCGGTCGACCACCGCGGTGACGGCGCCGGTGGTCAGGCCGCTGGCGCGGGCCAGGTCGCCGGCCGTGATCGGGGCGCCCTCGAACGAGGTGGGGTCGCCCGTGCGGCCGAGGAAGTCGAGCACGCGCATGTCGGTGCGGTTCAGCCCGAGCACGTCACAGACCGCGGCGTCGTGGTCCTCGAACTCGGTCTGCATGGCCCGGAACTGGAAGCCGATGTCGGCCAGCACGTCATCACGAGAACGTCTTGACAACTAAATCTCTCAATTACTAAGATACTTACTCATCAAGCAGAGTGTACCTCAACCGGAGACCCTCATGGACTACGCAATCGAAGCCCGGGACCTGCGCAAGACGTACCCCGGCGACGTGCGCGCCCTGAACGGGCTCGCCTTCGCCGTGGAGCCGGGCACCGTGTTCGGCCTGCTGGGGCCCAACGGCGCCGGCAAGTCGACGACGGTGAAGATCCTCACCACGCTGACGCTGGCCGACGCAGGCACGGCCACGGTGGCCGGCCATGACGTCGTGCGCGATCCCGACGCGGTGCGCCGCGCCATCGGCGTCGTCGCCCAGAAGGCCGGCGTCGACCGCGAGGCCACGGGCCGCGAGAACCTGCGCCTGCAGGGCCAGGTCTACGGCATGCGCGGCCGCGCGCTCGAGCAGCGGATCGACGAGCTGCTGGACCGCTTCGGCCTCACCGAGGCCGCCGACCGCATCGGGCGCACGTACTCCGGCGGGATGCAGCGGCGCCTGGACATCGCCATGGCGCTCGTGCACCGGCCCAGCGTGCTCTTCCTCGACGAGCCCACCACCGGCCTGGACCCCGAGGTCCGCGCCGACATGTGGCGCGAGATCGAGCGCCTGAGCTCCGACCACGGCATCACCGTGCTGCTGACCACGCACTACCTCGAGGAGGCCGATCGCCTGGCCAAGCAGCTGGCGATCGTCGACCGGGGCACGGTGGTGGCGCGCGGCACGCCCGAGGAGCTCAAGGGCGACCTGCACGGCGACGCCGTCGTGGTGGAGCTCGAGCGCGCCTACAACGGCGAGGTCACCCGGGCGCTGGAGCGCGTGGACGGCCTGCGCGAGATCAGCGTCGAGGGCACCGCGCTGCGCGCCCGCAGCGACGACGGCGCGCGCGCCGTGCCACACGTATTGCAGGCGCTCGAGGCCGGCGGCGTGCAGGTCACCTCGGTCACCGTGGCACGCCCGTCCCTCGACGACGTGTACCTGCGCCATGCCGGCCGCACCTTCGACGCGGCCGAGCACGAAACCGAGAGCAGGCAGATGGAGGAGAACCGATGAGCGCCGCTCTTGTCTACGCGCGCGACTCGCGCGACCAGACCGTCCGCCACCTGCGCGCGCTGTGGCGCCAGCCGTGGTGGATCGTCGTGACCCTGATGCAGCCGATCATCTGGCTGCTGCTGTTCGGGGCGCTGTTCGAGAAGGTCGTCGAGATCCCCGGCTTCACCAGCGACAACTACCTCACCTTCCTGGCGCCGGGGGTCGTGGTGATGACGGCGCTGTTCGCGTCCGGCTGGGCAGGGATGCCGGTCATCGAGGACCTGGAGCGCGGCGTCATGGACCGCTTCCTGGTCACCCCGGTGCGGCGCGGCTCGCTGATCACGGGCCGGCTGGCCCAGGGCGCGATCAGCATGCTGATCCAGTCGGTGATCATCGTGGTGCTGGCCCTGATCGTCGGCGCCACGTTCCCCGGCGGCGTGCAGGGCGTGCTGGCGCTGTTCGTACTCGCCACGCTCCTGGGCACGATCTTCGGCTCCCTGTCGATCGGCATGGCGCTGATCGTCCGGCACGAGGAGACCCTGATCGCGATCGTCACCGGCATCACGCTGCCACTGACCTTCCTGTCGACGGCGTTCATGCAGAAGAGCCTGATGCCGGGGTGGATGCGCGTGGTGTCCGATGCCAATCCGGTCAACTGGGCCATCGAGGCCGGCCGGGAGGCCGTCTCGGCGGGCACCGACTGGGCCTTCGTCGCCTCGCGCGCGGGGTTCCTCCTCGCGCTGGCGATCGCGTGCGGCGCCTTCGCGACGCGCGCGTTCCGGGCCTATCAGAAGTCCGTCTAGTCCCGGAGCAGCGGATGGATCAGCTCGAAGTACTGCAGCAGGGAGCGCACGCCGAGGAAGTCCTCGCGCACCCGCTCCATGGCGTTGCGGCCGATCTCGTCGGCCCGCTCGGGCTCGTTGAGCAGCGCCGTGACCTTGCTGCCGTACTCGGCCAGGTCGGTGGGGTCATCGATCAGCACGCCGCTGACCCCATCAACGATCTGGTCCTGGATCCCCCCGATGCGCGATGCCGCCACCGGCCGGGCCTTCCACATGCCCTCGGCCACGGTCAGCCCGAAGCCCTCGGCCAGGCTCTTCTGCACCACGACGGCGGCGTCCCGCTGCAGGGCGTTGACGATGGCGGCGTTCTCCTCGAGGTCGCCCATCGGCAGGGCAGCGAGGTGGACGCGTTTCTGCAGGTCGGGGTCGAGGCGGTCGAACAGGTCCCGGGCCTCGGAGAGGACCTCCTCGCCCTCCGGATCGTCGGAGACCGCCTCGACCGCCGGGCCGGCGTAGACCAGGTGCGCGTCGGTCTCCGGCGCGATGTGGTCGACGAAGCCCCGGATGACCCCGAGCGGGTCCTTCAGCCGGTCCCAGCGCGAGACCTGGAGCACGTAGCGGTCGTCCTCAGACAGCGGCCCGCCCTGCCAGAGCTGGGCCCTGGCGGCCACGCGCGCCGGGCTGCCGTCCACGCGCGTGAACAGGGCGTCCCCGATTTCGTGGCCGTCCTCGTAGATGCCGGCGGCCTCGAGGATCGCCTTGACGTTCTCGGCCGGGAGCTCCTGGTTCTTGGGCGAGAACGCGTCGATCGACGGGGCGATGATGGAGATGCGGTCGTCGGGCAGGTCCTCCCACACGAACGCCTTCCGCGAGAACACGAGCGCGTTGGCCTTTGCGACGTAGGGGCGCAGGAAGCTCCAGGCCTTGCGCGTCAGCTCGTTGGGCGCATCGAGGCCGACGTGGCAGCGCCAGATGACCGGCACCCCCATGTCGACCAGCGGGCCGACGAGCCCGGCGGGCTGGGGGTCGTGCACGATGACCACGTCGCGTGGCGACACCATGCCGGTGAACTGGCGGATGTTGGGCTCGAGCGCGGCGGCGTAGATGCCGCGCTCGCGCTCTCCCAGGTCGCCGCCGTCGCCGGGCGCGCCGTGGAGGTTGTTGTGGATGCGCTTGGTCAACCCGAAGAAGTCCGGGTTGCCGGAGATGACCTCCCAGCGCGTATTCACCCCGACGCCGCGCGCGTAGGCGAGGAGTGACACGAGCATCTCCGCGACGCCGCCGCCGCGCGAGGTCGAGTTCACGTTCCAGATGACCCGCCCGGCGAACAGATCGCGCGCGCGATCGGCGGCGTCGGACACCTGTCTCCACTGCCCCGGTTCGAGGATGTCCTCGAACTTGTCGAAGGGCAGCGCGCCGATCTGCACCGACTCCAGAGCCTGGACTGTCGCCATGGCGGCGGCATGATGTCACGAATTCACATCGGAAAACGGTTGGGCGTATAACGTCCGGCTCCATGACGACCACCACGCCGTCGACCGCGCTCGACAAGCTCTGCATCGACGCGATCCGCGTGCTCGCGATGGACGGCGTCCAGAAGGCCAACTCCGGCCATCCGGGCACCCCGATGGCGCTGGCGCCCATCGCCTACCTCCTGTTCACGCGGGCGATGAACCACAGCCCGGCCGACCCGCAGTGGCCGGACCGCGACCGGTTCGTGCTCTCGTGCGGGCACGCCTCGATGCTCCTGTACTCGGTGCTCTACCTCACGGGCTACGGACTGGAGCTCGGAGACCTCCAGCAGTTCCGGCAGCTCGGCTCGCTCACCCCCGGGCACCCCGAGTACGGGCACACCAAGGGCGTCGAGGTCACCACCGGGCCGCTGGGCCAGGGCATCTCCAACGCGGTCGGCTTCGCGCTCGCCGAGCGCATGCTCGCCGCCCGCTTCAATCGCGACGGCCACGACATCGTCGACCACCACACGTACTTCATCTGCTCGGACGGCGACCTCGAGGAGGGCGTCTCGGGCGAGGCGTCGTCGATCGCCGGCCACCTCGGGCTCGGCCACCTGATCGGCTTCTACGACGACAACCACATCTCGATCGAGGGCGATACGAGGATCGCCTTCACCGAGGACCGGCCCGCGCGCTATGAGGCGTACGGCTGGCACGTGCAGAATCTCGGCGAGGAGATCGAGCTCGACCGCCTCGAGGAGGCGGTAGCCGTGGCCCAGGAGGTCGAGGACCGGCCCAGCCTGATCGTCTGCCGCACCCACATCGCGCCGGGCGCGCCGCACAAGCAGGACACCGCGGCCGCGCACGGCTCGCCGCTGGGCGAGGAGGAGATCCGGCTCACCAAGGAGTCCTACGGCTACCCGTCGCTCGAGCCCTTCTTCGTGCCCGACGAGGCGCTGCAGCACTTCCGCTCGGCCATCGACCGCGGCAAGGAGAAGCAGGCCGAGTGGGAGGAGCGCTTCGCCGCCTACAGGGACGCGTACCCGGACCAGGGCGCGGAGCTCCAGCGCCTGTTCGCGGGCCGCCTGCCCGACGGCTTCGCCGACGCCGAGCCGCCGCGCTTCCACGCCGGCGAGGGCATGATCGCCACGCGCAAGGCGGGCAACAGGGTGCTGCAGTGGGCGGCTGCGCAGGTGCCCGAGCTCGTCGGCGGCTCCGCCGACCTGGCGCCGAGCACGCTGACCCTGATCGACGGCGCCGACAACGTCGACCAGCCCGGCGCCTACGGCGGTCGCAACCTGCACTTCGGCATCCGCGAGCACGGCATGGGCGCGATCGTCAACGCGATGAATCTCCACTACCTGCGGGCCTACGGCTCGACCTTCTTCACCTTCTCGGACTACATGAAGGGGTCGATCCGGCTCGCGGCGATCATGGGCGTGGGCTCGATCTTCGTGTTCACCCACGACTCCATCGGCGTGGGCGAGGACGGCCCCACGCACCAGCCCATCGAGCAGCTCGCGCACCTGCGCGCGGTGCCCAACCTGAACGTGGTGCGCCCCGCGGGCGCGAACGAGGTCGCGCTGGCGTGGAAGTTCGCCATCGAGCAGCGCGGCACGCCGACGGCGCTGGCGCTCTCGCGCCAGGGGCTGCCGGTGTGGAACCCAGCCGGCGTGCCCGACGACGCGATCGTGCGCGGCGCCTACGTGCTGCGCGACAGCTTCAAGGAGCCCGACCTGCCCGACGTGATCCTCATGGCCACCGGCTCCGAGGTGCACATCTGCACGCGTGCGGCCGACCTGCTCGAGGCCGACGGCATCGCCACGCGCGTCGTCTCCATGCCCTGCCTGGACCGGTTCGCGCGGCAGGACGCCGCCTACCAGGGCACGGTGCTCCCGCCCGAGGTGCGCGCGCGCGTATCCGTGGAGGCCGCCGCCACCCTGGGCTGGGACCGCTGGGTCGGCGACGCCGGCGAGGCGATCGGGATGACCGGCTTCGGCGCCTCGGCCCCGGCCAAGGCGCTCTACGAGCACTTCGGGTTCGTGCCCGAACGGGTCGCTGACAGCGCACGAGCAGTCCGGAAGACCACAAGGAGCGCCTGATGAGCGTCGAGACCTCGGTCAACCCGCGCCTCGCCGCACTGGCGGCCGCAGGAACCGCCCCCTGGCTGGACCAGATCCGCCGCAAGCTGATCCAGAGCGGTGAGTTGCAGCGGCTGATCGACGAGGACTCGCTGCGCGGCGTGACCTCGAACCCGTCCATCTTCGAGAAGGCGATCCTCGGCTCATCCGACTACGACGACGACCTCGCGGCCATGGCCAAGGAGGGCAAGTCCGCGAAGGAGATCTATGACGCCATCGCGATCAAGGACGTGCAGATGGGCCTCGACGTCCTGCGCCCGACCTGGGAGGCCTGCGACCACGCCGACGGCTTCGTCTCGCTCGAGGTCCAGCCCGAGCTCGCGCGCGACACCGAGGGCACGCTGCGCTCGGCGCGCTCGTACTGGGAGCGCGTCGACCGGCCCAACCTGCTCATCAAGATCCCCGGCACCGACGAGGGCGTGCCCGCGATCGAGGAGGCGATCTACGAGGGCATCAACGTCAACGTGACGCTGCTGTTCGCAGTCGAGGCCTACGAGAAGGTGGCCGAGGCCTACATCCGCGGCCTCGAGCGCCGTCACGTGGAGGGCAAGCCGCTCGACGTGCACTCGGTGGCGTCGTTCTTCGTCTCGCGCGTGGACACCGAGGTCGACAAGCGCCTCGGTGACGGCCACCCCGAGCTGCACGGCATCGCGGCCATCGCCAACGCCCGCGCGGCCTATCAGCGCTTCAAGGCGATCTTCGCCGGCGAGCGCTGGGACAGGCTCGCCGCGGCCGGCGCCGTCGTGCAGCGCCCGCTCTGGGCCTCGACCAGCGTGAAGAACCCGGCCTATCCGGAGACCATGTACGTCGACGACCTCGTCGCGCCGGACACGGTCAACACGATGCCGATGGCCACGCTGCTGGCGGCGGCCGAGAAGGCCGAGATCACCGGGCCCACCGCCGACCAGGACCCGAGCGAGGACCTGCAGAAGCTCGCCGACGCCGGCATCGACATGGCCGACGTGACCCGCGTCGTCCTCGACGCCGGCATCGAGCAGTTCGTGGTCGCGATGAACCAGCTCGTCGACGGCGTCGAGCAGCAGCGCGAGGCAGTCGCGCTCGGAGCGCCGCCCACGATCCAGGCCCACATCCCGGCCGACCTCGAGGCCGCGGTGGCCCAGCGGGTCAAGGCCGCCCAGGCCGAGGGCGTGGCCCAGCGCATCTGGCGCAAGGACCCGCGCCTGTGGGGCGGCCCCGACAAGCCCGAGATCGAGAACCGGCTGGGTTGGCTGACCATCACCGAGCCCATGCTCGAGCACCTCGACGAGCTGCTCGCCTTCGTCGAGGAGGTCAAGGCCACGGGCTACACCGACGTCGTGCTGCTGGGCATGGGCGGCTCGTCGCTGGGCCCGGAGGTCCTGCGGCGGTCGTTCGGCGCGATCGACGGCGCGCTGCGGCTGCAGGTGCTCGACTCCACCGACCCGGCGGAGGTGCTGGCGGTGGAGCGGTCGATCGATCTCGACAAGACGCTGTTCGTCGTCTCGTCGAAGTCCGGCGCCACGATCGAGACGCTTTCGCACTATCGGTATTTCTCGTCTCAGCAGCCCGACGGCGCTCACTTCGTCGCCGTCACCGACCCCGGTTCGCCGCTGGCCGACCTGGGTCGCCGCAACGGGTTCCGCCGCGTGTTCGAGAACGACCCGAACATCGGCGGGCGCTACAGCGTGCTGTCGTACTTCGGCCTCGTGCCCGCGGCGCTCATGGGCATCGCCGCAGACGCGCTGCTGCACCGTGCCCAGGTGGCCGAGGCGGCGTGCGCGGCGTTCGACTCGAGCGCGTCCAACGCGGGCCTGTGGCTGGGGCTGGTGGTGGGCGAGCTCGCACGCCAGGGGCGCGACAAGGCGACGTTCGTCGTCTCTGAGCCGGTCGACTCGTTCGGGCTGTGGGTGGAGCAGCTCGTGGCCGAGTCCACCGGCAAGGAGGGGCGCGGGATCCTGCCCGTCGCCGGCGAGCCGGTCGGGTCGCCGGACGCCTACGGCGACGACCGCGTATTCGCCTACCTGCGCCGCGTCGAGGACCCCGACGCCGACCTCGACGCGAAGGTCAAGGCGCTGGCCGACGCCGGCCACCCCACCGTCACGCTGTCGGTGCACGGGCCGATCGACCTGGGCCGGATCTTCTTCTTCGCCGAGTTCGCGATCGCGGTGGCCGGCTGGGTGCTGGAGATCAACCCGTTCGACCAGCCCAACGTGCAGGAGGCCAAGGACAACACCAACAGGGTGCTGAAGGCCTACGCCGAGTCGGGCACGCTGCCCGACGACGCCGAGGCCGACGACGACGCGCTGCGGGCGCTGCTGTCGGGCAAGGCGCCGCCGCACTACGTCGCCGTGCTCGGCTACCTGCAGGAGTCGGAGGCGTTCGACGCCGCCGTGGCCGACCTCCGCGACGTGCTGCGGCGCAAGACCGGGTGCGCGACCACGTTCGGCTACGGGCCCCGTTTCCAGCACTCCACCGGCCAGTACCACAAGGGCGGGCCGACGACCGGGGTGTTCCTGCAGCTCGTGCACGACGGCGACGAGGATGTGGACGTGCCGGGCGCCGGGTACACCTTCGGCACACTGAAGAGCGCCGCCGCCACCGGCGACCTGCAGACGCTGCGCGACCACGGCCTGCCGGCCGAGCGCGTGCGGCTGGAGGGCGACCCGGCCGAGGCGCTGCGAGCGTTGACCGCCAAGCTCGAGGAGCTGCTCTAGATGGCCACCGTCACCCAGGAGAACCCGCTGGTCGAGGGCCTCGAGCGCCTGCCGGTCCACCCGACGACGCTGGTGATCTTCGGGGGTACCGGCGACCTCGCCCACCGCAAGCTCCTGCCGGCGATCTACAACCTGGCCCACGAGGGCCAGCTCCCCGAGCGCTTCAACCTCATCGCGATGGCGCGCAGCGAGATGCCGCACGAGGAGTACCAGAAGACGATGCGGGACTCGATCCGGCGCTACTCGCGCACCGAGCCCAACCTCGAGGTGCTCGACGCGCTGCTCGAGAACGTCCGCTACATCTCGGGCTCGTTCGACGACTCCGAGGCCTACGACCAGCTCCAGCAGTGCGCGCAGTGGTTCGACGACCGCGCCGGGATCGTCTTCAACCGCATCTTCTACCTTTCGACCGCGCCACAGTTCTTCCCCGTGATCGTGGAGCAATTGGGCCAGAAGAAGATGGACCGCATCAAGGGCGCCGAGGTGCGGATCGTCATCGAGAAGCCGTTCGGCACCGACCTGGCCTCGGCCAAGAAACTCAACCGCAGCGTGCTGCGCGAGTTCCGCGAGTCCCAGGTCTTCCGCATCGACCACTACCTGGGCAAGGAGACGGTCCAGAACCTGTTGGCCTTCCGGTTCGCGAACACGTTCTTCGAGCCGATCTGGAACCGCAACTACATCGACTACGTCCAGATCACGGCCGCCGAGGACCTCGGCATCGGCAGTCGCGCCGGCTACTACGACCAGTCCGGCGCGCTGCGCGACCTGATCCAGAACCACATGTCGCAGTTGCTGGCGCTGCTGTGCATGGAGGTGCCCGCGTCGATCGGCGCCAACCCGCTGCGCGACGAGAAGGTCAAGGTGCTGCGGGCGATCGAGCCGCCGCCGCTCGAGCAGGTCGGGGCGATGTCGGTGCACGCGCAGTACGGCCCGGGGACGGTCGGCGGCGAACGGGTGACCGGGTACCTGGAGGAGGACGGCGTGCCGGCGCACTCGCGCACGGAGACCTACGCCGCGCTGCGGCTGCACGTGCAGAACTGGCGCTGGGCCGGCGTGCCCTTCTACCTGCGCACGGGCAAGCGCCTGGCGCGCAAGGTCACCGAGATCGCGATCACACTGAAGCCGGTGCCGCACCTGGCCTTCCGCGAGACCGGCTCGCTCGGGGTGCAGCCCAACCAGCTCATCCTCACCGTGCAGCCCGACGAGGGCGTGTCGCTCTCGCTCGGGGCCAAGATCCCCGGCAACCTCATGCGCATCCGGCCGGTGAACATGGAGTTCCATTACGGCACGGCGTTCCTGTCGCAGTCGCCCGAGGCCTACGAGCGCCTGATCCTCGACGCCATGCGCGGCGACGCATCGCTGTTCACCCGCAACGACGAGGTCGAGGCGCAGTGGTCGATCTACGACCCGGTCCTCGAGGCCTGGCACAACGCGGCCGATGCGCTTCCGCAGTATCCAGCCGGGACCGACGGGCCGGAGGAGGCCAACGCGCTGCTCGAGCCCGGGCACCACTGGAGGCAGCTCTGAGCGACGACATCTGGAGCCAGGAGAACTGCACGCCGCCCGACATCGAGGCGGCGCTGCGAGGGCTCCTCAGCCAGCGTGCGACCGAGAGCGGCGGCGTCTACGCGCCCGCGCGCGTGCTCAACCTCATCGTCATCGTCGACCGCGAGTGGCGCGGCGAGATCGCCAACCGGCTCGAGCAGGTCGGCCGCTACAGCGCCTCGCGCACGATCATGTGCGTGGTCGAGCAGGGCCGCGACCACATCACCGCGTGGGCCCGCATGACCGCGCCCGACACCAGGCCGCCGCCGGGCCAGATCGCGCCGGTGCGCGAGCAGATCGAGATCGACGTCGGCCCGCAGCACCTGCCCGTGCTCGACACCGTCGTCGACCCGGTCGTGGTGCCGGAGCTGCTGACCGTGCTGTGGTCGCCGCACGGCCACGACGACGCGGTCGACGCCCTGCTGCACCGCATCGTCGACGTGATCCTCGTCGACTCGGTCGTGGACCCCGACCCCGAGGAGGCGCTGCACCGGGTCGAGGAGCTCTCCGAGAAGGCCTACATCGTCGACCTCGCCTGGCTGCGCTCGACCCCGTGGCGCGAGCGCGTGGCGGCCACGTTCGACCCTCGCGGCATGCGCGAGGCGTTGCGGCACATCAGCGGGGTGACCGTGCGCTACCGCCCCGACTCGGAGGCCTCGGCGTTCCTGTACGTGGGCTGGCTGGCCTCGCGCCTGGGCTGGCGGGTCGGCAAGCTGGCGGGCAGCGGCGACGGCCTGCACGGCCACGCCCGCGCGCGCCGGCAGGAGGTCGAGCTGCACCTCCAGCACCATCCCGAGCAGGACGTGCCCGGGCTGGCCGGGGTGACGGTGGAGACGGCCGGCGGGCTGTCGATCTCGCTCGACCGCGCCGCCGGCGGCCTCACCGAGCACCGGCGCGACACCGACGGCTCCGAGCACACGTGGAAGGTCCTGGGCGCCTCGCGCGGCGAGGGCGGGATCCTCGGCCAGGGCGTGCGCCAGGCCCTGCTGCGCGACCCGACGTACAAGCCGGCGCTGGACGCGGCGCGTGCAATGCTGCCCTGATGCGAGTGATCGAAAGCCCCATCGACGGCGAGCTCCTCACCGCGGCCAACGAGGAGGAGCTGCGCGTCGCCGTGCGCCGGCACTACCAGGAGCACAAGCCCGACGCCGTCCCCACCGACGAGGCGCTCGACGTGATCCTCGCCGACGCCTACGACGCGATGGACTCCTAGCCGTGGCCGACCCGCTCTACACCGCGCAGGCCACCGCCTACCACGGCCGCGACGGCGCCGTGAAGTCCTCGGACGGCATTCTCGACCTCGAGGTCCATCCGCCCACCGAGCTCGGCGGTCCGGGCAGCGGGACCAACCCCGAGCAGCTCTTCGCCGCCGGGTACGCCGCCTGCTTCGGCTCCTCGCTGCTGTTCTTCGCCGCCCGGCGGGAGATCGACATCTCCGACTCGACCGTGACGGCGCGCGTGGGTCTCGGCCCCGACGACGCCGGCGGCATGGGCATCAGCGTCGAGCTCCACGTCGACCTCCCCGGCGTGGACGAGGCGACGGCGCGCAAGCTGATCCGCTCGGCCGACAAGGGCTGCCCGTACTCGCGCGCGACGCGCGGGAACATCCCGCACGAGCTGTTCCTGGGCGACGAGAAGCTCGAGGAAGTCGCCGCCTGACGCGGCGGGTTCTTCCGTAGGCGTCGATCTTCGACCCGCTCTTGACCGCGCCGAGGTTCAGGCGCCGTTTTCCTTCAACTCGCTCAGGAGGGACGCCGCCATCGCACCATCGGCGATGAAACGAAGCTGACGAGGTCATGAAGGAGAAGCGAAGAACGCTGCCGGCGGGCTACGCCGAGGGCGTTCGCCGCGCCGCACCGCTGGCCGTGGCCGTGTTCGCGTTCGGCGTGGCCTTCGGACTGCTGGCGCGCGCGGCGGGGTTCTCGGTGTTCGTGACGCTCGTGTTCTCGGCCACCACGTTCGCGGGCTCGGCCCAGTTCGCGGCGGTGTCGGTGTGGTCGAGCGGCGGCTCGCTCGTGGCCGCCGTGGTGGCGGCGCTGCTGCTCAACGCGCGCTACGCGCCGATCGGCGCCTCGGTGGCGCCGTGGCTGACCGGGCCGTGGTGGCGGCGGCTGTTGATCGGCCAGATCACGGTCGACGAGTCGTGGGTGATCTCGAACGAGGGCGGCGGCCGCTTCGACCCGCGCAAGCTGGCCGGGGCCGGGCTCCTGCTCTACGCGGCCTGGCTCGTCGGCACGGCGATCGGCGTGGCCGGCGGCGGCTTCCTGGGCAAGCCCGAGGACCTTGGGCTGGACGCCGCCTTCCCGGCCCTGTTCCTGGCCTTGCTCGTGGGCCAGGTACACGATCGGCGGGCGCTCGTCGCGGCGCTGCTCGGCGGCGCGATCGCGCTGGTGCTGGTGCCGCTCACGCCGGCCGGCGTGCCGATCATCGCGGCCAGCCTCGGGTGCCTGATCGGGCTGCGGCGCCCCGCGCCGCCGGCCACGCCCGAAGACGACCCCGCCGCCGAGGACGGGCTGCCGTGACCGAGTGGCTGCTGGTCGCCATCGTGGGCTTGGGCACGGTCGCGCTCAAGGGCGTCGGCCCGCTCGTGCTCGGCGGTCGGCGCGTGCCCGACCGGCTCACCGGCGTGGTCTCGCTGCTGGCGCCCACGCTGCTGGCGGCGCTGATCGTCACCAACACGTTCGCGACCGGGACCGCCCTGGTGATCGACGCGCGGGTGGCGGGGATGGCCGCGGCCGTGGTGGCGATCGTGCTGCGGGCGCCGATCCTGGTCGTGATCGTGGTGGCCGCCGTGGCCGCGGCGGTGACGCGCGCGCTGACGTGAGCGCCGCGGTCACGAGCGCGGTGGCCGTGGCCGAGGCGATCGAGGCCTTCCCCGCGCCGGCCAAGCCGCCGCACGGCGACGCCGGCCTGCGCAACGCGCGCTCGCCGTCGCCGTGGAACGACTGGGAGGACGCCGTTGTCGGGCCGGTGGAGTGGGACCTGGCCTGCCTGGTCACCAGCGCACGCGTGACCGGCGAGCGCCGCGAGGTGGCCGAGGCCGCCCTGGCCGCCTACGGCGCACCGCTGCCCGAGCCGTTCGTTCGTGCCCGCGGCCTGCAGGTCGTTGCCTGGTCGGGCCTGGCCGCCGCGGCCGGCGACGCACGCGCGCGCCTGCCCGCCAGGCTTGCCTGGCTGCGCGGCCAGCTCGGGTAGCCTGCCGCGCCATGCCCGTGTTCGAGAACGACGGCCGCCGCCTGTACTACGAGGTCCAGGGCGACGGCGACCCGCTGCTGTGCGTGACCGGCCTGTCCGCGGACCACTTCGCCTGGACGCTGCAGGTCCCGCCCTGGAGCCAGAGCTTCAAGACCATCGTGTTCGACAACCGCGACGTGGGGAAGTCCTTCCGCGCCGACGGCCCCCACGAGGTCGCCGACATGGCCCAGGACACGCTCGCCCTGGTCGACGGGCTCGGGCTCGAGCGGTTCCACCTCGTCGGCATGTCCATGGGCGGCACCATCGCCCAGGAGGTCGCGCTGGCCGCGCCCGAGCGCGTGCGCACGCTGACCCTGGTCGTGACCTTCGCCTGGGGCGGGCGCTGGGCCCGCGACTTCGCCCGCCTGTGGAGCCGCGCCGCCGCGCAGCGCACGGACGAGGAGCACCTGGACTGGCTGTTGCTGCAGTCGGTCTCGCAGGAGTTCTACGAGAACGAGCAGGCGATCGAGTACCTCCGCAACATGCTCCTGGCCAACCCGTACCCGCAACCGCGCGACGCGTTCATCCGCCAGCTCGACGCCAGCTCGCGGCACGACACGCGCGACCGGCTGGGGACGCTGGAGATGCCGCTGCACGTCATCGGGGCCGAGCGCGACCTGCTCGTGCCCCCGTGGAAATCGCAGGAGATCGCCGAGCTCGCGCCCGGGGCTCAGCTGACCATCGTGCCGCGCGCTCCCCACGGCGTGAACCTCGAGCGCGCCGAGGAGTTCAACGCGCTCGTGACCGACTTCATCGCGCAGGCGTCCGCGTCCGCGCCCGCGGGCGCGGGGTAGGGTCGCGCGATGCCCTTTGAATACACGACGTCGGTGGTCACCCGCGGGTTCATGGGCCGCAACGCGGAGGAGCTCAACCGCTCAGACCTCGAGAGCGAGCTCAACCGCATGGGCGCCGAGGGCTGGGAGCTCGTGCACGTCTTCTTCGACACTGCCCTCCAGCGGGAGAAGGACGGCCACCTGCTGATCTTCAAGCGCGCCGTCGGCTAGGCGGGACCCGCGACGAGCTCGCCCTCGGCCTCCGGCGCGGGCTCGGGCTCGGCCTGCGTCCCGCCCCGGATGGTCAGCGCCGCCACGAGGACCCCGACCACCGCGATCCCGGCGCCGACCAGGAATGCGTTGCCGAAGCCGTCGGTGAGCGCGGCCGGCAGCGCCGCGTGGGCGCCGTGGGCCGCGGTCATGTCCGCGTTCGTGGTCGAGCTGGCCACGGTCGCGAGCACGGCCAGCCCGAGCGCCCCCCCGACCTGCTGGGCGGTGTTGATCAGGCCGCTGGCCAGGCCGGCGTCGCGCTCGGCGATGCCGCCCTGGGAGGCGATGGTCACCGGCACGAAGGCCAGCCCGAGGCCCCAGCCGGCCAGCAGCGACGGGCCGAGCACGTCGGCGACATAGCTGCCGCCCACCGAGACCTGCGAGAACCAGACCAGGCCGATGGCCACGAGCACCATGCCGCCCACGAGCACCGGGCGCGCGCCCACGCGGTTCGTCAGCTGCGAGGCCACGCCGGCCGCGACCACGATGCTGCCGGCCAGGGGCAGGTACGCCAGCCCCGCCTCCAGCGCGTCGAACCCGAGGATCTGCTGCATGTACAGCGAGATGAAGAAGAACATCGAGAACAGCGCCGCGCCCATGAGCAGGCCGGTGAGGTTGGCGCCGGCGATCGACCCGATCCGGAACACGCGGAAGGGCACGAGCGGCTGGCGGGCACGCGTCTCGACGACCGCGAAGGTGACGAGCAGCAGCGCCGCAATCGCCAGCAGCGCGATCGTGGTCGTCGACCCCCAGCCGTTTTCGACGGCCTTGACCACCGCGTAGACGAGCAGCACGAGGCCGGCGGTGCTGGTGATGGCGCCGGCGACGTCGAAGTTGCGCTCGACGCCCTCGCGGCGGCTCTCGCGCAGCAGCATGGGGGAGAGCGCGGCGGCGGCGATGCCGATGGGGACGTTGACGAACAGGACCCACTGCCAGCCGAGGCTCTGGGTGAGGATGCCGCCGAGCAGCACGCCGGCGGCGCCGCCGGAGCCGGCGACGGCGCCCCAGACCCCGAGCGCCTTGTTGCGCTCGGCGCCCTCGGCGAAGGTCACGACGATGATGGACAGCGCGGCGGGGGCGAGGATGGCGGCGCCGAGGCCCTGCACGGCGCGCGCGGCGATCAGCACGCCCTGACTCCCGGCCAGACCGCCCGCCAGTGAGGCCAGCGAGAACAGGACGAGGCCGAACATGAACACGCGCCGACGCCCGAGCAGGTCGGCGGCGCGGCCACCCAGCAGCATGAAGCCGCCGAACATGAGGACGTAGGCGTTGACCACCCACTGCAGGTCCTCCTGGCTGAAGTGCAGGTCGCGCTGGATCGACGGCAGCGCGACGTTGACGATCGAGGCGTCGAGGACCACGACGAACTGCGCCGCGCACAGGAGGATGAGCGCGATCCAGCGGCGGTCTCGGGCAGTGGTGGCGTCCATCGGTGCTCCTTGAAAGACTTGGTCTCTGTCGGTTAGAATCGGAAGCTGAGTTCCGGTTCCACATGATACGGAAGCAAGATTCCGTTTGTCAACCCCCCTCAAACATCCCCAGGACGCGGTCGTGGCTCCGAACGTCGACGTCACTGCCCCGCGCCCGCAGCGCGCCGACGCCCGGCGCAACCGCGAGCGCATCCTCAAGGCCGCGGCCAAGGAGATCGGCGCCCGCGGGCTCGACGTCCAGATGGAGGACATCGCGCGCGCGGCCGGGGTGGGGGTCGGCACGATCTACCGCAACTTCCCGACCAAGCAGGCGCTGCAGGAGGCGCTGTGGGACGAGAAGCGCCGGCGGGTCATCGACGTCGCCGAGCGCGCCGCCCTGAACCCCGATCCGTGGGGCGCGGTGGAGCAGCTCTTCACCGAGGGGACCGACCTTCAGCTCGACGACCTCGGGTGGTGCCAGGCGCTCGGACTGCCGGGGCCGCAGGAGCCGCCGGCCGAGCTGCGGGATCCCACCACCAAGGTGCTCGAGCGGGCCAAGCAGGCCGGCGTGCTGCGCAGCGACTTCGGCATCGAGGACGTGGGCAGCGTGTTCGGCGCCATGTCCACCGTCGTGAGCAGCGGCGGGAGGGCCGCCCGGGACAGCCTGCTGAAGGTCATCCTCGACGGGCTGCGCCCCCGTTGAGGGCCGCCTGCGTCGGTCACGTCGAGTGGCTGGAGTTCGTGCGCGTCGACCACCTGCCGCGCGCCGGGGAGATCGTCCACGCCAGCGAGGGCTGGGAGGAGCCGGGCGGCGGCGGGGCGATGGCGGCGGTGCAGCTCGCGCGCCTGGCCGGCGACGCGAGCTTCTTCACCGCGCTGGGCGACGACGTGCTCGGCCACCGCGCCCACGACGAGCTCGAGCGGTTCGGCCTGCGCGTCCGCCCGGCCTGGCGCCACGAGCCCCAGCGGCGCGCCTTCACCTATCTGGACGCCGCCGCCGAGCGCACGATCACCGTGCTCGGGGAGCGGCTCGTGCCGACGGGCGCCGACGACCTGCCCTGGGACGAGCTCGAGGGCGCCGACGCCGTCTACGTCACCGGAGCCGACGCGGCGGCGGTGCGGCTCGCGCGCCGGGCTCAGGTGCTGACCGCCACGCCGCGCGTAGGGCCGGCCCTACGCGAGAGCGGGGTCGAGCTCGACGCGCTGATCTTCTCGGCCGACGATCCCGGCGAGGCCGCGGCGGCGAAGGAGCTCGAGCCGCGAGCGCGCTACGTCGTCTCCACGGAGGGCGCCAAGGGCGGGCACTGGACCGCGCGCGAAGGGCGCACGGACGCCTTCCACGCCGCCCCGCTTCCGGCCGCGGCGGCCGACTCCTACGGCGCCGGCGACTGCTTCGCGGCGGGCACGACCTTCGCGCTGGGCGAAGGCCGGCCCATCGAGGAAGCAGTCGCCAGGGGGGCGCAGTGCGGGGCCGAGGCGATGACCCGGCCCGGAGGGTGGAGCCTCAGTCCTCGCTCGGCGTCCGGTCCAGCTCCAGCGCCGCCGAGTTGATGCAGTAGCGCATCCCGGTGGGCTGGGGACCGTCGTCGAACACGTGGCCCAGATGCCCGCCGCAGCTCGAGCACATCACCTCGGTCCGGCGCATGAAGAAGCTCCGGTCCTCCTCGGTGTCGACGCCCTCGCCTTCGGCCGGCTGGGTGAAGCTCGGCCACCCCGTCCCGGACTCGAACTTGTCGTCGGAGCGGAACAGCTCGGCTCCGCAGCCGGCGCAGCGGTAGATCCCGGGGTCCTTGCAATCGTTGTAGACGCCGGTGAACGGACGCTCGGTGCCCTTCTTCCGCAGCACGTCGTACTGCTCGGGGCTCAGGCCCGCGCGCCACTCGGCGTCGCTCCTGTTCACCTTCGTAGTCATGGTCAAAAGGTAGCGGGCAACCCTTATCCGGGGACAAAGGCTTCGTCTGACCATTCCTCGAGCGAGACGATCGCATAGGACTCTTCGCGGTAGGCCTTTGCCAGCTCGGCGCCGAGCCGGATCACGGTCGCGATCCGGCGCGCCGCCCAGGCGTCGTCGCCGACCTCGATGCTGTCGATCGTGTAGCCCTGGATGTCCTCCTGGAGGACGTAGCGCAGGCGCACGAGGCGGCCGTGCAGATCGGTGAACCGGTTGATGGCGGCCGCCGAGGGGGCGGTGGTGATCATGATCGGCGCCCAGTTGGTCAGCGCCGTGCGGGTCTCCTCGCTCACCGCCACCACGAGCTTGAGCAGGCGCGCCCGCGCCTCGGGGTCAGCGAGCGCGGCGGCGGCGCGGTCGCGCAGCATGGCTGCGCCGCCGTCGGCGAGCACGCGGTCGCTGAGTTGCATCACGGTCATGGGCTCGCCCCCGGCCACGTCGAGCTCGTGGCTGAGCCGGATCCAGGTGTCGCGCGAGGCCTCGAGCAGCTCGACGAGCGCGTAGTAGGCGACGGTGCGCCAGCGCTCCGCCGAGCGGATGTCCAGCCACTCGTTGACCACCGCCACACCGACGACCAGCACGAGCACGTCGGCGAGCACGCTCGTGAGCATCGCGTTGCGGTCCCAGAACATCGTCACGGCGACGTCGGTGATCGAGCCGGCGAGGATGAGCAGGAGCGCGATGCCCCCCACGGCGCGGAACAGGAAGCGACGACGGCGCGCGTCCACGCCGCAAGGGTTGCGACCGGCGCGGACGGACGCGCGCGGCGATTAGGCCTCGGCGCCCGGAGTGACGATGCCCGCCTCGTAGGCGAGCACGACGGTTTGAACGCGGTCGCGCAACCCGAGCTTCATCAGCATGCGCGCGACGTGGGTCTTGACCGTGGTCTCGGAGACGATGAGCTCGCTGGCGATCTCGGCGTTGGAGAGCCCGCGCGCGACCTGCTTGAAGACGTCGAGCTCGCGCGGCGTGAGCTCGTCCAGGCCCGGCGGCGGCGCGGCCGGGCCGGCGCCGCGGGCGAACCCGTCGATCAGCCGGCGCGTGATCGAGGGCGCGAGCAGCGCCTCGCCGTCGGCGACGACCCGGATGCCGGCGATCAGCGACTCGGCCGGAGCGTCCTTGAGCAGGAAGCCGCTGGCGCCGGAGCGCAGGGCCAGCGCCTCGCGGCCCGTTCCCTCGATGGAGACGCTCGCCTCCTCGGCCCGGTCGGGCTCGCGCTCGACGATGCGCTTGGCCGCGGCCGCCTGCACGACCATGACCGAGACGTCGTGGGCGACCACGTCGTGCAGCTCGCGGGCGATGCGCGCGCGCTCCTCCTGCACCGCCGCCTGGGCCTCGCCCGCGCGGGCGCGCTCGAGGGCGACGGCGCGGTCGGCGAGTCGTCGGCGAGCTGAGCGCGGCTGCGCGTTGCCTGTCCCGCC
>DATBDE010000103.1:0-23412 GCA_036270095.1 Solirubrobacteraceae bacterium | reverse complement strand
CCCACCAATCGTGCACGAGCTCGGTCCCGGCCGCCTCGGCCGTGCCCGAGACGCGAACGACGCCGTGCTCGCTGGCGAGCTCGAGGCCCTGGCGGACTTGGCCGCTGCGGATGCGTTCGAGCATCCGTCGGCCCCACTCCTGTTGCTGGCGGCGGTTCTCGGTCAGCACGATCGGTTCGGCCCGGATGACCAGGCCGCGGAAGGTCCCGCCGGCATCGATCTCGGGTAGCTGGTGGTGGTCGCCCACGAACACGATCGCGACGCCGGCGGCCGCGACGCGGGCTGGGTGCGGGATCGCTCGCAGGCAGCATCGATGATGCTCCCCCTCCTGTACGCCGGCCTGCCATCAGCCCGAAGACCACCGCCAACGCAGCGAAGAACTTTCGGCCACGCTTTCGGCCACCCGACCCCGACAAGCCACATTCGCCAGAGCTACGGTCAGAGCAGAGGTACCGCCACGGGGATTCGAACCCCGGTTTCCGCCGTGAGAGGGCGGCGTCCTAGTCCCCTAGACGATGGCGGCGAGCGCGGTCAGGCTAGCAGTGGTCAACGCCGCTGAGCGCCGCCGGTTCTCCTCCGGTGATGCGAACGTGTGTTCGTATGCATCGTGCCGACGTACGGGACGCGGCGACAGCGCTCACGCAGGCTGGCATCAACGACTGCGAGGATCGTTACGGCGTCGCACTGTGCGAGGGATTAGGCACCGCTTTGCGTGTGAGAGTTGCGTCTGAGATGACCGCAGCGGCCGCACGTTCGGCGAAAGCGCGGTGGATCTCCTTCAGCGCGCCGACGTCGCCGTGCCCGTACACCGCGAGCAAGTCGAGCACGGCCGCGAGCGACCAGCCCATCTGCTCCGCGATCACCCGCGGCGGCGGCCCGAGGGTGGCGTGGAGGTAGTGGACGGCGTGGTGCTTGGTGGCGAGGTAGAAGTCGAAGCGCAGCCCGGCCGAGCCGTGACCGACGGCCAGTAGCCGGAGAGAGTCACGGCCAGTCATGGCCTCACGGCTGCTCCCGCAGCCCGGCGGCCTTGAGGGCCTGGCCCCGGTCGCGGAACATCCGCTGCCGGATCACCTTTCTTGCGCGGAGGGTCCACACACTGAATATCTCTTCGGATACCTCGACGCCGCTGCCCTTGCCGCGTCCGCGTTGCCAGCCCGCCGCCAAGACCCGGTCACCGGAGTCGATCAACTCGCGCAGGTCGAACTGATAATCGTCCCAGGTGCCAATCCAGGTCCCGAGCGCTCGGCGGACACCCTCATGTCCCCGCCCGAAGCCGCTGTTGGAGAGATCCGGTGGCCCAAACCACTCAACCTGTTCGTCGAAGCGCTCCAGAGCGGCTCGATAGTCGCCAAGCTGCCAGGCGCTGTAGATCGCACGCACCACGTCCACGTTCTCCTGCGACATCGCCCGCCCAGTATCCCGGCTGCATGCCCTCGCGACGACCTCGTCGCGCAGGCTCCTTGGGCGCTCCTGCGCGGCCTCATTCGCTCCGACCGGGGCGTCTTCATCAACCGCACCGGTCCCTACCGCTACGAGTCCTACGGGCTCTACAACCGGTCGACGGACATCCTCGACCTCTTCGCGCGGACGTGCGACCAGGTCGGCGTCGCATACCGCCGGAACCACCGCGCGATCCGCACCAACCGCCGCACGGCGGTCTCCGCGATGCTCCAACAGGTGGGACGAAAGTCCTGATTCGCGGCGCTATCTTTGCTGTTCCCGGCGGCTGTGGCGGAATGGCAGACGCGCCGTCTTCAGGTGGCGGTGGGCAAACGCCCGTGGAGGTTCGAGTCCTCTCAGCCGCATTGCTCCAGGTGGGGTCGTCGCCGGGGACGGCCCTGCCTTCATCCCCGCGCTCGTGCCAGCGCCTCGTCGCGCGAATCCACGATGGTGAACGTCGTGTCCATCTTCGTGACCTCGAACAGCCGCAGCACGGTCGGGTTCGTGCACACCAAGCTCAACGACCCGCCCGCGCGCGTGATGCGACGCAGCGCGTTGAGCAGCACGCTGAGCCCCGTCGAGTCGATGAACCCGACTTCGGTGAGGTCGACGACGACCGCCGTCCTCCCCTCGGCGATGACGTCGTTGAGCCGCTCGGAGAACTCCGGCGCCGTGGCGAGGTGGATCTCGCCGCGGACGCTGACGACCGCGGTCTGCTCGTCCACCTCCTCGACGGAGAGCTCGAAGGTCGGCGGGAGGTAGGACATGGCGAAGCGTCAATCTGACCGTGCGGCGAACCCCGCGTCAACCCTGAACCGCGCACCTATAGCGTTCGGCACGTGCCCGGGCGCCGGCAGCCCGCCCTCGCAGCCCTCGCCGCCGCGGCGCTGTCCGTCGCGACCGCGGCCCCGGTCGCGCATGCGCTCGCGACCTGGACCGTCGCCATCCCTCAGTCCGGAGCGCTCGACGTCACCACGCCGCGCAGCGACGGGCGGATGGTCGTCGCCGCGGCCGGGACGCTGTCGCTGCTGCAGGGCACGACGCTCAGCCCGTTCGCCCGCGGCCCCGGCGGCTACGCGAGCAGCGCCGGCGAGCCGTACATCGCCCTGTCCAACCACCGGCGCGTGCGCAGCGCCCGTTGCACGTTCGCCCGGGACGACGCCTTCGCGATCGAGCCAGGCGACAACCCCACGGTCATCCGCATCACGGCGGCCGGCAAGGCCCAGCCGTTCGCCTCCCTGATGCCCGGCCTGTTCCTGACCGGCCTCGGTTTCGACACCGTCGGCGACTACGGCTACCGCCTGCTCGTCGCCGCCACGGCGGGCAGCGACACCCGCCTGATCGCGCTCGACTGCAGGGGCCGCGCAAAGGTGCTCGCCCAGACGCCGTCCACCCACGTCGAGGGCGGGATGGCCGTGGCGCCGCGCAGCTTCGGCCGCTTCGGCGGCCGCTTCGTCACCGCCGACGAGGACGGCGGCGACCTCATCGTCTTCGACCGCAAGGGCCGCGCCCACACCCTCGTCGCGTCCGGTCTGCCCAAAGGCGGCGACATCGGCGTCGAGAGCGTCGGCTTCGTCCCAGAGCACGGCCCGGCGAGTGCGCTGGCCCTGCTCGCCGACCGGGGCGGCCAGGCCGAGCCCCACCCCGGCGACGACGCCTTCCTCGGGGTGACCGTCGGGGACCTCCTGCGCGCCGGCGCTCGCCGCGGCGACCTCCTCGCCGCCACCGAGGGCGGGGCGCAGACGATCGCCGTCCGCTGCCCGCGCACGTGCCGCGTCCGGCACGTCGCGGACGGCCCGGCGACCGCCCACGCCGAGGGCCACATCGTGTTCGCCCACAGCCGCTGACAACCGGGGGGTCAAGTCTTTCGCGCACGCACCGGACTCCGGTGTGGCAAAGAAAGACTTGACCCCTGGTGGGTCGCTAGCCCACCGGCTCCGCGAACCCGGTGACGTCGCGCAGCCGCCCGTCCTCCGCGACCGTCGCGTAGTCGTAGCCGGTCATGATCGGGCCGGCGCCTTCCGGGAACAGCTGCCACGTGAAGCGCACGCGGTCGTGGTGCGCGTCGGGCTCGGCGACGAGCTCGATGTGGTGGTCGGGGAAGTGGCCCTGCGCCTCGGCGATCATCGCCGCGATGCCCTCGGTCCCCGCGCCCGACCGGGCGGGATCGAGGTAGGTGCCGTCGGTCGCGAACGCGCGCTGGACGAGCTCCAGGCGGCGCTCCTCGTCGCGCTCGTTCCATGCGGCGATGTAGTCGTCGACGACGGTGTTGACGGTGGTCATGTGCGGGTCTCCCTTCGTCTATCGCTGAACAGGAGCCCACCGTGCCACCGCAGCGCGGTGCTGTCGATTATCCGCGAGGTAGGGCCTAGGCCTTCTCGAAGACGAGCCGGAAGTGGTCGAGCAGCTCCCGCTCGAAGCAGATGCTGTTCGCGCTCACGCCCGACGTGAAGGCCAGCCGGAAGTCGCGGCTGGTCAGCCACTTCGGCACCAGCCGCGCCTTGAGCAGCCTCTTCTGGAACGACCCCTCGCCGAACCGCTTGCGCCACTGCTTGATCGTCTCGATGTAGTCCAGCCGCCCGCTCACGTGCGAGACGAGCCGGAAGTCGGGCTCCGCGTTGGCGATCACCTGCTCGGACCCGAAGGGCAGCCACGACCCCGGGAACTGGCGCCCCATCAGGGCCATGATCCAGCCGTCGGAGTCGCGCGGGGCATCGATCGACACCTCCTCGATCGGGATCATGTTGCGCCCGAAGACCATGGTCTGCAGGTACAGCCGGCCGCCCGGCGGCAGCACCGTGGCCCAGTGCGAGAAGAGGTCGCGGTAGACCTGGTCCTGGCGCCCGGCCTCGTAGTTCTCGACCGAGCAGAAGTGCTCGAAGGCGCCCAGGCTGGCGACTGCGTCGAAGGCCCCGAAGCTGTCCGAGCCCACCGTCCGCGCGTCCTGGACGTGGACGTCGAGGCCATTGCGCCGGCAGGCCTCGGCCTGGGCCGAGGACAGCGTCACGCCGAGGCCCGTCGCCCCCCGCGAGCGCACGTAGTTGAGCAGCGGTCCCCACCCACAGCCCAGGTCGAGCACGCGGCGCCCGGGCTCGATTCCGATCTGCTCCGCGATGTAGTCGTGCTTGCGCCGCTGCGCCTCCTCCAGGGTCAGCGAGAAGTCGCCGTCGTACTTGGCGCCGCTGAAGTCGGCCATCTCCCCCAGGCTCAGGCGAAAGATGCGGTCGATCAGCGAGTAGGTGAACTCGAGGTCCTTCTGGTCGGCCATGGCGGTCCGGCAATGTAGCGACGGTTGGGCTCCCGCGGCCGATGAGGCGCCCTCCGCGCGCCTCGACCCCTGGCTCGTGGCCCGCAACGAGGCGCTACTGGTTGCCGCTCTGGCCGCGCGGCAGCACGCTGAAGGCCGGGATGTTCTGCGGCGTCAGGGCGTGGGCGACCCCCTGGAAGACCGCGGTGGCGGCGGCGACGACCGCCGGCGTCTTCGGGCCGAGCGTCGTGAAGGTCACGAAGGTCAGCTTCTGGGACGGGAGGTAGGCGATGATGCCGTTGTAGCCCATGAGCTGCGGGTTGGACGCGACCCAGCCGTTCGTGACCGACAGCCCGTAGCCGTACCAGGTGCCGCGGGGCAGCGGCCCCTTGCCGGCGGTGATCGGCGCGACCTGGAGCTCGCGCGAGCCGGGCGTGAGCACCGAGCCGTACGTGCGCACCCACCGACCCAGATCGCCGATCGTCGAGGTCACGTTGGACGCCCCCGGCACCCAATCGACGTCCCAGTTGGTCGAGTCCTCATAGGGCCCGCGCGAGGTCTCGTACCCGTGCAGCGCCGGCGTCGGCATGATCGAGTTCGCGTTGGCCCGGGTCTGACTCATGCCGAGCCTGGAGAACAGGTTCTCCTGGTAGAGCACGCCCAGCGGCTTGCCCCCAACGCGCTGCAGGATCTGGCCGAGGATGGTCGCGTTCGTGTCCGAGAACGCCCACGACGTACCCGGCGCGAACAGCGGCGGCTTGGACATGGCGATGGCGATCAGCGTGCTCGGCTTCCACGACCGGAAGGGGTCGCGGGCAAACGCGTCGCTGAACGCCGGCGTGTTCACGAAGTCGTTGTAGCCCGACGTGTTGTTGGCCAGCATCTGCAGCGTCACCTTGCTCGCGTTGGGCAGATGCGGATACCACTTGACGACCGGGTCGTCGACACGCACCTTCCCTTGGTCGGCCATGCGCAGCAGCAGCGTGCCCAGGAACCACTCGGCCCCGACGCCGATGCGGACGTGCTGGTCGGGCGCCGCCCGGACGCCCGGCAGCGCATTCCCCACCGCACCGACCGCGAGCGGCTTGTCGCCCACCCAGGCTCCGTAGAGGATCGCCTTGGAGCCGTACCGGGCCTGAACGGTGTGCACGGCGTCGACGACCTGCTGGGGGCGCGCGTCGCCGCTGGCCACGGTCGGGGTGTCGGCCGCCGTGGTGCTGGTCGTGGTCCCGCTGCCGTTGCCGCCCGAGCCGCATCCGCCCGCCAGCACGAGCATGGCGAGGAGCGGGAGGCCGCGCAGTCCGTTGCGCATGGCCCGAGTGATTACAGGTTGGCGGCCCAGCGCGCAACTTCGCGACCGATGGTGTCGGGGTTGTCCTCCTGGACGAAGTGGATCCCGGCGCCCAGGTCGACGGTCTCGAGGTTGGGCAGCGCAGAGCGGGCCGACGCCACCATCGGCGCCGGGATGAGCGCGCCCGGCTCGGCGTGCAGTAGCAGCTTGGGCAGCTCGGTCTCCTGCAGCCAGGCGTTGTAGGCGGCCACGATCTCGGCCACGTCGGCGGGCTCGCCCGCGACCGGGATCTCGTTCGGCCAACGCCAGATCGGCTTGCGGCTCGCCTCGTCCGGGAACGGCGCCCGGTAGGCGTCCATCTCCTCATCGGTCAGCTTGCGCACGATCGAGCCGGGGATGGCCTGCTCGACGAACACGTTCTGCTTGCAGATGAGGTCCCAGCCGACCTCGGGCGTGCGGAAGGCCTGGAACATCTCGCGCGCGCCGTCGGGGAACGCCTCCCAGCTCGGAACCGGCGCGAGGATCGCCTCCATGAACGCGAGCCCGCGCACGTTGCCCTCGTTGCGGTGGGCGTAGTGGAAGCCCAGGCCCGAGCCCCAGTCGTGCACCACCAGCGCGACGTCCTCGAGCTCGAGCGCCCCGATGAACGCGTCGAGGTAGCGCGCGTGGTCGACGAAGCGGTACTCGAGGTCGGGCTTGTCCGAGCGGCCCATGCCGATGAGGTCGGGCGCGATGCAACGGCCCACGCCGGTCACGTGCGGAATGACGTTGCGCCACAGGTAGGACGAGGTCGGGTTGCCATGCAGGAACAGGACTGGCTTGCCCTCGCCCTCGTCGACGTAGTACATGCGCGAGCCCAGGACGTCCGCGTACATGTCAGCTTCCTCTCAGGTCGGCGAGCCTGCGCTCGAGGAAGCGGCGCTCCGGCTCGGTCGTGGTCAGGGCGAGCGCGCGCTCGTAGGCAGCGCGTGCGTCGGGGTCCTCCCCGAGCCGGCGGAGCAGATCGGCGCGGGCGGAGTGGAGGTAGCGGTAGCCGTCGAGCTCGGGCGCGAGCTCGTCCAGCAGCGCCAGTCCGGCCGCGGGGCCGTCGGCCTGGGCCACGGCGACCGCCCGGTTCAGCGCCACGACGGGCGAGCCGGTCAGGCGCCCGAGCTCGGCGTACAACGCCGCGATCTGCGGCCAGTCGCGCGGCTCGTCGGCGTGCAGCGAGGCGATCGCCGCCTGCAGCACGTAGGGCCCGCGGCCGCGCAGGGCCAGCGCGCGGTCGAGGGCAGTGCGTCCGGCGGCGATCTGCTCGGCGTCCCATAGCGCCCGATCCTGGTCGGGGAGGAGCACGAGCTCGCCGTCGCGATAGCGCGCCGCCCGGCGGGCCTCGTGCAGGAGCATGAGCGCCAGCAGCGCGTGCACCTCGGGCTCGTCGGGCATGAGCTCGGCCAGCGCCCGTCCGAGCCGGATCGCCTCGGGCGCGAGCTCGCCGCGGCCGCCGTAGCCCTCGTTGAAGATGAGGTAGACGACCGCCAGCACGGCGCTCAGGCGCTCGGGCAGGACGTGGTCGTCGGGGACGCGGAACGGGATGCCGGCGGTCTTGATCTTCTTCTTGGCCCGCACCAGGCGCTTGGCCATGGTCTCGGTGGGCACGAGGAACGCACGCGCGATCTCCTCGGTGGTCAGGCCGCCGAGCGTGCGCAGGGTGAGCGCGACCTGCGCCTCCGTGGCCAGGGCGGGGTGGCAGCAGGTGAAGACGAGCTCGAGACGCTCGTCCTTGAAGGTGGGCTCCTCCACGTCGTCCTCGGCGGCCTCCGCGACCTCGAGGAGCCGCGTCTTGGCCGCCAGCGTCCGGTCGCGCCGGATCCGGTCGATCGCCCGGTTGCGGGCGGCGGTCACGAGCCAGGCGCCCGGATTGTCGGGGACGCCCTCGCGCGGCCAGCGCTCCGCGGCGGTCGCGAACGCGTCCTGGGCGGCCTCCTCGGCGAGGTCGAAGTCGCCGAGGAAGCCGATCAGCGTCGCCAGGACGCGTCCCCACTCGTCGTGGAAGACCCGGTCGATCAGGGCGCTACATCTCCACCACCGGGCGCACCTCGATGGCGCCGCCGAAGCGGGCCGCCGGGATCCGCGCCGCGAAGGCGACGGCCTCGTCGAGGTCGCCGGCGTCGATGACGTAGTAGCCGCCGAGCTCCTCCTTGGTCTCGACGAAGGGGCCGTCGGTCGTGAGCGTCTCGCCACCGTCGACCCGGACGGTGGTGGCGGTGTCGGCCCCCGCGAGCTGGTCCCCGCCGAGCGTCTTGGGGTCGTCCGAGAGCGCCATGTACTCACCGAAGACGGCCTTCTGCTCGTCCTCGGAGAGGTCGTTGCCCCCGTTGCCGCTGGTGTAGATCAGGGCGATGTACTTCATGTGTCCTCCTGGATGGGAAGAGGTTGCCGTTCGCAGTCACGACGAACGGGATCGGGCCAGATGGACAGCCTGGGTGATCGCGTTCCGCGATCCTCTCAGACGGGGCTCACCGCCGAGTCCGAAGCACGGTGTAGGCGCCGCTGCTCGTCGCCTCGTTGCCCTGGCCGTCGTGCGCGGTGACCGCGACGGTCACACGGATGCGGTGGCGGCGGCTCAGGCGCCGCCGAGTGGAGCGCGTGAGCTTCAACTTCGCGGTCGTGGTGGCGCCCGCGGCCGCGCGGAAGGCGCGCGGCGCGGCGCCCTTCTGCACGCCCGCCGTCCCGCTGCAGCCGCCCGAGGTCTCGGCCGGGCAACCGAGGCGCAGCCGGATGACGCCGCGGCGCGAGGCGCGCAGGCGCGCGCCGAGCAGGGCCATCGTCGGGCCGGGGACGCGCGGGGGCGTGAGCGTGGTGGTGGTCGTGGTCGTCGTGGTCGTGGTGGTGTTGTTGGTCGCGGTGGTGGTGTTCGACGAGGAGCCGTTGCTCGATGCGCTCGGTCCGCCGCCACTGGCCTCGGCAAGGGTCACCGTCCGCTCGACGTCGGCCGTGTTCCCGACCTCGTCGCGCAGATGCGCGACCACGCGATGCGGTCCCGCCGTGGCGAACGCGTGGGTGACCGAGCCGCCGCTCGCCGGCGCCCCCTCGTCGAAGGTCCAGTCCACGGTCATCGGGGAGAGTGCGTCGCGCCCCGCGGCCGACAGCGCCACCGGGTCGCCGACGGTGGCGGTCGCCGGAGCGCTAACGTCGGTCACCTCGGGCGGCGTCGCGTCGTACACGGCGAGCTGCACCGCCCCCGCTGCCGTCCACACGACGGCGGCGTCGCCCACCGGATCGATGGCCACGCGCGTGTCCGAGGTCTCGGCGCCGGTGGACTGGCCGCAGCCGCCAATCGTCTCCTCCTGTTCGAGCCCGCCGGCCACGGTCCCCACCGCGCCGCTGATGTGGCAGCCGGCCAGGCTCGATCCCTGCCAGCCGCCCACGGCCTGCTCTGCGGCGTTGCGGGCCAGGTGCTGGGCGTTGCTGCCGATGTCGAACTCGCGCAGGAACCCGGGCGCGCCGCCGCCCGCGCGGAACAGCTGCGCAGCGTGGTCGAACCCGTCGTCGGGCGAGCGCACGATGTAGGTGTGCAGCATCGCGTCCGACGCGCCCAGCAGGCCGTGGGCGACGCTCGGCGGGTTGCTGGTCAGCGGATGCGCGTCGGTGTCGGAGGCGACCGTCGTGCCCGCGCCGAACGCACCTCCGGGCGGCGCCACCGCCGTGTCGATCCCGGCGTGGCTCGGCCCGTTGCGGTACCAGCTCGCCAGCACGCGGCCGCTGGGGCCGAGCGCCAGGTCGACGTTGTCGTTGAGCTCCTTGCCATTGAGGAAAAAGCTGCAGCCGCCGTCGGCGGTCCCGGTGCTGCCGATGTCCTGCAGCGGGATGGGCGACCCGCCGGCAGGGATACGTACGGCCGCCACGCGGCAGAGGTTGGTCTGCGAGCTGATGGTGAAGGCGGCGACGAGGTTGCCGGCGGCATCGAGGCTGACCTTGGCGTGGTCGGCGGCGTTCATGGAGCCGTCGTAGAGCGGCGCGTTCGGCGCAACTGCCCCGCCGGTCGGCGTCCAGCGCCCGAGCTTGACCTGGCCGGCGTTGACGAAGACGACCGCGCCCTCGTCGTGGCGCGCGGCGACGTCGAGGTCGGTCACGGCGCCTGGCGCGATGAAGCTCCCGCCCTGTCCCCCGGGGAACGAGTCGGGATCGGTGGCGCTCGAGCGCACCACCTGAACGACGCCGCCGAGGTGGGTGGCGAGCCAGATGCGCCCGTCGGCGTCGACGGTGACCGCTGGCAGGTCGTTGCCGGGGAAGCGATGCGGGTCGCCCGCGTAGCCGGTGAACGCCCGCCGGACGCGGTAGGCGAAGGAGCCCCCGCTTGCCGTCCAGGCGGCGAACACGTCGCCCGCCGGGGTCATCGCGACGACCGGCGGCTCGGTGGTGGCCGGCGAGGAGCCGGCCGGCGCGACCTCTTCAGCCGGCAGCCAGCCCGCGCCGAATGCCGGAGCGCACCAGGCGAGCGCCGCCACCATGATCAGCGCACACAGCACGGCCCGCACGGCTACAGCAGGTCCTCGTCGCCGTCGGGCGCGATCGGCGCGCCTTCGAGCTCGTCGCCCTCGCGCAGCGCCTGCAGCGCCGCGATCAGCCCGGCGTACCCGGTGAACGGGTGAGCGGTCCCGCCCGCGACAGCGAGCCGGCCGACGACCGGCTCGCTGCCCAGGTCCACGTCGAGGTCGATCCGTACCCGCAACCGCTCAGCAGATCGAGATCGAGCCGCTCAGCGACTTGTTGGTGGTCTTGCGCGACCCGCTCTTCTTCAGCGCGACCTTGGCGCCTACGCGGTGCCCGCTGCCCGACGCCATTCCGGTGGACGGGAAGGCCGCGGTGAACGCCGCGCGCTTGTCCACGCTCTTGCTCGTGTCGAGCGAGAACGTGACCTGCTTGATCTTGTAGGTGACCTTGTGCCTGCGACTGCGGGCGGCGGTCGCGAGCTTGCCCTTCTTCTTCGTGATCGCCTTCTTGGTCGCGGAGGTGACCGCGAGGTTCACGGCCTGGCCGGCCGGCACGCACGTCCCCGGCGCCATCAGCGTGAGGCTGAGTGACCCCGCGGAGGCCGTCGCGATGGCCTTGGTCGCGGCGCCGCTGGCGCCCGCGGGCGGGCCGCCCGTGCCCGTCCCGGTGCCGGTCCCGGTGCCCGAGCCCGACCCGCTGCCGGAGCCCGACGCGGCGCCACCGCCGCCACCGCCGGTGCTGCCACCACCGCCGCCGCTGGTGCCGCCGCCACCGCCCCCGCCGCCACTGCCACCGCCACCGCTCGAGCGCGGCGCCGGGTTGACGTCAGCCGGCCCGAAGTCGGGGTAGTGGGCGAACGGGATCGCCGGCCCTGTCGGCAGCGGGCTGGCGCACGCGGTCGCGAGCGACCCGCCACCGAGGTTGCGGATCCAGATGCCCTCGCCGGCGACGTCGCTGCTGTCGTCGTTGTCGGTTTCCTCCCAGGCGAGCGATGTGGCGTCCGGGCTCCATGTCGGATCGCGGAACACGTCGTCGGGCGTCGGCGGGGATTGCACCGGATCGGACATGAAGCACGCGGTGCCCGAGGGCGGGCTCGGGGGCCCGGTCGACGCTCCGGGGGTGCTGAAGATCCAGATGAACTTGTGGTTGCCGGCGCCGCCGTTGACCGTCACGAGCCGGTCGGCCTTGAAGTCGGCGTCGTCGGGGTTGTCGTCGTTGATGCCCATCGCGCCGCTGTCCGGCCCGAACCAGTGGGTGTCGCTGCTGCCACCGTCGTAGAAGCGGAGGTTGCTCATGTCGCCGGTGAGCAGTCGGGTGTTGCTCATCCACGACGGCGTCTGCGTATCGGGCGGGGGCCCGCCAAGATCGGCGCCACCCGAAGAGGCCACGCGCGTGGCCACGCACGCGGTGGTGCCCACCGCGGGCGGAGTGACCGGGTTGCAGACCCCGTCGCCGAAGTAGCCGCTGGTGTAGGCGATCCGGCTGCCGTCCGGCGAGACGTCGGAGTCGATGATGTCCCCGTGGAACAGGAACGGCGGCAAGAACGACCCGAGCACGGTGCCGTTCTGGGTCATCCGGATGATCTCCGTGTCGTCGTCGTCGCCGCGCGTCGTGACGATCGTCCCGTCGTCGGCCTGCGAGGGCGGGCCGTAGGGGTCGCCCGGATCGCCGTCGAGCGTGACCTGGAAGACCCCGCTTCCGTCGGCGTGGGCCAGGTAGACGTTCCCGTCGTCCTGCGTGAACACGATGCTCGCCGCCTGCGCGCCCGCTGCGGGCACGCACAGGCCAGCGGCAACGGCCAACACCATCAGCGTCCGTCTCACGTGTCGTCGCCTCCCCAGGCGTTGATTGCCCCGATGATCGGGGCGGCGGCACGGACTTCGCATCGGCGGCGACCACCAACGTCACCACCAACATCGACTACTGCCCGAGCGCCTCCGCCAGCTCGCGGCGCGACGAGATGTCGAGCTTCAGGTAGGCGTGGTGCAGGTGCGCCTCGACCGTCCGCACGGTCACGAACAGGGCCTGGGCGATCTCCTTGTTCGGCATCCCGTCGGCGGCCATGCGCGCGACGCGGCGCTCGCTCGAGGTCAGGGCCGCGACGCCGGAGCGGATGATCTTGCGGGGACGGGCACCGGTCGCGGTCAGCTCCTCGTGGGCCCGCTCGGCCAGCGGCAGCGCGCCGCAGCCGCGCGCACCCGCCAAGCCCTCGCGCAGCGGCACGCGGGCTTCCGCGTTGTGGCCGGCCCGCCGCAACGTCGCGCCCAGCTCGACCAGCGCGCGCGCGTACTCGAGCCGCGCCGCCGATCGGCCCAGCACCGCGGCCGCCTCGCGGAGCAGCTCGATGCCGTTGGCGCGCGCCGTCCCCGCCACCCGCAGCGCCATGCCCAGCGGGCGCAGCGAGCCGAAGGCGCGAGCGCGCTCGACCTCGGCGTCGGCCACCATGAGCGCCTCGTCGTCGTCGCCAAGCGCAGTGTGGACCTCGGCGAGCGCGACGCGCCACGAGAACGGCCCGGGCGTCCGCACCTCCCATTCCTCGGCGAGGCGGCCGGCCTCGAGCAGGCTGGCACGGGCGTCGGCGAGCCGCCCCCGACGCGCCAGCAGCGTGCCGCGGCTCTCCAGCAGCATGGGATAGAAGAACGACCAGCCGACGCGCTCCTCGGCGTCGTGCCCTCGCGCGAGCGCCTCGTCGGCCTCGTCGATCTGGCCCTGGTCGACCAGGATGTCGGCCAGGAACGCGGGTCCCGCGCCCACCGCCTCGGGCATCCCCTCGAGGAAGGCGCGGGCCTCGACCTCGGCCTCAGCCACGTCCCCTCTCCAGTGCAGCGTGCGGGTGAGCATGAGCGACGCGAGGCTGAACGCGCGCAGCGATCCCGTTCGCAGGGCCGCGCGTTTCCACTCCAGGCCGACGGCCTGACCGGTCTCCAGCTCGTTCGCGAACAGGAGCGCCGTGCCGACCATCCACATCGCGGGCGCATCCGGCCCCTCCCGCTCGAGCAGGCGACCCCCCGCGTACGCGGAGCGGGCGAGCGCCACCGCCCGCTGTGCGGTGCCGTCGTAGATCGCCGCTCGCACCGCGGCGCTGGCGAGGAAGCCCGGGTCGTCGGGGTCGTGGAAGCGGCGCTTCCGTCCCGCGGCCACGCGCTTGGCGGTCAGGCTGAAGAAGCTGATCGAGTCGATGTCGCTTTCGAGCCGTAGGCCGAGCGCGCGTTCGTCCGCCGGGAGTGCCGCGATCTCCCGGTTCAGCAGCGCGATCCCGCGTGGGGCGGCACGCGAGATCGAAAGCATCGTGATCAGGAGGTGGATGATCTCGACGCGCCTCCGCGTGTCCTGCGTCAGCTCGAGCGCCTCGTAGAGCCGCTTGATGCAGCTGCGCCCGTCGCGCAGCATCGCGAAGCCGCGCCCGAGGCCGATGAGCGCGTCGCGACGGGCCTCTCGGTCGGGGCGCTCGGCGAGCGCGCGCTCGAGATAGCTCACCGCCGCCTCGGGGGCGCCGCGGGCCAGCGCCGCGGCGCCCGCGCGCAGCAGCACGTCCACGGCCCACGGGTCGCCCGCGGGCGGTGCGGCGACGATCTGCGCCGCCACCGACTCGAGCTCCGCCCCCCGCTCGGACAGCAGCGTCGCGGCGCGGCGGTGCGCGTCGCCGCGCAGCGGGGCCGAGAAGTCGCTGTAGACCGCGGCGCGCACGATCGGGTGCACGAAGGCGAGCGTCTCGCCGCCCAGCAAGACCTCGTGGGCGACGAGCACGCCGGCCGCTGCGGCGGCCTGAGCGGGCTCGAGGTCCGCCACCGCCGCGGCGAGCCCGGGCGTGGCCTCGCGCCCGAGCACCGCCACCGAGCGGGCCAGCGCGACCGCAGCGTCGCCCAAGCGCCCCACCCGCGCCAGCACCGACGCGGCGATGCGGTCGGCGCGCAGGTCGGCGATGTGCGCGGCCCCCGCGGGCGTGGGCTCGACGCCCTCGGCGGCCAGCGCCGCCAGCAGCTCCTGGGTGAGCTGCGGGTTGCCGCCCGACGCGCGGTGGCAGGCGGTCGCGAAGCCCGGCGCGGGCTCGGTCTGGAACCGTGCGCGCACGAGCGCGTCCGTTCCGCCCGCGCTGAGCGGCGGCAGGTGGACGACGCGCGTGGTGGCCTCGGCGTCCAGCGCGGCGACGAGCTTGGACGCCGCCCCGAGCTCGAATGGCCGCAGCGCCACGGCCAGCACCACCGGCAGCCCCTCGAGACGGCCGGCGAGGTAGCTCAGGAACCGCAGCGAGGCGGCGTCGGACCAGTGCGCGTCGTCGACCGCGATGAGCAGAGGTGAGTGCTCGGCCAGGTTCGCGGTGAGCCAGTACAAGCCGTGCAGCACGGCAAAGGACGGGTCGACCGAGGGCGAGACGTCGGCTGCGTCGGGCGGCGCAAGCTCGCCGATCGCCGGCTCGGCCAGGTGCGCCGCGCCCGCGAGCAGGGCGTCGCGCTCGGCGCCCTTGCGCGCCGTCAGCGCCGGCTCGAACAGCTGCCGGACGACGCCGAAGGAGAACTCGCGCTCGAGCTCGGCCCCGCGCGCGGCCAGCACGGCAAAGCCCTCGCCCTCGGCCTCGCGGCGGATGGCACGGATCAGCGCCGACTTGCCGATCCCCGCCGGCCCCTCGATGAGCAGGCCGCCGCCGGCACCGCTTCCGGCCGCGCTGAGCACCTCTGCGGCCTCCCGGAGCTCCGCGCCCCGCTCGAGCAGGGCAGCCACGCCCGTTCCCGCAACCATTCCCAGGTGCAGTTGTACCTCTCCGGGAGCCCCCGCGCTAGCGTCTGGGCATGGCCGGCAAGGAAGACGTCATCGAGGGCTTCGGCGGGTTCCGGCTGACCCTGGTCCAGACCGGCGACGAGACCGACGGCGAGCTGCTCGAGATGGAGGCCTTCTATCCCGGCGACGGCCCGGCTCCGCCCGAGCACCTGCACCCGCGCCAGGACGAGCACTTCGAGGTGCTCGAGGGCAAGGTGCGGGCCGTCGTGGACGGCGCCGCGCACGTCTACTCCGCCGGCGACAGCTTCGACGTGCCCGCGAACACGCCGCACCAGATGGCCGCCGACGGCCCCGCGCGCGTGCGCTGGGAGGTGCAACCGTCGCTGCGGACGGCCGAGTTCTTCGAGCGCCTCTACGGCGGCGCGGCCGACGAGCACTTCCTCGAGGAGTTCGCCGAGGAGTTCCGCCTCACCTAGTCACGGTCGGGAGCCAGGCGCTGATGGCCTCCCGAACCGCGGGCTTGCTGCGCAGGGAGTGGTTGCCGGGCACACGGACAACGGTGCGGTTGGGGCCGCCGTCGGGCGGCATGCCGAACGGGTCCTTGTCGCCCTGCACGACGAGCGTCGGGACCGTCACGGCGTCGAGTTCGTCCAGCCGCGACTTCTCCGGTCGCCCGGGTGGGTGCACCGGGAACGCGAGGCACAGCACCGCGGCCGCGCCGGTCGCGCCCGCCGTGCGGCAGGCGACGCGGGCGCCGGCCGAGCGTCCGCCCACGATCAGCGGCAGGCCCGCGAGGGCGTCGGCGCGCAGGTGCTCGGCCACCACCGTCCACGCGGCGTCCAGTTGGTGCGCGGGCGCCGGGCTGCGCCGCCCGGCCACGCGGTAGGGCTGCTCGACGAGCGCGACGGATAGCTCGGCGGCGTGCGCCGCCTCGGTGGCGGCGACGAGGTCGGGCGCCGTCACGCCCCCGCCGGCCCCATGGCCGAGCACAAGCGCCGCCCGCGGACGCTCCACCGGGTGCAGGTGGACGCGCGCGGGCCCGTGCGGGGTCTCGACGGTCACCGGGCGATGAGCACGTCGCAGGGGGCCTGCCGCGCCACCGCGCCGGGGACGTCGCCGGGCAGCAGGCGCGGCGCGTCCGGGTCGGAGGCGCCGACGATGACCAGCCGCGCGTTGCGCTCGGCGGCCACGTGGACCAGCGCGGTGGCCGCGTCGAGGGTGCGCAGGTGCACGTCGACCTCGACGCCGCGCTCGCGCAGCCGGTCGGCGGCGGCGGCGAGCGCCTCCTGCGCCTCCTGCTCGCTGTCGAGCAGCGGGCGCCGGGCGGCCACGACCTGCACGGTCGAGCCCAGCGCGGGCGCAAGGTCGGCGGCGCAGCGCAGCGCGGCGCCGCCGGGGCGGCGCGGCTCGACGCCGACCACGATCGTGTTGGCCAGGCTCGACCGATCGGGCGGCCCGTAGCGCGCCCGCACCCCCAGCCGGTCGAGCAGGCTCACCGCGGGCGCCAGGCCGCCCTCGGCGGCGACGCGCAGCAGGCGCATGAGCGTGCGCCGCCCGGCGGGCTCGGGCGCGAGCTCGATCGCGACCTCGACCTCGTTCCCGTCGGGGCGCTGCCAGTGCTCGCCCAGCGAGCCGAGCAGCCGCAGCGCCGCGTCGTTCTCGGCCAGCACGGGCGCGCGGAAGCGCCGGACGCCCTCGTCGAGCGCCCGGTCGGCCAGGGCGCCCATGAGCTCGCGACCCAGGCCGCGCCCCTGCCAGTCGTCCGCGACCACGATGGCCGGCTCGGCCTCCTCCGGTCCGGTGCGCACGAACCGGGCGACGCCCACGATGTCGCCCCCGGGCCGGTCGAGCGCGATCAGCGCCTCGTGGTCGTGGTGGTCGATCCTCGTCAGGTAGTCGAGGTCGCGCTCGGACAGGCGCGGCATCGGCGTGAAGAACCGCCGGTAGCGCGACTCCGCGCTCAGGCGCTCGAACCCCGTCCGCAGCGCCTCGCGGTCGGAGGCATCGATCGGGCGCAGCGTCGCTTCCGCGCCGTCGGGCAGGGTGATGCGCCGCGGCCGCTTCAGCGCTGCTCGACCTCGGCCGGGATCTCGACCTCGCGCTTGAGGATCTTGCCGGTCGGGCCCTTGGGCAGGTCGTCGACGATCCAGACCACGCGCGGGTACTTGTAGGCCGCCACGCGCTCCTTCATGTACGCGCGCAGCTCGCTGGGCTCCACGCTCTCGCCCACCTTGAGCGCCACCGCGGCACCGACCTCCTCGCCCAGCGACTCGTCCGGCAGGCCGACCACAGCGGCCTCGCGGACGGCCGGGTGCTCGTAGAGGACCTCCTCGAGCTCGCGCGGGTAGATGTTGAACCCGCCGCGGATGATCATCTCCTTCTTGCGGTCGACGATGAAGAAGTAGCCCTCCTCGTCGACCCGGGCCATGTCGCCGGTGCGCATCCACCCGTCGCTGAGCGTCTCCGCCGTCGCGTCGGGCCGCTCCCAGTAGCCCTTCATCACCACCGGGCCGCGGATGAGGATCTCCCCGACCTCGCCCTGCGCCACCTCGTTGCCGTCGTCGTCGACGACCTTCATGTCCACTCCGGGCACGGGTATGCCGATGGAGCCCGCCTTGCGCTCGCGGTCGGGGCGGTTGAAGGAGGCGATGCCGCACGTCTCGGACAGGCCGTAGCCCTCGAGGATCGTGCACGCGAACTTCTCCTCGAACGCGCGCAGGATCTCCACCGGCATGGCCGCGCCGCCGGACACGCAGAGGTCGAGGCCCGAGGTGTCATAGGCCTCGGCGCCCTCCTCGTGCAGCATGGCCGCGTACATCGTCGGCACGCCGAGCAGCGTGGTCACGCCGTCGCGCTGCACGATCTCGAGGGCCTTGGTGGGGCTGAAGCGCGGCAGCAGGGTGATCGTGCCTCCGGCCTGTACGGCGCTGTTCAGCCCCGAGGTGAGGCCGAAGACGTGGAACAGCGGCAGCGCGCCGAGGGTGACGCTGCTCTCGTCGGCGTCGACCAGGTCGACGGCGATCTCCGCCGCCGCGCGCAGGTTGCCGTGGGTGAGCTCGGCGCCCTTCGGCGTGCCCGTGGTCCCCGACGTGTAGAGGATCAGCGCGGTGTCGTCGTCGGCCCGGTCGGTGATGTCGGTCACCGGCTCGGCGGCACCGAGGCGTTCCTCGAACTTCCCCGGCTCGACGAGCATGACCTCCGCGTTGGCGTCGGCGGCGCCGCTCGTCGCCGCCTCCTCGAACTGGTGCCAGGCGATGATCGTGCTCGCGCCCGAGTTGTCGAGGTGGAACGCGACCTCGCGCTCCTTGAGCAGCGGGTTCATCGGTACCACCACGGCGCCCAGGCGCATGGCCCCGAAGAACACGAAGGGGAAATAGGGGACGTTGGGGAGCATGATCCCGACGCGGTCGCCCGGGCCGATCCCCGCGGCGCGCAGCAGGCCGGCGGCGCGCGCGGACGCCTGATCCACGACGGCGTAGTTGAGCTTGATGTCGTCGAGCTCGACGGCGATCTGGTCGCCGTGCTGCTCGACGGTCGTGGCCAGGATCTCGGCCAGGTTGCTCATCGGGTGCTCCCTTCCCTCGACTGCGTTGCGCCCTAAGTGTTCCGCGTCCGCGCTTGAATGGTCGCGTGGTCGACGCGCGCGATCGGGTTCTCGTGGTCGGGGCCGGGCCGTCGGGCCTGTTCGCCGCCTGCGAGCTGGCCCGCCACGGCGTGCTCGTGCGCGTGGTGGAGCGCGATCCGGTGCCGCACCGGCAGGTGCGCGCGACGTCGTTGCAAGCGGCCACGCTCGAGGTCCTGCACCGGGCCGGCGTCGTCGACGCCGTGCTCGCGTCCTCCGAGCATCTCGGCTACGCGCGGGTCTTTGACCCCGCGCTGCGCATGCTCAGCGAATTGTCCTTCGCCGGCGTCGGCTGCGAGTGGGAGTTCCAGTGCAGCCTGCCCCAGTGGAGCACGGAGGCCATCCTCGCCGAGCGGTTCGCGCGCTTCGGCGGTGCGGTCGAGCGCGGGGTCGAGGTGGTCGGGCTCGTCGGCCGCGACGATGGCGTGCTCGTGCGCTTCGCCGACGGCGCGGAGACGCCGTTCGAGCGGGTGATCGGCGCCGGCGGCGCGCACAGCGCGGTGCGGGCGTCGATGGGCGAGCGGCTGCAGGGCTCCACGTACCCGGGGACGGCGCTGGTGGCCGACGTGGGGGTGCGCTGCGACCTGCCGCGCGACGGGTCGGCGCTGTGCGTGTCACCGGAGGGCTACGTGACCTTTGCCCCCGTCCCCGGCGGTCGGTGGGTCATGTTCCTCGGCGACGTCGCCGCGGGCGAGGACGCCGACCTGATCGCGGCGGTCGCGCGGCGGCTGGGCGACGCGGTCGCGATCGAGGACGTCGCGTGGTCGTCGACCTTCCGCATGCAGAACCGGCTCGTGCCGCGCATGGGCGACGAGCGGCGCTTCCTGCTCGGCGACGAGAGCCACCTGTCCAGCCCGTTCGGCGGCGAGGGCCTGAACTCGGGCCTGTTCGATGCCTGCGACCTGGCCTGGAAGCTCGCGCTGACGATGCGCGGGCGGGCGCGGCCGTCGCTGCTCGACACCTTCGAGGTCGAGCGCAGCGCGGTGGACGCGCACGTGCTCGAGGTCTCCGACCGGATCCACGGCCTCGCGCGGGCCGCGATCTCCGCGGCGGCCACGGGCGAGGCGCGGCCGCCGGCGAGGCCCGAGCAGATCGCCGCGCTGGCGCGGGCGCGGTCGATGGCGGACGTCTCCTACGCCGGCAGCCCGCTCGTCGGTTCCTACGAGGCGGTCGACGGCGACGGGCCGCAGCCGGGCGCGCGCTACCCGGGACGCTGCCGCCTGGGCGGGCGCGCGCATCACCTGCTGGTCGGGGCGGAGCGGCTGGGCGACGAGCCGCTGCAACGGTTCCGCGCGCGCTGGAGCGGGCTGGTCGAGGTCGTCCCCGGGCCGTCCACGCGCGGCGCGCTGCTCGTGCGCCCGGACGGGATCGTCGGCTTCCGCGCCGCGTCGGCGGACGCGCCGGCGCTGAGCGCGATCGACGCGCATCTCGCGTCCTATCTGGTGCCGGGGTAGAACGCGGCCGCGGCGCCGCTACGCGACCACCACGACGCCGTTCCGCGTGTACACGGAACACCGGATCGCGGTCGTCGTCGGCAACCCCAACCAGGGCGGCACGGACACCGGCTGGGCCACGTTCGTCGAAGACCTCGGGTTGTGCGTCCCTTGTTGAGCTAGCGGCCGCGCATTGGGCTACATGCCCATGTGGCCCATCGGCATCGGACTGGTATCCGGGATGGTCAGGCCCGGTACCGCGGACGGTGCGATGAGCACGAACAGCCCGAGCGCGAGGAGGACCGCTGCCGTCCCGTAGGTGGCGACGCGCCGCCAGGGAAGGAGCTTCTCGACGGCGATCAGCGCGGCCACGAACGCCGTCCACGCGATGCTCATGACGCCGAGCGCGAACAGCGAAGCCATCAGCGCCCAACAGCAGCCGACGCACCAGGCGCCGTTCTTCGCCCCCATCCTGAGCGCTCCCGACCAGCCGCCCTTCCACGACCCGAGCAGGAAGCCGAGCGGGCTGCGGCACTTTCCTAGGCAGACGTCCTTGAGCGGCGTCAGCTCGTAGACGGCGGCGACGAGCAGCGTCCCGCCGGCGATCCATCGGCCTGCGCTGTCCCAGGCCAGCACGTCGCCGTCGATCGCGTTGATGACATCCACGAACGCGAACGCGAGCACGCCCACCGCCCCCCAGGTGAGCAGGTAGCCGGCCGTGAACACCAGCGGGGCAAGCCGCGACTCCTGCCGGCTCATGCGCGCGTAGAGGGCGACCGTCGGCGCGACCGACGGGAACATCATCGCGGCCATCATCACCACCCAGACGCCGATGAACGCGCCGAAGGCCCCGAGGTCGGTCCAGGGACCCTCGTCCATGCCCTGCATCTGGTCGACCGTCCACCACCAGGCCACGGCGGCAACCGCAACCAGGAGCACGACCAGCCCGATCCGGGTGCGAACGGCGGCGAAGGCCGGTGCAAGGCCCCCGCCCCCGACGCGCTGGTGCGCAGTGGCGACCATGGCTCAGGCCGCCCAGGAGAACTCGGACTTCGAGAGCCCGGTCTTGCCCTCGTACTCGATGCCGAACGCCTTGATCCGCGAGCGCTTGGCCTCGGCCATGGTGAGGTCGGAGCCGACCGGGTGGAACATGCCGTTGAAGCGCACCGGCTGTCCGGTCTCCACTCCGAAGGGCACGATGTCCTCGATCTCGAAGTCGACCACGTCGCCGATGCGGACGCTGTGCCGCAAGCCGTCGTCGTCGACGTCGATCCGCGCGCGTTCGACGCCGAGGATCTCGCCCACGAGCGGCGCCAACGCGCCCATTGGGCCGCCGAGTTGGCCGCTGAACACCTGGACGAGCTTCTCGGTCTGCTCATCGCTGGCGTCTTCGTCGACGAACACGCCAAGGCGCCAGTTGCCTTCGGTCATGACCTTCGGCGTGTCGGCGATGATCCCCACCTTCAGGCCGCCGATGTCGGTGCCCTCGACGTCGCCCTCGCGGATGTTGAAAACGAAGCTCACGCGACAGAAGTCGTAGGTGGCACCGTGGTCGAACGACAGGTTGCACGGGCACATGAGCTCGCAGGAGCATGTCTCGACGTAGCTGCCCGTGAGGTTCCAAGACAACGAGTTCCTCCTCCGGTAGACGCAGTCCATTGTCGGACCCGCGGCGGGGCGCGTCAACCGCAGGGGCCATCCGGGCCCAGCGCCCTATGGAGCCTCGCCGGGCTTGACACCGACGAAGCATGAGATGAGCCGCTCCTCGTCGTCCCGGTTGGCGACGACGTCGCCGAGGACGTCGAACTGCTCGAAGACGAGCGGGAACCCCGCGTCGATGACGGCCTGCAGGAGATGACGGCGTTCGAGCCAGAACGACCGAGGGTTGCCCACGGCGCTCCACGCGCTCGGCGGCTCGTCGAACCAGCGGCCGAGCCTGCCCTCGTGCTTGACCAGCTCTGCGCTGAGCGGATAGACGTCCCGCTCGCGGCCGCCCTCGGTGGCGTAGTGCGTCGTGAGGAGGAGCAGCGTGCGGGTGACCTCACCGAGCAGGCGGAGGAAGGCAACCGGCCGGTCGAGGTGGTAGAGGAGCCCGGCGCAGAGCACGGCGTCGAACGTCCCGTGGCGGCGCAGGTTGCGTACGTCGTCCAGCACGAAGCGCAGGTTGGGCAGCGCCACCCGGTCGGCGACCCACCGGCAGGTCGCGTAGTTGCCCTCCTGCCCCTCGATCGCGAGGACGTCGTAGCCGGCCCGGGCGAGGGCCACCGCGTAGCCGCCCTCGAGGCAGCCGAGGTCGGCGACCCGAGCCGGCGGCGGGCACAGGAGGCGCAGCGTGCGGAGGTACGAAACCGACGTCGGCTCCGCGCCGATCAACGGCGCCCCGGGCAACGTCTGCGTGCCGTCCGACAGCTCGATGTTGTGTGCGGTGAAGGTCGGGGGATCCACCGGACGAGACCCTAGTCAGAGTTCCGCGTGGCTTCCCCGCCTCGGTCGGGCATCATGAGGACGGGTCCGACCGAGGGAGACACGGCATGACGCAGATCGACGAGCGTCCCGCAACGACCGCCGCGGAGACGACCGAGAGGTGGTTGGCGGCGTTCAACGGCGCGCTGGAGAAGGGCGACACCGCCGCCGTCTCCGAGCTGTTCCTGGAGACGAGCTTCTGGCGCGACCTGGTCGCGCTCACCTGGAACGTGACGACGGTCGAGAACCCGGACGGCATCAGGGCGATGCTCGACGCGACGCTCGCGCACGCCCGCCCGCACGGCTTTCGCACGACCGAGCCGCCGACCGAGACCGAGGGCGTCATCGAGGCGTGGATCGCGTTCGAGACCGAGGTCGGGCGCGGCAACGGCCTCCTTCGCCTGCGCGACGGCAAGGCGTGGACGCTGCTGACGGCCCTCTACGAGCTCAAGGGGCACGAGGAGCCCCGCGCCGACGAGCGACCCAAGGGCACCGAGCACGGCGCCTTCCGCGATCGCGAGACCTGGCTCGACCGCCGGGTGCGCGAGGGCGAGGAGCTGGGCTACGAGACGCAGCCCGAGGTCCTGGTCGTCGGCGGGGGCCAAGGCGGGATCGCGCTCGGCGCCCGGCTGCGGCAGCTCGGGGTGCCGACGATTATCGCCGACAAGCATCCGCGCCCCGGCGACCAGTGGCGCAAGCGCTACAAGTCGCTCTGCCTCCACGA
>DATBDE010000102.1:0-18474 GCA_036270095.1 Solirubrobacteraceae bacterium | reverse complement strand
CGCCGCGCCTGAGCGAACGGCGCCGCATGCCCTCCCTTCGCCCCTGATCGAACGCTGCCCCACCCCCTCCCTTCGGAGGATGGTGGAGGCGCGGAGGCCGGGGATACGATCGCGCGCCGTGGAAGCCAGCGGTGCGAGGTACACGGTCGCGGTGGACATCGGCGGGACGTTCACCGATCTCGTCGCCGTCGACGTGGCCACGGGCGAGACCGTCACGGTCAAGGAGCCGTCGGTGCCGACGCGCTTCGTGGACGGCGTCACCGCCGCGCTGGCACGGGCCCAGCTCGCCCACGTCAGCCAGTTCCGCCACGGTACGACCGTGGGCACGAACGCGATCATCGAGCGCACCGGTGCGCGCACGGGGCTCATCACCACGGCCGGGTTCCGCGACATCCTGCTCGCCGGGCGCGCGAACAAGCCCGACGTCTACGACTCCGACTGGGACCCGCCGGAGACGCTCGTCCCGCGCCAGCGCATCGTCACCGTGCGCGAGCGCATCGACTACAGCGGCCGCGTGGTGGCCGAGCTCGACGAGGCCGACGTCGAGGCGGCGGCGCGCGCATTGCGCGAGGCCGGGGTCGAGGCCATCGCCATCTGCTTCCTCAACGCGTTCATGAACGGGGCGCACGAAGCGCGCAGCAAGGCGATCGTGGCGCGCGTCTGCCCCGACGCGTTCGTGTGCACGAGCAGCGAGATGCTGCCCGAGATCCGCGAGTTCGAGCGTACGTCGACCACGGTCGCCAACGCCTACCTGGGGCCGAAGATGTCCAGCTACCTGACCGAGCTGGCCGACCGGCTGCACGGCGGCGGCGGCGACGGGGCCGACCGGCTCGAGGGCGAGCTGCTCGTGAGCCATTCCGGTGGCGGGCTGATGACGGTGTCCTCGGCCTGCGAGCGGCCGGCCCGCATCTGCCAGTCGGGCCCGGCCGCCGGCGTGATGGGCGCCCGCGCGGTCGCGGAGCGGCTCGGGCTGCCCAACGCGATCTCGCTCGACATGGGCGGCACCAGCGCGGACATCGCCGCGATCACCGAAGGCGAGCCGGCCTTCCGCACCGAGTTCCACATCGAGTTCAACATCCCCATCATCTACCCGTCGATCGACCTGGTCACGATCGGCGCCGGCGGGGGCACGATCGCCTGGATCGACGAGACCGGGTCGCTGCAGAGCGGCCCGCAGAGCGCGGGGGCCGAGCCAGGCCCGGTCTGCTACGGCCGCGGCGGCACCGAGCCCACGAACACCGACGCCAACCTCGTGCTCGGCCGCCTGCGCGGCGACGACTTCCTCGGCGGCCGCATGCAGCTCGACCGCGACGCGGCCGAGCGGGCCATCGCCGACCGCATCGCGGCGCCGCTGGGGATGACGGTGGAGGAGGCGGCGGCGGGGATGCTGCGGCTCTCCAACAACGCCATGCTCAACGCGATCCGCCTGATGACCACCCAGCGCGGCTACGACCCGCGCGGGTTCGCGCTCATCGCCTTCGGCGGCGCCGGCGGCCTGCACGCCACCGACCTCGCGTTCGACGTGGGCATGCAGCGCGTCGTCGTGCCACGGTTGCCGGGGGTGATCAGCGCGCAGGGCATCCTCGCCGTCGACGTCCGCCACGACCTGCTCGAGCCGCTGTTCCAGCGCGCCTCGGCCCTGGACGAGGCGCGCGTGCACGCCGCCATCGCCCGCCTCGACGAGGCCACCGAGGCGCTCAAGCAGCGCGACGCCAGCGTGCAGCGCTGGCACGTCGAGCGCCAGGTCGACGTGCGCTACTTCGGCCAGATCTCCGGCTACTTGACGCTGCCGCTGCGCGACGGCGACCCGGTGGCGGCGCTGCGCGAGCTCGCCGCCGGCTTCGGCGACCGGCACGAGCGCGAGTTCGGCTACGCGCTCGGGCCCGAGATCGCCGAGGTCGAGCTCGTCAACCTACGCGGCGCGCTCATCGGCGAGGTCGCCAACCCGCCGCAGCCGCCGTTCGTGGCCGCCGCGCGCACGACCGTGCGCGAGACGATCTCGGTGTACTTCCCGTCCGAGGGCGCCTACCTCGACACCGCCTACATCGACCGGGACGAGATCGGCCGCAACGATCCGGTGCAGGGTCCGGCAATCGTCACCGAGTGGGACGCCACCACGGTCGTGCCGCCCGGGGCCACAGCGGTGCTGGCGCCCACCGGCGAGCTCGTGGTCGCGGCGGCCTCGTGACCACCGACCCGATCACCCTCGAGGTCCTGCGCCACGGCTTCCGCGCGATCTGCAACGAGTCCAGCGCGCTGCTCGCGCGCGTGGCCTACGCGCCGACGATCACCGAGGGCCACGACTACTCGGGCTCGCTGCTGACCGGCGACGCAAAGCTGATCTCACACGGCCAGAAGGACCAGGCCGCGCACCTGGGGACGTTCGAGGCCTCGCTGCGCACGATCAAGCGCGCGTTCCCGGACCCGCAGGCCGGGGACGTCTTCATCTTCAACGACCCCTACGACGGCGGGTCGCACCAGCCCGACATCAAGGTCCTGCGCCCGATCTTCGCCGACGGCAGGCTCATCGCCTACGGCGCCTCGTGCGGGCACTGGCCCGACGTCGGCGGTCCGGTCCCCGGCACGTTCAACCCCCGCGCGACGAGCTCGTTCGCCGAGGGCCTACGCGTGCCGCCGACGCTGCTGCAGCGCGGCGGCGAGACGATCGCGTCGACGATCCAGCTCCTGGAGGCCAACGTGCGCCAGCCCGCCGAGCGCATGGCCGACCTCTACGGCCAGGTGCAGGCGACGAAGCTCATGGAGACGCGGATGCTCGAGTACGTCGAGCGTTTCGGCGTCGAGACCGTGCTGACGGCGATGAGCGCGAGCTTCGAGCGCAGCGGAGCGCTGCTGCGCGCGGCGGTGCAGCGCATCCCCGACGGCACCTACTCGTTCACGGACTACGGGGACATGGACTACATGCACCCCGACCGGCCGCGCATCAAGGTCCACCTCGACTTGACCGTCGACGGCGACGACACGATCTTCGACTTCACCAAGTGCGACCCCGCGCCGATCGGCGTGTTCGGCTTCGCTCGCCCCGCGCTGCTGGCCGCGGTGTGCGACGGGACCCTGCACTGCTTCCCCGACCTCAAGCCGCTGAACCACGGCATCACCAGCGCCCTGCGCATCGAGTCGGTGCCGGGCTCGTGCGTGGACGTGCTGCCGCCGACCCCGGTCACGGGGTACGCGTCGGGCGCCTACGAGAAGGTCGCGGCCGTCACCATGGCGTGCTGGGCCCAGGCCTTCACCGACGTCGACCGCCGCCGCCAGCATGCCGCCACCATCAACCTCGCCAACCTCGCCATCAGCGGCCGCCATCCCGAGTCCGGCGGCGAGTCCGTCGCCTACCTGTGGAACGAGGGCGGCCAGGGCGCGCGCAGCTACAAGGACGGCAACAGCTTCCAGCTCATGATCTTCATCGGCGGCGCCACCAACCAGCCCATCGAGGTGATCGAGCGCATCATCCCCATCCGCTACCTGCGCTGCCAGATCGCGCCCGATTCGTGCGGGCACGGCCGGTTCCGCGGCGGCTTCGGCATCGACCGCTCGTTCGAAACCACCGAGGACATCATCCTGACCATGCACGGCGATCGCGTGGAGGTGACCCCCTTCGGCCTGGCCGGCGGGCACAACGGCGGCGCCAACCTGCTCGTGCTCAACCCCGACACGGCCGAGGAGCAGCAGCTCGGCATGGACACGGCCGGCCTGCGTGTGCCGTGCGGCACGCGCGTCCTGTACTGCTCCAACGGGGGCGGGGGCTTCGGGCCGCCGCACGAGCGCGACGTCGAGCGCGTGCTCGACGACCTGCGCACCGGTTTCATCGACCGCGACATCGCCGAGGCGGCCTACGGGGTCGTGGTCGATGAAGGCGGTGCGGTGGACGAGGAGCGCACCCGCGCGGCGCGCGAGCGCCTGGCCGCGGCGCAACCCGACCTCGGCCTGGGGCCGGACCAGGTCCACCCGGTGGGCGCGAGCGTGCGCCTGGCGCCATGAGCGCCGCCGCCGGCGAGCCGGTCACCGTCGTCCTCATCGACGACCACGCGATGTTCCGCCAGGCGCTGTGCCGGCTGCTGTCGGCCGAGCCGCGCGTGCGCGTCGTCGGCGTGGCCGAGGGCGGGGAGGAGGGCATCGCCTGCGCCCGCCAGCACCAGCCCGCCGTCGTCGTGACCGACCTGCGCATGCCGGGCATGCGCGGGGTCGAGGTCACGCGCACGCTGGACGAGGTCCTGCCCGACGTCGGGGTGCTCACCCTCACCGTGTCCGAGGAGCACGAGGACGTGCTCGAGGCGTTGCGCGCGGGCGCGCGCGGGTACGTGGTCAAGTCCTCGGCCCAGGAGGAGGTCGTGCCGGCCATCCTCGCCACCGCGCGCGGCGAGGCGTGGCTGTCGCCGAAGGTGGCCGGGCGGCTGGTGGACGAGTTCAAGCACCTGCCCGCGGTCACGCTGGAGGAGACGCTCAAGGAGGAGACGCACCTGACGCCGCGCGAGCAGATGGTGCTGGCCCGGCTGGCCCAGGGCATGACGAACCGCGAGATCGCCGCGGCGCTGGGCATCGCCGAGACAACGGTCAAGACCCACCTGCAGCACATCCTCGACAAGCTCCACGCCCGCAACCGGCTCGAGGCCGCGTCGTTCGCGTTGAAGCTGGGCCTGGTCGACCCGGACGCTTAGGCGCCCGCACCCGCGCGGGCCGGGCGCAGGCGGAAGCGGCCGCGCCGCGCGCCCTCGCGGGGCAGCGTGAGGGTCAGGAGGATGGCCGGGATGGGCAGGACGGCGATCGTCCACATGACCGCGGGCAGGCCGGCGGAGTCGGCCAGGATGCCCAGCAGCGTCGCGCCCACGCCGCCCAGGCCGATGCCCAGGCCCAGGGTCACGCCGGAGGCGATGCCCAGGCGCCGGGGTAGGTACTCCTGGCCCATGACCACGGTGACGCTGAACGTCGCGATGGTCACGAAGCCGATGAGCGCGAGCAGCCCGACCGCGGGCCCGGTGCCGACGAGCACGAGCAGGACGAGCAGCGGCAGCTGCAGCACGACCGAGCCCAGCAGCACCGGCCGGCGCCCGATCCGGTCCACCAGCCGGCCGCCGAGGAGCGTGCCCGCGGCGCCGGCCACGAGCATCGCGGTCAGCGCCGCGTTGCCCAGCGCCTTGGTGGCGCCGAGCTGGTGCACGAACCACAACGGCACGAAGGTCTGCAGGCCGAAGTACACGCACGAGCGCAGGGCGATCACGCCGCCCAGGCGGGTGAACGGTCCCCAGCGGTCGACGGGGGCTGCCTCGTGGTCGCGCGCCTGCTCGGCAGCGGCCTCGGTGGCGGCGCGCCGGCGCCGGTTGAGGTGGGCGAGCTCGATGGCCAGCACGGTCCCGGCGATGGCCGGGGGGATGACCAGCAGCAGCGAGCCGTGCAGGCCGAGCAGGAGCACGGCGGGGGTGACCAGGATCGGGCCGAGCGCGAAGCCGACGTTGCCGCCGACGGAGAACAGGCTCATGCCGGTGCCGCGCTTCTCGCCGGACGCGTAGTTGGCGTAGCGCGCGCCCTCGGGGTGGAAAGCGGCCACGCCGAGCCCGCTGACCAGGGTGACGATCAGCGTGAGCGCGAACGTGGGCATGACGCCGATCAGCGCGACGCCGGTCCCGGCGACGAACGGGCCCACGGGCATGAGCCAGGGCAGGGTGAGCCGGTCCGAGAGCGCGCCGAACAGCGGCTGGACCAGCGAGGACCCGATCGTCGCTGCCAGCACGAGCACCCCGGCCGCGGCGTAGGAGTAGTGGCGGTCGGCGATGAGGAACGGCAGCAGCGCGGGGACCGCGCCCTGGCACAGGTCGACCGAGCAGTGGCCGCCCGAGAGGACGCCCAGCGAACGCCGGTCGAGCTCCTTGACCGCCGCGGTCACGCGCTGACCCCGTCCAGGGCGATCGCGAGCAGGCCGGCGCGGGCGCGCTGCGGGCTCCAGCCGTGGTCGCGGCGCAGGTGCCGGTAGGTGTGGGAGACGAGGTTGTAGAGGACGGTGGCGCTCTCGCGCGGGTCGTCCGCGCGCAGGGTCCCGTCGGCGGCGCCGTCGCGCAGGATGCGCTCGACCGGCTCGGTGAACACCGCCTTGGTCAGGACGTCCTCGCCGGGTTCGTGGAAGATCGCGTCGCGCGGGCCGTCGCCGAGCGCGGCGATGAGCTCGATGTTGTCGTCGCAGATGTCGCACAGGGCGTCGAGGGCGAGCTCGAGCCGGTCGCGGGCGCTGCCCGGCGCGGTCAGCGCCGGCCACAGCGCGGCCCGGTACTCCTCCTCGAGCTCGCGGCCGAGCTCGGCCAGGATGCCGTCGCGGCTGACCCCGCGGCGGTGCAGGGTCATGCGCGAGACCCCGGCCTCGGTGGCGATGCGCTCGAGCGTCACGCCGCGCCAGCCGTGCTGCTCGAGCGCGCGCCGCGCGCCGTCGATGACCTGGTCGTCCGTCGTCGCCACTGTTACATCAAAGTAACACAAGCGGGACAGCTTGGTACTGCGTCAGTCGCCGTCGCGGCCGACGATCCTGGGGAGGTTCATGGCGCCTCCGTGGCGAGCCCGGCGGTGGGGGACGGGCCGGCGGGCTGCGCCGTCATGCGCGGCACGAGTAGGCCCGCGCCCACGCACAGCACCAAGAAGAAGGTGGCCATGACGTAGGTCTCGGTGAAGCCCGTGACGGTGGGCAGGCCGTGGGCCGTGTGGTCGGCGATGAACGTGGCCGAGAGCTGGCCGCCGAAGGCGCCGCCGAGCGTCCGCATGACCGTGTTCATGCCGGTGGCGACGCCGGTCTGGCTCGGGGGCACCGCCTGCACGATCAGGTTGCCCAGCGCGGCGAAGGCCAGGCCGATCCCGACCCCGAGCAGGGTCGCGGTCACCAGCATCTGCCACGGGTCGTCGTGGGCGACGACCGCGAACGCGAACGCCACGGCGGTGATCGCGGTGCCGGCCACGAGCGCGGCCTTGGAGCCGTAGCGGCCGGCGATGCGCCCGGCCGCGCTGCCGACCAGGCCCATGGTCAGCGCGGCGGGGAGGAGGTACAGGCTCGAGATCACCACCGAGGCGCCGAAGCCGAACCCGGTGCTCTTGGGCAGCTGGGCGAACTGCGGGAAGACGATGAACGACGCGTACAGGCCGGCGCCGAGCAGGAACGCCGCCAGGTTCGTGGTCCACACGCCGCGCAGGCGCATCATCGTCATGTCGACCAGCGGCTCGCGGCTGCGCAGCTCGACCATGACCCAGGCCACGCAGAACACGGCGCCGACCGCGAACAGCGCCAGCGTGGGCGTGCCGCCCCAGCCCCAGACCCCGGTCTGCGCGATGCCGATGAGGATCGCGCAGATGCCCACGGTCATGAGGGCGGCGGCCAGCCAGTTGACCCGGCCGGGCGTACGCACCGGCGACTCGGGGATGTACTTCCAGGTGGCGAACGCGCCGGCCAGCGTGATCACGAGCGGGATCCAGAACAGCCAGTGCCAGCCCAGGTGCTCCTCGATCAGCGCGCCGACCACGAGCCCGGCGCCGGCGCCGACCCCGAGGATCGAGGACATGAGCCCGATGCTGCCGGGCACCTTCTCGCGCGGGAACTCGTCGCGCACGATCGCGAAGGCGAGCGGGAAGATGCCGCCGGCCACGCCCTGGATGACCCGGGCGACGATGAGCATGCCCAGCGACTGCGAGACCGCGGCGAGCAGCGTGCCGAAGCTGAGCACGAGCAGCGTCCACAGCAGCAGCCGCTCCTTGCCGTACATGTCGCCGAGGCGGCCGATGATCGCCGTGCCCACCGACGCCGAGAGCAGGAAGCCGGTCAGCAGCCAGGTCACGCCGGTCTCGCTGGCGTGCAGGTCGTGCTGGAACGACGGCAGGGCCGGGATCACCGCCGAGCTGAGCACCGCGTAGGACAGGCCGGCCAGCGAGAGCACGGCCAGAATGAGCGTCGGGTGCACCCGCTGGTCGTGGGCGGGTTTGCGCGTCGCGGCGAGGCTCACGAAGTCAGCGTAGCCGCGCCCCGAACCGGCCTAGGCGGGTGCGGTGGACTGCTCGGCCGGAGCGTCTGCGGGCGCGGCGGACGCCTCGGCGGGCTGCTCCGCCGGGGCCTGGCGCTTGCCGAACGCGATGGCGGCGGCCGACCCGGCCAGGCCGGCCCCGAGCTGCGCCAGCGCCCAGCCCGCCTTCCAGCGCGGGCGGCCAAGCGCCGCGTCGACCGACCAGTGGCCGGGCCCGGCGTCGGTGAGGGCGAAGACGATGGCCATGAGGACGAGGTTGTACTCGTAGCCCCCGTTCGAGGACCACGGGCCGTTGGGCGCGTGGACGGTCCTGATCGCCGTGGCCATGGTGGCGGTCAACGCGGTGGCGCCCAGCGGCGTGGCCGCGCCGGCGGCCAGCAAGGCCCCGCCGCCGGTCTCGGCGGCACCGGCCACGACGGCGTTGGCCTTCCCCGGGCGCAGGCCCAGGGACTCGAAGCCCTTCGCGGTGCCCTCGAGCCCGTAGCCTCCGAAGGCGCCGATCAGCTTCTGCAGGCCGTGGCCCATGAACAGCCCACCCACGATCACCCGCAGTACCGCAAATCCGAGCTTCATCCGTGCACTCCTGACGACTTGTTGTTTGCGCACGCAGCAAAGTATCACGCGGTCCCAGCGCGGGCGAGCTCGATGATCGAGCGCGTGCCCGAGCCGGGCGAGTGCGCGCGCAGCTCGAGGCCGGCGCCGGCGGCAAGCGCGGTCAGCTCGCGCAGCGAGCGCTCGCGCCCGGCGACGTAGGCGAGCATGCGCAGATCCATGTCCGTGTGCCGGGCCTCCGGGCCGTCGGCCTCGTTGAGGCTCTCGAGGACCAGCACGCGCCCGTCCGGGCCGAGGGCCTGCGCGCAGCGGTGCAGGATGGCGAGGGCGTGCTCGTCGTCCCAGTCGTGCACCACCCCCGAGAGGAGATAGGAGTCACCCGGCGGCAGCGGGTCGAAGAAGCTCCCGACCACGGCGTCCGCGCGGTTGGCCAGGCCGTCGCGCTCGAAGCGGCGCTGCGCGTCGGCCGCCGCGGACGGGCGATCGAGGACCGTGCCGGTCAGCGCCGGATGGGCCTTGAGGATCTCGGCCAGCAGCGTGCCGTCGCCGCCGCCGACGTCGACCACCCGGCCGAGCGAGCCCCAGTCGTAGGCGCGTGCGAGCACGGGTGCGTCGATGAGCCGACCGCTCATCAACCGGTGGAAGGACGCCGCGAGCTGGGGGTCGGCGTCGAGGTCGTCCCAGAACCCGCGTCCGAACAGCACCGGGTAGGCGGGCTGTCCGCTCTGCACGGTCTCCAGTAGGTGCAGCAGCGACAGGTCGCCACGGCCGACCGCGCCGCGGATGTCGAGCCACGCGCGCACGTGGTCGGGGTGCTTGTCGTGCAGCTCGCGGCCGAGCTCGGTCAGGGCGTAGCCGTCCGCGGCGCCGGCGAGCACGCCGACGGTCACCAGGTGCTCGAGCACGCGCTGCAGCGCAGCCGGGTCAGTGCCCGTCTCTTCGGCGAGCCCGGCGGCGGTGCGGGTGCCGGCGTCGATGCGGTCGGCGATCCGCAGCGTTGCCGCCACGCGAATCGCCATCGGGGTGATCAGGTCCGCCATCGCGTAGAGGCGGGGGACCGTGTACGCGTCGCTCTCGGACATCGGTCGAGTGTCGCGCATAGTCCTCGACCGAGTGATGGAGCTCCTCAGGCCCCCGGCCGCACCTCGTACTCCGCGACCTCGACGCTGACGATGAGCGCGCCGAGCTCGTCGCCGGGGCCGTCGCCGCGAAAGGCCCGGAGGGCGGCCAGGTCGGCCCACCGCTCGTAGACGTTGACCCGCTCCGGGTCGACGGGGTCGGCGGACACGGCGAAGTCGTGGCAGCCCGGCGCGTCGCGGGCGAGCCGGACCGCCTCGACCGACCGGGTCACGAACGCGTCGCGGTCGGCGGCGACGACGCGGAGGTGGCCGGCGACGATGATCATGAGGCTTGGTGTTTAGCAGCGAGGCGGAGCTTTGGGTCTAACGCGCATGTAGCCGGCCAGTCACGATTGCTTCATGTGCGGCTCGTAGTGTCGTCGTCATGCGAAGGATCGCTGTGGTCGCCGCCGTCCTCGGGGCGGGCGGCGTGATCGCCGGGTGCGGTGGCTCGACCACGACCGGCGACCACTCGAAGGCGACCGCCAGCTCCGGGGCAGCCTCCGCGAAGACCTTCCTCATCATCGGGGAGAACACGAGCGCGAGCCAGATCACGGCAGCGCACGCGCCGTACCTCGTCGACACCCTCAGGCCGCGGGCTGCGTGGCTGACGACCTACCACTCGTTCACCAACTCGAGTTCGCTCGGCGACTACATCGCGATGACGTCGGGCCAGTTCACCAAGTGCGAAGCGAACAACGACCTGCCCACCACCTGCCACCAGACGATCGGCAACGTCTTCCAGCAGCTCCAGAGCACGGGGCGGACCTGGTTCGAGTTCAACGAGAGCGCCGCCAACGCGTGCGACATCGTCGACCACGGCGCCGCGTGGTCCAAGAACATCTACTCCGCCCACCACAACCCGGCGCTCTACTACACCGGCCTGCACGGAAACGGATACGACGAGGCGATTGCACCGAACGCGACCTGCCGCGAGCACAACCTGGCCACGGGGACGACGGGACCCGACGACACCAGCGCGATGGACACCGCGCTCGCGGCCGGGAAGGTCGGCGACCTCAACGTCATCGTGCCCAACGACTGCGAGAACGGCCACGACCCGTGCGGCACCAAGGACCCCATCCGCCAGTTCGATGACTTCCTCCGCCGTGAGGTCCCCAAGATCCAGGCGTCTCCGGCCTACGGCGCGGACAGCTCCATCCTGATCACCTGGGACGAAGGCGCCGACAAGCCACTGGATCCCGGCAATCCGCTGCTCGTGGCCGTCGGATCCAAGGTCCGGCCCGGCGTCGTGAGCACCGGCTCCTACAACCACTACTCCCTGCTGCGCACGCTCGAGGACAGCTTCTCGCTGCCGCACCTGGCCCACGCCACGACGGTCAAGCCCCTGCCCATCTACCGGTGAGCGACCGCCGGCGGGCACCCGCCCTGATGGTCGGCGCCCGCGGTATGCGGCCGTGCACCTCTAGATCAGCAGCTCGCAGCCGTTGGCACGCGCGACAGCCGCGATGTGCTCGAGGTTGGGCGGCGTGCCGGGCGGCGGCGGGATCGTACGGGCCTGCGCAGGCGCGCTCATGCCGCGGACGACGTTCTCGAAGTTGCCCCCGGGCGTGCAGATGAACAGCATCCGGCAGCCTTCGGGTCCGACGGTGAACTTGTGGGGGATGTCGCGGGGCCCGAACAGGTAGTCGCCCGGGCCGGCCTCGATGGTCTGCTCGCCGACCAGGAAGGTCGCGCTGCCTTCGAGGATCCAGAACGCCTCGTCCTCTCGGTAATGGACGTGCAGCGGCGCCTCGGCGTCCGGCGGGTACGTCATCTCGACGATCGTCATCGCGCCGCCGGTCTCGGCGCCGGTTACCTTGATCACGGCGAGCGCGTCAAACCACCAGCGCGCCTCGCCCTGGTCGGCGCGGACGGTGGCGGGATCGAGCGTGGTGTGGGTGAGCTGGGTCATGGCCACGACGCTACGGCCGGGGCGCCGGCAGCGCCATTCCAGACTCGTGGTATTTCGCCGTGGCGGCGGCGGGCTTAGCATGGCCCTTGTGCGTGCCTATGCGAGCGAGCGGGCGGCCGACCACATCGCGTCGGTCGCGGCCAAGGGGCTCGACCTGCGGAGCTTCTGGGACGCGTCCGGGGAGGCGGTGTCGAGCGTCGTGCCGCACTACATGGCGCCGTGCTGGTTCACGCTCGACCCGGCGTCGCTGCTGGCCACGAGCCACTACGACCATGGCCAGATCCCGGAGCTGCCGCCGGAGATGCTCGCCCAGGAGTACTACACCGATGACGTGCACGACATGGCCGCCGTCGCGCGCTCGCCGCGCGGCCTCTCGACGCTGCACGACGCGAGCGGCGGGGACCCGAGCGACAGCCCGCGCTGGCAGGCCAACATGCGCTACGGCGGCGACCAGGAGCTGCTGGTCGCCCTGCGCACGCAGGCCGGCGACGCCTGGGGCATCCTCGGCCTCTACCGCGAGCCGGGGCAGCCGCACTTCGACGCCGACGAGCTCGGCTTCCTGCGCAACGTGGCGCGGCCGCTCGCCGAGGGCGCGCGCCGCGGCCTGCTGATGGGCGAGGCCGCGGACCCCGAGGGCCCTGCCGCGCCCGGCCTAGTGGTGCTCGACGAGGAGTGGCGGGTCGAATCGCTCACGGCCGGCGCCGAGCGCTGGCTGGCCGAACTGCCCGACGGGGACTGGGAGGGCCGGGGAAAGCTGCCGTCATCGGTCCTGGCAGTCGCGGGACGCGCGCTGCGTTCGACGAGGGGCGAGCGGGCGCCCGGCGAGGTGGCGATCGCGCGGGTCCTCTCGACCGAGGGCCGGTGGATCCTTCTCCACGGCGCTCCGCTTCAAGCGGGCGGCACCCGTCGTGTCGCGGTCATTGCCGAAGCTGCCCACCCGGCTCGGATCACGCCGCTGCTGATGACCGCCTACGGGCTGACCGACCGGGAGCAGGACGTCACGCGCCTGGTCCTGGGCGGCGACTCCACGACGGAGATCGCCGATCGGCTCTGCGTCTCCCCGCACACGGTGCAGCAGCACCTCAAGAGCGTGTTCGAGAAAACCGGCGTGCGCAGTCGGCGCGAGCTGGTCGGCAAGGTGTTCTTCGCCCACTACGAGCCGCGCGTGCGCGACAACGAGCGGCGCGCCACCGAGGACCGCCCGCTGCTCGGCGGCCCGATGGCGCAACGCCAGAGTCGGACCGCGTAGTCGCGCCTAGAGCCGGAGGCGCTTCGCAACGCGAACGGCTCCTCGTCTTGACCGCGGCGTGCGATGCTGCCCTGGTGAGCGAGCTCGTTCGCCTCCGGGTCTACCACTTCGCGCCGGGGCCGCGTTCGAGGGTGGACTGGTGGCCGCGATCGAGCGCATGGAGCTCCTCGGCGACGTGAAACTGCTCGACGCCCTCTTCGTGGCGCGCGATCCCGCTGATGCCGGGTTGATGGCGGTCGATCGCGGCACCGCCGGCGCCGAGGGGACGTTCGCGTCGCTGCTCGACTTCCGCCTCGATCCGGGCAGGCGCCAAGCGCTGACCGAGCGCACCTTGGCCGACCACCCGGGTGGTGTGCCGCAGCCGCTGATCGAGTCGATCGCCGCCACGCTCGAGCCCGGCGCCGGGATCTTCGCCGTGATCCACACGGACGCCGACGCGACGGTCCTCGAGGAAGCGGTCGCGCGCTCCCATGGGCGGCAGATCGCCGACGACGCCGTCGAGAGCCAAGCGCTCGCGGAGATGGGCGAGCGCCTGCAGGCAGCGGCGAGCGCCGCTGGGTCGGACGCGTGAGCCGCGTCCCGTAGGACGCTGCTGCCGGGCTCGAGGTCCGTCAGGTGGGCTCGACCGAGCTGCCTTCCTTGCGGCGAGCTCGCTTGCGCCAAGGGAGAACGCCCTCGATCTCGACATCGAGTGAGAAGCTCAGGAGCGTTCGCACCAAGACGATCAGCGCGAGAACGAGCACGTTCTCCAGCGTGGGCTGGACCGCAACGGTGCGAATGAGGTCGGCAGCTACGAGCGCCTCGAGGCCGAGCAGGATCCCGCGTCCGAAATAGGCGCGCACGCCGCTGTACACCTCGGCACCGGCGACGCCGCGCATCAGGCCGATGACCGCGCGTGCACCCGAGAGCACCAGGCCGACCACGATGATCGCGACGCCGATCCACTCGACCCCCCGTGCGATGTCGTCCATGGTGTGCACGCGCTCGACAGGCTTCCAGGATCCCCGGACAAGCTCGCCCGGCCAGGCGCGCCGCCGTCACCGCGTTGAGATGACTGGGTCGTCAGCGCCGCCGGCCGGTGATCAACCATGAGCGCGAACCGAGGGCCACGCCCTGCTTGTCGCTCGCGTGCGCCGCGAGCGTTGCGCGCAGGCGCTCCACGGCGCGGGCGGCGTCGCTGCTGCTCATGCTCGCGAGCGCGGCGCTGACGTTCTGAAAGCTGCGCACGAACTCCAGCGCCGCAGCGACGTCGTGGCCGTAGAGGACCGGCTCGTGGACGTCGTCGAATCGCAGCTCAGCAAACCCGGCGCGCTCGAGGATCGCCGTGGTCGCTTCGGCGTCGCCGAGCGAGAACGGGTCCGCGCGCGGCGGCGGCAGCTGCGCCGCTTCGCCCACGGCGGCGTCGATCGTCAAGGCCCATTCGTTGCGCTCGCGGCGCTGCCAGACGAGCAGCGCGAGACGTCCCTGGGGGCAGAGGGCGGAGGCGATGTTGGCGAAGGCGGCGACCGGATCGGCGAAGAAAATCGTCCCGAAGCGACTGATCGCGAGCTGGTAATGACCGGGGTCGAAACGATGGACCTGGGCGTCGCCGAGCTCGTAGGTCACGTTGTCGAGCCGCTCGGCCTCGGTGAGTTGGCGGGCGCGCGCGAGCATTCGCTCCGAGACATCGACGCCGACCACGCGGCCGGGTGCGGCGCTGCGCGCCGCGTCACGAGTCGTTTGCCCGGTGCCGCAGCCGATGTCGAGGACCGCATCACCGGGGCTGAGCTCGTAAGCGGCGCGAAGGTGCTCGTTGTGTGCGCGGAGCTCGGCGTCGTAGAAGTCCAGAGCGATGCCTGAGGCCACGGGCGCGATGCTACGTAAGGAACTCAGCCAGCTGTGACGCTACGGTCGAAGACACGCGATGCCGCTTCCAGTCCTCCTCGTCGTCGACGAACGCCGGGACGCCCTCGGGGATGTCGAGAGTCAGCTCGTCCGGCGTTATGCCGCTGACTACCGCGTGGAGAGCCTGAGCGATCCTGAGCGAGCGACCCGGAGGCTGGAGGAGCTGGCCCGCGCCGGGGAGGCGGTGGCGCTGGTGTTGGTGGGGAAGTCGCTCTCGGATGCGACCGGCGGTGAGCTCCTCGAGCGTGCGCGACAGGTCCATCCGCACGCCAAGCGTGGGCTCGTGGTCTCGCCTGGCGCCTGGGCGGACCAGCCGACCGCCGAGTCGATCCTCGACGCGACGGCACTGGGGCAAATCGAGTACTACGTCCCCAGGCCGGCTGCCTCGCAGGATGAGGTGTTCCACCAGGCCATCTCGAGCTTGTTGCTCGAATGGGCGACGGAGCGGCGCATGGTTCCGCACACCGTCCACATCGTCGACGCGGAGTGGGCGGGCAGAGCCTACGAGCTGAGGGAGGTCTTCGAGCGCTGCGCGGTCCCGCACGCCTTCTGGCCGGCCGACTCGGACGAGGGACGCGCGTTCGTCGCAAACGCGGGTCCCGAGGTGAGGCTTCCGCTGATGGTCCTTCCCGACGGGCGCGCCTTGAGCGACCCCACGAACGCCGAGATCGCGGAGGCTGCCGGAGCCCGGATGGACCTCGAGGAGCATGTCTACGACGTCGTCATCGTGGGCGCAGGGCCGGCGGGCCTGTCCGCGGCGGTCTACGCCGCGTCCGAGGGGCTTCGCACCCTCGTGGTGGACGAGGGCGGCATCGGTGGGCAGGCCCGGTCGAGCTCGCGGATCCGCAATTACCTGGGGTTCCCCAGGGGGGTCAGCGGGAATCGGCTCGCCGAGCAGGCCTACGAGCAGGCCTCGGTCTTCGGGGCAAGCTTCGTGTTGATGCACAGGGTGACCGCGCTCAGTCGCTCGGGCGACCAGCTCAGCGTCTGGCTCACGGATGGCCGGCGCGTCAGCGCCGCGGTTGTGATCCTCGCCACCGGCGCCAGCTACCGCCGCTTGGGGGTTCCCTCGCTCGAGGCATTGAACGGCGCCGGCGTCTTCTATGGCGGTCCGGCCTCGGAGGCGCACGCGCTGAGCGGCAAAGACGCGTTCATCGCAGGTGGCGGGAACTCGGCGGGCCAGGCCGCCTTGCACCTCGCGCGCTACGCGAGTCGTGTCACGCTCCTTGTGCGCTCTGGGTCGCTCGAGGCAGGGATGTCGCACTACCTGGTGCGGGAGGTCGGGGCCACGTCGAACGTGGACGTTCGCACCGGAACCGTGGTGGTCGGCGGGGGAGGGGAGGGCCGTCTGCAGCAGTTGGTGCTGCGCGAGACAGCCAGGGGCGCCGAGGCGACGGTCGCCGCCGACGCGCTGTTCGTGCTGATCGGAGCCCGCCCGCGCACCGGCTGGCTTCCTCCCGCCATCGCGCGTGACCAGCACGGTTTCCTGTTCACGGGCGAGGCCCTCCTGGACGACCATGGCTGGCCGCTTCAGCGCCGGCCGTTCGCGCTCGAGACGAGCATGCCCGGCGTGTTTGCGGCGGGCGACGTTCGGCACGCCTCCGTCAAGCGCGTCGCCTCGGCGGTGGGAGAGGGCTCGATCGCCGTCCAGCTCGTCCACAACCTCCTCGCGGACACGCGGCTGCACTCCGCGCAAGCGGTTGGGCCTACGGACGGGTCGTTGGGGTATCCGCGGGCCGCAGCACGCAACTGAGTCTGGTCCTGCCCGGGCTAGTACCGGACCGACGGGAACCACGAGCCCGTCGGCTCCTGATAACGGCCCTGTGCCATGAGGTTGAGCGGCTTGACGAGCCGCAGGCCTTCCTCGAGGCACCAACGGAACAGACCACTGCGCAGTGGCACCAGGAACGAGAGCCGCTCGTCCACCGCCGCGGCCACGCCGCGAAGGAGGGCGGTCATGTCGTCGTCGCTCCTGGCGACGCCGTGGTTGCCGATCCAGTGGCGGGCGTTCGACAGGTAGGCGACGATCGACCCGTCGCGCACGCCGACCCACGGGGCCAACGCCTGGATCGAGCCGCGGAGCTCCGCCGTGCGCTCGAAGCCATGGACCTCGCGGCACAGCGCCTCGCAGGCATCCAGGTCCTCCTCCGTCAGCGGCCGCGCCTCCATTTCCGCAGCCCGACCGCGGTGAGGCTTGCCGCTGACCAGGGCCAGGGGTTCCTTCACGTCGAAGCCGACGGACGTGTAGAGCGAAAGCGAGCGCATGTTGAAGGCGTCCTGCACGAGGCGGATCCCGGGCGCCTCGCGACCGCGCGCGATGACGGCCTCCATCAGCCTGCGCCCCACGCCGCGTTGGTATTCGGGATCGACGCTGATCGGCCCGACGCCCGCGATCGGGTCTCCCTCGTACAGGAAGTTGGAGCCGACGACACGTCCGTCGACCTCGGCCACCACGCCCCAGATCGCCGGGTTGTTGGTCAGGGCCCCGAACATTCCGGTGGCCATCTCCAGCGCCGGAAAGTCGCGCGGGAACCGGTGCTGGTCATGAAAGGCGCCGAAGGCCTCGAAGCAGATCCGCGCGCAGGCCTCGGCGTCATGAGCCTCGATCTCTCGCAGCGTCACCGCCGAGCCGGCGGCCGGGCTTTCGGACTCTGAACCTCGTTCCATCCTCACTCCTCTCGGTGGAGCGCGATGCTCCCCCGGCAACGCTCGGATTTCATCGAGGAGATCCTCCTCTTGGCTCCCAGGGTGCGCAGAATTCGCGCGGCGAGTGCCGGCGCACGCCCCTCCTTCATCGAGACGAGCGCACCAGCGCCGTTAGAGCGGGGCCGGCGTCTGCTTTCGCAACGGCCGTCGACCGCGACTCGTGGCGCGCGGCCTCGCGCACCAGGCGGTGCAGCGCCACCTCCAGGCCTCCGACGGCAAGCAGACCCTGCAGCGCGCTGGCGAAGACCTTCTTCGTGACCCCCCGCTGGCCGCGCACGGTGATCGCCGCGTCGATCGCCGACCCGTGGGGCGCGGGCGCGATCGTGTACTCCACGTCCAGGCCGACCGGCCCGCACGCTTGCAGGAGCAGGCGCCCGGGCTCCGCCTCCTTGACGGCGACGTCGAACCTGACCTCGCGCCCAGCCAGCGAGCCCGCGACCCGCGCGTGCGTCCCCGTCCGCAGGCGTTCGCTATCGATCTCCTCGATGTCGAACCCCACCGGGGACCAGCGGGCCAGGGCGGCTGGGTCGGTGAGTACGTCGAGCACGTCTTCGGGCGGTGCGGGTGCTGTGGTCTGGGCGTACCAAGTGGTCATGGTGAAGCTCCTATCGGGCCGGATCGAATCAACTACATAGCGTAGTACGATGCAGCGTAGCATAAGCTGCGCGGCAGGCCGATCCAGCCGGGGCGGCACGAACGCGGCAACGGCACCCATGCGGGGGTGCCGTCGCCGAGACTGCTTGTGCTCGCGCCCGCCGCCGGGCGCGGCGTCACCGCATCGCGCGCTGCGCCATGCGGAGCCGCATGGGGGTCGGGCGGACCAGCCCGACCAGGAACGCCCCGAGCAGGAGCACGGTGGCCACCTCGAGCACGATCGAGATGACGATCGCCTGCCGGTAGCCGTTCTCCATGAAGCCGAAGAGCGGGGTCTGCTCGCTGACCAGCAGCGCGATCAACGATCCCATGGCCACGCCGATCCCCGACGCGGCCAGGACGCCGAGGATCGGCTTGCCGGCTCGCGGGAAGAGACGCTCGAGCGGCGCGATC
>DATBDE010000101.1:0-34205 GCA_036270095.1 Solirubrobacteraceae bacterium | reverse complement strand
CTCTGATCGAGCGTGCCGTCGGATAGGAAGCGCGCCACGGCGAAGCTGGTGTTGCCGCTGCCCGGGTCGGCCGTGCCCGCGGCAACGATCTTCCCGTCGGGCTGCACGGCCAGGGCGAAGAGAGCGTTGACGGCAACGCCGACCTTGATGCTCGCGATGCCCTCGTCGCCGAACGTGCCGTCGGGCGTCCCCTGCGTCGTCAGCCGCGCGATGGCGAAGCGCTCCTCGCCGCCGAAGATCGCGACTCCGCCGATCAGAGCGCGGTCGTCGGGCTGCAGGGCGAATGCGGTCGCCTCCGCGTTTTCGCCCACCGGCAGCACGACGCGCCCACCGTTGCCGTAGCCGGGATCGAGCGCACCGGCCTGCTGCGACGCAACCGCAGGCGCGGCAAGAAGCGCCAACGCGACCGCCGCAAGGGCGAGGGAACGGAGCGCGAATCCCGCCATCGCGCCATGCTATAGCGCTGGCATGGCGGCGTCTGGCAGGAGGTGCAGTGCGCGGTCAGGCACCCGCATCGGCCCTAGCCATGCAGGTTGCGTAGCTTCGCGGGGTCTGCGACCACATCGATCTCGACGATGCGCTCGTTCGCAACGGCGAAGGAGACCGCGGCGAGCGGCCTGCCGTTCGACACGACGAGCACGCCGGGCCTGCCGTTGACGACCGTTGGGCGGCCGAGCGGCGCGAGCGGGCGACCCCGGGCCAGTATCTGGCGCGCCACCGCGCCGGCGCCCGTCGTGGGCGCGCGGGCGGGAGCCGCCGAGCCTAGGTCCACGCGGAAGACGACGTCCGGGTCGAGGACGGCGACCAGCGCGTCGAGGTCGCCGGCACGCGACGCGGCGAGGAACGCGTCGACGACCCGTCGCTGCAGCGACGGCTCGGCGTCCTGGTCGGGGGACGCGCGGCGGACACGGCGACGGGCGCGGCTTGCGAGCTTGCGTGTCGCCACGGGCGTCCGCCCCAGCGCCGGGGCGATCTCGTCGAAGGTGACGTCGAACATGTCGTGGAGCACGAACGCGAGCCGTTCGGCCGGCGCGAGCGTTTCCAGCACGACGAGCAGGGCGAGCCCGACCGAGTCGGCCAGCAGGGCCTCGGCCTCCGGGTCGTCGTCGGCGACCGCGCGGAGCATGGGCTCGGGCAGCGCGCCGCCGACGTAATCCTCCCGCCGCCAGCGCCGCACGCGCAGCATGTCCACGCAGACCCTGCCCACAACGGTGGTCAGCCAGGCGCGCAGGTTCGCGACTGAGTCGGCGTCGGACCGGCTCAGCCGCAGCCAGCTCTCCTGCACGGCGTCCTCGGCCTCGCTCGTCGACCCGAGCATCCGGTATGCGACGGCTCGCAGATAGGGCCGGTGGCGCTCGAACTGCTCGGACAGCTGCTCTTGATCGGTCATGCGGTCACACCTTCGGGTCGGGCTTCGTCGTTGGGGTGACGAACGAGCGGCGGCCGACGTGACCGCCACCAAGACCAAGGAGTCAGCGATGATCGAAGTGCGAAACCTCAGCAAGACCTATCCGGGCGGTGTCGAGGCCGTCCGCGGCATCGACTTCGACGTCGGCGTAGGCGAGGTGTTCGGCCTACTCGGCCCCAACGGCGCCGGGAAGTCGACGACGGTCGGCATGCTCACGACCACGATCCGACCCACGGCCGGCAGAGCCCGGCTAGGCGGTTTCGACGTCGCGACCGAGCCGCTGCGCGCTCGCAGCATCAGCAGCGTCGTGTTCCAGGACCCCGTCGTGGACCGGGTGCTCACGGGCCGGCGCCACCTCGACCTGCACGCACGCCTGTGGGGCGTCGAGTTCGCTGGGGCACGAGCCCGCATCGACGAGCTGGCCGACGCCCTAGGCCTCGCGAACCTGCTCGACCGGCCTCTCGCGAGTTACAGCGGCGGCGAGCGCCGGCGACTCGAGATCGCTCGCGCTTTGGTGTCCGACCCGCGCGTCCTCTTCCTCGACGAGCCGACAGTGGGGCTCGACCCGCGGATCCGCCACGAGCTGCTCGACGTCGTGGCCGGTCTGCGTTCACGTCGCGACATGACGGTGCTGGTGACGACCCACTACCTCGATGAAGCGGAACGCCTGTGCGACCGGGTCGCGATCATCCACGCGGGCCGGATCGCCGCGCTGGACACGCCGGACGCGCTCCTCGCCGGCTTGGGGCGTGAGATCGTCGAGCTTCGCGTGGCCGGCGACCCCGGCTCCGCCCTCGCCCGCCTGCGCGCGCGGAACGTCGCCGGCAGCGACGCCTTCGCGGTCGGGGCAACTGTCACCGTCCCGCTGCACGATCGCGGCGCGGGCGACGCGATCGCCGCGATTCACGAGCTCGGGCTTGCGCAAACGATCGGCGCCCGCAAGCCCACCCTCGACGACGTCTACCTGCGACTGACCGGCGATCGCCTCGCCGGGGCCGCCTGACACCACAAAGCACGCGAAGGAGAACGGACATGTCCACCGCCACCGAAGTCGCAACCCTGCCTCGGCGCAGCATCGTGTTCCCAGGCCTTGCTTCCCTTGCGACGCTCGCCCGGCGCCGCTTCCAGCTCACCGTCCGCACCCCGCGCGAGCTCATCGTGCCGCTGGTGACGCCGATCCTGTTCGCGCTGGTGATCGCGCCGGCCTTGAAGGAAGCGCTGCACACCAGCGCGGACTACGAGTCACTCGTAGCCGTCGGCACGGTCGGGCTGCTCATCCCGCTCAACACGATGTTCTCCGGCCTGAGCGTGATTGGCGACCGCGAGCAGGGCGCGCAACGCGAGCTGCTCGCGGCCCCGATCCGCCGCCCGCTGCTCGTTCTCGGCAACCTCGTGGTCGCGCTCACGATCACCGCGTTCCAAGTCGTCACCCTGCTCGGGTTCGCGCTCGCCCGTGGGATCGACTTCAACGCAAGCGGACGCGGCGTCATCTGGTTCGTCGCCGCCGCGGTCCTGTTCGCGGTTGGCATGTACGGGATGGCCGAGACGCTGGCCAGCCGTGTACCGACGCAGGAGGAGTACATCTCACGCGTCCCCGCCATCGCGATCGTGCCGTGGTTCCTGGCCGGGTCGCTGTTCCCAATCAGCGCCCTGCCCGACTGGCTGACCTGGATCACGAAGTTCCTCCCCCTCACCCACGGCCTCGCGGTCATGCGCTACGGATTGCTAGGCGACACCAGCGGGCTCCACAACATCTGGGGTACGCACGACGCGACTGCCATGGCCACCTTGAGCCTGCTGGTGGTCGCCGCCTTCGCGGCGCTCATGGTCGCCGTCGCGATCCGGACCTTCACCAAGGCAGCCTCGCGGTAAGGAGCGGCGCACAGCAGGTGGACAGGCCCGATGACCAATTCGCACGGCGAGCAGCGCACTCGCATCTGCGCTGCTCGCTGCTGCGCGGCGGCGAGCGACTAGGGGCGGCGAAGGAATCGAACCTTCCAACCCCGGGGCTACCAGGGCCTGCCGGTTTTGAAGGGCCTGGGTTTGCAGGGCTTTTGTGGTTGTCTGGGCGCCTTTTGGTTCGGTCGGGTGCGGCTGGCTGGGTTCAGATTCGCCGAGTTCGGGACACGGTTGGGGACATGGTCTTTGCCATGCGGTGGTGTGTTCGAGGGTCGCGTTGCTCACGATGACGATGGGGGGTCGAAACGGTGACAGCAGCTGGGAGCGGCGCAGCGCGTGCTGCCGGAGGACCGCATCGGTGTCGCTGGTCGAAAGGGGGACTTTCCCCGCCCGGCGGATCGGAAGGGAGAAGAGCAAGCAGAGGCGCGATGCCGGCCGATGAATTGACGGCGCGCGCCCGGTCTTCACCGCATGGCCAACGACATACAGCTGGGCGCGGTGCGCACGTGGTACGACGAGCACGGCAACGGCGATCCGCTCGTCCTCCTGCACCCGGGTGGGGCCGACGCGCGGGCGTGGGCGCCGAACCTCGACGCGCTCGCCGCGCAGTTCCACGTCTATAGGCCGGAGCGGCGCGGCCACGGCCGCACCCCCGACGTCGAGGGCCCGATCACCTACGAGCTCATGGCGCAGGACACGATCGCCTTCCTCGAGCGCGTGGTCGGCGGCCCCGCGCACCTCGTCGGCTGCAGTGCCGGGGCCACGGTCGCGCTGCTGACCGGGCTGCGCCGGCCCGACCTCGCTCGGCGACTCGTGGTCGTAAGCGGCGTCTTTCACCGCGACGGGTGGATTCCCGAGGCGATCGATCCCGACGCCGAGCCACACGAGGTGATCGCGCGGGGCTATGCGGAGCTCTCGCCGGACGGGCCCGATCACTTCCCGGTGGTCCACGCGAAGCTCGCGCGTTCGAACTGGGAGGAGCCGACGCTCAGCGCGTCGGATCTCCGCGAGCTGCCCAACCGGACGCTGGTCATGCTCGGCGACGACGACGAGGTCACGCTCGAGCATGCGACCGCGATGTACCGCGGCCTGCCCGACGCCGAGCTGGCCGTGGTGCCGGGGACGTCGCACGGCCTCCTTCACGAGAAGGCCGCGCTGTGCAACGACTTGATGATCGGCTTTCTGACCAAGGATCCGGTGCCGACCTACGCGCCAATCCGCCGCGCCGGCCCGGCAGACCCGAGCGGCTCGTAGAGGCCCACACCGGCGGCCGCGAACCCCGGGAACCGCCCCACGGAGCGGCGAAGGAATCGAACCTTCCAAGCGCGGGTCTGCCGCGCCCTGCCGGTTTCGAAGCGTGCGGTTTGCAGGGATTTTGTCCTTGTTTCGGCGGGTTTTCTGTTCGTCTAGGTGCGGTTGGGTGGGGTCAGATTCGCCGAGTTCGGGACACGGTCGGGGACACGGCGAGGGACGACGCGCACGTCGACGATGTCGCGGACTGCATGAGCGCTCGTCTCGGTGGACGCGGCGCCATCGAGGACGACGAAACGGCAACACGGTCGCCGGGGCGGTCATCGGCGCAGAGGCCGCCGGGAGGCACGAGTCGCCTGCGGCCTACGAGCTGCTCTTCGAGGACGCTCTGATGGGTAAATAGCTGGTGTGGAGGAGCGAGATTTCGACCTGATCGTCATCGGCTCGGGCCCGAGTGGGCAGAAAGCGGCAATCCAGGCGGCGAAGCTCGGTCGCTCGGTCGCCGTAATCGAGCGGCGCGAACGCGTGGGCGGAGTGTCCATCCACACTGGCACGGTGCCCTCCAAGACGCTCCGCGAGGCGGTGCTCGAGCTGCTGAAGCGGCGCAACATCGAGTTGATGACGAGCGGGGGGCCGACCGAGGAGTGGGAGGTCATCGGCGCGACCTACCTGCGCGACCGAGCGGCCCGGGTGGTTGCCGCTGAGGCCACCGTGGTGCGCGACCAGTTCCGCCGCAATCGCGTGACGCTGCTGTACGGCGAGGCGTCGTTCGTCGATCCCCACACGATCGAGGTGCGTGACGCGCGCGCGTCCGCACAGCACTACACCGCCGACCACGTCGTCATCGCCGTGGGTACTACGCCGTCCCGCCCGCCGAGCGTGCCTTTCGACGGCAGCCACGTGCTCGACTCCGACGACATCCTGGAGATCCAGTCGGGCGTGCCGCGCACGATGACCGTCGTGGGGGCTGGGGTGATCGGCGTCGAGTACGCGTCGATCTTCGCCGCGCTGGGCACTCGCGTGACGCTTGTCGACCAGCGGCCGGGACTGCTCAGCTTCGCCGACGCCGAGATCGCCGAAGCCCTGCAGTACTTGCTGCGCAGGCGCGGCGTCACGTTCCGCTTCGGCGAGGCTGTCACCGAGGTGACCCGGCGCGGTGACCTCGTCCTCACCAGGCTCGCGTCGGGCAAGCGCGTCCCGTCCGACATGGTGCTGTACGCGATCGGGCGCCAGGGCGTGACCGACCGTCTGCACGTCGACCGCGCCGGGCTGGACACCGACAAGCGCGGGCGCATCCAGGCCGACTCGTGCGGGCGCACGGCCGTGCCGCATATCTACGCGGGCGGCGACGTGGCTGGCGGGATGGGCCTCGCGGCGACGGCGTTCGAGCAGGGTCGTGTCGCCGGGCTGCTCACCTCTGGGCAGGCGGTCGACCCGATGCCCGAGCTCGTGCCGACTGGCGTGTACGCGATCCCCGAGCTGGCCATGGTCGGTCGCACGGAGGAGCAGCTCACGGACGCGGCGGTGCCCTACGTGGCCGGGGTGGCGCGCTGGAACGAGCTTGCGCGCGGGCTGATCTCGGGCGACGAGGACGGAATGCTCAAGCTGCTCGTGTCCACGGACGACCGGACGCTGCTAGGGGTACACGTGCTCGGCACCGGCGCGACCGATCTCGTCCACATCGGGCAGGCGCTGCTGGGGCGTCCGGCGGCGCTGGACTTCTTGGTCTCGGCCGTCTTCAACTACCCGACGTTCGCCGAGAGCTATAAGGTGGCGGCGCTCGACGCGGCCAACCGGATGCGGGTGCTCGGCATGGTCGACGCCACCGGGGAGGCGGCGGCGACGCCGGTTCCGCCCGCCGACGCCCCGCGGTTCACCCGTGCCAAAGAGGACAAGTCGTCGTCCGACGGCGCCACCGGACGCGGTTCGTCGTCCGCGCCGACAACGACGGCGTCCGGCTAAGGACCCGGTCGGCTAGGCCCTTGGGGCGGCGTCGAACTCCCCGGCTCCGACGTGTCGGATCGGGGTCGGTCCAGCGGCGTACCGCGCCCGAGGAGCGCCGCCGCGAGCTGCTGCTCGGCGCGGGCCAGCCAGGGTCGCGCCCGCATTCGGCGTTCGAGCTCGACAGCAGCCTCGAGGTGGCTCACGGCCTCATCGTCGCGCCCGAGGGCGCGCGCGAGCCCGCCGAGGGCGCAGGCGACCGAGCCGAAGGTCGCTTCGATCGGTGCCACGGTGTAGAGGCCCGCGAACGGCAGCAGCAAGCCATAGAGCCGCGCCGCGCCGCGCTCCTCGCCGAGCGCCACGCACGCCTCGGACAGGATCGCCAGCGAGAAGAGCCACTCGGCGTCGCGGTGGACGCGCTCGAGATCGAGCGCGAGCACGCGCTTGAGTGCGCCGCGCGCCTCGCGCTCGTTCCCCACCATCGCCTCCACGTCGGCCAGCGCGCACGCGAACCGCATGAGCGACGGGTACTCGGCCACCGACCGGGCGATGACGTCGGCGACGTCGGCCAGCCGGCCCTGCTCACGACGGAGAACGAACAGCGCCATCCGCCGGGTGACCTCTGCATTCCACCGCTCGACATGCTGGCCGATGGCCGCCGTGTCGACGATGCGCCGCTCCGCCTCCTCGAGCCGGCCTTCCATGAGGGCGAACATCGTCCGGACCGTCCCGATGTGCCAGCGCTGCGCCGGCTGGCGCAGCTCCTCGACCAGGCCGGCGAGCACGTCCATCTCCACGTCGACGGCGGCACGTTCCCCGTGCATCCACAGCGCGTTGAGCCGGTTGTAGTGCCCTTCGTAGAGCCGCTCCTTGTCGCCGATCCGCTCGGCGAGCTCAATCGTGCGGCTCGCGATCGACAGGCCCTCGGAGACCGTATCGGGCCCGTCGGTGGCGGTCAGGTAGCCCTCGAGCGCCATCGCCAGCGTCTCCGGGTCGCCCATCCGTTGCGCCATCTCCACGGCCTCGCCGCCCAGCGCGACACGCTCCTCGTGCGGGGCTTCGTCGCGCCGCGCCGCCGCGAGCCGGGCCAGCAGGCGGACGCGCGCGACGCTGTCATCCGAGCCCACCGCGGCAAGTGCCCGCTCGAGCAGCGGCACGTACAAGGGGTCGATGCTCCCGCGCGACCACCCGAACCGTCCCGTGTACTCGGTAGCAGCGCGCGCGAGCTGGTCGGGACGACCGCCCTGCTCGGCCAGCTCGGCCGCCCGGCGCAGGACCTCGCGGGCCTGGCCGCCGCGGCCGGCGCGGCTGAGCGCCTCGCCGCGCGCCAGCAGGAGCTCGCGCATCCGGTCGTCGTCGCCGGACCGCGCGGTCTCGAGCAGCGCGAGCGCCCGTGCGTACCAGCTCGCCGCCTCCTCGTATGCGTACTGGCCCGCGGCGCGGTCGCCTGCCCGCTGGGCGTATACGATCGCCTTCTCGGCCGCTGCCGGCCCCGCGGCGCCGTAATGCTGGGCCAGCTCGGCCACGTGCGGCTCGGGGTTGCCGGCGTACAGCTCCTCGAGCGCCTCCGCGATCGCCCGGTGCAAGCGCAGGCGGCGCGGGGCGGGCAGGTCCTCGTAGAGCGCGTCACGCACGAGGATGTGCGAGAACCGCAAACGCCCCAGCCCGTCGGGCACGTCTCCGACCAGCCCGGCGGTGGCAGCCTCGTCGAGCGCGGCGAAGAGCGCGTCCCCGCTGAGGGCGCTCGTGCGCTCGAGCACGTCCGGGTCGAACTCCCGGCCGACGACCGAGGCCAGTGTCAGGACCTCGCGGCACCGCTTCGAGTGGCGCCGCAGGCGCCGGCCGATCGCCTCCAGCACGCCCCGCGGGATCGGCAGTCCAGCGCGCGCGGTTGCTCCCTCGGCGGCGAGCAGCCGCCCGATCTCCTTGGCGAAGAGCGGATTGCCCTGCGTCTCGGCCTGGATCTCCGCCACGAGGTCGTCGCCCGGGGCGCCCCCCATGGCCTGCGCCAGCACGCGCGAGGTCTCGGCCTCGCTCAATCCCCGCAGGGAGACGTGCTCGGTCCCGGCCTCTCGGGCGAGGTCGGCCAGAGTGTCGGCCAGTTCGGGGCCGATCTCGCTGTCGCGGTAGGCGCCTACGACAATCAGCCGCGTTCCGTGTAGCTGTCCGACCAGGAACCGCAGGAGCAGCAGCGACGGGACATCAGCTGCGTGCAGGTCGTCCAGGGCGAGCACCAGCGGCCGTTCCGCCACCGCCGTGCGCAGGAATGCGCCCACGGCCTCGAGCAGCCGGAACCGCGCCCCCTGCGCCTCGGGCGAAGCCGCGCCGGGCAGGTCCGGGACGAGTTCCCGCGTCTCCGGCAGGATGGTCGCGAGCTCGGCGGCCCCGGCGCGCGGCTGCGCCAGCAGGGCGTCGGGGCCGGCCTCGCGCAGATACGCGCGCAGCGCCTGGACCCAAGGCCAGTAGGCGGGCGCGCCGCCGGCCTCCCAGCAGCGCCCCACGCACACCCGCGCGCCGCGGGCGCGGGCGTGGTGGGCGAGCTCCTCTGCCAGGCGGCTCTTGCCGATCCCCGGCTCGCCGCCGATCAGCACCAGTCGCCCAATCCCGCCCAGTGCTGCCTCGAGCGCGCCGTCCAGCACGGACAGCTCGGCGTCGCGGCCGACGAAGCCGACTCGGGCGGGCGCGGTCGGTCGCGCCGGTGCGAGGTCGAGCGCGGGGTCCTGGCGCAGGATCGCCTGCTCGAGCTCCCGCACCTCGCGGCGCGGCTCGATGCCCAGCTCGTCCACCAGCGCACGGCGGGCGGCCTGGTAGGCGGCAAGCGCCTCGGCCTGCCGCCCCGCGCGGTAGAGCGCGAGCATGTGCTGCCGCCGCAACCGCTCGTGCAGCGGGTGCTCGGCCACCAGCGCCTCGAGCTCCGGCACCACGTCGTCCTGCCCGAGCGCGAGATCGGCCTCGATCCGCTCGCACACCGCTGAAAGCCGCAACTCCTCGAGCCGGCCCGCCTCGGCCTGCGCGAACGGCGCCGACACCAGGTCGGCCAGCGCCGGCCCGCGCCACAGGGCCAGCGCCTCCCGCAATCGCACCGCCGCACGTCCCGGGTCGCTTTCGCCCAGCGCCGCCCGCCCCTCGCCCGCCAGCCGCTCGAACCGCGCCAGGTCCAGCGCGTCGGCCTCGACCGCCAGCAGGTAGCCCGGCGCCCGCGTGACGAGCACGTCTGCGCCGGCCAGCTTCCGCAGCCCCGAGACGTAGCCCTGCACCAGCTTGGCGGCGGTGGCCGGCGGACGTTCGCCCCAGAGCCCGTCAACGATCCGGTCGCGCGAGACCACCTCGCCCGCGTGCAACGCGAGCAGGGCGAGCAGGGCACGCTGCTGCGGCGGCCCGAGCGGAACGGGCACGCCGTCCACAACCGCCTCCAGCGGCCCCAGCACGCGGAACTCGACCACCCCGCACCGACCCTACTCCAGCCCGCGCTGGATGCGCAGCACGTCGGCGCGGTAGGACGCCGCCTTCGCGGCCAGCGCGGTCCCTCCGAAACGACCACGGCCCGGCTTCCGGCCGTCGTGGGCTTTGAAGCCGCTGCACGACGCTCCGATGCACCGGCTTTGGCGGCTCCCTGACCACTAGCCCGAAATCGCCCACGGAGCGGCGAAGGAATCGAACCTTCCAACGCTGGGGCTGCCAGGGCCTGCCGGCTTTGAAGGGGTTCATTTGCAGGTCGTTGGTGCTCGTTTGGGCGCGTTTCTGTTCGGCTGGATGCGGTTGGGTGGGGTCAGATTCGCCGAGTTCGGGAGACGGTTGGGGACACGTGCGAAGCCCCGCTCAGTCGTTGCGCCCGACGTGAGGGCCAGGGGCTGGCCTTGGGCGGGGCATCCTGCGCTATTCGTCGCTCTCGCCTGGGATTCGGTGTCGCGCCCATTCAGCGAGCAGCGGGTCGACGATCGTCACCTGCTCGCCGACGCGCTGCAGATCGCCGGTCCCAACTAGCCGATCGCGGACCTCAGCCGCAGTCGTCTTTGCGAGCTCGAATCGATGGAGGGTCCGGTTGGAGAGCAGCCCGTCCATCGTCGACGCCAAGGCCGCGACCACGCGACGTGCGGCGATCGACATCGCATCCCATGTCGCTTGGAGCGCGTCTGCGGCCTCGCTCTCCGCTGCGGTTCGTGCCCGGTGCCAGGCTTCGAGATCGGACGTTTGGCCGGGATCCGTCTGCTCCCAAAGATGGTGCGCAAGCAGCATGCCACGCTGTGGATGGCCCTCGACGAGGTCCAGCAGCGGCTCGATTGCTTCGCCCACTTGGCGGCCGGTCGCCTCGAACTGCCCGGCGATGTAGTCGCCGAGGTCAGGGTCGGAGAGCGGCTCCAGATATACCGGTCGAGCCTGGTCAAAGAACGGTCTCGCCTTGCGGGCAAACAGCCCGTCCATCATTTCGGGGTGCGACCCAGCGAACACATAGCTCGCGGCCTTGCCGTGGTGCTGGATGCGGCTGCGGAAGAGGCGGTCGAGATCGTCGCCGGCAGAAAGGAGTTCCTGGAACTCATCAAAGATGACAAGCGTGCGCGTGCCCGTGCGTTCATGGATCCGCAGGGGGAGATCCAACAACGACCCCAGGAGCCGCACCTTTTCCGAATCGAGCTCCGGGCCCACCTCGACGCCGACGCCCGCAGCGCCTGCCCTTGCCTTCGGCTTGACGTAGCGGATCAACGCCACTGCTGCTTGTCGCACCTTGCCCTGCAGCGACCGCCGGTAAGCCTCCTCGATGGTGACGGCAACGTCCTCGATGGACACCGCCCGCGAGAAGTCGACGTAAACCACACTGAAGCCGAGCCTCTCGACGTCCCGGCGGACGCGATACAGCAGGCTCGTCTTGCCATAGCGCCGGGGAGCCGATAACCGCGCCGCCTGACCCGCGTCGGCGAGCTCAACGAGCAGCTCAGCCTGCTCGTCGCGGTCAATGACATGGTCGGCAGATACAGGCCCGGTGTACACAAATGGGTTCACGGTACGAAAAGATCGTACCAGCTAGTACGGTATTTCCGTACCATTGGGTACGGTGGCGGCGTACCACAAGGCCCGAGCAGGGGCGCGCTGGCTGCGGGTGCCGGCCATGGCGCGAAGAGCCTGCAGTAGAGCCACGGAGCGGCGAAGGAATCGAACCTTCCAACCCTGGGGCTGCCAGGGCCTGCCGGTTTTGAAGACCGGATGGGCCACCAGACCCCTGCCGCTCCGCCGCCGAGCCTACGCCAGCATTGACAGCCGGGCCCCCGGCGCCTAGCTTCGCGCCCCTCCGCCGTCCCATGCCGATCGGTAAGCCCGGAACCCCCGTCAGCCGCATCAGCCAGGCCTATCCCGACCGGGTCGAGGTACGTGGCCGCGATCTCAACGACCTCATGGGCTCGGTGACCTTCACCGAGTACTTCCACCTCCTGCTCACCGGCGAGCGCCCCACCGAGGACCAGCGCTACTTCCTCGACCTGCTCCTGGTCGCCATCGCCGAGCACGGGATGATGCCCACCAACGTCGCCGCGCGGATGACCCTCGACGCCGACCCGGATGCGCTGCAGGGCGCCGTCGCGGCGGGGATCCTCGGCTGCGGGCCGGTCATCCTCGGCACCGCCGAGGGGTGCGCGCGCCTCCTCGAAAAAGGCGAGCAGCGCGTCGCCGACGGCGAGAGCTTCGAGCAGGTCGCGCACGACCGGGCGAAAGCGATCAAGGACGCCGGCCAGGCCATCCCCGGCTTCGGCCATCCCGTGCACCGCCCGACCGACCCGCGCGCCGAGCGCATTCTCGAACTGGCCGACGCGCGCCACGTCAGCGGCCCGCACGTCGAGCTCGCCCGCGCCTTCCGCGATGCCGTCCACGACATCTGGGGCAAGCCGCTGACCATGAACGTCTCCATGCCGATCGCTGCGGTGATGCTCGACCTCGGCTTCGCGTCGGCCGCGGTCAAGTCCGTCCCGATCCTCGCGCGCACCGCCGGCCTGCTCGCCCACCTCGCCGAGGAGCGCGACAACCCCATCGGCTTCCTCATGGCCGGCGCCGGCGAGGACGCGATCGAGTACGAGCGATGACCGCGCCCGAGGAGACGCTCCCGTGGGAGGAGCAGCAGCGCCAGGACGACGTCGCCTTCCGGGCCCAGCTCGCCTACCTGCGCGAGCGCTCGCCCTTCTACCGCGCCAAGCTCGCCGACGCGCCCACCAAACCGACCCTCGCCGACATCGCCACCCTGCCGCTGACCGAGAAGCGCGAGCTGCGTGCGACCGCCACGCCCGAGCGCCCGATCGGCGACCACCTCGCGGCCGACCCCTCCGAGATCGTCCGCATCTACTCGACCAGCGGCACCACCGGCACCCCGAGCTACATCCCGCTGACCGCGTCGGACCTCGACAACTGGATCACCGGCTCGGCCCGCAGCTACGCGGCCTCGGGCATCGAGAAGGGCCAGCGGATCGTCTCCACCTACAACGCCGGCCCGTTCGTGGCCGGCGCCGCGCTCGCCTCCTTCGACCGCCTCGGCCTCGTGCACATCCCGGTCGGCACCGGCAATACCGACCGCCTGCTGCGCGCCATCGAGCTGCTCGAGCCCGAAGCCGCGGTGCTCACGCCGTCGTATGCGGCCTCGCTGACCGAAAGAGCAGACCTCGCGAGCTCCAGCGTCCAGCGCGTCCTCGTCGCCGGCGAGCCCGGCGGCGGCGAGCCCGCCTTCCGCGCCGCCCTCGAGGAGGGCTGGGGCGCCAAGGTCACCGAGGCCATGGGCATCGGCGACATCGGCGTCTCGCTGTGGGGCGAGTGCGAGCACCAGGACGGCATGCACCTCGGCGCCCGCGGCTTCGTCCACGCCGAGCTCATCGACCCCGAGACGCAACGGCCAATCCCACTCGAAGACGGCGCCAGCGGCGAGCTTGTCCTCACCCACCTCAGGCACCGCGCCGCACCGCTCCTGCGCTTCCGCACCCGCGACCACGTGCGCGTCAAGACGAGCCCGTGCCCGTGCGGCCGCACCGGCCCGCGCATCCGCTGCATCGGCCGTACCGACGACATGCTCATCGTCCGCGGCGTCAACGTCTTCCCCAGCGCGGTGCGCGAAATCGTGCGCGCCTTCGCGCCCGACGTCAGCGGCCACGTCCTCGTGCGCCCGCGCGCGCAGGGCGTCAAGCAGGAGCCCCCGCTGCCGGTCAGCGTCGAGCTGGCCCGCGACGCCCGCGCCGACGAGCGCCTCGCCGACAGCATCCGCGAGCGCCTGCGCGCCGCGCTCGTCGTGCAGACCCGCATCGACCTGGTGCCGTGGGGCACGCTGCAGCGGAGCGAATACAAATCGAAGCTCGTCGAGCACGACGACGGGAGGCCGACGACGTGAAGAAGCTCCAGACCCAGGGCGTCCACCACATCACCCTCGTGGGCGCCGACCGCCAGACCTCGATCGACTTCTGGGAGGGCGTCCTGGGCATGCCCTTCGTGTTCGAGCAGCCCAACCTCGACCGCGAGTCCGAGAGCCACCTCTACTTCGACCCCGGCGACGGGCGCCTGATCACGATCTTCACCAACGAGGCCCGCGAGCCCGACTCCACCCGCACCTCGACCGACACCGGCGCCGTCCACCACATCGCCTTCTCGGTCTCCCAGGCGACGTTCAACCAGGCCGTCGTCCGCCTCGACGAGCGCGGCATCCACCACAGCGGCGTGAAGGACCGCGGCTTCATGGACTCGATCTACTTCACCGACCCGCTCGGGCTGTTGATCGAGCTCTCGTCCTACCGCTTCGTGCCGCCCGCCGGGTTCAGCCACGGTGAGGTGCTGCTCGAGGCGCACAAGCTCCGCACCGAGCGCGGCGACCACCACATCGACCAGGAGCACCTGGCCGACGCGATCGAGGCGCTGGTGACACGATCGCGCGAGTCGCTCTCCACCGACCGCGCCCCCAAGGACCCGTACACCCACTAGGAGGAGCCATGGCCGAACACACGCTGAACATCCTCGCCCCGAGCGTGAACAACCTGACCGCGCGGATCTTCGTCCGCGCCGCCGGCCTCGACTTCGAGGAGGTCGACGTGTACGGCCAGACGCTGGAGCCGGAGTACATCGCCAAGTACCCCGCCCACCTGACGCCGACGCTCGAGGCCGAGGGCCTGCCGCGCGGAACCCTGGGCGAGAGCTGCGCGATCATGGCCTACCTGTCGAACAAGCACGGCCTGGTCGACCTCTACCCGACCGACCCCGCGGAGCGGGCCATGGTCGACAACGCGATGTTCTACTTGATCGGCACGCTCTACCCGCTGGTCGCGCGCGCGACGTACCCGACGCTCGGCTTCCCCCAGTACGCGGGCGAGGTCGGCACCGCGCAGGATGCCGACGACGCCATGAAGGCCAAGGCGCAGCAGGAGGCCACGGAGGCGCTGGCCGAGCCGCTCGAGGTCTACAACACGTTCTTCCTCGCCGGCCGGCCGTTCATCGGCGGCGACAAGGTGAGCATCGCCGACATCCGCTTGGCAGCGACGCTCGAGTTCCTGCGCGCCATCGACTACCCGTTCCCGCAGTGGGCGAGCGACTACATGGGTCGCGTCGAGTCCGCGCTCGGCGACGCCTACAGCGAGCCGGCCGCCGACGTGCGCGGCTTCGTCGCGCAGGCCAAGGGCGGCTGAGCGGTATGTCGCTGGCCGATGGCACCGTGGCCACGCGCTTGCCGACGCAGGACCTCGAGCGCGCCCGCCGCTTCTACGCCGACAAGCTCGGCCTCGAGCCGGTGGAGGAACGGCCGGGCGGCCTGCTCTACCGCTGCGGCGGCAAGGAGTTCGCGCTGTACTCGTCGACCGGGGCGTCACCCGGCACGTTCACGCAGATGGGGTGGTCGGTCGCCGACCTCGACGCGACCATGGCCGAGCTCGAAGCGCGGGGGCTCGAATTCGCCGACGAGTTCGGCACGGTCGTGGTCGAGGGCAACTATCCGAGCAAGGGCGGCCGCGGCGAGCGCGCGGTCTGGTTCCGCGACTCCGAGGGCAACCTGCTGGGCATCGGCCAGTCGCTCTGAAATCGCGGTCCGGAGGCACGACTCCGCTACGGTGAACGAGTGCAGCCCCTGCAATGGGAACGTCGGCCGGACGGGCTACGGGCTCCCGCTCTCGTATGCGCGTTCAAGGGCTGGAACGACGCGGGCGACGCGGCCTCGGCGGCGCTGACCTTCGTCGGCTCCTCGCTGGGCGCGCAGCGCTTCGCCGTCATCGACCCCGAGGACTTCTTCGACTTTCAGTCCACGCGCCCGCAGGTGCGGATCGCCGAGGGCCGCTCGCGCGAGATCACCTGGCCCGAGGTCGAGATCTACGAGGCGCGGGTGCCGCGCGCGCCGCGTGACCTCGTGCTGCTCTCCGGCGACGAGCCCAGCTACCACTGGAAGGGCTTCTGCCGCACGATCGTCGACCTCGCCGAGGCGCTGGGCGTGCAGATGGTCGTGACCCTGGGCGCGCTCCTGGCCGACGTGCCGCACACGCGGCCGACCTCGGTCACCGGCTTGGCCTCCGACGACACGCTCGTCGACCGCCTTGGCCTGCAGGCCACCGGCTACCAGGGCCCGACAGGGATCACCGGCGTCCTGCACACCGCCTGCGCGGACGCCGGCATCCCCGCCGCGAGCCTGTGGGCGACCGTGCCCCACTACGTCGCCGCGGCACCCAACCCCAAGGCCGCGCTCGCGCTCGTACGCAAGCTCGAAGGCCTCGTCGGCGTCACCGTCGACGCCAGCGACCTGGAGACCGCGGCCTCCGAGTACGACCGCCAGGTCGACGTCGCGGTGCAGTCCGACCCCGACGTACAGGCCTTCGTCGAGCGCCTCGAGCAGGCCTCGGCCGAGGAGCCCGGACCCACCCAGCAGGACGTCCCCTCCGGCGACGTCCTCGCCCGCGAGTTCCAGCGCTTCCTGCGCCAGCGCGGCGAGTAGCTCCCCCGGTTCGGAATGATGGGCCCGTGACGGGCCAGCAGCGCGTGACGCTGCGCGAGAACTACCGCTCGGCCGCCGGACAGACGATGCGGTAGTCGCAGATCGAGCAGGCGGCGAAGCTCGGGGTGGGCTCGAACCCCTGGGACATGATCCCGTCGGCCACCTCGAGGACGGTGTCGGTCACCCACTCGCGCGCCTCGGCGTCGCGCGCCACCGGCACCTTGGCGTCGTCGAGCACGTAGTAGTAGGCCTGCTGGGCGGCCTCGAGCTGCCACGCTTCGCGCGCGCCCACGGCGTAGAGCGAGAGCTGCACGTCGGCCTTGAGCTGGGCCGCGGTCTTGGGCCGACCCGTCTTGTAGTCGATGAGCTCGTAGCCGCCGTCGGGCAGCCGATCGACGCGGTCCACGCGCCCGCGCACGAGGTGGTCACCGAGGCGGAACGCGAAGGAGCGCTCCAGCCACACCGGGTCGGCGGGGTCGGCCTTGAAGCGCTCGTGGTAACGCGTCAGCGCCTCGATCGCCTTGGAGCGCAGCTGCCGCTCCTCGTCGGAGTCGCCGAAGCCGCCGCGGCGCCAGCCCGCGTCGAGCAGGCCGAGCAGCTCGGCCAGGGTTTTCGTTGGGCGGGTGGGGTCGTTGTCGCCGTGATAGCGCTCGAGCACCTGGTGGACGAGGATCCCGAAGCGCTGGTTGACCGTCGGCTCCTGCGGGATGCGGAAGACGCGCGCGAACTTGTACTTCAGCGGGCAGGTCAGGTAGGTCTCGACGTCCGAGGCCGAAAGCACGAGCCCGGCTCCGCGGCGGGGGAGGAACGCCTCCAGCGACGGCTCCGAGCGGGCCGTCAGCGCCGCGGCCCGGCGGCGCTCGTCGGCATCGGCGCCGAGCAGGAAGTCGTCCAGGGTTGAGCTCTCGAACACCTCGCGCTGGTCGGGCGACAGGCCCTGGCCCAAGCGGGCGTTGATGGCCGGCAGCGTCTCCTCCACGGTCTGGCCCGGCGGCCGCTGGATGAGCGCGCCGAGCTTGAGCAGCTCGAGGTAGCGGACGACGGCGTGGGAGACGTCGAGGTCGGTGTCGAGCCGCAGCTCGCCCAGCCGGCCGCCCACGGCCGAGACCGCGTCGAGCACCTCGCCGCGCAGCGCCCGCGCGGTGGCGTGCAGGGTCTCGGCCGGGCCGAAGAGCTCCTCCTCGCGCTGCTCCCACACGCCGCCCAGCGCGGTGCGCACCTCCTCCGCGAACGGGGAGGGCTGCTGGACCGCGCCCGCCTCGGAGTGCTCGGGGTAGGCGAGCACGAGCGTGCGCCGCCCCCGCGTCATGGCCACGTGCAGCAGCCGGCGCATCTCGTCCAGGTGGGCGGCGCGCGAATCGGGCGGGAGCTCCTCGTGCAGCAGCGCGTCGGGAATGGGCTCGAACGTGCGGCGGCGGGCGCCGGGCATGCGCGCCGACTGCAGCCCGAGCACGTAGACGGCGTCGAATTCGAGCCCCTTGGACGCGTGCATGGTCATGACCTGCACTGCCGGCGCGGTGCGGGGGACGCTGGCCTCCTCCTCCTGCAGCCCGGCCTCGGCCACGGCGGCGATGTAGCGGGCGAACTCGCGCGAGGTCGCCTGGGGCGAGCGGCGCACGTACTGCGTGGCGAGCTCGGAGAGCTTGGCCAGGTTGACCAGCCGCTCGACCACGTCGGCCTGGGCGGCGAAGAGCTGCTGGCGACGCAGGCCCAGGCGCTCGATCAGGCGCTGCACGAACAGGTCGGGGCGCACGGTGTCGAGCTGGCCGGCGCCCGCCTTGTGCAGGCGCAGGAAGTGGAGGATGCGCTCGCGCGCCTCGGGCGGCAGCTGGGGCGACTCGGTCGCCGCCACCAGCGCGGAGACCATGTCCAGCTTGCGCCGGCGCGAGATCTGGATGCAGCGGGCCAGGTCGACCGAGCGCAGCTCGACCGGCGGCCGCGCCAGCGCGCGCACGACCGCGCCCGCGTCGCTCGGATCAGCGAGCAGCCGCAGCCAGGCGAGGACGTCGCGGATCTCGGCGCGCTGGAAGAACGCTGCCGCGCCGACGAGCCGGAACGGGACCGCCCGCTCCTCGAGCGCCACCGCCACCTCCTGGCCCTCGTTGCGCACCGAGCGCACGAGCACCGCCACCTGGTCGGGGCGCAGGCCCTCGCGGGCGATGCGGCGGTCGATGTCGGCGGCCACGGCCTGGGCCTGGGCGCGCTCGTTGGTCGCGCGCCAGAACGCCACCTCGCCGCCGGCGTCGCCGGTCAGCTCGGTCCCGACCACGGCCTGGGCCGCGTCGAGGATGCGCCGGCGGCTGCGGAACGAGCGGTCCAGGCGCACGACCGGCGCGTCGAGCGCCTCGAGGTTCGTTGTCGCCGCGCCGCGGAAGCGCAGGATCGCCTGGTCGGGGTCGGCGGTGTAGACGGCGCTGCCCTGCGCCAGTAGCCCGACGATCCGCACGGGCGCCAGGTCGAGGTCTTGGTAGTCGTCGACGAGCAGGTGCGGGTAGCGCTCGGCCAAGCGCTCGCGCACGGCGGCGTCGTCGCGCAGCAGCCGATAGGCCACGATGAGGAGGTCGCCGAAGTCGAGGGCCCCGCGCTCGGCCAGCATGCGGTCGTGAGCCTGGTAGAGGCCGGCGAACTCCCGCTCCTGGGCCGAGCGCGACTCCTCTGCCGCCCAGGCGGCGTACTCGTCGGCGGTGACGAGCTCGACCTTGAGGCGGTCGATGCGCTCGATGACGCCGGCGAGCAGCGCGGCCGGATTGCCGCGCAGGTCGTGGCGGCGCAGCGTGAGCTCGTCGATGCGGTCCAGCAGCATGGCCAGGCGGTCGGCCGCCGTGACCGGCTGGGCGAACGGGTCGAGCCCGGCCGCGGCGGCCTCGTCGCGCAGGAGCCGGGCGCACAGGCCGTGCACGGTGGTCACCGCGAGCTCCTCGTAGGACCGGTCGATGGCGTCCTCGATGCGGGTGCGCAGCGCGTCCGCGGCGGTGCTGGAGAAGGTCAGGGCGAGGATGCCCTCAGGCCGCGTGCCCTGCTCGACCAGCCAGGTGAAGCGTGCGACGAGCGTGCGCGTCTTGCCGGTGCCGGCGCCGCCCACGACCAGCAGCGGCCCCGTCCCGTGCGTGACCGCCCGGCGCTGGTCCGGAGTCAGCGCATCGGAAAAGTGGTCCCGGCCGTGAGCCCCTGCACCACCAAGCGTCCGCTGATCACCGTCGGGCATCGTCCTCGGTCGGGCCAATGGCGCCGCCATTGCGCCCTCCCTGCGTCCTCCCCAGCCGGAGCCAGCGAACGCCTGGACGGCGCAGGGACCCACCGCCGAGACCACATTCAGCCACGTCCCTAGAGTACGGCCCGATGGCGCCGTCAGCGGACGACTGGCTCGCGGTCTGCCGGCGCGCGACCGCGGGCCTGCGCGACATGCTCGCGGCCACGTCCACGACGGCCGAGCGCGCGGTCGAGGTCGGCCCGCGCGGGGCCGGCGGGGATCGCTCCCTGGTCATCGACACCGGCGCCGAGGATGTGATCTTCGCCGAGCTCGACGCGCTGCACGCGGACGGGGCGCGCTTCGTCGCGGTCTCCGAGGAGCGCGGCGAGGTCGACTACGGCGACCCGGCCGTGCGTGTGGTCATCGACCCGATCGACGGGTCGCTGAACGCCAAGCGCACGCTGCCCGCGTACTCCTTCTCGTTCGCGGTCGCCTCGGGGACGACGATGGCCGATGTCGATGTGGGCTACGTCTACGACTTCGGCACCGACGAGGAGTGGGCGGCGGTGCGCGGAGCCGGGGCGACGCTGAACGGCATCCCGCTCGACCCGACCCTGCCCGAGCGCCGCGGCCGCGACGGGCGGCTCGAGGTGCTGGGCATCGAGTCGGCCGACCCGCGCTGGGTGGCCGAGGTGGTCGACGACCTCGTCTCCGTCGTCTACCGCCTGCGCGCCATCGGCTCGATCGCGATCACGCTGTGCCAGGTGGCGGCGGCGCGCCTGGACGCCATGACCTCGCTCAAGCGGGCGCGGGCGGTTGACGCCGCTGCGGCCCAGCTGATCGCGCGCGAGGGCGGCGCCGTCTTCGCCCCGCTGGACATGGAGCTCGACGTGCTCCCGCGGGCGAAGGTGATGGCCGCGCGCAGCGAGGAGACGCTGGCCGCTCTGGCCGCCGTCGTGCGCTGATCCCGGGCCCGGCGACGGACGCTGCCATCATGGGGTGATGGTCGACTGGACCTTCGCCACCCGCCTCGCCGGCACGATCGCCGGCGAGCCGCCCCACCGCCCGCTCGGCAGCGACCTCGACGCGCTGACCGAGGACAGCCTCGCGCGCGTGCGCGCGTACACGCAGCTGGAGCCCGAAACGCCGCTGCCCGCCCCCGAGGCGGTCGGCCGCAAGGCCTGGATCGAGGCCAACCTGTCCGGCGCCCGCGACCTCATCGAGCCGCTGTCGGAGAAGCTGCGCGAAGGGACGGCGGGCATGGGCCCGCTGGCGGGCCCGGCCCAGACCGCGGCCAGCTACGTGCTCGCGGGCGAGGTCGGCGTGCTGTTCGGCTTCCTCTCGCACCGGGTGCTGGGCCAGTACGAGCTCGCCCTGCTCGATCCGACGACAAAGCCGCGCCTGCTCTTCGTGGCGCCGAACATCGACGCTGCCGTGGGCAAGCTCGAGGTCGACCGCCGCGAGTTCCTGCACTGGGTGGCCCTGCACGAGGTCACGCACGGCCTGCAGTTCGCCGCCGTGCCCTGGCTCCGGGGCTACCTGGCGGCCCAGGTGCGCGAGCTCATCGCCGGCCTCGACGTGTCCGTCGACTTCCGCGGGGCCATGAAGCTGCCCGACTCGTCCGACCTGCGCCGCGCCATCGACACGCTGCGCGACGGCGACCTGCTCTCGGTCGTGACCAACCCGGAGCAGCGGGCCATCATCGACCGCATCCAGGCGGCGATGGCGGTCATCGAGGGCCACGCCGAGCATGTGATGGACGAGGCCGGGCGCGACGCGCTGCCTTCGCTGGACAAGCTGCGCGAGGCGCTCGAGCGCCGCCGCGAGCAGGCCTCGCCGCTGGCCCGGCTGTTCGGCAAGCTGCTGGGCATGGAACTAAAGCTCCGCCAGTACCGGCTGGGCAAGAGCTTCTGCGACGCGGTGGTCGAGGCCGAGGGGATCCCGGCGCTCAACCGGGTCTGGCGCGGGTCTGAGTCGCTGCCCACGCTGGCCGAGCTCGAGGACCCGCAGGCCTGGCTGCGCCGCACGCGCGAGCCGGTCTCGGCCTGACGGCCCTCTACGAACGCTCGTTCGTCTTGTTACAAACTTCGGGCCGGTTTTCCCCGAATCTTCGCGAGATCCGCGCCTGGGTGTAACAAGCTTCCAGGACCGGTTTACAAACATGTGTTCGCTGGTATCCTGCGAACAACGTTAGAATTAATAAGAGAATGATCCCGAGGGGGAAGTCCCGTTATGGCCACACCCGAGACCAACGAGCGCAAGGCCGCCGCGACCAAGCGCAGCACCGCTGCCAAGAAGGCCGCCGGCACCCGAGCGCAGAACCAGACGCGCAAGACCGCCCGTACGCAGGCGCGCCGCACCACCCGTAGCGCGCAGCGCACGGCCACCCGCGCGACGGCCACCGCCGAGCGCGAGGCGACTCAGGACGCCAACCAGGTCCAGGACCTGTTCGAGCGCGCCGCGCTGACCTACGTCGGCGCCGCCCTGACCGCGAGCGACCGCGTCGCGCAGGGCTATGACTACCTGCGCAAGACCTATGGCGACACCGACTCGGTGACCCGTCAGCTCAAGAAGTTCGAGCGTCGCGGCACCACCGGGCGCAACCGCTTCGAGCGGCAGCTCAAGAAGAGCCGCACGCGCGTTGAGCGCGAGCTGCGCACCCGCCGCCGCCAGGTCCAGCGCGAGGTCAAGGCCGTCAGCCGCGACGTGCAGAAGCAGGTCAAGCCGCTGCAGTCGCAGGTCGACCTCGTTTCGGCCCAGGTCGAGAACGCCGTCCAGACCGGCGTGACCGAGGCCCAGAAGGCCGTCGAGCGAGTCGTCGCCTAGCACCACTTCTCCCGGCGCGGCGACGAGAGGCGTCGCGGCCGGGCGGCTCTGCCGGCCTCATATTTCGCCGGCAGAAGCAGTACCTCTCCTCCCTCGATCGTCGGGGCGGTTTCGGCCGCCCCGACGGTCTTTAAGCACGGCGGGTCAGAGCTCCTGCTATCCCTATGTTCATGCCTACGCGAGAGCAGATCACCGAGGCCCTGAAGTCGGTCATCGACCCTGAGCTCCGGCGCTCCATCGTCGAGCTCGACATGGTCCGCTCGATCGCGGTCCATGACGCCACCGGGGTCGTCGACATCACCGTGTCGCTGACCACCCCGGGCTGCCCGATCCGCGGCCATTTCCAGACCGCCGTGGCGCAGTCGGTCGGCGTCCTCGAGGGCGTGTCCGGCGTCAACGTCGACTTCGACGTGCTCAGCGACCAGCAGAAGGGGGCGCTGCAGCAGAAGCTCGGCCGCGGCAGCCTGCCCGAGGGCGCGCTCGCGCAGGTCTCGAACGTCATCTGCGTCGGCTCGGGCAAGGGCGGCGTGGGCAAGTCCACCCTGACCGCCAACCTCGCCGCCGCGCTGAGGGCCGAGGGCAAGACCGTGGGCGTGCTCGACGCCGATGTGTGGGGCTACTCGCAGCCGCGCATGCTCGGCATCGGCGCCGCCAAGCCCAAGGTCTCGGGCGAGCGCAAGATCCTCCCCCACGTCTCCGCCGAAGGCGTGAAGGTCATGTCGATCGGCTTCTTCCTCGACGAGGACGCGGCCGTCGTATGGCGTGGGCCGATGCTCCACAAGGCGCTGCAGCAGTTCCTCGAGGACGTGGACTGGGGCGAGCTCGACTACCTGCTCGTCGACCTGCCGCCCGGCACGGGCGACGTCTCCATGACCCTGGCCCAGCTGCTCCCGCAGGCCAAGTTCCTCATCGTCACCACGCCGCAGCCGGCCGCCCAGAAGGTCGCCCGCCGCTCGGCCGAGATGGCCAACAAGGTGCGGCTGGAGATCGCCGGCGTGGTCGAGAACATGTCCGGCTTCACGACCCCGGGCGGCGAGCGCTTCCAGCTCTTCGGCGAGGGCGGCGGTCAGCTCCTGGCCGACGAGCTCGACGTGCCGCTGGTGGGCAAGGTGCCGCTGACGATGCCGCTGCGCGAGCAGGCCGACGCGGGCGCGCCGCTGGTCACGACCGACCCCGACGACCCGGCCGCGGTGGCGATCCGCCAGACCGCGAGCGGGCTCATCGCCATGTCGCCGGTCGAGCTCCCGGTGATGCAGGCGCCAGCGCCGGCCGCCGCGCCCAAGCCCGTGGGCGCGTCCTTGCCAATGGCGTAGGCCATCGATCGGCGAGGACGCAGGGGTGAAGCCGTGCTAGGCACGGCGAATCCCCGAGGACTCCGGGAGGGCGGCGAGAATGGCCTACGAGAAGTACTGGGCGTTGAGCTGGGTGTACTTCTGCCACTCGTCGGGGAGCTGGTCCTCGGCGAAGCAGGCGTCGAACGGGCACGCCTCGACGCAGGCGTCGCAGTCGATGCACTCCTCCGGATCGATGAAGAGCTGCTCGACGCTGTCGTACTCGGGCTCGTCCGGGGTCGGGTGGATGCAGTCGACCGGGCAGACCTCGACGCACGAGTTGTCCTTCTGCCCGATGCAGGGCTCGGCGATGACGTAGGCCATGGATTCGCTTTGATTCGCTTTCGGGAAGGCGGGATTCTAGAGGCATGCTCCTCCTCACCGGCGCAACCGGCACCGTAGGCAGTGCCCTGCTCGCGCGGCTCACCGCGCACGGCGAGGCGGTGCGCTGCCTCGTGCGCTCCCCGCGGCGGCTGGGCGACCAGCGCGTGCGGGTGCAGATCGCCCTCGGGGACCTGGCCGAGCCGCAGTCCTTCCGCCACGCGCTGCGCGGTGTGGACACGGTGATCCATCTGGCCGCGTCGGCCCGCGACCAGCCCGCAGCCTCGATCGAGGAGCTCAACGGCCTGGCCACCTGGCGGCTGGTCAAGGCGGCCGAGCGGGCGGGCGTGCGCCGGTTCGTGCTCTTCTCCGCGTTGGGGGCCTCGAGCCGGCACGCGTTGCGCTTCTTCCGCGCCAAGGCCCTGGCCGAGCGCGCCCTGACCGAGTCCACGCTGCCCTACACGATCGTCGCGCCGTCGATCATCTACGCGCCCGGCGACCCCTGGCTGACCCTGCTCGACCGGCTCTCGCTGCTGCCGGTCATGGTCGTGCCCGGCGCCGGGCGCGCCCTGTTTCAGCCCATCTGGGCCCAGGATGCGGCGGCGGCGGTCCTCGCCTCGCTCGACCGCGACGGCGACGCCGCCGAGCGCATCGAGCTCGCGGGCCCGGACACGCTCTCCCACGAGGCGATCGTGGCCCTGGCGCTGCGCTCGTTCGGCCGCTGGCGCCCGCTCGTGCCCGTGCCCCAGCCGCTCGTGCGCCGCACGCTGGACGCGGTCGAGCTCGTGGCCGGGCCGACCGCGTTCGCCACCGCCGAGGAGGCCGAGCTCATGGACGTCTCCATGACCAGCCCGCGCGGCACGGCCGACGCCGAGGCGCTCGGGGTCAAGCCGCGGGCGATGGCCGAGGTGCTCGGCGCGCGCTAGACCGCGGCCGGTGCGAGCGGGAGCCCGGGGACCTCGCTGCGCCCCCGAAACACCGTGCCCAGGGTGGTCACCAGCACCTCGGTGCCGGAGAACGAGAGGCTGGTCACGAAGTCGGCGGGCACATCGACCACGGCGTCGAGCTCGCCGGCGGGCGTGAACCGGGCCACGGCCCTTCCGTCGCCGAGCGCGATCCAGACCCCGCCCTCAGCGTCGACCGCCAGGCCGTCGGCCCCGCCGCGCGGGGAGGCGCAGAACACCGCCGCACCGCTGCCGTCCAGGGAGAACGTGAGTACCTGAGCGTGCGCGTAGTCGCACAGGTAGACGCGGTCGCCGCCGGGCGCGAGCCCGACGCCGTTCGGCCACAACGCCTCCTCGCTGACCACCTCCGCCTCGCCCGGGCCGGTCACGCGCAGCAGCGGGCTGGGCACCGGTGCCTCGCCGGCGAAGGGGTGGAAGCGCAGCGCACCCACGAGCACGTCGCCGTCCGGCGTCGTCGTCAGGTCGTTGAAGCCGGCCAGGCCCTCGCCCGCGAGCAGCTCGCGCTCGCCGTGCAACAGCGTGCGCCCGGTGATCACCAGGCCGCCGTCGCGGTGGGGCACGATTCCGCCCACGCCGCGGCGCTTGGGCACGACCGTGGCGCCGTCGCAGTAGACGCCGCCGCCGGTGACGTCGCTGAACACGACGCCGTCGGCGGTCAGCCGCGGCGCCTCGAGCAGTCCCCCGGGCCGCTCGTGGATCGGCGCGAGGTCGTGCAGCACGCGGCTAGGCGGCCGCGCCCAGCGACGCGCGCCGCCCCGCCCACGGCCGCGCCGCCTCGAGCTGGGTGGCGAGCGCGAGCAGCACCGCCTCACCCACCGGCGGGCCGATGAGCTGGATGCCGATCGGCAACCCGTCCTCGGTCTCGTACAGCGGCAGCGAGATCGCCGGCTGACCGGTGATGTTCGCGATCGGCGTGAACGACGCGAACGTGCCGGTGCGTGCCCACTCGGACACGTCGCCCACGCTGGTGTCGAAGGTGCCGATCGGCACCGGCGGCTGGACCAGCGTGGGCGACAGGAGGACGTCGACCTCGGAGAACGTGCTGGCGATGAAGTGGCGCGCGAAGGCGCCCATGCCCGACGTGGCCACCAGGAAGTCGACGCCGCTGATGGCCCTGGCGCTCTCGTAGATGGCCCAGGTCAGCGGCTCGACGTCGTCGGCCGTCGGTTCGCGGCCGGCGATGAACCCGCCGAAGCGGATGATGGTCGCCAGGAAGGAACCGAAGACGGTGAGGAAGACGCCCTCGGTGTCGCCCCCGCCGCCGAGCGCGGGCACGGCCTGGATCTCGTGGCCGAGCGAGGCCAGCACGTCGGCGGCGTCGCGTACGGCGCGGTCGTGCTCGGGATGCAGCGGCGCGTCGACCGGCGGGTCGGTGACCAGCCCGATGCGGAGCCGGCCGGGCTCGCGCTGCGCCGCCACCGCGAAGGGCTCGCCCGGTGCGGCGGTCCAGTTGGCGTCGCCGGGCTCGTAGCCGGCGAGGATGTCGAGCAGCCTCGCCGTCTCGTCCACCGTGCGGGTGACCGCGCCGGTCACGCCGAACAGGCTGTCGGCGATATCCGGCCCCATCGAGATCCGGTTGCGCGCCGGCTTGAGCCCGACGAGCCCGCAGCACGCCGCCGGGATCCGGATCGAGCCGCCGCCGTCCAGGGCGTTGGCCACCGGCACCATGCCCGCCGCCACCGCAGCGGCCGATCCGCCCGACGAGCCGCCCGGCGTACGGCCGACGTCCCACGGGTTGTGGGTGGCCCCGAACCGGGCCGGCTCGGTGATGGGCATGATCCCGGCCTCGGGCATGTTGGTCCGGCCGACGACGATCATCCCGGCGTCCTTCAGGCGCCGGACCTGGAAGGCGTCGTGGTCGGGCGTGTAATCGCCGAACAGCCTCGACCCGAAGGTCAGCGGCGAGCCCTGCACCGCCACCTCGGTCTTGATCGCCACCGGCACGCCGGCGAAGGGCCGCGGGTCGTTGGGCTTGACCGCATCGGCGGCGGCCAGCGCCTCCTCTGCGTGCACGTGGGTGAAGGCGTTGACGTCGCCGTCGAGGTCCTCGATCCGGCGCAGGGAGGTCTCGACGAGTTCGCGGGCGCTCAGCTCGCCATCGGAGACGAGCCGGCCGAGTTCGGTGATCGGGCGGAAGAGGAGATCGGCGTCCATGGGCGGAGCCTAGTCGGGCGCTCTGCCCGCTACCGTTCACGGCGATGAGCGAAGTCCAGTCCGGCCTCGAGGGCGTCGTCGCCTTCGCCACCGAGATCGCGGAGCCCGACAAGGCGGGAGGGGCGCTCCGCTACCGCGGCGTCGACATCGAGGACCTCGTCGGCCGCGTCCCCTACGAGCAGGTATGGGGCCTCCTGGTCGACGGCTCCTATCTCCCCGGCCTGCCGCCGGCCGATCCCTGGCCCCTGCTGATCCGCAGCGGCGACCCGCGCGTCGACACCCAGTCGGCCATGGCGCGTCTCGCGCCGGAGTGGGGCTTCCGCCAGCTCATCGACATCGACGAGTCCGAGGCCCGCGAGAACCTCGCCCGCGCCTCGGTCATGGCCCTCTCGTTCGTGGCCCAGTCCGCGCGGGGTGCCGGCCGCCCGCCCGTCCCGCAGACCGAGGTCGACAAGGCCGGCTCGATCCCCGAGCGCTTCCTCATCCGCTGGCGCGGCGAGGCCGACCCGCGCCACGTCAAGGCCATCGACGCCTACTGGATCTCCGCCGCCGAGCACGGCATGAACGCCTCCACCTTCACCGCCCGCGTGATCGCCTCGACCGGGGCCGACGTCGCCGCGGCGCTGTCCGGCGCGGTGGGCGCGCTGTCGGGGCCGCTGCACGGCGGCGCCCCCTCGCGCGTGCTGAAGATGCTCGACGACGTCGCCGCCGAGGGCGACGCCGACCGCTACGTCAAGCGGCTGCTCGACAGCGGGCAGCGCCTCATGGGGTTCGGCCACCGCGTCTACCGCGCAGAGGACCCGCGCGCCCGGGTCCTGCGCCGCACCGCCAAGCAGATCGGCGCGCCGCGGGTCGAGGTCGCCGAGGCAGTCGAGGCGGCGGCGCTGGCCGAGCTCGCCGTGCGACAGCCCGATCGCGTGCTCGCGACCAACGTCGAGTTCTGGTCGGCGGTGGTCCTGGACTTCGCCGCCGTGCCGCCCGACCTGTTCACGTCGCTCTTCGCGTGCGCCCGCGTGGCCGGCTGGTCCGCGCACATCCTCGAGCAGAAGCGCGAGGGCCGCCTCATCCGCCCCACCGCGAAGTACGTCGGCCCCGGGCCGCGTGCCGTCGAGGACGTACCCCGCCAGCGCGAGCCCGCGCCCGCTTAGGCCATTCTCGCCACGGTGAGCTATGGCCTAAGGCCTACTCGACCAGCGCATCGCGGCGGCGAAACGTGCCGGATGTCACAGAGGTGTGGGCCGGTTCGCCGGGAAGGATGGCTCCCGCCCCGGGGTCATCCTCGGTATGCGATACCTCTACCTCGTCGCTGCTGCGGGGCTGGCGCTGGTCGCGCTGGCTGCCCCGGCGTCGGCGGCCTCCACTGCAAGCATCCAGGGCGACACCCTCACCGTCACCGGCGACGACGGGCGCGACGGCGTCCAGCTCCAGCGCGACACGCCGAGCGGGACGGACCTCCGCGTGGTCGTCAGCGATCTCGCCACAGACGGGATCAAGCTCAACACGACCTTCCCGATCGCGAACTTCTCCAAGATCCAGGTCAACGCCGGCGGGGGTGACGACCGGGTCGCCATCGACGAAGGCAACGGGGTGTTCACCGACACCATCCCGACCACGGTCAACGGCGGCGACGGCGACGACACGCTCGTGGGCGGCACCGGGGCCGAGACGCTCAACGGCGACGCGGGCAAGGACCTGATCGACCCCAACCGCGGCAACGACACCACCAGCGGCGGTCCCGGCGACGACAACTTCACCTGGGATCCCGGTGACGGCAGCGACACCGACGAGGGCGGCGACGGCAACGACGCGCTGAGCTTCGACGGCGCCAACGTCAACGAGAAGTTCACGGTCGCGCCCAACGGCAGCCGGGTCCTCTTCCAGCGCGACGTGGCCAACATCACCATGGACCTCGGGACGATGGAGCGGGTCAACGTGCTCGAGCTCGGCGGCACCGACACCGTGACCGCCTCGCCCGGCCTGGGCTCGTTCGTCATCGACGCCGACGGGGGCGCCGGCAACGACACGTTCAACGGCTCCGATGAGCCCGACGTGTTCACCGGCGGCACCGAGGACGACACCATCAACGGCGGCGGCGGCAGCGACCAGCTGTCCGGCGGCGACGGCGCCGACACGATCTCCGGTGGCGATGGCGCCGACACGATCAACGGCGACGAGCTCGGCGACGTCCTGCACGGCGACGCCGGCGACGACACCATCAACGGCAACGGCGGCGATGACCAGCTGTTCGGCGACGCCGGCACCGACACGATGGACGGCGGCGACGGCGCCGACACCATCCACTGCGGTGGCCCCGGCGACGCGCTGACCATCGACGTCAACGACCTGTTCTCCGGCGACTGCCTGCCCTTCCCGGTTCCGGCGGCCAGCAATGGCGGCGGCCAGGCCAACACCCCGCCCACGACCGCCACGACGAACTCGGGCTCCGGCTCCGGAACGACGACGACCGGCAGCGGCAACGCGGGTACGGGGAACGCGACCCCGACGGGCCAACAGGGCACGGGCCAGCAGGTCCAGGTCCAGACCGGCCTCGCCGCGGGGACGCGCGGGTTCAGCCGACCGAAGATCAAGGTCTCGGGCGCGACCCTGAAGGTCGGCCTCGTCAACACCGCCAACCAGCCGATCCACGTCAGCGTGTCGGCGACCGAGAAGGTCGGCCACAAGAGAGTCGCGCTCGGCCGCGCCGCGGCCACGCTGGCCCCCGGCCAGGCCAAGACGCTGACGCTGCACGCCTCGCGATCCGCGCGCAAGGCGCTGCATGGCCGCCACGGGCGGCGCCCGGTCATCACCGTGCACAACCTCGACACCGGCGGTTCGCTGACCCTGAAGACCCACCTCCACTAGGGAGGGCACGCACGCGCGAGGGCTCGGCCGACACGCCGGGCCCTCGCTCTGTGTGGAGCCGCACACAGGCGAACACCCGCGCGGCGGCGCCCGTAGTGCCCGCCATGCGTGCTCCCCTCCTCGGCGCCGCCACGGGCCTCGCGCTGATCGCGCCGGCCGCGCCGGCGTCGGCCGAAACGACAGCCAGCGTCTCGAACGGGACGCTGGACATCGTCGGTGACAACGCCTCGGACAACATCGTCGTCGGGCCGGTCGGCGGCTCGAACCTCTTCCTCGACTTCGACGCCGACGGCGTCGTCGACCAGATTGTCCCGCTCCCCATGTTCGACAACATCGCCGTCGCCACCGGCGGCGGCGACGACCAGGTCACGTTCAGCCAGGCCGGCGGCCCGTTCACCACGACGCACCCGGCCACGGTCGACGGCGGCGAGGGCAACGACGCGCTCATCGGCTCCGACGGGAACGAGACCTTCTCCGGCGGCGCGGGGGACGACTTCATCGACGCCAACCGCGGCAACGACGTCGTCTCCGGCGGCCCCGGCGACGACGGCTTCCAGTGGGACCCCGGCGACGGGAGCGACACGATCGACGGCGACGACGGCAACGACACCCTGCAGTTCAACGCCTCCAACGCCGCGGAGAACATCACCGTCACGCCCAACGGCAGCCGGGCGACCCTGCACCGCGACGTCGCCGCGATCACCATGGACCTGGGGACGCTCGAGCGGCTCAACGTGCCCCTGCTCGGCGGCAACGACGTCTTCACGGCGTCCGAAGGCCTGGGCTCGCTCGTGCTCGGCATCGACGGCGGCGCGGGCAACGACACGCTCACCGGCGCCGGCGAGCCCGACGTGTTCAGCGGCGGCACCGAGGACGACCTCCTCAGCGGCGGCGGCGGCGACGACCAGCTCTTCGACGACGCCGGCACCGACGACCTCGACGGCGGCGACGGCGCCGACACCTTCCACTGCGGGGGCGCCGGCGACACGGTCGCCTTCGACGCGATGGACCAGATCGGCGCCGACTGCCTACCGCTGCCGACGCCGACGCCGCCCGGGCCCAACCCGGCGCCCACGCCGGCTCCGACGCAGACGGAGCCGGTGACCTCGACGCCCTCCGTGGGCGGCAGCGGCAGCGACAGCGCGCCCACGCCGCAGGCGCCAACCGCGCCCAGGGCGCCGGTGTTGCCGACCGCCAACGGCCTGGCCGCGGGCGAGCGCGGGTTCGCGACGCCGAAGGGCGAGCTCGCGGGCGCGGGCCTGAAGGTGACGGTCGCGAACACGGCCGACCAGCCGATCCGCATCAGCGTGACCGCGAGCGCGCGGGCTGGGCATCGCCGCGTCCGGTTCGGTCGCGCCAGCGCCACGCTGGCGGCGGGCCAGTCGCGCACGGTCACGCTGCACGCGTCGCGCAGGGCATTGCGCGGGCACCGCCTCACGCACCCGGTGGTCACCGTGCGCAACGTCGACACCGGCGGCACGCTGACCCTGAGGCCGCGCCGATAGCGCACCCGGACATATGCTCCGGGGCGCGGTGAGTCCCGAGCTTGACCCCGAGCGCCTGGGGGATCACCTTGACCGCCTCTACCGGGCGGCGTGGGCGCTGTGCGGTTCGCGCGAGGACGCGGAGGACCTCGTGCAGGAGACGTACGCCCGCGTCCTGCGCCGCCCGCGCATGCTGCGCCGCGACGGGGACCTGGCCTACCTCCTGCGGGTGCTGCGCAACACGTTCCTGAACACGCGGCGCACCGCGTCGCGGCGCCCGCAGCAGGCGCCGCTGCTCGACGACGCCCCGATCGCCGAGCCGCGCTCGACGGTCCAGCCCGACGCGGCCGCGCAGGCCTCCGAGCTGTTCGCCGCCATCGCCGAGCTGCCCGACGACTTCCGCGACGTGATCGTGGCCGTTGACGTCGTCGGCCTCTCCTACGGCGAGGCCGCGCGGGCCTTCTCGACCAAGGAGGCGACGGTCACCAGCCGCCTGTACCGCGCGCGCGAGCGCGTGGCCAGGGCGGTGGGCTAAGGCCATAGCTGGGCGTTCCTCGCTCGGGACGCAGGGGTGAAGCCGTGCTAGGCACGGCAAACCCCGAGGACCTAGCGAGGGGCGGCGAGAATGGCCTTAGAAGGGGATCGACCCCGATCCGCGCCAGGACGCGAGCTCCAGCAGCTTCGGCGTCGGCGCGGTGCCCTGGAGGATGCACGTGTGGCCCTGCCGGTCCCAGGTCACCACGTGGCGGTTCTCGATCGGGGCGACGAAGAAGGTCGTGCCCTTGATCGTCTTGTGCGGGGCGTCCTTGGGCGGGTCGAGCGCCTTGCCGCCGAGGATCGTGTAGGCGGCCCGCTTGCCGGTCCTGGGGTTGCGGTAGTAGACGGTCGTCGCCTCACGTCCTTGCACCGTGCTGTCGCGGGCGCCGGTGGCGACCCAGCCGAACTGGTGGCCCCAGCGCGGGAAGGGCACGCCGTCCTGCTCGCGGTGCAGCAGGGTGGGGCTGGCCGCCGGCGGCGGCGGCTGGTCGGGCGGCAGCTGGCCCAGGCTGGCGGCCTGCGCCAGGCTCGGGCCGCCCGGGCTGCCGCCGGGCAGGATCAGCGCCAGGATCAGCGCCGCGGCGGCGACCGGGGCGACGAGCGCGGCGGTCCAGGCGAAGGCGCGGCGCCGGGCGGGCTTGCGGTCGGCGTCCACGCGCGCGCGTAGGCGCGCGGGTGCGCCGACCCCTTCGGCCGTGGCGGCGAGGCGCTCGGTGATGGCGCGCTGCTCGCGCACGCGGTCGGCCAGCGCGGCCGAGCGCGCGATGCGTTCCTCGAGCGCCGCCCGGCGGTCGTCGGGCAGCCGCCCGTCCACGAGCAGCGTGAGCTCGGATGCGAGCGCGTCGTCGATGTGGTCGTCGTCGGCCATGGAAGGTGCCTCTACCTCCTAGGACACCGAATCGTCCCGATCCTTCCCGGAGAACGTCGAGGGCCCGGCACAAGGCCGGGCCCTCGGTCCTGCAGCGCGAAATCGCGCTCTACATCATGCCGCCCATGTCGGGCATGCCGCCACCGGGCATGCCGCCGCCGTCCTTCTCGGGCATCTCGGCGACGATCGCCTCGGTGGTGAGGATGTTCTTCGCGATCGACGCGGCGTTCTGCAGCGCCGAACGGGTCACCATCGCGGGGTCGATCACGCCGGCCTTGACGAGATCCTCGATCTCGCCCGTCGCGGCGTTCAGGCCCTCGTTGCCCTTGGCCTTGCGGACGTCGTTGACGACGACCGAGCCCTCGAGGCCCGAGTTGTCCGCGATCTGGCGGAGCGGCTCCTCGAGCGCGCGCAGGACGATGCGGGCGCCGGTACGGGCGTCCTCGTCGTCGATGGCGTCGACCTTGACGGAGTCAACGGCGCGCAGGAGCGCGACGCCGCCACCGGGGACGATGCCCTCCTCGAGGGCGGCCCGGGTGGCCTGCAGCGCGTCCTCGACGCGGTGCTTCTTCTCCTTCATCTCGGTCTCGGTGGCAGCGCCGACCTTGACCACGGCCACGCCGCCGGAGAGCTTGGCCAGCCGCTCCTGCAGCTTCTCGCGGTCGAAGTCCGAGTCGGTGTCCTCGATCTCGGCCTTGATCTGCTTGATGCGGCCCTTGATCGACTCCGCGTCACCGTTGCCGTCGACGATCGTCGTGGTGTCCTTCGCCACGACGACGCGGCGGGCACGGCCGAGCTGCGAGAGCTGGGTGTTCTCGAGCTTGAGGCCCATCTCCTCGGTGATCACCTCGCCGCCCGTGAGGATCGCGATGTCCTCGAGCATGCGCTTGCGGCGATCGCCGAAGCCGGGGGCCTTCACCGAGACGCCCGTGAAGGTGCCGCGCAGCTTGTTGACCACCAGGGTCGCGAGGGACTCGCCCTCGACGTCCTCGGCGATGATCAGCAGCGGCTTGCCGGACTGGATGACCTGCTCGAGGACCGGGAGCACGTCCCGGACGGAGCCGATCTTCTGGTTGGCGATGAGGATGTAGGGATCCTCGAGGACGGCCTCCATGCGGTCCTGGTCGGTGACCATGTAGGGGCTGATGTAGCCCTTGTCGAACTGCATGCCCTCGGTGAACTCGAGGTCCATGCCGAACGTCTGGCCCTCCTCGACGTTGACCACGCCGTCCTTGCCGACCTT
>DATBDE010000100.1:0-11674 GCA_036270095.1 Solirubrobacteraceae bacterium | reverse complement strand
TCCTCCTGCACCGCCGCCTGGGCCTCGCCCGCGCGGGCGAGCTCGAGGGCGACGGCGCGGTCGGCGAGCTCGTCGGCGAGCTGAGCGCGGCTGTGCGTTGCCTGTCCCGCCGCCACCGGCAGCCCGACCACGAAGAAGGTGAAGAACAGCAGCGCGCTGACGGTCTGGGACTCCTCGACGATGGCGTCGACGGCCAGCGCAACGATGAGCGCGATCGTGCCCGCGGCCAGCACCCGTCCCTGCGTGCGCGCGCCGAGCATGTACGCGCCCGAGACCAGCGCGATGAGCGCGACGATGCCCGTCGCCTGGGTCGGGGCGCCGCCGAGCGCCGTGGCGAGCAGCAGGGCCAGGGCCATGGTCAGCGCGGCGGCGATGGGGCGGCGGCGCCGGAACGCCACGGGCAACGTCACGCCGACCATGCTGATGAGCTGGGCCCCACGCGCCTTGTCCTCGCCGAACAGGGCGGCGAGGACTCCGGCCAACAGCAGGACGGCGGGCTGGCCGGCCGCGAGGTCGGCTTCGACGTCGACGTCCGGCGCGCCGACGCCAAGGGTTTGGCCCTGGCCGCCTCCGGGCCCATCGACATCGACGTCGCCTACCGCGTGCGCCCGGTGCCCGAGGGCGCCGAGCTCGAGGCCGAGGTCTCGGTCGGGGGCGGCAAGGGCCTCGGCGGCCGCATCCTCGCCCAGGCCACCGGCGCGCTCCTGAGCGCCGGCGCGCTCGACGTCGCCGTCGGCCGCATCGGCGACGCGGTCGCCGCCTGACGGTTCGCTTAGCTTTGCCGCCTGGCCGCCTCGCACCATCTCGCCGCGATCGAGCGCCGCGCCGCCGGGCTGGCGGCCCAGGCGCGCGACCGCGCCTACGTGGAGGCGTTCCGCGAGCACCGGTCGCCGCCGCGCCGTCCGCGCGTCCACGACCTCGAGCGCTATGCGCGCGACTGGGCCGAGCTCGTGCCCGCGCCGCCCGACGAGCGGGCGCAGCTCGCGCACGCGATCGCCGGCCGCCACCGGCTCCCGCGCGACCGCGTCCCCGGGCTGCGCGCCGCGCTGCACCTCCACGACCCCGCCGTGCGCGCCGCCTACGAGCACCGCTACGGCCGGCCGCTGGATGACCTATTCACCACCCGGCTGGGCGCGGGCGACCGCTTGCGCTGGGCCGTGCACGCTCTGACGACGGCGCTTCACCGCCTGCCGCCGTTCTGGCTGACCGTGGTGCTCACCGTCACCGTCAGCCTGCCCGTGAGCATGCTCGGCCTGCCCATCGCCGCCAGCGCCATGGGGGCGCTGCCGGCGCTCGTGCTGCTGGCCGTCGTCGGCCTGGTCATGTCGATCGCCATGGGTGCCTTGGGCGAGGCGATCGCGCGCAGCGCCGACGTGCGCTACCGGCATGCCTTCCTGGGCAGGCTGGCCACGAAGCTCATCGGTGGGCGGGCGTCGATCGTGCTCACCGGAACCGGCGGGGTGCGCAGCGGGCTGAGCCTGCTGGCGGGCTGGATCGGGCTGTCGATCACCGTGGCCGAGGTCACGCACACGCCGCGCGGGATCTGGGCGGTGCTGCTGCTCGTGGTCGTGATCCTCATGCTCACGCGCGGGGCCAAGCTCGCGCTGGGCACGGTGGCCATGGTCGGCGTGCTCACGACCGTGCTCGTGCTGGTGGTGACGCTGGTGACGTTCCTGAACGCCGGCGCCGGGGACCTGAGCCACGCCGACGTGCCTCTCGGTGGCGGCAACGCGGCGCTGGACGCGACCGTGGGCGCCGCGCTCGGCGTGGTCCTCATGCAGTTCATCGGCTCCGTGTACCTCATCGGCATCCACCGCGAGGCCGCCGCGCGCGACCCCGGCTCCGCGACCCTGGCCTCCGGCGCGGTCGTGGGCACGGTGATCGTCACCGTGATCGTGGGTCTGTTCCTCGTGGCGGTCAGCGCCGCCGTGCCCGCCGCCGACCTGCACGCCACCAACGGCACCGCCATGGGCCCGCTGGCCGACCAGCTCGGGCCGGCCATGGCCGTACTGGGCGGGATCACGTCGGTGCTGCTGCTGGGGATGAACATCAACCGCACCGCGCTGGCCGTGCACGCGCTCACGCTGGAGCGCGTCACCTGGGTGCCCAGGCGCTGGCGGTCGATCGCGGCGCTGACGCCGGTCCTGCTCATCTTCGGGGTCGCGGAAACCACGCTCGACCTCGGCGACGCGTCGTTCTCCAGCGTCCTGACCATCTCCGGCGTCGTCACCAACGTGCTCGTGGGGGCGGCGATCCCGATGCTGCTGATCGTCGCGGCGCGGCGCCGGGGCGAGCTCGTGCCGCCGCGCGTCTGGCGCTGGCTGGGCTGGCCGCCACTGGCCTGGGCCATCGTGGCCGTGTCGCTGGCGTCGCTGGTCGTGGTCGGCCTGTTCGTGTGGGACGACTGGGGCTCGCGCACCGCCGCGCTCGCCATGGCCGTGCTCGGCGCGGTCACCGTGGTCTGGGCGGCGCGCGCGGGCGCGTTCCGCCGCCGGGCCGTGGTCGAGATCGTCGGCGGTCGCTGGGCCGTGGTGGCCAGCGGAAGGGCGCTGCCGGTCGACGCCGAGCTCACCTACGCCGGGCGCGCACCGGTCCACGCGCACGCGGCCGGCGGCACGGTCGAGCCCGGCCTGAGCGCGCTGCACGTGTCCGCGTCCGCCGCCAACGGCGCGCGCGAGGTGGCGGTGTGGAGCGACGGCGTCGCGGTGGCCGATGCCGACGTCACGCCGCCCGACGGCGACGGCGCCTGGTCGGCGGCGGTGCGGCTCAGTCCGCGATCGGGGTGACGAACGCGAAGGCCGCGACGTCGACCCTACCGGTAGCATCGCCGCGTGCCTGGGGCGGAGCGGACCGGGGCGGAGGCCCAGCCGGCCGAGCGCGCGCTGCGCGCCGATCTCGACCGCCTGCGCCGGGACGTCGCCGCGCTGCGCCAGCGGCTCGAGCGCGCCGAGGCCGCCGAGGTGCGCGCACACGAGCGCCTGGGGGACGAGCTCGGCCGCCTCGGCGACGCGCTGGGCCCGGTGGAGACCTGGCGCTCCGACGTGGCCCGCGACCTCGGCCGGCTCACCGCCGAGCTCGCCCAGCGCGCGGCGGCGATCGACGACGCCAACGCCGCGATCGACGACCTGCGCGCCTCCGATCGCGTCGCCGAGCTGGCCAGGCTGGCCGAGACGCTGCGGGTCGAGCAGGCCGAGCTGCTGGCCGGCGGCGACGAGCGCGAGCTCCGCATCGACGCCGCCGAGGGCCGCGTGGCGGCGCTCGAGGCCGCGGCGGAGGCGTTCTCGGAGCGACTGCACGGGCTCGAGGCCGCGGCCCAGGCCACGACGGAGGAGACGCGGCGGCTGCGCGAGGCCAGCGACCGGCGCGAGCACGACGAGCGCGTCGGCGCGCTCGAGCGCCGCGTCGACGCGCTCGTGGCCGGCGCCGGCCGGCGCACGTCCGCTCCGCTGGCGCACGCGGGCCCGCTCACCCGCGGCGGGGCCGAGCGCCTGCGCGCCGCCCTGCGCGGCCGCGGCGCGCCCTGGCCGCCGCGGCCGTGGCTGCCGGGCGCCCTGCGCGCGCTGGCCGCGTCTGAGCCCGAGACCGTGCTGCGCACGCTGGGCGCGCTGCTGCCGGTCTCCGACCTCGTGGCGGGCGAGCCATTGGCCTTCGCCGTCGCCGTCGCAGGCCAGGGCGACCTCGCCGCCGGCCCCGAGGGCGCGGCCCCGCGCTTCCGCGTGCGCACCGACGCGCTCGGCTTGGCCGAGCTGCTCGACGGGGCCCGCCTCGCGCGCGGGCGCGCGCGAATCCAGGGCGACCGGCGCCTGGCCCGCCGGCACCTGGCCGCGCTCGGCGGGGCCACCCGCAGCCCCGCCGACCTCGCCCGCGCCGGCGTGTGGCTGGACCCGGTGGTGCTGGCCCGCGCCGTGGCCGCCCGGGCCGCGGGCGACGCCGATAGCCCGGCGGTTGCGGTCTCGCTGTCGGGACCGGTGCACGCCGAATTCACCGTGCAGGGCAGCGCGGTGCGCTCCGGCGCGCCCGGCGATCCCCCCGAGGCGACCGTGGCCATGCCGACGCTGGCCCTCTACCGCTGGCTCTCGGGCGAGGCGCTGGACGCGCCCGTCGCGGTCCATGGCAGCCGCGAGGCGGTGGCGCGCGTGGCGGCGTGGGCGGAGCGGGCGATCGAGGAGTAGCCTCGCGCGCATGACGACTCCGACGGCAGATGACCGGGGCATGGGGGACGCGCCGTCGACCTCCCGCATGCTGCTCTCGACCATGAACGACCTCCCGGGCTGGGAGATCGACGAGGTCCTGGGCGAGGTGTTCGGCCTGACCGTGCGCTCCCGCAACGTGGGCTCGCAGATCGGCGCGTCGTTCAAGTCGCTCGTGGGCGGCGAGCTGCGCGGGATGACGAAGATGCTGGCCGAGGGCCGCGCCCACGCCACCGAGCGTCTGATCGAGGAAGCGGAAGGCAAAGGCGCGAACGCCATCCTCGCCTTCCGCTTCGACACGTCGGAGCTCGGCACGACCTGGACCGAGATCTGCGCCTACGGCACCGCCGTCAGGGCGCGTCGGCTCTCGTAGAGCTGAAGATCCTGCGCCTGGTCGGGCGCGCCAGTCCAATCGCGAGATCGCCGACGAGCTCGTGATCTCCCTGGCCACGGTCAAAACCCATGTGCGCCACGTGCTGGCCAAGCTCGGCCTGAGCGACCGCGTGCAGGCGGTGGTGCTGGCCTACGAGTCGGGGCTGGTGCAGCCGGGCGGGTGAGCCTCCCCAGGGTGGCGCTCGGGCAAGAGCACGGTGAACGTCGTGCCCGACCCGACCTCGGAGTGGACCGCGATGGTGCCGTCGTGCATCTGCACGACGGCGTCGGAGATCCACAGGCCCAGCCCCGTCCCCGGCACCTCGCGCTCGATCGCCGCCGTGCCGCGGTAGAAGCGCTCGAAGAGGCGCGCCTGGTCCCGGCCCGGTATCCCGATGCCGGTGTCCTCCACCTCCAGGCGCAGGGTGCTGCCCACCGCTTCCAGCCGCACGCGCACGCTGCCGCCCTCGGGCGTGAACTTGATCGCGTTCGACAAGAGGTTGTCGCACAGCTGGGCCACCCGGTCGCCGTCGGCCCACACTCGGGCCACCGACTCGGGCTCGAACGACAGGTCGACGTGCCGGGCGTCGGCGCTCGCCCCGGCCAAGTCGACCGCGTCCTGCACCAGGGCGTCGACGTCGATCCACCCGAACCGGGCCGGAAGCCGCCCGGCCTGCAGCTGGGAGACGAACAGGAGCTGACCGATCAGGCGCAGGAGACGGCGCGCGTTGCGGTCGATGACGCCCACGAAGCGGCGCCCGTCGGGCGAGAGCTGGGCGGTCTCGTCCTCCAGCACCTCGAGGTTGGCGATGATCGAGGCCAGCGGTGTGCGCAGCTCGTGCGAGACCAGCGCGACGAAGTCGTCCTTGAGCTGGTCGGCCTCGCGGTGCAGGGCTTCGCGCTCCAGCTCCCCCGCCACCACGCGCGCGAGCACGCGCATGAAGCGGACCTCGCGCTCGCCCATTTCCGGGTGGGGCGCGTGGGACAGGCAGCACAGCGAGCCGTACAGGTGGCCGTCCGAGAACTCCACCGGCACGCCCACGTAGGCGCCCACGCGCTCGATGCGGCTGAGCTCGTCCTCGATCGGCAGCGCGTCGCCCTCGTGCACCTCGATCGCCTCGAAGTGTCCCGCGAGCGCGCGCAGCACCTGCGCGCCGTCGGTGTCCTCGGCGAGGTAGGCGATCTCCATCTCCAGCCCCTGGCGTGCGGCCTCCAAGGCGCTCTCGATGGTCTCCGTCGGATCGGTGGATGGGGACCCGGGCAACGCCTGGCAACCGTGGCGACGCTTGGGGAGCGGCTGGCAAACGCAAAGGAAGAGAAGGGGAAGAGGTACCCTCGGCGTTGTGGCGGGAGCGCACGTGTTGGTGGTGGACGATGAAGACGACCTGCGAGATGTCGTCTGCACGCTGCTCCAACGCGCCGGGCTGCGCACCACGAGCGCCCGCGACGGTCAGCAGGCCCTGAAGGCGCTCTACGACGAGCGTCCCGACCTCGTCGTCCTCGACGCGGCCATGCCCGTGCTCGACGGCTGGCAGACGCTCGAACGCATCCGCCATCTCTCCGACGTGCCGGTGATGATGCTCACCGCCCGCGACGGGGAGCTCGAGAAGGTGCGCGGGCTCAAGGCCGGCGCCGACGACTACGTGACCAAGCCGTTCGGGCGGCAGGAGCTCGTGGCCCGGGTCGAGGCGCTCCTGCGCCGGGCCGGCGACCGTGAGAACGAGGTGGTGATCTACGACGACGGCCTCGTCCGCATCGACTTCGCCGACGCGCGCGTGTCCGTGGAGGGCAAGGAGGTCGGGCTCACCCCGTTGGAGTTCAAGCTGCTGGCCACCTTCGTGCGCCATCCCAACCAGGTCCTCAGCCGCGACCAACTGCTCGAGTTGGTGTGGGAGCAGGCGCTCGGCGGGCCCACCGACCAGGTCAAGGTCTACGTCGGCTACCTGCGCCGCAAGCTCGCCGCGGCGACCGACAGCTCGCCCATCGAAACCGTGCGCGGCTTCGGCTACCGCTATCGCCCCACGGGCTGAGCGGCGCCGGTCCCTGTAGGGTGCGCGCCGACGAGCCGATGGCCGCGTCGCTGCGCAACCGTCTTCTCATCGCGACGACCCTCTGGAGGGATGCGGTCCGCGAGCCCCTGCCGAAGATGAAGCCGGGGGACCCGGCGGCGCAGATCGAGGCCTTCGAGCTCCAGCTCATCGACCGCCTGTGCCAGGGGGCCACGCCAGACACGGCCGGCGAGGTCGCCGACCGGACCTGGGACCTCGTGCACGACCGCCCCGACGACGATCCGGTCAAGCAGCGCGTGGTCGAGTGCCACGAGGAGCTGGCCCGCCTCTCGCGCCGAGTCCCGTAGTTGGGCGTTTTTCGGGCCGACGCGGTCCGGCGGGGATGCTTGACTGGCGACGGTGAGCGACTTCCCCTGTCCCTACGGCGCCTGTGACGGCAGCGGCATGGTCCTGGACCCGGACGCGAACGCGGCCCGGCCCTGCCGCTGCTGGGAACAGCGCATGGCCACGCGGCGCGCGCGCCAGCTCTCGCACCACATCCCGCGCCGCTACCGCGAGGCCGGCTTCGACCGCTATCCGGCCAACGCGATCGATGCCGACGCGGTGGCCGAGGCGCGGCGCTACTGCGACGAGATCGACGACCGCCTGGACCGCGGCGAGGGGATCTGGTTCATCGGCCCCAAGGGCACCGGCAAGACGACGCTGGCGATGATCATCTCCAAGCACGCGCTCAAAGCGCAGCGCTCGGTGGCGATCTACACGGCGCCGGTCATGCTCGCCCACATCGCCGCCACCTACGAGCACGACGCCCACCACACCTACCTGCAGTTCATGGACCGGCTCGCGGCGGTGGACCTGCTGCACATCGACGACATGGCGGTGGCGCGGCAGACCGAGTGGATGCTCGAGCAGCTCTACACGGTGATCAACCGGCGCTACGAGGACCAGCGGTCGGTCGTGTTCACCACCGACCGTTCGGACCTCGGGGCGTGCATCGGCGACCGGGCGTTCTCGCGCCTGCAGGAGATGTGCGGCGAGTTCGTGGCCGTCGACGGCGCGGACGCGCGGGCGACGTACTGAGCGCCGATAGGGTCGGCGTGCAGATGCCGCGGGTCGCCGTCGCCCTCGCGTTGTGTGCCGCGCTCGCCGTGGCCGTCGGCTGCGGGGGCGGGGACTCGAGCTCCGGCGCGCCCACGGCGGCCGCGCCGGTTCACCCGGGTGGCGGCGGGGGCCAGCGGGCAGCGCGCGAGGTCGCCGCCTACCGCACCGCGGTCGACGCCGTGCTCACGTCGTACTCGGTGGCGCAGCGACGCGCGTACCGCGCGCTGCGCACCGCCGGTGACCCGACGACCTTCGCAGCGGCGCTGGGCCGGCTGCGCCGGGCCACGGCCCGGGCGGCCGACCGCCTGCAGGCACAGCGCCCACCCGCCCCGGCGACGGCGCCGCACCGGCGCTTCGTGGCGGCGTTCCGCTCGCTCGCGCGGGTGCTGGGGGCGGCGATCTCCGCGCGCAACCGGTCGGACTTCCCGCGCCTGCGCCGGGTGGGGCGGAGGCTGGCCTCGGGAGAATTCTCGCGCCCGATCGTGAGCGCCGCGCGCGAGATCGACGCGGCGCTGCGCCCGCGCTAGACCGTCCGGGGCCGCCCCCGGCGGCACCCATGGAGGTTTCAGCCGACCTGCTCGGCCAGTCCGATGATGATGCCCTCAGGGCCACGCAGGAAGCAGAGCCGGTAGATGTCCTCGTACTGCGCGATCTCGCCGACGAGTTCGGCACCGTGCCTACGCAGGCGGGCAACGACGTCATCGACGTCGTCGACGGCGAACATGATGCGGCGTATGCCCAGCGTGTTCGTCGGCGCGCTTTCCGGCTCGGCTCTGACCGCCGGCGGCGTGTGGAACTTCGCCAGCTCAAGCCGGCTGTAGCCGTCCGGGGTGCGCATCATGGCGATGTCGGCACGGACGTCGTTGAGCCCGACGACGCGGTCCACCCACGGCCCCTCGTTCGTCGCCTCGCCTTCCAGCTCCATACCGAGTTCGGCGAAGAACGCTTTGGCAGCGTCGAGGTCGTCGACAACGATGAGAACGTTGTCCATGCGTTGAAGCGTCATATCCCCGGAGAATAGGGTCGGATGCTTCGACAGCTCCCCTGACCAGCCCTCGCTCGGTCAGGGCGTTCCTCAGCAGTTCGGCGGGCGCAGCGTCGACGGCGGGCAGTTCGGGTTCGTGGTCGTGCGCGTCGTCGTGGTGGGCGGCGTGGGGTCGGCCGTGGTCGTCGGCGGGGTCGGGTCGCTCTGCGGGGCCGCCGACTGCGGCGGCGGGTCGTCGTGCGTCGCCGTCGACGGCGGGTTATCCGGCGTCGGCGTGGGGGTCGGTGCCGGCGCCGGCACCGAGTCCGGCGTGCTCGAACCGGTCTTCGGCGCGCGCTTCGGCTGGTGCTGGGTCGGCGTGTCGGTGTGCGTGCGCACGTGGTGGGTGCGCGGCTGGCGCGAGGGCAGCTCGGCGACCGTCGTGGAATGGGTGGAGGTGGGCGCCGTCGTCGTCTTCGTGCCGGTCGACGTCGTGGCCACCACCGGGATGGCCGCGCTTCCGTCGTCGTGCTTGGCCTTGTGGCCCTTGCCCCCGTGGTCGGTTCCAGCGCCGGTCGTGGTCGCTTCGGCGGCGGCGGTCGTCGTCGCGCCGGCCGGGAGCGTGTCGGCCGCCCGCTCGCCGGTGGTGGCGGGGGGCAGCGTGTCACCGTGGCCGCCGACCGCGTACGCGGTGACGCCGCCGAGCAGGAGCACGACCACCGCCGCCGCGCCCGCGGCGACGCGCTTTCGGTGCTCGGACACGTAGGCCTGCGCGCGCTCGACGCCGGTCGCCGGCGCCCGCCGCGGCGCCCGCGCCGACGCCGGCGGCCACGCCGCCGGCGCTGCCACCCGAGCGACCCGAGCCACCCGACCCGCTCGACCGCGGCGGCACGTCGCTCCAGTCGAAGCCCATGTGCTCGGCCGCCTTCGCGATCGCCTCCTGGCGCAGCCACGCGAACACGACGATCGGGGCCATCGAGCGGTAGGACACGCCCGCCTCGTGCATCGCCTCGACCGAGGCGCGGCAGGTGTCGCAGCCGGCCAGGTGCTGGTCGAGCCACGCGAGCTCGAGCGGGTCGGTGAGCTGGCCGTCGTCGCGCATGGCAATGAGCGGCAGCGCCTTCTCGCACTCGGCCGACGTGGTCGCGATCGACGCCAGCGCCTCGCCCCGCAGCTCGTCGCGCAGCTTGATCCGCGCGCGGGAGATCAGCTGCGCCACCGAGTTGCGGTTCATGTCCATGATCTCGGCGATCTCGTCGTAGGACATCTCCTCGAGCTCGCGCAGGACGACCACCTCGCGCTGGCGCTCGGGCAAGCGCGCGTGGGCGGCGCGGACCTGCTGCTGCTGGCCCTCGACGAGCGGCTTGCGCTCCGGGTCCTCCCCGGGGTCGCCCTGGTCCGGGTCCATGCCGGCGCCGAAGCCGCCGCCGGACGCGCCGCGCTCGGGCAGCACATCGGTGGGCTCGGCCTTGCGCCGCTTCTCCATCACCCGGTACGCGGAGTGGCGCGCGGTGGTGAACAGGTAGGCGCCGAAGTTCAGGTCGCGGTCAGTGAGGCTGGGCAGGCGCTCGAGCATCGACACGAACGCCTCCTGCGTCGCGTCGTCGGCGGCGTCGGCCGAGCCGGTGAGGCGCTGGCAGAACGTGAAGATCCGCTGCTCGTAGCGGTCGTAGAGGGTGGCGAAGGCGGCGCCGTCGCCTTCGGCCGCACGGCGGGCCAGCTTCGCCTCTTGCGCTCTCTGCTCCGGGCTGTCCGCGCCTGCGGCGTCGGTCCCGCTCCCCCCCGGACATGGGGCCTACGGTACATCCGCGGGACGGAATCAGCCAGGGCCAAATCGGGAGGGCCAGCGCACGCATCCACAGGGGCAAGCGGCGCGTGCGGCGGAGAATTACGGAAACTCGTTGGCGTCCGAGTCGTCGTATATGAGTCCACACGGGCTCGGCGTGCAGGGGGCATTCGCCCCCCGCGTCGAAAAGACCGGGAAGGACGTGACGCATGAGACGGTGCGACCACTCCGGACTCCACAGCGGCATCGGCCGCTACGACCCGCGGTTCAAGGCCATCCGCTTCGTCGTCGTGTGCGACCACTGCGGCGCCGAGTGCCGCGAGGTGCAGATGGAGGCCTACGAGCCCCGCTACGTCGTCGACGCGCCCGAGAACCGCACCCACGCGGCCTGAACCGGCCATTACCCTCGGTCGTCGTGGCCGGTCCCCGCACCGCGACGCCGCCGCCCCGGACGCAGGAGCCAGGGCTCCCACCCGCGCGCGGGTTCCCGCACTGGCTGCACGAGGGCGCCGGCTTCGCGGTCGCCCGCGTCGTCTCCGACCTGGTCATGCTCACGATCGCGCTGCTGCTGGCGCGAGAGCTGACGCCCGAGGCCGAGAACGACTTCTTCGTCTTCGCGTTCCCGGTCCTGGTAATCGTCGTGCTGGCGCTCCGGCGCATGTACGATCCCTCTGCCCTGATCGGCGGACTGGACCGCGTCGCCAACATCCTGCTCGCCGTCGGTATCGCCGCCCTCGTCAGCTCGGGCGTCGCCGGGCTGACCGACCCGCAGGACATCGAGCCGACGATCGCGCTGGACGAGCTCATCTTCGGCGGGCTGCTCGTGACCGCCAGCCGCGCCACGCTCTACCTCCTGCGTGCCCGCGCTCGCCGCCACCATCGCGCGGGCAAGCGCACGCTGATCGTCGGCACCGGCGACGTGGCCATGCTGCTCGGGCGCCGGCTGCGCCAGCTGCCCGACCTCGGCCTGGTGCCGGTGGGGTTCGTCGACCCCCATCCCGACCGCGCGCCCACGCGGGACAAGCGCGCCGAGCCGGTGCTCGGCACCCTCGGCGACCTGATGGTGGTCGTCGAGGAGACCCACGCCGAGCACGTCATCCTCGCGCCCTCGTCGGCCCCCGATCGCGGCCTACGTCCGGTGGTGCGGCAGGCCGAGGAGCTGGGCGTCGAGCTCTCGATCGTGCCGCGCCTGTTCGACGAGACCACGAACCGGATCGTGCTCGAGCACATCGGCGGCCTGCCCGTCTTCGCC
>DATBDE010000099.1:0-16843 GCA_036270095.1 Solirubrobacteraceae bacterium | reverse complement strand
CGATTACCTGCACAAGCTGCATGAGGTGATGGAGAAGCGCGCCGATCAGGTGAAGGCGCCGGCGCTCGCGTTCCAGGAGGCCGACCTCTCGATCCGCGTGCTGCGCGACGTCCTCACCAAGGAGTTCGACTCGGCGGTGATCGACGACCCCAAGCAGCACCACCGGGTCACGAGCTTTTTCACCCGCACCGCGCCCGAGCTCGTCGAGTTCGTCGAGCTCTACTCCGAGCCCAAGCCCCTGCTTGAGACCGAGGGCGTCGAGGAGGCGTTCGACTCGGTCCTCTCGCGCCGGATCGACCTGCAAAGCGGCGGCTACCTGATGATCGACTACGCCGAGGCGCTGACGGTCATCGACGTCAACACCGGCTCGTTCACGGGCAAGGGCCGTGCCGCCCGGCTCGAGGACACGATCACCAAGACCAACCTCGAAGCCGCCGAGGAGGTCGTGCGCCAGCTGCGGCTGCGCGACATCGGCGGGATCATCGTCATCGACTTCATCGACATGGCGCGGGCGCGCAACCGCGACGCGGTGCTCAAGACGCTGCGCAAGGCGCTCGACGAGGACCGGACCAAGACCTACACGGCCGAGATCTCGCCGCTGGGCCTGGTCGAGATGACGCGCCAGAACGTCACCGACGGCGTGCGCGAGATCATGACCCGGACCTGCCCGACCTGCGACGGCGAGGGCGTGATCAAGTCCGAGGAGACGATCGCCATCGACCTCGAGCGGCGCTTGGACGAGCTGGCCAAGGAGCGGCCCAAGCCCGCCGCCTTCCTCATCCAGGTCAACCCGCGCGTGTCGGTGCAGCTGACCGGCAACGGCGGGCGCACGCTACGGACGCTCGAGGAGGAGACCGGCAAGCGGTTCCACTTCGAGGGCTCCGAGGGCCTGCCGCTCGACCACTTCGACGTGGTCATGGAGGGCTCGGTCGACGAGGTCGAGGAGCGGGCGCTGCCGTTCGCGCGCGGCGACGAGGTGCTCGTGCACATCGTCGAGCCGCACATGTACACCGAGGACGACGCCGTCGCCAAGATCGACGGCTACATCATCTCGGTGGCCGGCGGCGGCGGCCACGTGGGCGAGAAGCGCCTCGTGCGCATCGAGGAGGTGGGGCGCACGTCGGCCAGCGCCGTGCTCGTGGATGCCGAGAACGGCGGCGACGAGCCTCTACAATCCTCTTCTTCCCGGCGCCGGGGCCGCAGAGGCGGACGGCGCCGGTCCCGTGCAACGGCCGAATCCTCATGACCTACGCGATCGTCAAGACCGGCGGCAAGCAGTACCGCGTCCAGGAGGGACAGTCCCTCCTGGTCGAGCGGCTGCGGGAGGACGAGGGCGCCAAGGTCGCGCTCCAGCCGCTGCTCTATCGCGGCGACGGCGACGATGACGTGGAGATGGACGACCTGGGCCGGGTCAAGGTCGAGGCCAAGGTCGTCCGCCACGAGCGCGGGCCGAAGCTCCGGGTGCTGAGGTTCAAGCCCAAGAAGCGGGCCAAGAAGCGCACCGGGCACCGGCAGGACCTCACGCGCATCGAGGTGACCGGGATCAAGCTGCAGACCAAGCGCGGCGGCGGGGCTGCCGCCGCGAAGACGGAGGAGGAGGGGACCGAAGATGGCGCATAAGAAGGGGCTCGGCTCGAGCCGGAACGGCCGCGACTCCAACGCGAAGCGGCTGGGCGTCAAGCTCTTCGCTGGACAGACCGTGACCGGCGGCGAGATCATCGTGCGCCAGCGCGGGACCCGGTTTCGGCCCGGTGACGGGACCGGGATCGGCAAGGACGACACGATCTACGCCCAGCGAGCGGGCACCGTGCAGTTCACGCGCGGACGCCGCGGGCGCGTGATCAGCGTCCTCACCGCAGACGAGTAGCAACGCAGGAGTCCACGGCCCGAGCCAGAATGGCTCGGCGGTCAGCGTATGAGCGCGATCACCTCAGACGCCCAGGTCGTATCGCCGCCGGCCTCGGCGCCGGTGCGGTCATGGCCGACCAACCTCGACTGGCCCACGCGGCTGATGATCGGGGTGCCGCTCACGCTGCTGCTGACCCTGCTGATCGTCCTCCAGGGCCCGGACTCGCGCGACGTCGCGGTGCGCGCGGGCGGCGGGTCCAAGCCGGTGGCCGCCACGGCCAAACAGGCGACCCAGCCCAGCCTGGAGGGGCTGGCCAGCGGGGTCGACGCGGCGATCGCGGCGCCCTGGCCCTCGCTGCAGCAGCCCAACGGGCGCTTCCGCAACATCCTCGGCGGCGGCACCCGCTACGGCGAGGCGACGCTGGGCTACGCGCTGCTGCAGGCCGGCGCCCGCGCGGGGAACCGAGCGCAGATCCACGCCGGGCTGAAGGCAATCTCGTTCGCGGTGCGCAAGGCCGTGCACCACGCGCGCCCGAGCGTATTCGAGAACCTGTCCATCGCGGCCGCCTACAACATCGCCCGGCGCTCGCTGCGCCACGACCCGGTGTTCCGGCACGTGCGCCCGCGCTGGGAGCGATTCCTCGAGACGCGGCGGTTCAAGGAGCTCTCGGGCCAGCACCCCTACGACAACCACTACCTGGCGGACGCCGTCGCCGTGCTCGAGCTGACGCGGAGCGGTCTGACCTCGCCCGACACGACCACGGTGGTGGGCAACCAGACCGGGGCGATGCAGGCGGTGGAGAACCTCATCAACGTGCGCGTGCCACAGATGGCGGGGATGAACCGCGTCGACGTGCGCGGCCGGCGCACGTTCGTGCTCTCCGATCCGCCCGACAACCCGCTCTCCTACCAGGGGCTCTCGCTGGGCATGTACGCGCGGGCGATCCACCTGCTCGGGCGGCGCGCGTCCCCGGCGGCGCGGGAGACGCTCAAGGAGGTCGCGCAGGCCTCGTGGTGGCTGACCGCCCCCGACGGCGACCTCGGCTGGTACGGGCGCTCGCAGGAAGAGTCCTGGGGCGTGGCCGCCACCGCCTACGGCGCCGCTGCGGCCGCGAACCTGCCCGACATGGTCGGCCGGCGCGCGCTCGCCATGCGCGCCTTGACCGAGCGGGCGCTGAACCGCCTCAAGACCGCCTACGGGACTGGGCCGCGCGGCCTCTACATCACGCCGGCGGTGCGCAAGGCGCTCTCGCACGCCGCGCCGGGGATGGACGGCAACGCGGGCGGCCCGTCGTTCACCGGGATCACGCTGATGATGCTCAACTGGCTGCAGCCCGAGCTGCGCACGAACCCGCGGGTGGGCGCGCAGATCGGCTCGGACCGCAACGGCGGCGTGCAGCTGTCGGTGCGCGACGCGCGCATCGCGGTGGTGCGTCGCGGCAACGTCTGGTTCGGGCTGCGCATGATGCCCTCGACCAACCGGCCCGACGACCTCCGCTATGACTTCGGCATCCAGGTGGCCAAGCTGCGGCGCGGCGGCCAGTGGATCGACCTGATGCCGGTGCGGCCCAACACGGGCGTGCCGCTCTCCGACCTGCGCCCGCCGTCGCCCGACACCTCCACCGACGCCGCCGGGCAGTCGCCGGGCTCGCGCTACGCGCCGACGGACACCGCGTCGGGTTCCGGGTCGGCGACCGCGTCACCGGAGGCCACCACCGCGGCGGCGGGCCACGTACCGGCGTCCGAGCTCTCAACCGGCCCGCCCGACTCGGCCGGCCCACAGCTCATGCTGCCCGACGGCAGCGCGGCCGTGCCCTACGGCGACTCGATGCAGATCCGCTCGGACGGCGCCGTCGAGGTCACCGGCGGGTGGCGCACCGGCGCGGGGGCCATCGTGCGCAGCGGGGTGACCTTCGTGTTCGCGCCGACCGACGACGGGATCCGCATGACCTTCCCGCGCCAGGCCGGCGACGTGATCCGGTACTCGGCCTTCTTCCCGGGCACGAAGAAGCCCGACCGCCGCCGGCACGCGATCACCGGCCACGAGTCGATCGTGTCCTGGAGCGGCCGGGCCGGGGTCCACTTGCGCGCGGGCTACGCCTCGGCCGTCGATCCCCACTTGACCCGCGCCCGCCTGACCTTCCGGTCCGGCACCGGCCCGGTGCGGATCAAGGTGGGCCCGGTCCCGACGGGGTAGGCGCTCCGGTCGGCCGCGGAGTGGCGCCGGCCGGGGGAACGGCAGCGACGAGGACGGATCCGCCCGGGGGTGTGCCGCATTTCCGCTGATAGTCAGCCGAAATGCGGCACACGTTCGTCGCGACGTGAGCCACCTGAGGTCTGACATGGCGACCTCGGGTGGTTCACGTCGGCCCGGCCGCGCGGCCGGGCGGGGCGCCGTTCGCGGTCACCCTCGTTCGTCGCCGCCGTTCACGCCGTTGGGGCCGCCCAGCCGCCGACATGCGCTCCGCCCACCGGAAGCGCCTCAGTTCGGCTGGCCCACCGGCCGGATCAGCACCTCGTTGACGTCGACGTGGTCAGGTTGGGACACGGCGAACATGATCGCCCGGGCCACGTCCTCGGGCTTGAGCGCCCACTCCGGCGCGCCCTTGTCGAAGAACGGGGTGTCGACCATTCCCGGCTCGATCAGGGTCATGCGGACGCCGGACTCGTTGAGCTCCTGGCGCACGGCCTCGCCCATCGCCGTCACCGCATGCTTCGTGGCCGAGTAGAACGAGCCCTCGAGCGCGCGGCGGCCGGCGACCGAGCTGGTCAGGATCAGGTGGCCCTTGCTCTTGCGCAGCGGGTTGATCGTGGCCCGGATCGTGTACGCGGCGCCCAGCACGTTGGTCAAGACCATCGAGCGCCAGAACTCCGGTGTCTCCTCGGTGAAGCCGCGGCGCGCGCCGAACCCGGCGTTGGCGAACACGACGTCGATGCGACCGAACTTGTCCATGGTCGTGGCGACCATGCGCTCCTGCTGGTCCCAGTCGCCGACGTCGCAGGTGACGGCGAGGGCACGGTCGTCGCCGCCAAGCTCGGCGGCCAGGTCCTGGAGCCGGTCCGCGGACCGCGCGGACAGCACCAGGCGGTAGCCCGCCTCGGCGGCCGAGCGGGCGGTGGAAGCGCCGATGCCACTCGAGGCGCCGGTGATCAGGAAGACGGGTGCGTCGGCCAAGGCAGCTCCTTTCACAATGAGGGCGTGCACGATAGGGCGAAGATCCACGTGAGCGCCGGGGGCGGCGGCAACGGCTGCGTCAGCTTCCGGCGCGAGGCCCACGTCCCCAAGGGCGGGCCCGACGGCGGCGACGGTGGCCGTGGCGGCGACGTGATCGTGGTCTGCGACGACTCGCTGCGCGACCTGCAGCGCTTCCGCAAGGACGTGCACATCAAGGCCGGCCGCGGCGGCCACGGCCAGGGCGCCCAACGCCACGGCGCCGACGGGCCCGAGGCGATCGTGCGCGTGCCCCCGGGCACGGAGGTCCACGGCCTCGACGGCGCCCGCTTCGACTTCGTGGCACCGGGCCAGCGCGCCGTCGTGGCCGCGGGCGGCGCCGGCGGGCGCGGCAACAAGCGCTTCGCCAACGCCACCCGCCAGGCGCCGCGCCTGGCCGAGCGCGGTCTCGGGGGCGACGAGGGCTGGATCGAGCTGCGGCTCAAGCTCCTGGCCGACGCCGGGCTCGTCGGCCTGCCCAACGCCGGCAAGTCGTCGCTGCTCTCCCGCCTCACCCGCGCCGCGCCCAAGGTCGCCGAGTACCCGTTCACGACGCTGGAGCCGGTGCTGGGCACGCTCGAGCGCGACGGCCGCCAACTCGTGCTCGCCGACATCCCCGGCCTGATCGAGGGGGCCAGCGGCGGCGCCGGGCTGGGCCGCGACTTCCTCGCCCACGTCGAGCGCTGCCGGCTGCTCGTGCACGTCCTCGACCTCGCCCCCGTCGACCAGACCGACCCGATCGAGAACCACGCCACGATCGAGGCCGAGGTGCGCGACTACGACCCCCGCCTGGCCGGGCTGCCGCGGATCCTTGCCTTGTCCAAGGCCGACCTGGTCACCCCCGACCAGGCCGAGGCGGCACGGCGCGCCTGGCAGGAGCGCCTGCCCGGGCTCGCCGTCGTCGTCACCTCGTCGGCCACCGGGCAGGGCCTCGACGACCTCGTCCGCGAGCTCCTGCACCGGGTGCCCGCGTGGCCAGAGACGCCGGCCGAGGCTCCGGCCGCGTTCAAGGTGTTCCGCCCCGGCGGCGGCCAGGCCCGCGCGTTTGACGTGCAGCGCACCGGCGACCACGCCTTCCGGGTCAGCGGCGACGGCGTCGACCGCCTGATCGCCCGCCACGACATCGAGAACCCCGACGCCCTCGAGTACCTCGAGCAGCGGCTCGAGTCGCTCGGCGTGCGCCGCGCGCTCGAGGCCGCCGGCTTCACCCCCGGCGACGACGTCGAGATCGGCGGCGTCCTGTTCGAGCTTGAATAGACGCATGCGCCTGGTGGTCAAGCTCGGCACCAGCGTCGTCGCCGACGACGCCGGCGAGCTGCGCGCGGACGTGCTCGCCGCGCTGTGCGACGACGTGGCCGCGCTGCACCGCGGCGGCGACGAGGTGGTGATCGTGACCAGCGGGGCGATCGCCCGCGGGATGCGCCTGCTCGAGCTGCCGATCCGCCCGCGGGCCATGGAGGAGCTGCAGGCGGCCAGCGCCGTGGGACAGGGCAAGCTCTTCCGCGTCTACGACGAGCTCTTGCGCGACCGCGGCGTGACCACCGCGCAGGTGCTGCTGACCTTCTTCGACCTCTCGGCCCGCACGCACTACCTCAACGCGCGCCAGACCCTGCGCAAGCTGCTGGACTGGCACGTGCTGCCGGTCATCAACGAGAACGACACGACGACCACGGACGACATCTCGTTCGGCGACAACGACTTCCTCGCCGCCCAGGTCGCGGTGCTGACCGGCGCCGACCTGCTGCTCCTGCTCACCGACACCGACGGGCTCTACACCGCCGATCCCCGCCGCGACGCGGGCGCCGAGCACGTCGCCGAGGTGACCGACTTCCGCAGGCTCGCCGCGCTGCACATCGGCCACGCGGGCTCGCCGCTGTCCAGCGGCGGGATGCGCTCCAAGGTAGTCGCGGCCGAGATGGCGACCGCGGCCGGCATCGAGGCGGTGATCGCCAGCGGCCTGGCGCCGGGCATCGTCCGCGCCGCTGCGGCGGGCGAGCGCGTGGGCACGCACTGCCGGCCGCAGGCCACGCGCTACTCGTCGTTCAAGCTCTGGCTCAAGTACGCCAAGCCGCCCCAGGGCCGCGTCGGCATCGACGAGGGCGCCGTGCGCGCGCTGCGCGAAGGCGGCACGAGCCTCCTGCCCGTGGGCGTCGTGGCCGTCGACGGGGCGTTCGACGCCGGCGACGCGGTCGAGATCGCGCGCGACGGCGGCGAGGTCATCGGCAAGGGGATCTCCAACTACTCGGCCGACGAGCTGCGCTCGGTCATGGGGCTGCAGTCGGCGCAGGTGCGGGCGCGGCTGCCGCAGGCGACCGAGGAGGCCGTGCACCGCGACTACTTCGTTTTGGCCTGAGAGGCCATAGCTCGGCGCGCCAGGGTCGGCGAGAAGGGGCTCTAGCTGGCGAAGTACTTGCGGCCGGCGGGGACGCGCACGGTGGTGTGGCGCACGAAGTCGCGCACCGAGACGACGCCCTCGAAGACCGAGAACAGCGTGCCGCTCTTGGCGCCGCGGCAGAAGTCGTGCGTGGTCCAGCCGGTGCCGCGCACGATGGCCGAGCCGTAGCGCCCCTTGGTCTTGATCTTGCCCTTGGCGCGCACGCGCACGGCGCGGCCATGACGCTTGCGCCGGGCGGCGGTGGCCAGCGCGGCCGAGGCTGCGCGCGGCGACACGAAGGCGGCGCTGGCGGTCCGGGTCAGCGCGCGGCCGGGAGGGCAGCGGCCGCCGGTCGGGCCCGAGAGGTCGAGCTCGCCGGGGCGCTGGCCCTGGTCGCGCTGCAGCGGCTGCTTGGTGACGAAGCGGCCCTGGGAGGCGTACACGCCGGCCTGGGTGCCGTCCTCGTTGGTCTCGTACCACATCTGGACGGTGCCGTTGGTGGTGTCGAGCTCGCTGCCAAGCGGGAAGTTGCCGCCGCCGATGAGCGGGCTGAACGAGCTCTCGCCGGGCTGGCGGATGAGCACGGTCCCGGCGACCGTCCCGGCCACGATGCTCACGCCGATCTTGGGCGGCGTGATGCCGATGGGGGCGTTCTGGGACGGCCGCTGGTTGGCGGTCGGGGTGGGCGTCGTGGTCACGTTGCTGATCGCCCGCACCCGGTTGTTGGCGCTGTCGGCGGTCCAGACGACCCCGTTGTTGGTGGCCACGCCGCGCGGGTTGGCGAGCTGGGCCGCGGTGGGCGCGCCGCCGTCGCCGCTGAAGCCCGGGGTGCCGTTGCCGGCCACCGTGCTGATCGTGCCCTGCGTGTCGATCTCGCGGACCTTGTGGTTGCCGGTGTCGCCGATGAAGACGGCGCCGTCGGACGTGATGGTCACGCCCTCGGGCGCGTTGAGCTGGGCCGCCGTGGGCGTGCCGCCGTCGCCGGCGGCGCCGGGCGCGCCGGTGCCGGCCACGCTGGTGATCGTGCCGGTGGCGTCGACGCGGCGGATGAGGTTGTCGCCGGTGTCGGCGATGAGGAAGCCGCCGCCGATGATCGGCGCGACGCTCGAGGGAGCGTTCAGCGAGGCCTGGATGGCGGGGCCGCGGTCGCCGAGTCCCTCGGCCTGGCCGCCGGCCACGGTGGTGATGATCCCGCTGGCGCTGACCAGCCGGATGCGGTTGTTGCCCGTGTCGGCGATCAGGAACGAGCCGTCGGGAAGGGCGGCGACGTCGCGGGGCGCGTTCAGCGAGGCGCCGGTGGCGGCGTCGCCGTCTCCGCCGAAGCCGGCCTTGGCGGACCCGGCGACGGTGGTGAGGACGCCGGTCGGGCTGACGCGGCGGATGCGGTTGTTGCCGGTGTCGGCGATGAGGAAGCCGCCGTCGGCGGTAGGGGAGACGCCGCGCGGTCCGTTCAGCCGCACCGTGCCGTTGGTCGCAGCCAGGCCGTCGCCCGCGAACCCGCCTGCCGCGTTGCCCGGGCCGGCTCCGGCGACGGTCGAGATCGCGCCGGCGTCGTTGACGCGGCGGATGCGGTTGTTGGCGGTGTCGGCGATCAGGTAGGTCGCGTTGCCGCCGACGAAGGCGACGTCGGACGGCGTGGCGAGCTGCGCCCCGGTGGCAGGACCCCCGTCGCCGGTGAACCCGGCGGTGCCGGTGCCGGCGACCGTGTCGATGCGCGCGACGGTCTGCGCGACAGCCAGGCTGGCAGCGACGAGCGCGAGCAGGCAGGCGACGAGGGTGATGGGGCGGAGCGGGCGCATCGGTTGACCGTGATTCTCCCTACGAGCAGCGAGAGCACTGTCTCAAACACGGCACGACGGGTGTCGGATTGGCGACAGAGCTAGGCTCTGCCCATGGCCGTCGCCGCCTCCTCCGTCGCCGAGACTTGCGCCGCCGCGCGCCGCGCCGGCCGCGTCCTCGCCGCGCTCGACACCGCCGGCAAGGACCGGGCATTGCGTGCCATCGCCGACGCGCTCGAGGCGCGCATCCCCGAGATCCTCGAAGCCAACGCGCGCGACATGGAGGCGGGCGAGGCGGCCGACATCGGCGCCGCCCTGCTCGACCGCCTGCGCCTCGACGAGGGCCGCGTGCGTGCGATGGCCGCGGGCGTGCGCCAAATCGTCGCCCTGCCCGACCCGGTCGGCGAGGTCATCGACGGCGGTCGCTTGGCCAACGGGCTGGAGATGCGCCGGGTGCGCGCGCCCCTCGGCGTGGTCGCCGTGGTCTACGAGGCGCGTCCGAACGTGACCATCGACGCCGCCGCCCTCTGCCTGAAGTCGGGCAACGCGATCGTGCTGCGCGGCTCGTCCAGCGCCGCGCACTCCAACGCCGTGCTCGCCGCCGTCGCCCGCGAGGCGGTGGCGGCGGCCGGGCTGCCCGAGGCCGCGGTCTCGCTCGTGGCCGGCGGCGGCCGCGAGGAGCTGGCCGAGCTGGCGACCCAGGACGGCCTCGTCGATCTCATCATCCCCCGCGGCGGCGAGGGCCTGAAGCACGCCCTCAGCGCCGTGGCCACCGTGCCCGTCATCTACGCCGCGTCCGGCAACTGCCACGTCTACGTCGACGCCGACGCCGACCTCGACGCCGCGGAGCGCATCGTCGTCAACGCCAAGACCCAGCGGCCCGGCGTGTGCAACGCGGCCGAGACCCTGCTCGTGCACGCGCAGGCCGCGCCCGCGTTCCTGCCGCGCGTCCTGCGCGCCCTGCGCGAGGACGGGGTGGAGCTGCGCACCGACGGCCGCGCCCGCGCGCTGGCCGGGGACCTGGCGTCCTCGCTGAAGGACGCCAGCGACGAGGACTGGGACACCGAGTTCCTCGCCCTGGTGCTCGCCGTCCGGGTGGTCGACTCCGTGCAGGAGGCGATCGAGCACGTCAACGCGCACGGCTCCGGGCATTCCGAGGCCATCGTCACCCGCGACTACACCGCCGCCCAGGCTTTCCAGCGCAGCGTCGACGCCGCCTGCGTCTACGTCAACGCGTCCACCCGCTTCACCGACGGCGGCGAGTTCGGCATGGGTGCCGAGATCGGCAACTCGACCCAGAAGCTCCACGCCCGTGGCCCCATAGGGATGCGCGAGCTCTGCACCTACAAGTACGTGGTCGAGGGCGCGGGGCACATCCGGCCCTGACGCGGCGTGTCGGCATCCTCGGGGGCACGTTCAACCCCCCACACCTCGGCCATCTCGTGTGCGCGCAGGAGGCGCACGCCCAGCTTGGCTTGGACCGCGTCACCTGGATCCCCACCAACGTGCCCCCGCACAAGGAACTGGAGGGCGACCCGGGCCCGAGCGTGCGGCTCGAGCTGTGCGAGCGTGCCGTGGCCGGCGACGACCGCTTCGACGTGTCCGCGGTCGAGCTCGAGCGCGGGGGACCGTCGTTCACCGTCGATACCCTTGGCGCTCTTCGTGACCAGGCGCCGGAGGACGAGCTGATCTTCATCGCGGGGGGCGACGTGGCCCGCAGCCTCCCCAACTGGCGGGAGCCCGAGCGGATCCTGTCGCTGGCGACCTTCGCCGTGGCCGAGCGCGCGGGCGCCGGCCGGCGCGACATCTCCGAGCAGCTGGCGTCGCTCACCGGCGGCGCGGCCGAGGTGGCGTTCTTCGCCATGCCGCGGATCGACGTGTCGAGCTCGGACGTGCGCCGCCGCGTGGCCGAGGGGCGGCCTATCCGCTACCTCGTGCCCGACGCGGTGGCGGAGGCGATCGAGGAGCGGGGGCTGTACCGGTGACGCCCGAGGAGCTCGCCCGCGCCGTCGCCGAGTACGCGGCCGACAAGAAGGCGAGCGACATCGTCGAGCTCGACCTGCGCGAGGTCGGCTACACCGACTACTTCGTGCTCTGCACGGGCAACACCGAGCGCCAGACCAAGGCCATTCACGACGGGATCTACGAGGGCCTCAAGCACGAGCACGGGATCCTCCCCGGCCGCGTGGAGGGCGTGTCGGAGGCGAAGTGGATCCTGCTGGACTACCTCGACGTCGTGGTGCACGTGTTCACGCCGGAGACCCGCAACTACTACCGGCTCGAGCAATTGTGGGGCGAGGTGCCCCAGAAAGCTGTCGGCTAGCGGCGCCCGCGGTGGTTATGCCGCCGCCGCTTGCGGTGCTTGCGCGGCTTGTGCTTCGCCGGGGGCGCGGCCTGCTGCCGCACCGGCGCCGGCGGGATCAGCTCCGGCAGCCCCGGCTCGCCGGCCTCCACGTCGAGGATGGCCTGGTGGGTCGCGTCGCCGGTGAAGTAGGACTGGTTGGCAACGATCAGGCGCGTGCCCAGGAAATGCACGCTCGAGGGGGCGTCGAACGGCACCGCGCTGCCGTTGGCGCCGCCCGGGCCGGCGGGGAAGCGCTCGCGCTCGCTGCCGTCGGGGCCGATGACCGCGATCTGGTTGGCCACGAGCAGGGCGATGTAGATCGCGCCCGACCGCGCGATCGCGAATTCGTCCGGCCCGTCGGCGGGCCGGCTCTCCCACAGCTGGGTCAGCGCGCCGGGCTTGCCATCGGGCCCGATCGCCATCTTCAGCAGCCGCCCCGTGGCCGGGTCGCCCGTGCTCAGGCCGGCCTCGCTCTGCTGGCCGACGATCAGCGTGGAGCGATCCGGTGCCAGCGCGATGCCGGTGGTCCCGAACGGCCCGCCGTCGAGCTGCGGGTCGGTTCAGCCACGGCTGCGGGTCGGCCCCAGCCGCCACACGATCGGCTTGGCGTAGTCGGTCACGTACAGGCTCCCGTCCGCCCCCCGGCGGCGTAGTTGGGCACGGGAAGCGCGCCACCGTGGTCTGGTCGCCGGTGGTGGGGTCGAGCAGCACCACCCGTGGCGGCCCCTTGTCGAGCAGCACGAGGCGCCCGGCTCCGACGCCGGCCACCTGCACGCCGTGGGCCTCCGAGAGCGACCTGCCCGGCCATCGTCCACGAGCGCAGCAGCGTGCCGTCGCCGTCTACTCGAGCACCCGCGAGGGCATGGTGTCGCCGGTCGGGTTGTCGTAGGTCCCCTCGTAGATGCGCCCGTTGGGCGCCGCCTAGGCCAGCGCGGGGAACCCGGGCCGGGGCACGAGCGCGGGCACGCGCCTGTCCCAGCGGTCGCGGGCGGAGGCCGCAGGCGCGGCCAGCAGCAGCGCCAGCGCGAGCAGTGCGGCGCCGAGCGCAACCGGCCTACGCACTAGCTCAGCACCTCCTTGGCCGCCCTGTCGCCCGAGCGCACCGCGCCGTCCATGTAGCCGTTCCAGTAGTTCGAGGTCTCGGTGCCGGCCCAGTGGATGTTCCCCACCGGCGCCCGCAGCGCCGGGCCGTAGGCGACGAGCGTGCCCGGCCCGTAGAGCGCGACGGGGCAGCCGCGGCTCCACGGGTCCTCGGTCCAGTTGGTCTCGAAGTAGCGCTGCGGCCCCGCCGCCTCGGGCCCGAACAGCGTCGCGAACTCGCTCAGCATCGCGCTCTGGCGGTCGTTGGGCGCCATGGTGTTGAACTGGCGCGCCTTGTCGCCGCCGATGAACCCGAAGAGCACGCCCAGGCTCGCGTCCTCGGGCGAGTCGTCGAAGGTGGCGCTGACCAGTCCGTCGGTGGAGACCGAGCTGCCGTTGAGCCCCTTGTCGCGCCACCACGGCCTGTCGTAGACCGCGCCGGCCTTGATCAGCGCGCCCTGCGGCACGCGCTGCATGAGCGCGTCGCGCTGGGTGGGCAGGTCGGGCGTGTAGTCGATCCGGCCCGCCAGCGTGGGCGGCACGGCCACGATCACCTTCTTGGCGTTGACCGTGACCTTGTCCGAGACCACCTGCACGCCGCCGCCGGACTGGACGATCCGCCGCACCGGCGCGCTCAGCACCACCTGCTTGCCCAGGTCGGACGCGATCTTGAGCGGGACGAGCTGCGAGCCGCCCTGGAAGCGCCACTGCTGCGCCCCCTGGCGGGTGTTGAAGTTGCGCTCGAACGTGCCTTGATTGGTCTCGTTGCCCGAGCTGGCGATGTAGAAGAGGACGTAGAGGAGCGAGAGCTCGCGCGACTCGGCCCCGAAGATCGGCTGGCACGCCGTGGTCGCCAGCTGCCGGAACTGCGGCGTGACGCTGTTGGCCTCGGCCCAGCTCTGCAGCGTCTGCGAGTCGTACTGCGTGGCCTTGGCCGCCGTCCACGGTGCGTCGACCGGGATCTCGGTCGCCATCTGGTCCAACTGGGTCACCGCGGTGGCCAGGTCCGGGAGGATCACGGCATCCAGCGGCGCCGAGCCGGTGGGCGAGCTGTCGCTGAAAGTCGAGCGCTGGCCGTTGCTTAGGTACACGTTGTCGCCGCTGTCGTACGTGTCGAACAGCCCGATGCCGAGGGCCTGGGCCAGCGCCAGCACGTGGTCCTGGGTCGGGCCGACGAACGTGCCGCCGCGCTCGGTGACGTGGCCGTTGCCGAGGTCGAGGTTGAGCACACGGCCGCCCACGCGGTCGCGCGCCTCGAGCACCATCACCGGCTTGCCCGCGGCGGCGACGTTGCGGGCCGCCGTCAGCCCGGCAAAGCCCGCGCCGACCACGACGACGTCGACCGTCGGCGTGCCGCGGACCCTCTTCGGCTTCTTCTTCTTGTGGTGTGGCTTGTGCCTGCGGTGCTTGCGCGCATCGGCAGGCGCGGCCATGGCCACCCCGATACCTGCCGCGACGCCCGCACCGAGGAACCCCCGCCTGGTGCTGTCCCTGCTCACGTTGCCTCCTGACCCGTCAGGGTTGTACCAGCACGCCGTGGTTCCGGTCGCGGTACCGGTGGTCCCGGAACCACTAGTTTTCGCCGCGATGGTCGATCTCGAGCTGGACCCCGAACGGGAGCGCGTCGTCGCCGCCGCCCGGCGGCTTGCGGCCGAGGGCCTGGTGATCGGCTCCTCCGGCAACGTGAGCCTGCGCGCCGGCGGCTACGCCGTGGTCACCCCGACCGGCGCTGCGCTGGCCACCCTGGAGGCCGCCGACATCGCCGTGGTCGAGCTCGAGGGCCGCTCGGTGCCCGGCTCGCCCGAGCCGACGTCGGAGATCGACCTTCACCTCGGCGCCATGGTCCGCTACGGCGCCGGCGCGGTCGTCCACACGCATTCACCGGCGGCGACCGCGCTGGCTTGCGTGGTCGACGAGGTCCCCGTGGTCCACTACGCCATGCTCGCCCTCGGCGGCGCGGTGCCGGTGGCGCCCTACCGCACCTTCGGCACGCCCGAGCTGGCCGAGGTCGTCCTCGAGGCGCTCGATGGGCGCCGCGCCGCGCTGATGGCCAGCCACGGCGCCGTGGTGTTCGCCGGCGACATGGAAGAGGCGGTCGAGCTTGCCCTGCTGCTCGAGTGGGCCTGCGACCTCTACGCCCGGGCGCTGGCCGTCGGCACGCCGCGGGTGCTGGACGCCGAGGCCCAGCAGGCGGTCATCGCCGCCGTGCTCGAGCGCGGGTACGGCGCCCGATGACGCTCACGGTCGTCCCACTCGGCGTGCACGTGCTCGACGTGCTCGTGCGGCCCGTGGAGGCCATCCCCGAGGGCCAGGGCGGCCAGCTCGTCGAGCAGATCCGCGCCACCGCCGCGGGCACGGCCGGCGGCACGGCGCTGACGCTGGCCAAGCTCGGCGCGCGCACGCGCAGCGCCGGCGCGATCGGCACCGACCCGCTCGGCGACCTCCTCGTCGAGCTGCTGCAGCGCAGCGGCGTCGAGACCGACCTGCTGCTGCGCCGCGACGACGTGCAGACCTCGGCCAGCGTCCTGCCCATCCGCCCCAACGGTGAGCGCCCGGCCTTCCACGTGATCGGCGCCAACGCCACCTACGGCGCCGACGACGCGCCACTCGATGTCATCGCCGCGGCTGACGTCCTCCACCTCGGCGCCCCCGAGTTCATGGGCGGGGAGCAGGCTGCCCGCATCCTTGAGCACGCCCGTGCCCACGGCACCACGACCGCCGCGGACGTGCTCGCGGGTGGCGACCCCGGGCTGCTCGAGTGGATCGCGCCCGCCTTCCCGCACCTCGACGTGTTCCTGCCCAACGACGAGCAGGTGCTCGGGTTCAGCGGCGAGGACGACCTCGAGGCCGGCTGCCGCGTGCTGCTCGAGCGCGGGGTGGGCATGGTCGCGGCGACCACCGGCGCCGACGGCGCGCTGATCGTGACCGGCGAGGGCAAGCCGCTCCGCGTGCCCGCCTTCGCGGTCGACGTCGTCGACACCACCGGCTGCGGCGATGCGTTCTCGGCCGGCTTCCTCGTCGGGCTGGGCCTGGGGCGGGCGCCGCGCGAGGCCGCGGTGCTCGGGAACGCCGCCGCGGCGCTCGTGGCCGGCGGCCTGGGCTCCGACCACGGCGACTTCGACCTCGCCGCCGCCGACGCGTTCGCCGAGGCCACCCCGACGCGCGAGTAGAGTCGCGGCATGGGGCTGCTCGACAGCCTGTTCGGCGACCAGCGGATGAGCGATCCGGTCCGCGGCAGCGCGCAGGTCGTCTCGTGCTCGGCCAACCGCGGCCGCGGCGTCTACCAGAACTGCCACCTCCAGCTCGTCGTCCAGGCCGAGGGCGTGCCCGCCCGGGCGGTGGAGCAGCATACGCTCGTGCACCGCTCGCGCTGGCCTTTCCCCGGCATGACGCTTCCGGCCACGGTCGATCGCGCCAACCCCACCCACGTGCGCATCGAGTGGGACGAGCTGCCCGATGCCCGCGACCGCGCCCGAAAGACCGCCGAAGGGATGGCCGCCGCGATGCGGACGGCGCAACCGCAGCCGCCGCCGCCGCAACCGCACGCGAGCGACAGCTTCGACGAGCGCATGAACCGCCTCGAGCGCCTGGCCAAGCTGCACGCCGACGGCGCGCTGACCGACGAGGAGTTCGCCGAGCAGAAGCGCCGGCTGCTCGACCTCTAGGCCAGGCTCCAGCCGCCGTTGAGGGCCTCCTGGCGGCCGTCGTGGTCGGCGCCGAGCACGTGCAGGCGGATCGTGACCTTGCCGCGGCGCAGGCCCCGCCGCAGCGGCACCCGCACCGTCGTCGCGCCGCCGCCGTGCAGCCGCACGCTGCCCACGCCGACGAGGCGCTCGCTGGCGCTGCGCACCTCCACCTGCACGAGGCACTTGCGCACCGCGCCGATCGAGGCCAGGTCGCCGCAGGTGCGGCGGAAACCGAAGCGGGCCACAGCGCGCGACCGCCGGCCGGCGCGGGAACACGATCTTCTCGCCCTCGACCCCGAACAGCGGGCGCACGCGCTCGCACTCGGGCCGGGCCGGGTTGCTCACGCTGCTGGGCTCGGGTAGGTCGCGCCCGCTGCCGCAGGCCACGTGGCCGATGGTGTCGCCGGCGATCAGGCGGACCGTGTCGTCGCCGGGACCGGCGTCGCCGCGGTCGGCGATGTTGCCCGCCCACAGCGTGTCTTTGCCGTCGCCGCCGTCCAGCAGCGCGGGCAGGTCGCCGCT
>DATBDE010000098.1:0-15354 GCA_036270095.1 Solirubrobacteraceae bacterium | reverse complement strand
CTACACTGAAACGCCGCCGCGCGCGAGCGTGGCGTTTTCGCGTGATGAAGACCTACGTCGCCACCCCATCCGACCGCGAGCGCAACTGGTACGTCGTCGACGCCTCCGGGCAGACGCTCGGCCGTCTCGCGACCCAGATCGCCAACGCCCTGCGGGGCAAGCGCAAGCCGACGTACACGCCGCACATCGACGTGGGGGACTTCGTGATCGTGGTCAACGCCGAGCAGATCCAGGTGACCGGGAACAAGCGCCAGGACAAGCGCTACTACCGGCACTCCGGCTACCCCGGCGGCCTGAAGTCGCGCACGTTGCAGGAGATGCTCGACCGCCGGCCCGAGGAGGTCATTCGCCGGGCCGTCAAGGGCATGCTTCCCCGCAACCGCCTCGGCCGCAAGCAGCTGACCAAGCTCAAGGTCTACGCCGGCCCCGACCACCCGCACGCCGCCCAGCAGCCCAAGCCCATGGAGATGGAAGCCTGATGGCCGAGTCGCAGCGCCCCGACGAGCCCGAAGAGGAGCAGCCCGAGCAGCCGCAGCCCGAGGAGGCCGCGGCGGAGCCGGCGGCCGCGGAGCAGCGGGAGACACCGGCCGAGCCTGCCGAGCCGGCGGCCGAGCAGCCCGAGCCCGCCGCTGAGCCGGAGGCGCCCGCCGAGCAGCCCGTTGCCGAGAAGCCCGCGGAGCCGCCGCCGGCCGAGGCGCCCGCGGAGGAGCCGCAGGCCGAGCCTCCGCAGGCCGAGCCGCCCGCGGAGGAGCAGCCCGCCGCCGAGACGCCCGCGGCGGAGCATCCGCAGGCCGTGGTGCCCGCCGAGCCGCCGCAGGCCGAGCAGCCCGCGGCCGAGGCACCTGCTGAGCAGCCCGCCGCTGAGCAGCCCGCCGCCGAGGCACCTGCCGAGCAGGTTGCCGCCGAGGGCGCGGAGCAGCAGGCCGCGCCGCCTCGCCGCCAGCGGCCCGGTTCCTCTTCCGGCCCCGAGGTCATCCCCGGCGCCGACCTCGAGCCCGACATCGTCCCCGAGGGCTTCGACCCGCTCGGCCGCGGCCTCGCCGAGGAGGACGCGCTCCCCGAGGGCGTCGAGCTGGTCGAGGAGGACGTGCTCCCCGAGGGCGAGGCCGAGACCGGCGAGCCCCAGGAGCGGGTGATGCCGCAGGCCGCCATCGACCTCGGCGCCGGCGCGCGCTACACCGCCACCGGCAAGCGCAAGACCGCCGTCGCACGCGTGATCCTCCGCCCCGGCTCGGGCGCCTACACGATCAATGGGCGCACGCTCGAGGAGTTCTTCCCCCGCATGACGCTGCAGCGCAACATCCGTCAGCCGCTGGAGACGGTCGGCTACGAGGCCCGCATGGACGTCCACGCGCGCCTGCACGGCGGCGGTGTCTCGGCCCAGGCCGGCGCGCTGCGCCACGGCATCTCGCGGGCGCTGATCGCCGCCGACCCCAACCTCCGCGGCGAGCTCAAGCGGCGCGGCTTCCTCACGCGCGATGCGCGCGCGAAGGAGCGCAAGAAGGCCGGCCTGAAGAAGGCCCGCAAGCGCCCGCAGTTCTCCAAGCGTTAGCGTCACACGATGGCCAAGCGGTTGTTCGGCACGGACGGGATCCGCGGTCCCGTCGGCGAGTTCCTCACCGCGGATCTCGCGCTCGCCATCGCTCGCGCAGCGACCCAGCGCGTCCGCGCGGAGCATCCGCGCGCGCTCATCATCCGCGACACCCGCGAGTCGGGCGAGATGCTCGAGGCCGCGGTGGCCGCCGGAATCGCCGAGGCGGGCGGCGTCGCCATGACCGGCGGCATCCTGCCCACACCGGCCGCGCCGTTGCTGCTGCTGCGCTACGGGCTCGACCTCGCCGTCGTGCTCTCGGCCTCGCACAACCCCTTCGCCGACAACGGCATCAAGTTCTTCGGCGCCGACGGCGACAAGCTCTCCGACGCGCTCGAGGAGGGGATCGAGCTGGCCATGGGTGAGCCCGCGCCCTACCGCACGGTCGGGCGTGTACAGCCGCTGCGCGGCACGCTCGAGGACTACCTGCGCGCGCTGCACGAGCGCTTCGCGGACCTCGACCTGACGGGTCTGAAGGTCGCGCTGGACTGCGCCAACGGCGCCACCTACCGTGCCGCCCCCGAGATCTTCCGCCGTCTCGGCGCGACCGTGCACGTTCTCGCCGACGAGCCCGACGGGCGCAACATCAACGCCGGCTGCGGCTCCACCCACATCGACTACCTCTCTACCGCGGTGGTGGCGGGCGACGACGACCTGGGCTTCGCCTTCGACGGCGACGGGGACCGCGTGCTCGCCATCGACCGCACCGGCGAGGTGGTCGACGGCGACGAGCTCATCGCGCTGGCCGCCTCGCACCTCGACGTCGACGGCGTGGCGGTGACGGTGATGACCAACTACGGCTTTCAGCAGGCCATGCAGGAGGCAGGCATCGACGTCGCCGTGACCCGCGTCGGCGACCGCTACGTACTCGAGGAGCTGCGCAAGCGCGGCTGGGCCGTGGGCGGCGAGCAGTCCGGGCACATCATCGACCTCGGGTTCGCGCCCACGGGCGACGGCATCGCGGCCGCGCTGCTCACGCTCGAGGCCCTGGACGGGGTCGACCTGGCCGACCGCAGCGCCATGCGCAAGCTGCCGCAGGTGCTGGTCAACGTCGAGGTCTCCGACCGTGACACCGCCATCCGTGACCCCGACCTGCGTAGCGCCATTGCCCAGGAGAGCGGCGCGTTGGAGGGCCGGGGCCGCGTGCTCGTGCGCCCGAGCGGCACCGAGCCGCTCATCCGCGTCATGGTCGAGGCGCCCACGGATGAGGAGGCGCAGGCGATCTGCGACCGCCTCGTGGCCAGCGTGCAGGCCGGCTCCGCGGCCGCCTCGGGGCGTTAGGGTCGGCGCAGCGGGCCGGACGGGCAGGTCGTGGACCCTCCGGTACGGCGGCGACGAGCTTTGCGCTCGCGCCTGGGGTAACAGAGACGCTCCAGACCACGCTGCCGTCGCTGGACCCGCGCGCAGTGCTTCATGCTGCGCTCCGACGACAGCTAGCCGATGGATGAGGGTGCCCGGAACCCGGGCGCCCTCATCGCTACCATCGGGATTTCCTCGGCGGAGCCGGGGTGGGGTCGCCGACGCGGCTCCTCACGCGTCACCGAAGGGAGCGATTCACATGTGCGGGATCGTCGGCTACGTCGGCGCAAAGCCGGCTCGCAACGTGCTTCTCGGGGGCCTCGAGAAGCTCGAATACCGCGGCTACGACTCGGCCGGCATCTCGGTGCTGGGCGACGACGGCGAGATCGAGTCCGTGCGCGCGGTCGGCAACCTCAGCGCCCTGCGCGGCGCTCTGAACGGCCACGGCGAGATCGGCGCCATCGGCATCGGCCACACACGCTGGGCCACGCACGGCCGCGTCTCCGAGCAGAACGCCCACCCGCACGACGACACCGAGGGCCGCGTCCACATCGTGCTCAACGGCATCGTCGAGAACTTCGTCGAGCTGCGCCGCCGCCTCGAGGCCGAGGGCTGCTCGTTCAGCTCCGAGACCGACGCCGAGGTCGTGGCCCACCTCGTCGCCGACCACTACGACGGCGACCTGGCCGAGGCCGTGCGCGCCGCCTACAACGAGCTGCGCGGCCACTACGCCTTCGTGGCCATGAGCGCCGACGAGCCCGACGTGCTGGCCGGCGCCCGCAAGGAGTGCCCGCTCATCGTCGGCCGCGGCGAGGGCGAGCAGTTCCTGGCCTCCGCCATCCCCGGCTTTCTCGAGCACACCCGCCGCGTCCAGTACATCAACAACGACGAGATCGTGGCCATCTCCCCGGAGGGCGTCCGCTTCATGACCGCCGCCGGCGAGCCGGTCGACCGCGAGACGGTCGAGATCGACTGGGACACCGAGACGGCCGAGAAGGGCGGCTACGAGACCTTCATGCTCAAGGAGATCCACGAGCAGGCCGACGCCGTGGCCGAGACCGTGGCCGACCGTACGGCGCGCGGCGACGGCGTCGACCTCGGCGACCTCGCCGCGATCGACGACGCGCTCCTGCGCGACGCCCGCCGCGTGGTCATCGTCGCCTGTGGCACCAGCTATCACGCCGGCCTCATCGGCCGCTACGCGATCGAGCAGTGGGCGCGCGTGCCCGTGGAAATGGACATCGCCTCCGAGTACCGCTATCGCAACCCGGTGGTGGGGGAGGGCGACCTGGTCATCGGTATCTCCCAGTCGGGCGAGACCGCCGACACGCTCGCCGCGATGCGGCTGGCCCGCGAGCGCGGCGCCAGGGTGCTGGCGATCACGAACATCATGGGCTCGCAGGTCACGCGCGAAGCCGACGGGGTGCTCTTCACCCGCGCGGGGATGGAGATCGGGGTGGCGGCGACCAAGACGTTCGTGGCCCAGGTGGCGGCGATCTACCTTTTCGGCCTACGCATGGCCGAGCTGCGCGGCGCGCTGACCCGTGACGAGCTGACCGCGCTCGTGGCCGGCGTGCGCGACCTGCCCCGCGCCGTCCAGGAGGTCATCGACGCCGTCCAGGCCCCGGTGCAGGACATCGTCGACGCCCACTGGCAGAAGGACTTCTTCCTCTACCTCGGCCGCCATATCGGGCTGCCGGTCGCGCTCGAGGGCGCGCTGAAGCTGAAGGAGATCTCCTACATCGCCACCGACGCCTATGCCGCCGGCGAGATGAAGCACGGCCCGATCGCCCTGCTCGACGACCAGACCCCGGTCATCGTGGTGGCGACGAACTCGCCCGTGTTCGAGAAGGTCGTCTCGAACATGCAGGAGGTGCGCGCTCGCGGCGCGCATGTCGTCGCCGTGGCCAGCGACGGCAACACCGAGATCGGCGAGCACGCCGAGTCCGTCCTGCGCGTGCCCGACGTGGACTGGATGCTGCAGGCGCTGTTGGCGGTCATCCCGCTGCAGCTGCTGGCCTACGGGATCGCCCGCCGGCGCGGCCTGAACGTCGACCAGCCGCGCAACCTGGCCAAGACCGTTACCGTCGAGTGATGCACGGCATCGGCATCGATCTCCTGGAGATCGAGCGCCTGGAGCGGGCCATCGCCCGGCGTCCGGGCCTGGCCGAGCGCCTGTTCACGAGCGGCGAGCGCGCCTACGCGCAGCGCCGCCCGCGTCCCGCCATGCACCTGGCCGCCCGCTTCTGCGCCAAGGAGGCGGTGGCCAAGGCGCTGGCGCTCGACGTGCTGCGCTGGCAGGAGATCGAGGTCGTGGGCGAGGGCGGGGCGCCGAGCATCCGCCTGCACGGCGCCACCGCCGCGGCGGCGCCGGGCCGGGTGCACGTCTCGCTGACGCACACCGACCGGACCGCCGGGGCAGTCGCGGTGGTGGGGTGACCCTCCCGGGCTGGCTCGACCCGCTTCCCGATGCCGCCCGTCAGCGCGCCGCCGACGAATGGGCGATCGAGCAGCAGCACGTGCCCTCGCTCGACCTCATGGAGCGCGCCGGCACCGGGTTGGCACGGCTGGTCGAGGACGTCGTCCCCGACGGCCGGGTCGCGGTCGTCGTCGGTAAAGGCAACAACGGCGGCGATGGGCTCGTGGCCGCGCGGCTGCTGCGCGAGGCCGGGCGCGGGGTCGACGTGCTCGCGGTCGGCGCGATCGAGGAGCTGCGGGGCGACCCGAAGGCGAACCTCGAGCGCCTGCCCGGTGATCCGCCGCGGCCGTTCGCGCCCGAGGCGCTGGACGGCTGCGCGGGCGCGGTCGACGCGCTGCTCGGCACCGGTTTCAGCGGCGAGCCCCGCGACCCGATCAAGGGCGCGATCGAGGCGCTGGAGGCCCGCGTGGGGCTGCGCGTGGTCGCCGCGGACGTGCCGAGCGGCGTCGACGCCTCCACCGGCGAGGTCCACGGCGTCGCCGTGCACGCGAAGGCCACCGCGACCTTCCACCGTGCCAAGCCCGGCCTGTGGATCGCGCCCGGCAAGCAGCACGCCGGCCTCGTGCGCGTGGTCGAGATCGGCATCCCGCCGGGCGCTCCCGAGGATGCCGACGTCGGGCTGATCGAGCCCGAAGCGCTGGACGCCGCGCCCCCGCGGGCCGCCGGCTCGACGAAGTTCACCGAAGGCGCGGTCCTGATCGTGGGCGGCTCGCTCGGGCTCACGGGCGCGCCGTCGATGTCGTCGGAGTCGGCCCAGCGCACCGGCGCCGGCTACGTGACCGCCTGCGTGCCCCGCTCGGTCAACTACGTCTTCGAGCTGCGCCTGCTCGAGGCCATGAGCGTGCCGCTTTCCGAGGACGACGGCGCCCTCGGCCCCGAGGCCGTCGACGCGGTGCTCGAGCACGCGCAGCGCGCCGACGCGATCGTGCTCGGCCCCGGCCTGGGCCGAGCCGACGGAACCTTCGCCTTCGCCCGCTCCGTGGCCGCGCACGTCGAGCTGCCGCTGCTGCTCGACGCCGACGGCCTCAACGCGCATGCGGGGCGGCTCGAGGACCTGGCCGCGCGCAAGGCGCCGACCGTGCTGACCCCGCACGCCGGCGAGCTCGCCCGCCTGCTGGAGATCGACTCCGACGCCGTGGGCGCCCGCCGTCTGTTCCACGCGCGCGACGCCGCCCGGCGCAGCGAGGCCGTCGTGCTGCTCAAGGGCGACGACACGCTCGTGGCCACGCCCGAGGGCGAGGTCGGCGTGAGCCGCGGCGGCTCGGGCGCCCTCGCCACCGCCGGCAGCGGCGACGTGCTCTCGGGCGCCATCGGCGCGCTGCTGTCCAAGCGCCTGGCCCCGTTCCGCGCCGCGTGCGCGGGGACATGGCTGCACGCCACCGCGGGCCAGGTGGCGGCGGAGCGTCTCGGAGCCGACGTCGTCATCGCGCGTGACGTGATCGAGGCGCTCCCCGAGGCCCGCCGGCGCCGGTGACGGTGATCGGCTGCGAGGTGGTCTGTTGGCTGCGGAACTAAGCCGCGCGACCGCGCACGTCAACCTGGCGGCGGTCGAGCGCAACTGCACCCGCCTCGCGCGCGCGCTGAGCGGTGGCGCCGAGCTCTGCGCGGTGGTCAAGGCCGACGGCTACGGGCACGGCGCCGCGCCGTGCGCGGCGGCGGCGCGGCAGGGCGGCGCGACCTGGCTGGCCGTAGCCACGGCCGGCGAGGCGGCGGCCCTGCGCGCGGCGGGGATCGACGGGCGGGTGCTGGTCATGGGCGCGCTGACGGGGCCCGAGATCGACGTCGCCGCGCGGGCCGAGGCCGACGTCGTGACCTGGTCCGAGCGCTTCGTGGCCGCGCTGGCCGGCCGGCCGCTGCGCGTGCACGTCAAGCTCGACAGCGGCATGGGCCGGCTGGGCACGCGCGACGTCGACGTCGCCTGCCGCGTCGTGGCCGCCATCGACGCGGCGCCTGGCCTGACCGTGGCCGGCGCCATGACCCACTTCGCCACCGCCGACGAGGTCGGCGACGCGTTCCTGGGCGAGCAGCTCGCGACCTTCGCCCCGTTCGCGGCCGAGGTCAAGCGGACCCATCCCGACGCCGTCATCCACGCCGCCAACTCCGCCGCCACGCTGCGTGACCCCGCCACCCACTTCGACCTCGTGCGCTGCGGCGTGGCCATCTACGGCCTCGACCCCTTCCAGCGCGACCCGGTCGAGCACGACCTCGAGCCCGCGCTCGACCTGCGCTCGTACGTCGCCGCGGTCAAGCCGATCGCGCCGGGCCAGAGCGCGGGCTACGGGCGGCGGTTCGTCGCCGACCACCCCACGACGCTGGCCACGGTCCCGATCGGCTACGGCGACGGCGTGCGCCGCGCGCTGACCAACAACGCCGACGTCGTGGTGCGCGGCCGCCGCCACCCGCTCGTCGGCACCGTGAGCATGGACAACATCACCGTCGACCTCGGGCTCGAGACCGATGTGCGGTGCTACGACGAGGCCGTGCTACTCGGCGAGGGGGTGCTGGCCGAGGAGTGGGCTCGCCGCCTGGACACCATCAACTACGAGATCACCTGCGCCCTGACCCCGCGGGTCGAGCGCCGTTACCACCGCGATGGCGTCTGACCGCGACCCGCTCGCCCTCGCCCGCGAGGCGCTGAACGGCCAGCGCGCGTGGCTGGTCGGCGGCGCCGTGCGCGACCGCCTGCTCGGACGGGAGACCTTCGACCTCGATGTGGTCGTGGACGGGCCGCCGGAGGAGGCGGCCAAGGCGCTCGGTCGCACCGGACGCGCCGCCGCCTTCCCGCTGTCGGACGCGTTCGGCGTCTGGCGCGTCGTGGCGCGCGACCATCGCTGGCAGGTCGACCTGCTGCCGGTCAACGGAGACAGCATCGAAGCTGACCTGGCCGCGCGCGACTTCACCGTCAACGCGATCGCCGAGCCGCTGGCCGGGGGAGAGGTGATCGACCCGTTCGGCGGGCGCGCGGACCTCGCCGCCGGGCGTCTGCGCATGGTCAGCGCGCAGGCCTTCGCGGCCGACCCTCTGCGGGTCCTGCGCGCCGCGCGGCTGGCGTGCGAGCTGCACCTCGAGCCCGATGCCGAGACCCGCGCCGCCGCGCGCGCCAGGGCCACCGCGGTGCGCGAAGTAGCGCCCGAGCGTGTCTTCGCCGAGCTCAAGCGCATCGTCATCGCCCCCGAGGCCGTCCGCGGCCTGCACGAGCTCGACCGCGTTGGCGCGACGCCGGTGGTGCTGCCAGAGCTCGACGCTCTGCGCGGGATCGAGCAGAGCGCCTATCACCACCTCGACGTGTACGACCACACGCTGGCCGTGCTCGAGGAGGCCATCGCCATCGAGCGCGACCCCGAGCCCGTCTTCCGCGAGGAGGCCGCCGCCGTGGCCGCGCTGCTGGGTGAACCGCTAGCCGATGGGTTAAGCCGGGCAGGCGCGCTGCGCCTCGGCGCCCTGCTGCATGACGCGGCCAAGCCGCAGACCCGCGGGGTCACGGCCGAGGGCCGGATCACGTTCATCGGCCACGACCGCGTCGGCTCATCGTTGTCCCGCGACATCCTGAGCCGCCTGCGCGCCTCTGAGCGCCTGCGCGCGCACGTCGCCGCGCTGACCCTCAACCACCTGCGGCTCGGGTTCCTCGTGCACCGCCAGCCCATCGACCGGCGCGAGATCTACGGCTACCTGACCGCATGCGCGCCGGTGGCGGCCGACGTGACCGTGCTCTCGGTGGCCGACCGGCTGGCCACCCGCGGGCGCAAGGCCAACGAGGCGATCTCCAAGCACGTGGTCCTCGCGCGCCGGATGTTCGCCGAGGCGCTGGCCTTCGAGCGCGACCGTCCGGCCCCGCTCGTGCGCGGCCACGACCTCGCCGCGGAGCTCGGCATCGAGCCCGGCCCGGAGGTCGGCCGGCTGCTCGCCGAGGTGGCCGAGGCACAGTTCGCGGGCGAGCTCAGGACCCGCGACGAGGCGCTCAGGTATGTGCGTACACTCGCCCGATGCTCCTGAACAAGACCCTTCCGCTCGTCGTGGTCGGCGGCCTCATCCTCGGCCTCGCGGCGTGTGGGGGATCCGACTCCGACGACGTGACGTCCGCGCTCTCCGACTACAACGAGGCCGTCGCCAACAAGGACGCCGGCAAGGCCTGCGACCTGCTCTCCGACCAGGCCAAGAAGACCATCGGCGGCAAGTCCTGCGAGGTCACGCTGGACGCCGGCTTCCGCCTCTTGCAGCCCAAGCAGCTCGCGGCGTTCAAGAAGACCGAGATCAAGACGGTCAAGGTCAACGGCAACAAGGCCACCGCCACCATCACGTTCCCGAAGGACTCGGGAGTCCCGGAGCAGACGCAGACGCTCGTGAAGGAGAACGGCGAGTGGCATCTGCAGGCCGCCGGATCCAGGTGAGCACGGCGTCAGCGCCGAGCGCGGCGAGCAGGACCAGGAACGGATCGACCGGGGCGCGGAAGCGGATCTCGCCAACCACGACGGTCACCGAGAGCAGGAGCAGCAGCGGCACCAGCCACAGCCACGGGGGCCCGCGGCGGCCCCACGCCGCGGCGATCCCGATGACCAGGAACGGCAGCGCGACCGCCAGCCACGCCATGGCGACGTCGGCCGCCGTCTCGGGCACGTCGATCGTGCGCGCCGAGTAGCGCCACCAGTCCGGGCCGCCGAGCCCGAAGAAGCGCCCGATGTTGGTGGCGATGGTGGGGAGGGGCGCGAGCGGATGCCCGCCCAGGTAGTCGAACGCGGCCTCGGCGAGCTGGCGCTGGCGCGCGGGCTCCTGTAGATGGTGGTCGAGCAGCGGCTGCAGCTCGGGCACCAGCCGCGGCCAGTGCCAGGTGCGCGGGTGGCGAGGGGCATTCTGGACCGTAGCGTTGTAGGTGCCGATGAGCGCGTTGCCGGTCTCGGTGGAGACGGGGACGAACGCCTCCATGCGGTTCGCGTTGCGCAGCGTCCACGGCGCGATCGTCAGCACGGTGGCGACGAGGAGCGCGCCCACCGGCGCCAGCGCGCGCCAGGACCACCGCGGCGTCGGGCCCCACAGCCCCAGCGCGAGCGCGGGCAGGAGCACGAGGCCGTTGGTGCGGGTCAGCGCGGCCAGTCCGACGAGCAAGCCGGCCAGGAGCGCCCAGCGCCAGCGGTGCGGCGAGCTCACCCCCACCGCCGTGGCCGCCACCGCCCCGAGGGCGAGGACGGTGAACAGCGTCTCGGTCAGCAGCGAGCCGCCGATCATGATCAGCGGCACGCACAGCGCGCCGACGGCCAGCGCGATCAGCCCCACCCGCCGGCCCCACAGCCGCGTGGCGATGAAGCCCATGAGCGCCACGGCGATCGTGCCCAGCAGCGCGTTGGCCACCCGGCCGGCGGTCCAGCGGTCCGAGGTCAGCGGCGCCGAGACCGCGTAGACGCCCGCGAGCGTGGCCGGCCACAGCGGCGCGCGGAACGCGGTCGGCCGCGGGTGCGCAACCGCATTCCCGCACGCGGCGGGCGGCGTCGCGGGACCCACCGCCGCGTAGCCCGAGCCCCGTACGATGGAGCACGCCAGCCGGTCGTAGTCGTGGTCGTCGTGGATGGGCAGGTAGCCAGGTGTCGCCGCCACGAACGCCAGTCGGGCGGCGAGCGCGAGGGCGAGCAGCAGCCAGACGGCCTTGCCGCTCACCTCATCCGCCGGATCAGGGCCTCGGTGACGCGGGCCCCGTCGGCCACGCAATCCCAGTCGAGGCGGTCCGGTGTGTCCGTCGGCTTGTGGTATTCGGACGGGAGCATGTACTCGTCGAGCGAGCAAAGCATGCCGCACTGATACCCGGAGCGGCGCGGAATGAGCGCATCCGACGCGTAGGTCGTGCGCAGGCCGCGCTGCAGCGGTAGGCCCACCGAGGCGGCGGCGGCCGCGAGCTCGTCGCGGAACGCCTCCGGGTAGTCGTACATGCGCAGGAAGCCCTCGCCCTCGACCAGCGTCAATCGCCCCGAGCCGAGCATCTCGAGGGCCAGGAACGTCGTTGTCTCGCGGGGCAGGCTCGCGAAGTGGCGGCGGCCGAAGGCGAGCATCCCCTCCTGGTTGGCCTCCTCGGCACCGGTCGAGACGAGCAGCACGCGCAGGCCCGGCACCGGGCGCTCGCGCAGGGCCTCGGCAATCGCCACCAACACCGCGACCGAGGTCAGGTTGTCGTTGGCTCCGGGCACGACCTCGTTGGTGCCCATGTCCGCCATCACGGCGGCCGCCCCGGCCGCCATCACCGTGCCGGCCGCCAGCAGCTTGCGGCCCCGGCTCAGGCTCCCCGCTGCCACGAGCGCCGGGGCCAGGGCAACGAGCCCCATGAGCGGCGGCCAGCGGTCCGAGCGCTCGACCAGGGCGGGTAGGTGCTCTACGTACGCGTGCGGCAGGCGCTCGTCGAAGATGAACGAGGCGCGGGCGGCGTCGTGGTGGCCGAGCAGGACGAAGGTGCGCGCGGCGGCGGGGTCGCCGACCTCGGCCACGACGTTGCGGATCGTGGCCTTCGGGAGCACCCGGCGGACGGGCCGGTGGCGGCCGCCGGTCAGGTCCTCCCACAGCCCCGCCGCGGCGGCCGCGCCGACGGCGGTACCGAGCCGGCGCCGCCCGAGCAGCGCCGCGATCCCGCCCGCGGCGCCCAGCGCGCTGAGCACGCCGATGGGCAGGTAGAAGGTGCTCGAGACCTCCTCCTCCTCGATGCGCGCGGACGCGCCGGCGGCGCGCAGGCGCGCGGCGATCCACTCGGCCGCCTCGCGCTCGCCCTCCGAGCCCGGGTTGCGCCGCAGCGGCGCGAGCCTCTCGACCACTTCGCGCAGGACATCGGCCATGGGCGCGGCAGGATACGCTGCGCCCCCGTGAGCGACGACTGCATCTTCTGCGCCATCGCGAAGGGCGAGGCGCCCGCCACGATCGTGGCTTCCGACGAGCGCACGGTGGCCTTCATGGACATCATGCCCGCCACGCGCGGACACCTGCTGGTGATCCCGCGCGCCCACTATAAGGACGTGCTCAGCGTCGACCCCGGGGACCTCGCCGCGACGGCGACGATGGCCAAGGCCATGGCCCAGCGGGTCAAGGACAAGCTGGACGCCGACGGGGTCAATCTCCTCAACTCGTGTGGGCGCGCGGCCTGGCAGACGGTGTTCCATTTCCACATCCATGTCATCCCGCGCTACGTGGACGACCCGCTCGCGCTGCCCTGGACGCCGCGCGACGGTGACATGGATGAGATCCAGCGCACCGGCGCCCTGCTGGCAGGCTGATCGTCGAGCCTTCTTGCTAGCGTTCGCCGCCGTAGGAGCCGGGGTACATCCGGCTTGATTCGTGTCGCGTTCAGGATCGTTGCCACAAGCAGCCTCCGCAGACGCAGCACCGGAGTTCCGTGGAGGTTTTTGCCATATGGCGATCGGGACCGTGAAGTGGTTCAGCGACGACAAGGGCTACGGCTTCATCACGCCCGCTGAGGGCGGCCGTGACCTGTTCGTCCACTTCTCGGGGATCAATGGCGACGGGTACCGCTCGCTCGCCGAGGGCTCTCGCGTGACGTACGAGGAGGAGCAGGGCGACAAGGGGCCGAAGGCGGTCAACGTCTCCCCCCTCTGAGTCAGAACGCTTACGACCTGACGGACGCGGCGCCCCACCGAGGCGCCGCTTCCATTTGCAGGGAAGCACAATCGCGTGCCGAATCGGGTCGGCAATCTGGGTGTTGAGGACCGTGATGCTGAGAAAGCTTGTTGCCATTGTCACTTTGGTGGGCGCGCTGGCGGTCGCCGGCCCCGCCTACGCGACCACCACAGAGATCGGGCACACCGACAACCCGCCGGCGCCCTCGTGCCCGGGCTCGCCGTGCCTGGCCGTGTCCAAGACCACCGGCTTCCAGGCCAAGATCGGCGACACGAAGAGCCCGATGGTCTCGCCCGTCAACGGCCGCCTGGTCGCGTTCACGCTCCAGCTGGCCAAGCCGGACGACAACCAGATCAACTTCTTCAACTCCAACCTTGGCGGCGCGCCGTCGGCCCGCATCTCGGTGCTGCGCCTCCAATCCGACAAGAAGACCTACAAGCTGACCGCGCAGGGCGAGCTGTGGGATCTGACGCCCTACCTGGGCATGACCGCGCAGTTCCCGCTCAACAGCACGCTGATCGTGCGCCAGGGCGACCTGATCGCGCTGACCGTCCCCACCTGGGCGCCGACGCTCGCGGTGGGCCAGGACCGCAAGGACGGCTGGCGGGCGGACCGCACGGCCGGCGCCTGCGACGACACCAAGGCCCAGACCGCGCTGCAGTCGCTCAAGGGCACGGCGCTCTTCCCCTGCCTGTATCGGACGGCCCGCCTGACCTACACAGCGACGGTGATCAGCACGCCGTAGGGGTCTGGCCGGGCTGGGCGCAGCTGGGGGTCGGGATCGCGTTACGATCTCGCGGTGACCACCCAGGGGTGGGTTGTGATGGTTGGGGTGCGCCTCCTCGACGTGGCGCTGCTCGTCGGCTGGCTCGTGTGGTTCTTCCGCCTGCGCGACGACGGCGACGAGAACGGGGGCGGCCCCGGAGGCGGGGGCGGCCCGGGCCCGGGCACCGACCCGCCGCCGCGCGACGGCCCGCGCTTCGAGCTCCCGCTCCCTGACGCCCACCCGTGGCCGCGGCGCCTGCGCGACCACGGCTCGCCCGGGCGGCGGCGCACCTACGCCCGCCGCGGGGCGCCCGCGCGCAGGGAGCGAACTCCCGCTCGTTAGGGGCGATTCGGCCCATCCGGGTTCACACCCGCGCCACACCCATTTCACCGTTTTCCCTCTGGGCCGCTGATACTCTGGCGCCGCGTTGACACAGGCTTATGACACGGGTACGGCGCCTCGGGCGCCGTTTTCATCATTCAGGATCGGATTCGACCAGCGCGACCGCGCGCGCGTGCACGAGCTCTGGGACGAGGTCATCACATCCCAGCAGTGGACCGAGGGCGAGATGACGCGCCGCTTCGAGGCCGCGTGGGCGGACTGGAACGGCCTCGGCTCGGTCGCGCTGTCGGGCTGGACCGGCGGGGCGCTGGCGGCGCTGGGCTTCGCGCGCGTGCGCGGCGAGACCGTGCTGTGCCCGTCCAACACGTTCATGGCCGCGCCCCTGGCGGCCGTCAACGCGGGCGCCAGGGTGGAGTTCGTGGACTGCAACCGCACCGACCTCTGCATGTCGTTCGAGGACTTCGAGCGCAAGGCGCTCGAGCACCGCCCCCGCGCGGCCATCCTCGTGCACATCGGCGGCCACATCGCCTTCGAGTCCGAGCGCATCGCCGCCTTCTGCCGCGACCACGGCATCTTCCTGCTCGAGGACTGCGCCCACGCCCACGGCGCGGACTGGAACGGGACCCGCCCCGGGACCTACGGCGACGCGGGCGTCTACTCGTTCTATGCGACCAAGACCGTGTCGACCGGGGAGGGTGGCGTCCTGGTCTCCCGCCATGATGCGCTCCTCGAGCACACCCGGGCGTTCCGGAACTACGGAAAGCCGGACTACGACGTGGAAGGGCTCAACTTCCGCATGAGCGAATTCACCGCGGCGCTCGGCCTGATCCAGACCGAGCGGATGCCTGAGATCGTGGCCTGGAAGAACGCCGTCGCGCGCGAGCACCTGGATCCGGTCCATCGCGCAAAACTCGATCTTCCTGCAGGGATGACGTCCGGCCTGTACAAGTACATCGTGTTCGACCCGATCGAACGGTCGACGGGCAAGGTCTACGACCAGCCTTGCCATCGCCTGATGGGCCACCATTCCGAGCTGCCGAACAGCGACTGGGTGGCGGAGCACCACTGGTGCGTCCCGCTCTACTACAGTCCCGCCAAGGAGGTCGCTTCCCTGTGAGGGTGCTCGTCACCGGGGGGGCCGGATTCATCGGCTCCCATGTCGTCGACAAGCTGCGCGCCGCCGGCCACGAGCCGCGGATCTTCGATCTGCGCCCGTCGCCGCACCATGGGTACGGCGAGGTCGACACCTACATCGGCGACCTCCTCAGCGTGGAC
>DATBDE010000097.1:0-34776 GCA_036270095.1 Solirubrobacteraceae bacterium | reverse complement strand
CCGCGGTGAGATGCAGATGGTGCCGCGAGCGCCGCAGTCTCGTGTCAAACCGCGTGTCTCCATGCGCTTTCGGCCGTTGGCGGGAGACGTGAACCACCTGAGGGCTGACAGTCCGACCCGAGGTGGTTCACGCCCGGTCTCACCCTTTGTCGCTGCTGTTGATCGGTGCGAGACGCGCTGCCGTCTCGGCTCGGTTCCGCCGCCAAGCCGGCCGGAGCTAGGGAGCTACCCCTCCCCCTTCTCCGCCACCACGATCGCCGCCGCCGCGGCCAGGTCGCGGGCCAGGAACGCCTCGCCCGCCTCGCCGCTGCGCTTGTGCGCCGAGCGCGGGTTCTCCAGTAGGACCGTGCGCGCCCCGGCCGCCTTGCCCGCGCCCACGTCGCGGTCGGTGTCGCCGATCATCCACGAGCGCTCGAGGTCGATGCCGTGGCGCTCCGCCGCCGCACGCAGCAGCCCGGCCTGCGGCTTGCGGCACGGACACGGCCCCGAGAGCTGGGGCACGGTGCCGGTTGGATGGTGGAAGCAGTAGCGCCAGTCGGTCAGCGCGATGCCCTCCTCGCCCAGCAGCGCGATCACGCGCTCGTGCACCTCCCACAGCTCGGCCAGGCTCACGCGGCCCTTGGCCGCGGCGGGCTGGTTGGAGGCCACGATGAGCGGAACCCCGAGCCCCTCCAGCACGCGTAGGCCCTCGACCGCGCGGTCCTCGAGCACGACGTCGTCGGCGTGATAGGGCGACTCGAAGGCCCCGGCCTCCTCGTCCATCACCCCCTGGTTGATGACGCCGTCGCGGTCGAGGAACACGGCCGCCGTCACGACACCGACTCCCACTTCGCGGGCGCCGTGGCCAGCGCCGGGTGGGAGACCAGCAGGTGCCAGACGACCGCCTGCCACGCCTCGGTGTGGGGCGTGAGCCGCTCGGCCGGCGCCGGCACGACCACGACGGCGTCGGCCAGCGTGGCCGTGACCCCGTCGGCCTTGCCCACGACCCCGCACACGAACGCGCCCACCGACCGCGCCAGCTCCACCGCCCGCACGACGTTGACCGAGATCTCCGGCGCGCGCGAGCCGCCGCCGACGCTGAACACCAGCAGCGCGTCACCGGCGCGCAGGCGCGAGCCGCGCAGCCAAGCGTCGAACACGGTCTCGAAGCCCTCGTCGTTGGCGCGCGCCGACAGCTCGGAGACGTTGTCCACCGGCGTGTAGGCCTCGAAGCCCGCGAGCTTGCGGAAGTCGCACACCGCGTGCGAGGCGTGCCCGGCACCGCCGCCCACGCCGATCACGAACAGCCGCCCGCCCCCTGCGCGGCAGGAGGCCAGCCCCACCGCCATGGCCTCGACCGCGTCCACGTCGATCTTGCCCGCGATTCGCGCGGTCTCCTCCAGGAAGGACTCCGTGTAGAGCTGGGTCATGACCCGGCCGGAGGCTATCCTTGCCGCCGATTGCGCGCGACTTCCGCGGTGCTCGCGCGTCCAAGCTGTCGACGCCCCAACGGCAGGGGCCGATCGAGCATGAGCACGACCGAGAGATTGCAAGCTGTAGCGGCACCCGCTGATGACCCGGCGCGTCCGCCCCTGGTCTCGGTCGTGATCCCGTGCCTGAACGAGGCCGAGACCATCACCGAGTGCGTGTCCCGCGCCTGCACGGCGCTGGCCGACAACGACCTCCCCGGCGAGGTCATCGTCTCCGACAACGGCTCCAACGACGGGTCGCCCGAGCTCGCCACCGAGGCCGGCGCCCGCGTCATCCACGAGCCGCGGCGCGGCTACGGCTCGGCCTACCTGGCCGGCTTCGCCGCCGCCCGCGGCGAGTACATCGTCATGGCCGACGCCGACCTGACCTACGACTTCGCCGACATCCCGCGCTTCGTCGAGCAGCTCGAGGCCGGCGCCCAGCTCGTCATGGGCGACCGCATGGACAACATCCACCCCGGCGCCATGCCGTGGCTGCACCGCTACGTCGGCAACCCCATCCTCACCGGCGTCCTCAACCTCTTCTTCCGCACCGGCGTCAGCGACGCCCACTGCGGCATGCGCGGGTTCCGCCGCGACATCCTGCCCGTGCTCGACCTGCGCACGACCGGGATGGAGTTCGCGAGCGAGATGGTGATCCGCGCCTCCAAGGAGAAGCTCGACATCCGCGAGTTCCCGATCGAGTATCGCCCGCGCGGCGGCGAGTCCAAGCTCTCGAGCTTCCGCGACGGCTGGCGCCACCTGCGCTTCCTGCTCGTCCACAGCCCGACCTGGCTGTTCGTCATCCCCGGCGCGGTGATGGCGGGCCTGGGCGCGCTCATCGCCCTGCTCGTCGTGCTGCGCATCGACGTGTTCGGCCGCTCCTGGGACCTGCACACGATGGTCGCCGGCTGCCTGATGCTCATCATCGGCGTCCAGGTGGTCTCGCTTGGCCTGTGCGCGCACGCCTACGGCAAGTACTTCATGGGCGAGCGCGACCCGTGGTTTGACCGCATGCGGGCGCGCTTCAAGCTCGAGCACGGCCTGCTGCTGGGCGGCGTGGTCACGCTGGCCGGCATCGCCCTCGGCGGCATCATCCTCGGCATCTGGATCGACCGCGACTTCGGCACGCTTTCCGAGGAGCGTCTGGCGATCCTCGCCGCGACCCTGATCATCGTCGGGCTGCAGGTCTTCTTCTCGTCGTTCCTGCTCTCGATCCTGGGCCTGCGCCGCCGCTCGTAGCCGTGGCTGACGTCGTGACCGTCGCCATCCCGGTGCGCGACGGAGGCCCGTTGCTCGACGAGGTGCTCGCGGCGGCGCGCACCCAGCAGGTCGACGCCGAGGTCGAGCTGCTGGTCTGCGACTCGGGCTCGCGCGACGGCTCGGTGGCCACGGCCAAGCGGCACGGGGCCGAGGTGGTCGAGATCGCCCGGGCGTCCTTCTCGCACGGCGGTACCCGCAACGACCTCATGCGCCGGGCCGCGGGCAGCCACGTCGCCTTCCTGACCCAGGACGCCACGCCGGCCGACGAGCGCTGGCTCGCGCGCCTGCTCGCCGGCTTCGAGCGCGCCGACGACGTCGCGCTCACGCTCGGCCCCTACCGCCCGCGTCGCGACGCGCCCCCGTCGGTGCGGCGCGAGCTGCGCGAGTGGTTCGCCGCCATGGCCCCCAACGGCGGCCCCGCCACCGTGCGGCTGGAGAACGCCGAGCGCTCCGTCGCGCGCAGCCTGATCCCGCAGGCGCGCATGTTCTTCTCCGACGCCAACGGCTGCATCGCCCGCTCGGCCTGGGAGGAGGTGCCGTTCCGCGACGTCGCCTACGCCGAGGACCGCCTGCTGGCCGCCGAGCTGCTGGCGGCCGGCTACGCCAAGGTCTACCTGCCCGACGCCGCCGTCGTGCACTCGCACCGCTACCCGCCCGTGCAGCACCTGCGCCGCTGCTTCGACGAGTGGCGAGCGTTGCACGAGATCTCCGGCTACGTCGAGCCGCTCTCGTTCGTCGCCCTGTTCGACGCCGTGCGCGAGGACGGCGTGTCCTCGCTGCCCCACCACGCGACCCGGACCATCGGCGCCTACCTGGGCTCGCGGGCGCCCCGCCTGCCGCGCGCCGTGCGCCAGAAGCTCTCGCTCGAGGGCCGCGCGTGACCCGCCTGCGCTCGCTCGCGCGCCGCGCGCGGCTCACGCTGCAGTACCTGGGCCCGCGCGAGGCCGTGCTGCGCGCGGCCACCTTCCCGCTGCGCCCGACCCCGCTCGGGCGCTGGCTCGGCTACGGGCGCTCCTACGGCCCCGAGCGGGTCAAGGCCAAGCGCTGGTACCGCGAGCAGGGGCGTCCGGTGACCGTCGTGATCCCCACCTACGGCGACCCCGACGTGACCATCAAGTGCGTCCGTTCGCTGCGCCGCACGACCGACAAGCGCCGCGTGCGCATCGTCGTCTGCGACGACGCCAGCCCGAACCCCGCGCACCGCCGGCGCCTGAAGCGCGGGCTGCGCGGCGCCGAGCTCGTCCAGGGCACGGAGCAGCTCGGCTTCGCCCGCAACGCCAACCGCGGCCTGCGCAAGGCGCCCGGCGACGTCGTCCTCCTCAACAGCGACATCGTCGCCCACCGCGGCTGGCTCGAGACCCTGCAGCGGGCCGCCTACGCCCGCGACGACATCGGCATGGCGGCGCCCAAGCTGCTCTACCCCGACGGCCGCATCCAGTCCGCGGGCTCCCATCGCAACCTGGGCGCGCCGGAGTGGTTCGACCACCGCTATCGCTTCCAGGAGGCGACCTACGGGCCCGCCAACGTGCCCGGCCCGGTGCTCGCGGCCACCGGCGCCGCGCTGTACGTCAAGCGCTCCACCATTGGGCGCATCGGCGTGCTCGACGACGACTACGAGATGGCCTTCGAGGACGCCGACTGGTGCCTGCGCTGCTGGCGGGCGGGCCTGCGGATCGTCTACCAGCCCTACTCCGAGCTCACTCACCTGGAGTCGGTCACGCGGGGCATGGAGCAGGGCGAGCGCGAGCTGGCCTCCAAGGACCTGTTCTGGTCGCGCTGGGGCGAGTTCTTTGACCGCCGCGACGTGCGCACCGACGACGGCAAGCTGCGCATCGTCTACGTGACCTGGGACACCGGGGTCGGCGGCGGCCACCGCGACATCTTCGAGCACCTCAACCGCCTCACCGAGCGCGGCCACGAGGCGGAGTTGTGGACACGCCGCGCGGGGCCGCCGGACTGGTTCGACCTGCGCGCGCCGGTGCGCTCGTTCGACTCCTTCGACGAGCTGGCCGAGGCGCTGGAGCCGCTCAAGGCGATCAAGGTCGCGACGTGGTGGGCGACCGGGCCGGCCGTGTGGCTGGCCTCGGTGCGCAACGGCATCCCCGTCTACTTCGTGCAGGACATCGAGACCTCGTACTACCCCGACCGCCCCGACTTCGCCTACCGCGTGGTCGACACCTACCGCCACGAGTTCCGCTATCTGACCATCTCGGAGTGGAACCGCGAGCGCCTGGCCGAGTACGGCGTGCCCGCCCGGCTCGTGCCGCCCGGGGTCAACCTGGACGAGTTCCGCGAGCGCGACGACGTCGCCCGCCACGACCGCCGCCTGCTGGTCATCGGCCGCGACAACCCGCTGAAGAACCTGGCCCTGACGATGGCCGCCTACGACCTCCTCGGCCCCGACAAGCCGGAGCTGCAGATGTTCGGCGTCGAGCCCGAGGTGGGCGAGCGCTACGGCGTGCCCTACGCCACCTCGCCGCCCGACGACGGCGTGGTCGAGCTGTTCAACGGGGCCGCGGTGTTCGTGCAGACCTCGGTGCACGAGGGGTTCTGCCTGCCCCCGCTGGAGGCCATGGCCACCGGCTGCGCGGTGGTGTGCACCGACGCCCACGGCAACCGCGACTTCTGTCGCGACGGCGAGAACTGCCTCATGCCCGAGGCAACGCCCGAGGCCGTGGCGGCGGCCATCCGCCGCCTGCTCGACGACGACGCGCTGCGCGCGCGCCTGGTGGCCGAGGGCCGGCGCACCGCCGCCGTCTACGCGTGGGACAAGCGCAGCGACGAGCTCGAGGCCGCGCTCGAGGCGATAGCGACACGTGCCTCCGCGGCAGCGGGAACCCACGGCTAGCCTTGCGGGCCGTCGCATGAGCCGCCTGCACGAGTACTTCGCCCGCGCCCGCCTGGCCCTGCGCTACCGCGGCCTGGTCGGCATCGCCTGGCGCCTGCTGTCCGCGCCGCTGCGCCGCGCCGGCCTGATCGGCACGGGCAAGAAGGGCAGCGAGCACCAGCGCGCGGTCTGGTGGTACGAGGAGCACGCCGCCCCCGTGACCGTCATCGTGACCGGCGACGGCGAGCGCGCCGCCCGCGCCGCGCGCCGGGCCACGCGCCGGCTGCAGGCCGATGTCCGGCTCGTGCCCGAGGGCACCACGGCGCTGAACGCCGCCATCGCCGCCACCCCGCACGACGTGATCGTGCTCGGCCCCGAGGTCATCGCCTACGACGGCTTCGTGGAGATGCTGCAGTGGTACGCCTGCCGCCTCGAGCAGGACTCGCGCGACGTCGACGAGGTCCGCGCGTGCGTCGGCGCCCGCGAGCTCGACCCCGACGGCACCTCGGTGCGGGCCTGCGGGCTGTTCCACGACCCGCGCTCGCCCGGCCGCTTCGGCGACCGCTACCGCGGCCGCTCGCCCCACTACCAGCAGGCCGAGACCGACGTGCCCGTCATCGCCGACCCCGGGGCCTGCCTGTACCTGCGCCGCGACGCCATCGACCGCGTCGGCGCGTTCGACGACGCGCTGCCGATGCCGTGGGCGGCGATCGACTGGTCGCTGCGCGCCTGGCAGGTCGGCCTGCGCGTCAACAACTTCCCCTCGGTCACCGTGACCCAGCTGGCGCCGCCGCGCGCGCCCGACGCACCCGGCGCCGAGGCGTTCCGGGACCGCTGGCGCGACCGGCTCGAGCGCCGGGACGTGCGCACGCCCGAGGGCAAGCTGCGCGTCGCCTACGTGACCGAGGACACCGGCGTGGGCGGCGGGCACCGCGTCGTGTTCGAGCACCTCAACCGGCTTGCCGCGCGCGGCCACGACTGCGCCCTGTACACGCTCGACGACCCGCCCGACTGGTTCGACCTGCGCGTGCCCGTGCACAGCTTCGACCGCTACGAGCCGCTGCTGGAGGAGCTCCCCACGCTCGACGCGATCAAGGTCGCGACATGGTGGAACACGTCGCTGCCGGTGTGGCTGGCCAGCGCCGAGCGCGGGATCGCCGCCGCGTTCGTCCAGGACATCGAGACCTCGTACTACCCCGACCCGGTCTATCACGGCCGCGTCCTCGCCTCCTATCGCGAGGAGTTCGCCACCGTGACCACGAGCTCGTGGAACCGCGACCGCCTGCGCGAGCTCGCCCTCAACCCCGAGGTGGTCTCGCCCGGCATCGACCTCGACGTCTTCCGCGAGCTCGACGACACCCAGCGGCGCGACGACCTCGTCGTGGCCATCGGCCGCGGGCACTGGATCAAGAACCTCGACCTCACGGTCGAGGCATGGCAGCGGCTGGGCGGCCCGCCCGCGTCCGAGCTGCGGCTGTACGGCTCGGAGCCCGACACGCGCGACCGCTTCCCGGACCTGCCCTACGTCATGCGCCCCAGCGACGCCGAGGTCAACCGCCTCCTCAACGAGGCCACCGTGTTCGTGCAGACCTCCCAGCACGAGGGCTTCTGCCTGCCGCCTCTGGAGGCCATGGCCGCCGGGTGCGCCGTCGTCTGCACCGACGCCCACGGGAACATGGACTTCTGCGTGGATGGCGTGAACTGCCTGATGCCCGAGGCCACCCCCGAGGCCGTCGCCGAGGCGCTGCGGCGCGTGCTCTCCGACAAGGAGCTGCGCGAGCGCCTCGTGCGCAACGGCCGCGAAACGGTGGCGCAGTACGGTTGGGAGGCGCGGATCGACCTGCTCGAACGGTTCTTCGAGTCGCTCGCTCCGGCCACCGCCCTCACCCGAGCAGCGTCATGAGCAAGATCAAACCCGACGGGTCCATCACCGAGGCCCGGTCGCTGTTGCGCCACGGGTTCTGGCTGTTCGTGGCCGTGCTCGTGGTCGTGTTCCTGGTCCTCGCCGTCGTCGACGAGGCCGGTCACCTGCCCAAGATCGACTGGAGCTTCGACTTCTGGTGGCTGATCCCGGCGTTCATCGCGCTGGTGGTCTTCCAGGGCATGCACGCGGAGACGTGGCGGCGCATCCTGCACCGCCTGCACGGCGAGCTGCCGCCGCGCAAGGGCTGGGTGATCTGGAACGTCTCGCTGCTGGCCCGCTACGTGCCCACCCAGGTGATGCTCGCGGTCACGCGCGTGGGCATGGCCGAGCGGGAGGGCGTGCCCAAGCGCATCACGATCTCCTCGATCGTCTACGAGTTCGCGCTGGTCACCGCGGGCTCGATCGTCGTCGCCGCCTGGGGCTTCATGTCACTGCCCGACATCAAGAGCAGCCCCTGGCGGTTCGCGATCCTGCTCGTCCCCATCGTCGCGGTTGCGTGCCTGCACCCCAAGCCGTTCACGCGCGTCTCGGCCTTCCTGCTGCACCGGCTCAAGGCCGAGAAGCTCGAGCGCGCGCTGCCCTTCCGCACCGTTCTGGTGTTCGCCGGCGTCTACGTGGTCTCGTTCCTGGTGACCGGGATCGGCGTGCTCTGCATCGCGCGCTCGCTGCACCCGGTGCAAGCCTCCGACATCCCGGTCATCCTCAGCGCGTGGTCGGTCGGCTACGCCAGCGCGCTGGTGGCCTTCTTCATCCCCGGCGGACTGGGCGTGCGCGAGGGCGCGATGGCCGCCGTGCTGTCGATCGCCCTGCCCACCGGGGTGGCCATCGCCGTCGCCGTGGTCACCCGCCTGGCCCAGACCGGCATCGAGCTGCTCTACGCCGGCGGCTCGACGCTCTACGCGCGCCGGATGCCGGAGCTGGAGGAGAGGAAGGCCGACGTCTCGGCCAAGGAGTCGGGCGTCCCGATCTCGTAGAAGCGCTCGGTGGCCTCGTAGCCGGCGAGCTCGGCCCGCTGCGCCAGCGCCGCGTAGACCGCTGAGAGGTCGCGCCCGGGCAGGTCCAACGCATCGGCCCGCAGGCCCCCCAGGCCGTAGTCGATCCAGTGCATGTCCGGCGTCGGGGCGGCCTTGTCGTGACGCAGCACGCGCCCGTCCGCGTAGAGGGCGTTGGAGGTGTCCCAGCGGCCCTCGTTGCGCAGCACGGTCATCAGCCCGCGCTCGCTCGCCGCGGCCCGGTCCACGGCGGCGTAGTCGATGCGCAGGTAGGTGTCGCCGTAGAGCACGAGCAAGCGCTCGCCCAGCAGCGCCAGGGCGCCGCGCAGCGCGCCGGCGGTGCCGGCCAGCCCGGGCGGGTCGTGGGCGTAGCGGACGTCGAGACCAAAGGGGGCGCCGATGCGCGCCTCGACCTCGTCGCCCTGGTGGCCGACGCACAGGACCACGCGCTCCGCGCCGTGGTCGCGCAGCAGCTCGAGCTGCCAGAGCGCGAACGGGCGCCCGGCCACGGGCAGGAGCGCCTTGGGGGTGCTGCGGCCGAGCGCGCCCAGCCGCGTGCCCAGGCCGCCGGCCAGGATCGCGACCGGCGCGAGGCTCACTGGACCCGGCGGTAGAGCTGGTCGTCGATGCGGCGCAGCGTGGCGAGGTCCGGGTCGGCGGCCAGGCGGGCGCGGAACTCCGCGTCGCGCCAGTCGTCCCACTCGGCCGAGATGAGCTTGCCGCTGATGGCGCGCGCGTCGCTCGAGAGCAGGAACACGGCCAGCTCGGCCGAGGCCTGCGTGGGCACGCCGCCCTCGGCGAGCTGGCGCTCGGTGCGCGGCAGCAGCGGGCCCGCGCGCTCGGGCCCGGCCGCGAGCACGACGTCGTGGATGCTCGTGGCCACGAAGCCGGGGCCGATCGCGTTGATCGTGATCCCGTCCTCGGCCAGCTCGGCGGCGAGGTTCTCGGTCAGGCGCACGATGCCGGCCTTGGAGGCCGCGTAGGCGTGCACGCGCGGCAGCGGCGCGGTGGCGCCGCCGCCGGAGAAGGTCACGACGGCGCTGTCGCCGGTGGCGCGCAGGGCGGGCAGGCACGCCTCCACCGCCAGCCAGGTGCCGTAGAGGTTGACCTTGAGCGTGTCCAGGAACGCCTCGGCCGGGTAGTGGCCTGGGCTGCCGACCGGCGAGAGGATCCCGGCCGCCGCGACCACGCCGTGCAGCGGGCGCCCGATGTCGTTGAGCGCGGACGCCCACGAGGCCTCGATGGCCACGTCGAGCGCGACGCCGCTGTGGCCCTCGCCGGGCAGCGCGGCCACGGTCTCCTGCACCGCCTGCTCGCCGCGCGCGGCGACGACGACCTCGGCCCCGGCCCCGGCCGCGGCCCGCGCGATCTCGCGCCCGATGCCCTTCGAGCCGCCGGTGACGAGGATGCGCCGCCCCGCCAGCCTCATGCCGCGGTCCGCGCGTAGGCGTCCTCGATCACGCCCCAGGCATAGCGTGCCGCGTCGAGATCGTCCAGCGTCGTCGCCCCGGCGCGCACCGCTGCGCGCACGTTGCGCCACTCCTCCACCCAGGACAGGTCCTGCGCGGAGAACGCGCTCTCCTCGACGTCGGGCGGCCCGAGCTCGGGCTTCATGGCGTACACGCGCAGCACCTGCGGCCCGTAGGACCCGGCCAGGCCCTCGACCGCGAGCTTGCCGGTGCGGCAGTAGACCTCGAGCGAGAACAGGTTCTTCCACTCGGTCCAGCTCGCGTGCAGCATGGCCCAGGGTGCGTCGGCCGGGCCGGGCTCGCCCAGCAGCAGCGCCGCGTTGTCCTCCACGGGGGCGTCCCAGAAGCTCGTGCGCAGCAGGGCGCTGTGCAGCGGCAACGGCCCCATGAGCAGGTGCACGAGGTCGAGCAGGTGCATGCCCTGGTCGACGAGCTCGCCGCCGCCGGAGACGGCCGGGTCCATGCGCCACTCGCGCTCGTAGCCGACGCGGCCGCCGTGGCCGTAGCGGGCGCGCAGGAACAGGACGTCGCCGAAGCGGCCCGAGCCCACGAGCTCGGCCGCCCGCCGCAGGCCGGGGTAGAAGCGGTGCTGGAAGCCCACGCGCACGAGCCGCCCGGCCGCGCGCGCCGCCTCGGCGATGCGGTCGACGTCGGTCGTGCCGATGCCGGCCGGCTTCTCCACCGGCACGTTGGCGCCCGCCTCCAGGCCGGCGACGGCCAGATCGGCCAGGCGGTCGTGGGGCACGGCGACGACGAGCACGTCGAGGTCCTGCGCCAGCAGCGCCTCGAGCGACGCGAACGGCAGCGCGCCCAGCGCGGTCGCCGCGGCGGGGTCGACGTCGTAGGCGCCCACGAGCTCGTCGCCGTCGAGCGCCTGCGCGCGCTTGCGGCCAACGAAGCCGCACCCGGCGAGGCCGACCCGCAGCCGCTCGCTCACTGGTATTCCGTCCCCGAGCAGCCGCCGAACTCGAAGTCGAACTCGAGCTCGGGCGCGCCGGCGCGCGCCATGGCCATGCGGGTGTCGGCCGGGTTGGTCGCGTAGACGAGCAGGAAGCCGCCGCCGCCCGCGCCCACGAGCTTGGCCCCGAGGCAGCCGGACATGCGCGCCAGCCGGTAGAGCTCGTCCACGCGCTCGGTCTCCATGCCCGGCGAGCGCTCGCGCTTGGTGTGCCAGTGCGCGTCCATGAGCTCGGCGAAGCCGGCCAGGTCGCCGCGCTCGAGCAGCTCGCGCGACTGCAGGCCGATCTCCTTGGTGCGGTGCAGGTTCTGCAGCATGGCCTCGTCATCGGCCTCGGTGCGCCGGACCTGGTCGGTGAGCAGCTGCGAGGCCGAGCGCGTCGAGCCGGTGAAGAAGAGGAGCAGGTTGTGGCGCAGCTTGTCCAGCGTGTCACGTGAGAGCGCGAGCGGCTCGACCGCGACGGTGCCGTCGCGCCGGAAGTTGTACGCGCACAGCCCGCCGTGGGCGGCCACGTAGGGGTCCTGCTTGCCCACCGGCTCGCCCAGCACGTCGATCTCGATGTGGGCGGCGTCCTCGGCCAGCGAGGCCGGCGTGGTGGCGATGTGGCGGCCCAGCGCCAGCGACTTGAGCACCGCCACCGTGTAGGCGCCCGACGAGCCCAGCCCGGTGCCGGCGGGGACGTCGGCCAGCGAGGCGACCTCGAGCGGCTCGCCCTCCCAGTGGCGGCAGATGGTCTCGCGCAGGATCGGGTGCTTGATGTCCTGCGGGCGGTCGACGACCTCGAGCTCGCTGTACTTCATCCGGTAGTTGCGCTGGAAGGCCGTGTGGATGAGCAGGTAGACGTACTTGTCGATCGCGCCGGCGATGAGGAAGCCCTCGTAGCGGTCCGAGTACGACGGCAGGTCGGTGCCGCCGCCGCCGAGCGAGATCCGCAGCGGGGCGCGGGTGAAGATGATGCTCATCCGTTGGCCTCCAACCAGTCCACCGTCCTTGCGATCGCCTGCTCGATGGTCAGCGCCGGCGCCCAGCCCAGGGCGCGCAGCTTCGTGCAGTCCAGCAGGATGCGCGGGGCGTCGCCCGGCCACCCGCGCCGGCCGCCCGTGTGCTCGATCGCCGGCGCGACCCCGAGCCGCGCCGCGATCAGCGCCGCCGAGTCGTCGACGAGCACGGTCTCGTCCGTGCCCAGGTTGTAGACCGCGGTGTCGCCGGGGGCGGTGTGCGCGGCCAGCGCGGTGAGCATGCCCTGCACGCAGTCGCCGACGTAGAGGTAGGACTTCTCCTGGCGCCCGTCGCCGAGCACGCGCAGCCGGGTCGGGTCGCGCCGCAGCCCGCGCCAGAAGTCGATGACGTGGCCGTGTCGGTAGCGCTCGCCGAGGATGGAGACGAAGCGGAAGACGACGCCGGTGAACCCGAAGCCGTGGCAGTAGGCCTGCAGCATCCCCTCGCCCGCAAGCTTGGTGGCGCCGTAGAGCGAGGTCTGGAGCGGCAGCGGCGCGTCCTCGGGCGTGGGGACGACGTCGGTCTCGCCGTAGACCGAGCCCGAGGAGACGAAGCCCATGCGGGTCACGCCGAGCGTGCGCATGGCCTCGAGCAGCTCCGAGGTGGCCACCGCGTTCTGCTCCAGGTCCAGGCGGGGGTGCTCGAGGCCGTGGCGCACGTCGGCGTTGGCCTGCAGGTGGAAGACGGCGTCGCAGTCCTCCAGGGCGTCGCGCAGCCGCTCGCCGTCGAGCACGTCGCCCGCAACCACCTCGCCCTGCGGGTGGGCGCGCACGCCGGCGACATTCTCGCGCCGCCCGGTCGAGAAGTCGTCGTAGACCACCACGGCGACGCCGTCGGCGAGCAGGCGGTCGGCCAGGTGGGAGCCGATGAAGCCGGCCCCGCCCGTGATCAGGGCGCGTCGCACCGCGCCGTCCCGAACAGGTTGAGCCCGCCCTTGTGGTAGCGGAGGCGGATCGCGCCGGGGCGGAAGCCCGCGCGCACGAGCTTGGGCCACAGGTCGCGCCGGCCGTAGTAGCGCTTGTGGTCGTCCATCTCCTCGGCGGGCGAGAGCCCGAGCCGGTACGCGGAGAACTCGAGGAACGGCTTGCCCAGCCACGTGGGGACGTTGAGCGCCAACACGCCCCCGGGCGCGAGCACGCGGTGGCACTCGCGCAGGGCGCCGGCGTCGTCGGCGAGGTGCTCGAGCACGGAGATGGCCAGCACGACGTCGGCGCTGTCGTCCTCGAGGCCGGGCAGCGCCGCCTCGATCGGCGCCTCGATGGCCCGCACGCCGTCGGCGCCCAGCGCCGGCGACAGCGACACGTCCACGGCGGTGGCCGCGCCGATGCGGGGCCGCAGCGCGCGCAGCAGCGTCGCCTCGTAGCCGCAGCCGAGGTCGAGCACACGCGGGCGCGCCGAAAGGTCCACGTCGCGGCGCAGCGCGCGCAGCGAGAGCCACACGCCGAGGCGGTCGACGGGGGAGAGCGGGCGCTCCCCGTAGGACGCGGTGCGCATCAGCGCTTGGGGGCCACGATGGTCAGCAGCAGCGTGAAGGCGAAGGTCTGAACCCCGAGCACGACGAGCAGGAGGCCGAAGACGACCGGGTGGTAGATCTGGTCCAGCGCGAAGCCCTGGCTGATCCAGGTGACGACGAGGATCGCGTTGAGCACGACCCCGGCGGCGGCAAGCAGGAACGCCGCCGACGCGCCGCGATCGAAGCTCCAGCGCCGCAGCTTGCGGTCCGTGTACTCGGGGTCGAGGTCGTTGTGCACGCGCGCGAGCACGCCCAGCCACACGAGCGTGTAGCCGATCGTCGAGGCGGCCAGGCCGAGCAGGCTCCAGTTCAGGCTGAGCGAGAACTTCCCGACGTCGATCGGCCCGCCCACCAGCGCGGCGCTGAGGATCAGCCCGGGGATCAGCAGCACGAGCCCGGGCAGCAGCAGCAGCGCCTCGGGCGCGTACAGGAACATCACCTTGAGGTTGTCCCAGCCCGCCTTCCACGGCGAGCGCCAGCCCGCGCGCTTGTGGTGGCTCTCGCGCCCCTCGCGGTCGCGCAGGAAGTGCACCGGCACCTCGGTCGTGTGCAGCCGCAGCTTGGCCGCCTTCAGCACCATTTCCGATGCGTACTCCCAGCCCGGCGACTGGATGTCGATGCGGCGCAGCGCCTGCAGCGTCATCGCCCGCATGCCGCAGTGGATGTCGGAGAAGCGCTGGCGGTAGAGCCGGTTGAGGATCCACGTGGTCACCGGCGTGCCGAAGTACCGGTGCAGCGCGGGCATGGCCCCGGGCTCGATCGTGCCCTTCAGGCGCGTGCCCATGACGAACTCCGCGCCGTCGTCGAGAGCCTTCAGGAACCCGTCGAGCTGGCGGAAGTCATAGGTCAGGTCGCAGTCGCCCATGATCACGTAGTCGCCGCGGATGTGGGGGATGGCGGCGACGTAGGCGCGGCCCAGGCCGCGCTCGGGCACGGAGAGCACGCGCGCGCCGTGCTCGCGGGCGATCTCGGGCGAGCGGTCGGTCGAGTTGTCGACGATCAGCACCTCGCCCTCGGCGCCGGCCGAGCGCAGGCCCTCCCAGCACCAGTCCACGAACTCGCCGATGGTCAGCTCCTCGTTGCGGCAGGGCACGACGATGGACACGAACCCCTTGACCCGGGGCGTACGCGCCTCGCGCTCGGCGACCGCCTCCCTCACGCCGGCCTCCGCGCCACGAGCAGGTACCCGAGGGTGTCGCCGGTCTGCCGGTCGATCCCGTCGAGCCAGCGGGCCAGCGCGGTGACGCCGATCACCGCGGGCACGACGAGCGGCACCGCCCACCAGCGCGGGCCCTGGGTCGCCCGTGGCTCGTACGTCGTGCTGCCGGCGGCCTGGGCCTCGCGGTGGAAGCGGCCCACCGCGAAGGTCAGATACGCGGCCAGCTTGTGCCCGAGGACCAGCCACAGGCCGCCCCGCGGCTGCAGGACCTCGACGACGAGGCCGCTCTCGTCGCACAGGCGGCGAAGGGCGTGGGAGGTGAAGCGCCAGTAGTCCTCGGGCTCGGCGTGCAGGCGGAACGAGAACGGCACGGTGACCACGAGCGTGCCACCCGGACGGAGGACGCGCACCATGTTGGCCCACAGCACCCGCGGGTCGGGCACGTGCTCGAGCACCTGGTTGGAGAGCACGGTGTCGAATTCGGCGTCGGCGAACGGCATCCGCCCGCCGTCGTAGAAGACGTCGGCGCGCGACTGGCGCACGCCGGTGCGCTCGAGGCCGACGTGCTCGGTCACGTGCGGGGCGAACGTGGCCTCCCACGGCTTGTCCCCGCAGCCGACGTCGAGCAGGCGCCCGTGCGCGTAGGGCGCCGCCGTGGCCATGGCGTCGCGCAGCGTGCGCCACTCGAGGTCGACGCTCGCGCGGAAGCGGAGGCGCAGCGCGCCGAAAGGGGTCAAGTCTTTCTTTGCCACACGAGATTCCGGTGTTGCAAAGAAAGACTTGACCCCTGGGGTCGCCGCGCCAGCACGATGACCTGGTCGCCGCCGCGGAACAGGTCGTTGACGAAGAAGGCGCCGTAGAGCGCGTCGGAGAGCGCGATCTGGGCGCGCGAGTAGCGCTCGGTGCCGAAGCTGTCGTACATCCGGTGGGCGCCCAGGCGCGAAATGGCCCAGCGGTACAGCGTGTGCAGCGGGAAGCCCCAGCGCCGGCCCGACACCGGCTGAAGGCCCGCCGTGCGCAGCGCCTCCTCGAGCTCGGCGACGGTGAAGTGGCGGTGGTGGCCGACGATCGCGTCCATCGGGCGCCGGCGCCCGCCGGGCACGGTCACGAGCAGGTAGCGCCGGGTCATCGCCACGACGTTGTCCAGCGCCGCGCGCCAGTCGGCGATGTGCTCGAGCACCTCGCCGCAGACCACGACGTCGAACGTGCGCCCGTCCGGCCACGCCGCGCGCTCGAGGTCGACCACGCGCAGCTCGTCGGCGACGCCGGCCCAGGCCGGATCACGCACCACGGCGTCGGAGACGTCGCAGCCGTAGCAGGGCACGCCAAGGCGCTCACGCAGCGCGGCCAGCAGGAACGGCTGGCCGCAGCCGGCGTCGAGCACCTCGGCCGGCTCGACGTCGCGCAGGGCGTCGACGATCAGCCGCCGCCGGTGCCGCGGCGCCGGCGAGTAGCGGTGCGCATCGTCCCAGGCGGCGACGACGTTGCGCTCGGCGGTGGCGCTCATGCGACCTTGGCCTCCTCGAGCAGCGCCTGCGCCGACGCGCGCAGCGCCTCGCGGCTCGTGTGCCGGTTGGCCCAGCCGCGCCCCCGCAGCTTGTCCGACGAGAAGCGCACCACGGGCACGTCGCCCTTCCACCCGCCCGGCGTGTCCCCGAACGCGAGCTCCACGTCAGACAGGCCCATGGCCTCGACCACGACGCCGGCGATCTCGCGCACCGTGACGTAGTCCTCGGTGGCGGCGTTGAAGACGTCGAACGGCGTCGGCGGATCGGCGGCGAGCAGGAGCACGGCGTCGAGCACGTCGTCGACGTGGATGTAGGACTTGCTCTGGCTGCCGTCGCCGAGCACCTCGAGCCGCGTCGGGTCGCGCAGGAGCTTGCGCACGAAGTCGAAGACCACGCCGTGGGTCTGGCGCGGTCCGACGACGTTGGCGAAGCGGAACGCGACCCCGCGCAGGCCGAACAGGTGGCAGTAGGCGGAGATCAGCGCCTCGCCCGCCACCTTGCCGGCGCCGTAGGTGGAGACCGGCAGCAGCGGCCCGAAGGACTCGTCCAGCTCGGCCGCGCCCTGGTCGCCGTACACGCCGCTGCCCGACGCATAGACCAGCGTGCCGACGTCGCCCAGGCGGCAGGCCTCGACCGTGTTCTGGACCAGATAGGTGCCCTCCCAGAAGTCGATGGCCGGGTCGGCCGCCGCCGCTGCGATGTCGGGGTTGGAGGCGAGCAGGAAGGCGGTGTCGTGGCCGCGCGCCGCGGACACCAGGTCGTCGAGGTCCTTGACGTCGGCTCGCACCACGGCCAGACGCGGGTCGCCCGCCGCCGGCTCCAGATGCCAGTCCTGCCCCGAGCTGAAGTTGTCGTACACGGTCACGCGCCCGCCGTCGCGCTCGAGCAGCCGCCGCACCAGGTGGCTGCCGATGAACCCGGCCCCGCCGATGACCAGCGCGTCGCTCACAGCTCGAACCCCGCCTGCGCCGCGTCGTCGTGGAACATGCGCACGGTCTCGAGCGAGAACTGCTCCAGGTCCTTGCCCAGCGCCGGCAGCTTGGCCAGCAGGTCGTGGGTCATCGTGATGATGTGGCAGCCGATGGCGTCGGCCTGCACGAGGTTGAGGAGCTCGCGCGGGCTCGCCCAGATCAGCTCGGCCCGCGGCGCCACGGCCATGAGCGACAGCGCCTCGCGCATGATCGGCACCGGGTCAACGCCGGCGTCCGCGATCCGCCCCGCGAACACCGACAGGTAGCTGGGCGCGCCGCCCGCCACCGCGCGGGCGATCTCGGCCACCTGGCGCGGCGTGAACAGCGCGGTGACGTTGACCTTGATGCCCTCGCCCGAGAGCGCTCTCGCGAGGGCCGCCATCGACTCACCGCGCGTGTTGGAGACCGGGATCTTCACGTACACGTTGTCGCCCCAGGTGGCGATGCGTTTGGCCTGGCGGCGCATTTCCTCCGCGTCGTCGGCGAAGACCTCGAACGAGATCGGCAGCGCGTCGACCTCGTCCAGGATCCGGCGCCCGAACTCCTCGTACTCGGTCAGCCCCGCCTTCCACATCAGCGTGGGGTTGGTGGTGAAGCCGTCGATGTGGGGCTCGCGCGCGAGCGCGACGATCCCGTCCAGGTCGGCGCCGTCGGCGAAGATCTTCGTGCGAATACGGTCCAGCACGGCCGCGGACGCTATAGCCGCTCGGCGATGCGGGGTGCCTCCCGGTTGTAGTACCAGAACCCGATCAGCACGGTGGCAAAGATGAGCCCGATCGGGATCAGCAGCCGCGCCACGCTGCCGATCACGTCGGCCGCGGTCGGCGCGGAGGGGTCGATGATCCACACGCGCGCCTGCTCCATGATCGTCGCCAGCGGGTTGGCCATCATCGCCGTGGCGAGCTGCGGGCTGTGTGCCTGGACGGTCTCGATCGGGTAGAGGATCGGCGTGGCGTAGAACAGCGCCTGCAGGACCACCTCCCAGATCGGCGCGATGTCGCGGAAGCGCACGAACAGCGCCGAGAGCAGCATGGCCAGGCCGAAGCACAGGGCCCAGATCGCGATGACGATCACCGGGAGCAACAACCAGCCCCAGTGCGGCCGCACGCCCGCGGCGATCGCGAAGATGAAGACCACGATCAGGTTCAGGAGCAGGTTGAAGCTGGCCGTGAGCACGACCGAGGCCGGGATGACCAGGCGGGGGAAGCGGATCTTGCGCACGAGGTTCTCGCGTTCGAACACCGCCCGCACCGACGCCGTCGTGGCGTCGGAGAAGAACGTGTAGAGCACGATGTTCATGAGCAGGACAGCCGAGAAGTACTTCGTGTTGCCGCCCGCCTTGAGGATCACGGCGAAGACCAGGTACAGCACCCCGAACAGCAGCAGCGGCCGCATGAGCTGCCAGAAGTAGCCCAGCACCGAGCCGAAGAACCGCAATTTGAACTCGTGGACGGCGAGCGTCCAGGTGAGGTGGAAGAAGCGGTCCAGGCCGCCGGCGAGCGCGGACGGGCCCGCGATGATCTCGGACTGGGCGGGTTGCGACGTGGCAGCCACGGCGGAGAGGGTAGAGGCCGGGTCCGCGTCTACGGCGCGGTCCGCTGCAGGAACCCGGACGGATGGGCGCTCAGGCCGTAGAGCTCGAGGTCCCGGCGCACGCGGAACGCCCTGCCCTCCGGCGTCTGCAACCAATCCTGCAACGCGGGCAGGACCCCACGGGGCCAGTCGTCGTCGACCCGACGCTCGTCCAGGTCCACGGCTCCATCCTCGACCACGAAGTAGCCGTTGCGCGGCACATAGCGCGCCAGCGTGGTCAGCGAGGCCATCGTCGTGTCGTAGACGTGCTCGCTGTCTTCGACCACGAAGGCACCGTCGCGGCCCTCCATGAGCTCCGCCACCCGGTCGGCGGTGGCCGGCGCGCGGATGTCGCCCTCGACCAGCGCGATGTCCTGCGCGTAGGCGGGATCGACGCGCTCCAGCTGGGGCCGCGCGTCCTCCAGGGTCACGTCGATGGCCACCACCAGCGGCTCGCGCACGCGCCCATAGGCGGCCAGGGTGCGCAGGCGATCGCGGAACCACAGCGCGCTGCCGCCGTCCTTGACCCCGACCTCGATCACCGCTGCAGGCACGGTCTCCCACAGCAGGTGCTCGTAGACGCGCAGGTCCTCGGGGAACTTCAGCATCGATACGCCCGCGTAGGTGTCTTCCCGGTGCTGGCGGATGCGGGCGGCCCAGTACAGGCGTGCGACCGGCTCGTCGAGAGGGAGGTGCACGGGTGGTGGCAGAGCCGTCGGCACCGACGTCCAAGATACCCAAGCAACGCTAGTCTGAGGCTTCTCCATGTCCGGTTCGACCAAGCAGCCGAACGCGGTCGTGGCTCGCGATATCACGAAGACCTTCCGCGTTCCTCGCGAGCACGTGCTCACGCTCAAGGAACGGGCCATGCACCCGTTCCGCCCCGTGCGCTCCGACGAGTTCACGGCGCTCGACGACGTCTCCTTCAAGGTCGACCAGGGCGAGTTCTTCGGCATCGTGGGCCGCAACGGCTCGGGCAAGAGCACACTGCTCAAGTGCCTGGCGGGCATCTACCGTGTCGACGCCGGCGAGATGGCCGTGCGTGGCCGTATCTCCACCTTCATCGAGCTCGGGGTGGGCTTCAACGCCGACCTCGCCGCGCGCGACAACATCATCCTCAATGCCATCATGCTCGGCCTGTCGCCGGCCCAGGCGCGCGAGCTCGTCGACCCCGTCCTCGACTTCGCCGAGCTGCGCGAGTTCTCCGAGCTCAAGCTCAAGAACTACTCCTCCGGCATGCACGTGCGCCTGGCCTTCTCGGTGATGCTCCAGGCCAAGGCCGAGATCATGCTGATCGACGAGGTACTGGCGGTCGGGGACGCCTCGTTCCAGGAGAAGTGCTTCAAGGAGTTCATCAAGATGCGCGAGGAGGGCCGCACCGTCCTCTTCGTCACCCACGACATGGGCGCGGTCGAGCGCTTCTGTGACGAGGCCATGCTGCTCGAGCGCGGCAAGGTCGTGACCATCGACAAGCCGAGCAAGGTCGCCCGCCGCTACGTCGACCTGAACTTCCGGCCGCGCGAGGACGTCCTGCGCCGCGCCGCTCTCGGGCTCGACCCGGCGCCGCCTGACCAGCCCGCGCGCTTCCTCTTCGTCCACCTCGAGGACCCGGACACCTACGAGCCGCAGGCCATCGCCGAGAGCGGCGAGGTCTGCCGGCTGCGTGCCCGCCTGCAGGCGCTCGAGGACATCGACGAGCCGGGGCTCACGCTCGAGGTCGAGGACGACCAGGGCAACCTCATCTCCAAGCTGCAGGCGAGCAAGGCGCCGGGTTGGCCCGACCGGCTGGAAATGGGGCAGATCCTCGACCTCACGCCGGAGTTCAAGAACACGCTGCCGCCGGGCAACTACGTCATCAACGCCAAGCTGGCCCAGGGCGCAAGCGGCCTCAACGTGATCCATCGGCACGACGCCGTGTCGCACTTCCGCGTCATGCCCGCCGAGTGGGACCCCAGCCTCATCGCGCTCGACTACGACGCCAACGTCGAGTTCCTGCCGCCGGGGCCCCCCGCGGAGCCCGTGCCGGTCGAGGAGTCCACCGGTGCCTGAGAGCGAGACCCCGGCGCCGCTGGCCGAGGCCATCGCGGCCGGCATGCAGGAGGAGCTGCGCGAGGCGCAGCGCGAGCGCTGGCGGGCCGAGGTGCGGCTCCAGGCCGCGCTCGACCAGCTGCGCTTCTTCGAGGGCAAGGCCAAGGGGATGGAGGAGCAGAACGGCGAGCTGCGCTCCCACATCGTCTGGCTCGAGCGCGAGCTCGAGGCGATCACCTCGTCGCGGGCCTGGGAGTCGATCGTGAAGCTGCGGGGCCTGCAGCAGCGGGTCCGCCCCGGCGGCCGTTGAGCGGGCGCGCGCTGATCTTCGCCGGCGCCGACGACGACGGCGTCTTCCTCCAGGCGCGCGACGACGCGCAGGAGGCCGCGGCCGCCGTCGGCGCGACGGTCGCGCTCGCCGCCGCGCCGCCCTACCGAACCACCGGCACGCGCGGCCGTCGGGCGATGACCGAGCGGATGAACGCGGCCGTGCTGCGCGCCGACGCCGAGGCGATCGTCATGGCCTCGCCCCGCGTCCACTTCAGCGCCGACGCGCTCGAGCGCCTGTTCGCCGCCGTGGAGGCGGCCCCGATCGTGGCCGTGCCGGTGATCGCCGACGCGGAGAGGCGCGTGCAGTCCGCGGGCGAGCTGCTGCTGCCCGACTTCGGTCGCTGGTGGAAGGTGCCGTTCCTGGAGGGCGAGCGCGTCCAGGACCTGGCGCTGCCCGAGCAGTTCGAGGTCACCTTCCCGCCGGCCGAGGCCTGCGCCTTCCGCCGCACCGAGACCCTGCACCTGGGCGGGTTCGACGTGCTCGTGGACCTCAAGCTCGACAGCGTCGACCGCGTCGACTTCACCGAGCGCCACCGGGCCGCGGGCGGAAAGGTCGTGCTCGTGCCCGACGCGGTCGCGGTGGTCGACCAGGTGCCCGAGGGCAGCCGCCTGGAGGAGCTCAGGGACGTGCGCGACTTCGGGCACCCCGAGCGGCGCACGCTGGTCAACACCGAGGCGTTCAAGCGCGGCGGCCTCGTGGCCGAGCTGCGCGAGCCCCAGCTGCAGATCAAGACCCTGGGGCCGCCCCGGCCGCTCGTGTTCGGCCGCATCGGCCCGCTCAGCGCGGGCGCCGAGGAGCTGCGCTCGCTCGCCGTCGGGCTCGAGCAGGCCGGGCGCGAGCCCAGCACCGATTTCGGCCCCGGCGGGGTCAGCGTGCGTGTCGGCCCCGCGGCGCGGGCGCTGCTGAAGTCCGCCGACCGGCGCTGGCGGCCGGGCGGGGGCGAGATCTGGCTCACCGAGCAGGACTGCTGGATGGCGGTGGCGGGCGAGCCGGCGTTGTTGCGCGTCCCCGACCCGGCCGCGCCCGGCCCGGCGCTGCGGCGCGCGCTGGCCGACCGCCACGCGTTCGCGGTCGCGCCGTCCGCGGCCGTGGCCGACGCCCTCATCGCCGGGGGGCTGGACGCCGAGCGGACGCTGGTGCTGCCGCCGTACCTGGGCGCTTTGGACCTCGTCCCCGACGACCCAGTTGGCACGCCCGTGGACCTGCACGCCTACCTGCAGGTGCGCGACCGCGCCGCCCTGCGCAGCACGCTGGAGGGGCTGCGCGAAGCCGGCCTGGGTGCGCGCGTGACCCTGACCTGGCCGATGCCCGACGAGCGGGCCATGGTCGAGGAGGTGCTGCCCGAGGCGTCGGTGGACGAGCGCTCGCTGTGGGCCTCGAGCGCGCCCGACGCCCACGCCGCCGTCGTGCTGCTGCTCGACGGCTGGGATCGCTACGCGCGGCGGCTGCGCTCGGCGCTTGCGCGCGGGGCCGCCGTTGTGGCCGAGCGCCGCTACGAGCCCCTGCTCGATCCCGCGGAGCGCGCGCGGGTGCGGTTCGTGGACGCCGGCGACCGCGCCGGCCTCGTCGCCGCGCTGCGCGAGGCGACCGAGGCAGGCCGCAGCGAGCCGACGCCGGCCGACGACGCCGCGTGGCAGGCCGCGGCCCAGGAGGTCGTGGAGGAGGCGCGCCGGCGCAGCGCCGCCAGCGCCCCCACCGGCCCCAGCGTCCTCATCGCCACACCGTGGCTGCCCAGCGACCGCGAGAGCTCGGGCCACCTGCGCCTGCGCGAGATCGTCGACGGCTTCCTCGGCCTGGGCTGCGAGGTCACGCTGGCCGGCGCCCACGAGCGCTGGCGCAGCACGCGCGTGCACGACACCCTGCGCCAGGGCGCGCTCGCGCTCGGGGTCTACGACCTCGGCCTCGACGTGCGCGGCCGCCTGGCCCGCCGCGGCTATGACCTCGTCTACGCCCACTTCCACGAGATGGCGGCCTGGATCAAGCCCGCCCTCCTCGACGAGGCCGGTGATGTCCCCGTCGCCGTGGACTCCGTCGACCTGCACTACCTGCGCCGCCTGCGCGAGGCCGAGCTGCGCGGCGGGCGCCGCGCCGGCCGTGCGGCCGTCGACGAGGGCATCGCCGAGCTGCTCGAGTACGTCACCGCCGAGGTGGTGATCGTGGTCACCGAGGAGGACGAGCGCCGCCTGCTGGCCGACCTTGGGCCGCGGCCCACGGTCGTGCTCTCGAACATCCATCGCCCGCGCGCCACCGTGCCGCCCGCCGCGGGCCGCCGCGGGATCCTCTTCGTCGGCAGTTACGCGCATCCGCCCAACGTGGACGCGGTGGAGTGGCTGATGAAGGAGGTCGCCCCGCGCCTGCGCGAGCGCGGCTGCGACGAGCCCATACTCGTCACCGGCAGCCGCATGCCGGCCAAGCTGGCGCGGCTCGTGCACCGGCGTGGGGGCGAGGCCCTCGGGTTCGTCCCCCGCCTCGACCCGATGTACAACGCGGCGCGCTGCATGATCGCTCCGCTGCGCTTCGGGGCCGGCATCAAGGGCAAGATCGGCGAGTCGCTGGCCGCCGGCCTGCCGGTGGTCACCACGCCGGTCGGGGCCGAGGGCTTCCCGCCCAACGACGGCATGGTCGTGGGCGAGGACGCCGACGCGCTGGCCGACGGCGTGGTCGCGCTCGTCGGCGACGACGCGCTGTGGGAGCGCGCCTCCGAGGCCGGACGCGAGGCCATTCGCGAGTCGGTCGGCCCCGCCCGCGCCGAGGCCGCCCTGCGCGAGCTGCTCGCCGCCGCCGGGGTCGCGCTGCCCGCGCTCGAGGCCACCCAGCCGTGATCCTCGGCCTGCTCGTCCGCTACGGGACCGAGCGCTATCCCCAGGGCACGGCGGACGGGATCGACGCGTTCCGCCGCTTGGCCGGTGGGCAACCCAGCGAGCTCGTGGTCATCGACAACGCGCTGCCGGCGGGCGACCACGGGGCGGTCGAGCCCGGCATCGCGCTGCGCGGCGGCGACAACGCCGTCCGCGAGTTCACGGCCTGGGACCTCCTGCTGGCCGAGCGCCTGCCCCACCTGCGCGACGACGACATCGTCGTGCTCATCACCGACGCGCTGCACCAGGCCGACGCCGATCATCTCGACGCGATCTCGCCCACGGCGCTGGACCTGCTCTCGGAATGGCCGACCGCGTACGGACACCTCGACGCGCTGCCCACGCCGGTGGTCGTCCGCGGCCTGGGCATGGCCCAGTACCTGCGCTCCTCGTTCCTGGCCCTCAGCGCGTACGCGCTGCGCTGCGTGCTGCCGCTGGCCACCGTGCGCCCCGAGTCGCTCTTCCGCTCCCCCGTCGACCCCATGAGCTTCTATGACCACGTCACCCCGCCGCTGTACCGCGACATGGTCGCCGACTGGGTGCGCGGGCGGGCGCTGAGCTCCGGCTTCCGCTACCACGCCGGCCGCGACCTGGACGAGCGGTCGACCGAGGACTTCCAGGTCAAGTGCGCCTGCGTGATCGACGAGCACCTGCTCAGCGCCCGGCTCGTGGCCCGCGGGTTCGCGCTCGTCGACCTGGAGTGGTGGACCGAGCACGACGTCTCGATCCACCACGAGATCGCCGACCCGGGCGAGCAGCTGGCGTGGCGGGCGCGCACCCTCGCCTGATGGATGTCTCCCTGGTCGTCATCACCTTCGACATGCGGCGCGAGGCGGCGCGGACGCTGCACAGTCTCTCGCGCGCCTACCAGCGCGACCTCGGGGACGTCGACTACGAGGTGCTCGTGGTCGACAACGGGTCGCCCGCCCCGCTCGCGCCCGAAGAGGTCGCCGCCCACGGCCCCGAATTTCGCCTGGTCGCGGGCGCGCCGGGCCAGTCGCCCCTGCGCGCGGCCAACCGGGCGGTGGCTGCGTCGTCGGGGGCCGCGGTCGGTGTCGTGCTCGACGGCGCCTGCCTGGTCACGCCCGGCGCGGTGTCCGGCGCCCTGCGAGCCCAGCGCGCCTACGGCGAGGCCTTCGCCACCGCCTACGCGTGGCACCTCGGCGCCGACCTGCAGCCGCGTGCCACCCAAGCCGGCTACGACGAGGCGGCCGAAGACCGCCTGCTGGCCGAGGCGGGCTGGCCGCGGGACGGCTACGGCGTCTTCCGCTCCGCCGTGCTGGACCCGTCCAATCCCGACGGCTGGTTCGGCCCGGTATCGGAGTGCCGGTTCTTCCTGCTGCCCCGCACCGCCTGGGAGGCGCTGGGCGGGTACGACGAGCGCTTCGAGGCGATCGGTGGCGGGCTGGGCGGCATCGACTTCTATCGCCGGGTGAGCGATCAGCCCGACCTCCCCGTCGTCGGCCTGCTGGGCGAGGGCACCTTCCACCAGGTCCACGGCGGGGTCACGACGAGCAGCCCCGTCGACCGCTGGCGCGAGTTCCACGACGAGTACGTCCGCATTCGCGGCAGCGCGTGGGCGATGCCGCCGGCGCCGCGGATCTGGATGGGTGCGGTGGGCGAGGCGGCCCGGCAGTGGCTCGAGGCGGGCAAGCTCGCCGACGAGCTGCGGCGGAAGGAACGCGTCGACGTCGCCGCCCTGCCCCTCCAGGGCGGCCGCGTCGCCGAGGTCGCGGGCGGCTTCCACGGCGACGGCTGGGTCGAACGGGTCGCGCGCTGCCGGGTCGCGCCCGACCGCGAGGCCTTCGGCGTCGAGCTCCACGGCTGGCTGACCGAGCGCGAGCCGGAGCCCATGCGGCTGGAGGTGCGTGTCGGCGACGCCGAGCCGCACGTCGTCGATGTCATCCCCGGCACGTTCCTCGTCGACGTCCCCGTCCACCTGCTCGCCGACGCCGAGGTGGACCTGGCCGTGGAGGCGGGCCGCACCCTGCCGCCGGACATGCTCGGCGGCGACGAGGATCGCGCGCTGTCGTGGCAGGTCGAGGCCATCCGCCTGCGCGGTCCGCTGACCGACCCGCGCACGTTCTTGGCCGTCGACGGCGCCCGCGTCGTCGAGGCGCTCGGCGGCTTCTACGGCGACGGCTGGGTCGGCCCGCGCGCGGGCTTCACCATCGAGGCGCCCGACGACGCCGCCACGCTGCGCATCGAGGGCTGGCTCCCCGACCAGCATGCGACGGCGCGGCCGTTCGCGGTGTCGGTGGACGGGGTGCAGCGCAGCGCGTCCGACGTCGGCCCGGGGCTGTTCACGGTAGAGCTCCCGCTGGCGCTCGGCCCGCGCGAGCGGGCGACGATCGCCATCGCCTGCGACGCCGACCTCCCGGTGCGGCCGGAGGGCGAGACCCGCCCGCTGGCCTGGCGGGTCGAGCGGCTCCGGCTGGCCTAGCGACAGCGCCGCGCCGGTAGGTTGCCCGCGTGCCCAACCCGCGACGGATCCTCGTCACCGGCGGCGCCGGCTTCGTGGGCGCCAACCTCGCGATTGCGCTCGCCGAGCACCATCCGGAGGTGGAGATCGTCGCGCTGGACAACCTCTACCGGCGCGGCTCCGAGCTCAACCTGCCGCGGCTGCGCGCGGCCGGGGTGGCGTTCGTGCACGGCGACGTGCGCGAGCGTTCGGACCTCGCGGCGCTGCCCCGGGTCGACGCCCTGGTCGAGTGCTCGGCCGAGCCCTCGGCGCTCGCCGGCGCTCACGGGGACACCGCCTATCCCGTGGGCGCCAACCTGCTCGGCGCCTACCACTGCCTCGAGCTGGCCCGCCGCGATGGCGCCCAGGTCGTGTTCCTGTCCACCAGCCGCGTGTACCCCTTCGGGGCGCTGGGCGCCCTCCGTCTGGAGGAGGCGGCCACGCGCCTGGAGCTCGCCGACGCCCAGGACGTGCCCGGGGCCTCGGCCGCCGGCATCGCCGAGGACTTCCCGCTCGACGGCGCGCGCACCCTCTACGGCGCTACCAAGCTCGCGGCCGAGCTGCTGATCGCCGAGTACGCGGCCAGCTTCGACCTGCCCACGGTGATCGACCGCTGCGGCGTGATCGCCGGCCCGTGGCAGATGGGCAAGGTCGACCAGGGCGTTTTCACGTACTGGATGCTGGCCCATCACTTCGGCCGACCGTTGCGGTACATCGGCTTCCGCGGCACCGGCAAGCAGGTGCGCGACCTGCTCCACGTCGACGACCTCGTCGACCTCGTCGACGACCAGCTCGAGCGCCCCGAGCACTGGCGCGGGGCCACGCTCAACGTCGGCGGCGGGCCGGCCGTGAGCCTGTCCCTGCTCGAGACCACGACCCTGTGCCGGGAGCTGACCGGCACCGAGATCGCGGTGGAGGAGACCGACGAGGAGCGGCCCGGCGACGTACCGATCTATATTTCTGACTGTCGCCGGTTGCATGCCCTGACGGATTGGCGCCCGCGCCGGGATGGACGCGCCGTCCTCATGGATATCCTCGCCTGGGTGCAGGAACACGAGGACGCCGTCGTGCAGGCGGCGATGTGACTTGCCCTCTGCGATCGTCACAGGCTCCGGGGGGCTGATCGGCTCCGAGTCCGTCCGCCGTTTCGCCGCGGACGGCTTCCACGTCGTCGGCCTCGACAACGACATGCGCGCCGCGTTCTTCGGCGCCGACGCCAGCACACGCGACATCAGCGAGCGGCTGTCGACCGAGGTCGAGGGCTTTGAGTGGGCGGACCTCGACATCCGCGACGAGGACGGCGTCGAGGCGATCTTCGCCCGCCACGCCGCCGACCTCGAGCTGGTCGTCCACACCGCCGCCCAGCCCTCGCACGACTGGGCGGCGCGCGAACCCAAGACCGACTTCTCCGTCAACGCCACCGGGACGCTGAACCTGCTCGAGGCGACGCGCCGCCACGCGCGCGAGGCCTCGTTCGTGTTCTGCTCGACGAACAAGGTCTACGGCGACCTGCCCAATGAGCTGCCGCTGCTCGACCTGCCCCAACGGCTCGAGCTGCCCGACGACCACCGCTGGTTCGGTGGCATCGACACGACGATGTCGATCGACCGCTCGACCCACTCGCTCTTCGGCGTCTCCAAGGCGGCGGCCGACCTGCTCGTGCAGGAGTACGGCCGCTACTTCGACATGCCCACCGTGTGCTTCCGCGGCGGCTGCCTGACCGGCCCCGGCCACGCGGGCGCCGAGCTGCATGGGTTCCTCGCCTACCTCATGAAGTGCACCGTGACCGGCGACCCGTACACGATCTATGGGTATGACGGCAAGCAGGTGCGCGACAACATCCACAGCGCCGACCTGGTCGACGCGTTCGCCGCTTTCCACCGCGCGCCCCGCGCGGCGGCGGTCTACAACATCGGCGGCGGTCGCGACAGCAACTGCTCGATGCTCGAGGCGATCGTCGCCTGCGAGCAGATCGCCGGGCGCCGGCTGAACTACACCCTCTCGCCCCAGCACCGCATCGGCGACCACCGCTGGTGGATCTCTGACCTGTCCGAGTTCCGCGCCGACTATCCGGATTGGCAGCTCAGCTACGGGATCGAGGAGATCCTGCGGGAGATCCACGACGCCAATACGGACCAGTGGCTGGCGACCGCCTGAAGCTGTCGGTGGTGATCCCCGCCCACAACGAGGCGGGCTCGATCGAGGAGACGGTGAACGGGATCGTGGGCGTGCTCGTGCGCGAGGGGATCGACCACGAGGTGCTGGTGGTCGACGACGCCTCGAGCGACGACACCGGGCGGATCGTGCGCGGGCTCGGCCATCCGAGCGTGCGCTGCGAGCGCTCGCACAACCCCGGAGGCTTCGGGTTCGCCGTGCGCTCGGGCCTGGACGACTACACCGGCGACGCGGCCGCGGTGATGATGGCCGACGGCTCCGACGACCCCGAGGACCTCGTCCTCTACTACCGGCTGCTGGAGGCGGGCTACGACTGCGCCTTCGGCTCGCGCTTCATGCCCGGCGCCGTCGTCACCGGCTATCCGCGCTTCAAGCTCGTCATCAACCGCATCGTGAACTTCGGCATCCGGGTCCTGTTCCGACACGGCTACAACGACACGACGAACGCGTTCAAGGCCTACCGCCGCGATGTCGTCGATCACGTCCAGCCGCTGCTCTCCAATCACTTCAACCTGACCGTGGAGCTGCCGCTCAAGGCGGTGGTGCGCGGGTACAGCTACGCGATCGTGCCGACGCAGTGGCGCGGGCGGACGGCGGGGGCCTCCAGCCTCGCGCTGCAGGAGATGGGCAGCCGCTACCTGTTCATCGTGTTCATGGTGCTGCTCGAGCACTACCTCAGCCGCGGCGACTACCGCCGCCCGGGCTACGCGCGGCGCGCGGCGCCGCAGCGCGCGCCGGCCGACCGCGTGGAAGCAGGCCGGCTGCGCGCCGTCGACGGCGAGGCAAAGCGCTAAGGCCATGGCGGTCGTGCAGCAGGCAGAGCCCGCGCCGGGAGCAGCCGCGGGCGCCGAGGGCGGACGCCGCTGGCGGTGGCTGCCCGACGCGGTCGGACTGCTCGTCGTCGCGGGCATCCTCCTCGCCCTGTGGCTCGAGTTCGGGAGCCTGTTCCCCCAGGTCGAGTTCAACGAGTGGATCGTCCCGCGCGTGCCGCTCTCGACCGAGATCGGCGAACGCTTGTCGGACGTCCTGACCTTCGCCAACGTCTACCACACGCGCACGATCCCGCTGTTCTGGTCGTCGGTGGCCGGCCATGCCTGCGGGACGAACGTGTCGTGCCTCAACGCGGTGGTCTACGTCCCCGTGGTTCTGGCCTCCGTCGGCCTCTTCGCCGTCGCGCGCGTGTTCCGCCTCCCCGCGTCGGTGGCGACTGCCGTGGTCGCCGTCTTCCTCGTCTCCGAGCCCAGCTACGCCGTGCTCTCCTGGCAGGCGACGCAGCACGACCGCTGGGCCGCTCTGGCCACGGTGGCCTGCCTGCTGGCCTTCTTCCTGGCCGCGCGGTACGTGCGCCGGACGTGGTGGTCGCTGCTGGGCTGGACGGTCGGCCTCACCATCCTCGGCCTTGCCGCGATGAACACGAAGGAGGCGGCCTGGATCGTCCTTCCGCTTGCGGTCACGACGCCCTTGCTGGTGGCCCGCGACCGGCGGCAGGCGGTCAACACGGCGCTGGTCCTGGCGATCCCGGTGATCGTCATGGCCATCGACGCCATCACGCAGTACGTCATCGCCAATCGTGACACGCACGTCAACGGGGGCTCGATCGGCGACAACCTCCGCGCGCTGACCACCTACGCCGTCCCCGGCGGCCTGGCTGTCGCCGCCGTCCTGCTCGTCCTTTGCGCGGCGGCCGCGGGCTACGTGGTGCACGAGCGACGCCGCGCGCCCGACGCCGTGTGGACGCTGCGGCTCGCGGCATGGGTGTGGATCGCCGTGGCCATCGGCTGGGTCATCCCGATCCGGACGCAGATCGCCAGCGCGTTCTACATGTACGTGCCGCTGGCCACGGCCGCGCTCGCCGTCGCGCTCACGCTGCGCGCCGGGTTCCTCGCCCTTCCGCGCCGTGGCCGCGCGCCGTACCGGTACGCGGCCACGGCCGGCGCCGCGGGCCTGTGCGCATGGTTCCTCGTGGGAGTGCTGTCCAACCGGATCGACACCTACACCCAGGTCGCTTCACTCAACACGACCTTCCGGCAGGGGTTGCCGCGGATCGGCCAGATCCGGGCGCAGCACCCGAACGCCCACATCGCGTTCGCGACGCCCTCCGATATTCCCAACACGTACCGCTTCGTGAACACGAACTTCGCGACCGACCTGTTCCGGTTCACCGGCGACCAGCAGCCGGTCGATCAGCTCTACGGCACGGTTGCGGGGACGGCGTGCGGCACACCCGGGACGCTGGTGATCAAGCTCGACGAGCGGATGCAGCCCAGCGGGACCTGCTGACGAGCGCGTCGACCGGGGCAAGCTGCACGCCCAGCCGTGCGAGGCTCGGAGCGCTGTCGACCACGGCCGCCTCGTCGAGGCCGCGCAGGTTGTCCTCGCTGACCGGGAGCCGCCGGTGCAGGCGGCGGGCGGCGCGCACGGCGAGCAGCGCGGTCCAGCCAGGCACGGGGACGAAGAGGACCCGGAGGCCGATGGCGCGGGCGATCGCGCGGTACAGCGCGGCCGCGGTGGTCGGGGTCGGCTCGGCCACGACGTAGGTCCCCGTGAGGTCGTCGCGGGTCACGATGCGCTCGACGATCGTCGCGAGGTCCTCGACGCCCACCGGCTGCACCGGCTGGCGCCCGCCGCCGATCAGCGGCACCACACGAACCCGCCGCATGAGCGCGACGGTGTCGCCCACCAGGCCGCCGGGGCCCAGCACGAGCCCCGCGCGGATCACCGCGTCGCCGTCCGCTGCGAAGCAGGCCTCGGCCTCGAGCTTCTGGCGCGCGTAGATCGAGGTGGCGCCGGGGCGTGCGGAGAGGCTCGAGAGGAAGACGGCGCGGGAGACGCCGGCGGCTCGGCGCGCTCGAAGCAGCGCCGCGGTGCCGTCGACGTTGAGGCGGTAGGCGTCCGGCGAGGCATCGGCCTTCACGTAGGCCGCGTGGACCAGGGCGTCGACTCCGGCCAGCAGCTGCTCGGGCGGGGCGGCCGCGAGGTCGTAGCGTGCCCAGCGCACGCGCTCGCCGCCCGCCACCGGACTGCGCGCGAGCGCGACGACGTCCCACCCGCGGCCCGCGAAGTGGTCCACGAGGTGCCCCCCGACGAAGCCGCTCGCGCCGGTGATGGCGACGGTCGGCACGTCAGGAGCGTCCCGCGGCGTGGCGCGCCACGAGGTGGGCGTTGGCCATCACCGAGAAGGTCAGGCCTTTGGCCGGGAGGTAGCGGAAGCCGGAGCCGTCGGCGACGAAGACGCGCTCGGTTCCGTGCACGCGGCCGGTCCGGTCCAGGGCGAGCGGCTGCTCGCGGTCCGCGAAGGGCAGCGTCCCGGCGTAGTGGATGCTCCCCCCCGGCCCGGGGTCGACGGTGCGCAGCGCGTACGCGCCCATGCTGCGCATGGCCGCGATGAATCGGCGGCGGCGGCGCTGGTGGGCGCGCCGCTCGTCCGCGGAGAACGCGAAGCGGGCCTCGAGGCGGTCGCCGGTGGGACTCGTGCGGTCGGGGCCGAGCCAGAGGCGGCGCGCGGCGCTGCCCGGGTCGGGCTGGTGGAGGCCCATGAGCAGGAAGCCGGACATCAGCCAGCGCATGAGCACGCGCGCGTCGGCGAGGTCGATGGGAGCCTGTTTGACGATGCGGAACAGCATTAGCGACTGGTAGCTGTAGAGCGAGGCCATGGCCACGTCGCGGTGCGCGCCGTCGGCGTCGTGGAACAGCGAGAGCTGGGAGAAGCCCAGCTTGGGCGCCTCGACCTCGTGGCCCACCAGCCCGGGCTGCAGGCAGGGGATGTAGGCATAGGCGTTGCAGAGCAGCGGGACCTGAGCGGCTCGGTCGCCGAGGGACCGCAGCACGATCCGTGCGGTGCCCAGGGCGCTGGAGGCCAGGACCAGGCGGCGGGCGCGGTGGGTCCGCGCGGCGCCGGTCTCGACGTCGAGGGCCCTGACCTCCACGTAGCCATCGCGCTCGCTGAACCGACAGACCAGCTGGCCGCCGACGTAGCGCAGGGCATTTCCCTCGCGCAGCTCGTCGACCGCGATCCACGGGCGCCAGGCGCTGCGGTCGGCGTCCGAGTAGAAGTCCATGTCGCGGTACGCGTAGCGCCCGCGCCCCGGGCGGTCCTCGGTCAGCAGGGCGAGGGGCGCGCGGCCGAGCACGAACCCCCGGCGCCGAAGGGCCGCGCGGCGGCGCTCGTAGCCGCGCAGCAGCAGGCCGTGGTTGCGGTCCATCTGCGTGGGCGGCTCGAGGTTGCGGAGGTCGCCGACCGTGTACGCGGCCGCGTCGTCGCGGACGCCGCTGATGCCGATGCGGTCCCCGACGTGCTGGTAGGCGTCGCGCATCGCCGCGGGGTCGAGGCCCGCCGCGCGCAGCTCGGCGTGGGAGTACTCCCAGCAGCCCAGGCCCCACCCGATGCCGAGCCCCCCGTAGCCCAGGCTCTCGAACGGCCGGAAGGTCTCGGAGGCGAGCGGGATGAGCCGGTCGACGTCGCGCATGATGTGGCGCCGCGGCGGCGTGATGTGCTCGCCCTCGGCGATCTCGCCGAAGACCACGCCCTCGGCCTCATCGCCGATCAGGTAGCGGTGCTGGCCGCTCTCCTCGCGCCGGATCGAGACGAAGTCGCGCGCCGGGATGGCACGGGCGTAGCGCTCGTCCCGGTGCCCGACGTCCAGCATGGTCACGCGGACGCCGGCGTCGACGAGCGTGCCCGCGGCGATCGCGCCCGAGCAGCCCGAGCCCACGACGATGCACTCGACCGGGTCGGTCACTGGCGGAGGAAGCGCACCAATGGAATCCCGATCGCAGCGCGGGCGACCGCGCGCCCCCCGGCCGCGAGCACGACGCCGAGATACCGCGTGCCGCGCCGCTCGGGCAGAAAGCGATCGTGGTGCTCGGGCGTCGACTCGAGGATCGCGAACATGAGGTGTAGCCGGCGGCGGACCTCGGCGTACGGAGCAGACAGGGCAAGCGCGGCGTCGATGGGCCCGATGCTCCACGGACGCGTGCGGGCGAACCGCAGGAGCGACGCGTCGGCGGCGGTCACCGGCCGGGCGTCGTGCTCGATGAGGTCCACGTAGCGGGCCACGGCGGCAGGCGCGGGCTCGACGCCGTCGAGCAGATAGCGGCCGAACCGCGCGGCCTCGAGGGCCAGCGCGCTCATCGCCGGCGCAGGACGATGATGTGGTGCAGCGCCAGCCGCCGGTTGGCCAGGGCGATGGCCGCCTCCAGGCGCTTGAGCAGGCCGGCCGAGGCGGTGGGCACGAGCTGGCGGAAATTGAGTCCGCCCGACGCGAGGTAGCGCACGTAGTTGCCCAGGGGCCGGCTGCCCACGAGTTCGAGGGCGGGAAACCGGCGCTCGAACTCCGCCCGGTCGCGCACGAAGACGATGTAGCTCAGCGCCTGGTTGGCGCCGGTCATCGGGCCCGACGCGTCGGTCGTCCAGCCGGCCATGTCCTTGTCGAAGTCCTCGGAGGCAAACAGGTGCTTGTAGAGGACCGACGCGACCGGCCCATAGAAGGGCTCGATGAGGATCACACCCCCGCCGGGCGCCACGGCGCGCTCGGCCGAGGCCAGGAAGCGCTCCGGCTCGGGGAGATGGTGGAAGCAGTTCTGCCCGTACAGCGCGCGCACGCTTCCCTCGGGGACGTCGATGTCCATTGCATCGATGACCCGGTCCAGGCCCGCGCCGGGCACGACGTCGGTCGCAAGCACCTCTGAATACGTAGAGCGGATCGGCGCGACCCCGGCGCCCAGCTCGAGGCGCACCCCCGGTGTGTCGCCGAAGCACCGGAGGTCGAGTTCCATGAAGGCCTGGTGGCACTCGCGGAACACCTCGGCCAGCATCGGCTTGCGGCGCAGGACGGCGGCGTGAGCCTCCAACCGCTCGGCGCCGTCGATCTGTTCGACGTCGACCTCGGAGAGGCCGAGAAACCGCTGTACCAAGGGGTTTGTCTCGGTGGCCACGCTACGCCAGGCTAGCTGGCCTCCGCTACCGTGGCGCGGATGCTCGACGGCCTTCAGGTTCGCCGTCCGCCGCTGCAGCGACGGGCGGTGAGCAGACCGCCGCGACCGACGCTGCAGACCTGGCTGGCGTTGGGATGCGCCGCGTTCCTCGCCTTCGTGGTCGTGGTCCAGGTCACCCACCTCGGGGACCTGCTGAGCACCAACCAGAGTGCCTTCCTGACCGCCGGGTTCGCCCGCGGCCTGGTGCTGGGCTACGTCCTCGCGGTGGGGGCCATCGGCGCGTGGGCGGTCTTCGCCCCGGCGCGCCGGCTCGGGGTCGCCGTCGCGGCCGCCGCGGCGGTCGTCATCGCGGTGCTGGTGCCGCAGGGCGGGGATGGCCTGCCCGG
>DATBDE010000096.1:0-78149 GCA_036270095.1 Solirubrobacteraceae bacterium | reverse complement strand
GAGCACCTTGCGGCACTCGTTGACCTTCTTGACATAGCCCTCGTAGAGCTTGTAGTGGTCGGCCATCGTCTCCTTGGAGATGCCGTCCAGCTCCATGTCAAAGGCCGGGAAGTCACGCGGGGTGATCTCGTCCCAAGGCATCGGGTCCCCCTTTGGGTTGTGGTCTCGGGTACGAGCTCCGGCTTCCCAGCCGGACCGATGGATTAACGCGATTCGCGCCCGCGGTGTTCGCACCCGACTACGCGCCGGAGGGATCGCCGAGATCGCCCAGAAGCTGCGCAAGGACGCCGGGTTGCCCGACGAGCCCAACGGCCGCGGTGGCCAACGGCGGCGAGGGCGCCGGAGAAGACGGAGAAGTGCTAGCGCGCGCCCACGCCGGTTGCGAACTCGCGCCACCGGAGCGGGCCGGCGGCCGCCGCGTCGAGCGGCGGGGTGGGTCCGCCGTCGCCTAGGCGCAGGCCTTCGAGCAGCTCGCCGAGCGCCTCGGTGGAGCGGGAGCGCGGTGCCCAGCCGAGCTCCTCGCGGGCGCGGGTCGTGTCCATGATCGGCACCGCCAGCGCCATGTCGAGCCAGCCCGGCGGGGTGGGCTGCAGGCGCAGCTTCCAGGTCACGTCGGCCAGCGCGCGCAATACCTTCGGCGCCACGCGCAGCGGCCGGGCGCCGAGGAGGTCGCCGAGCACGGCCGGGTCGAGCACAGGGTCGGCCGCGACGTTGAAGGCGCCGGCGACATCGCGGACGACGGCGAGCCGATAGGCGTCGGCGACGTCGTCGGCGTGCACGGCCTGGAAGCGTAGGCCGGGGAGGTCGGGGACGACCGGGATGAGCTTCCGGCGCACGAGAGGTGAGGGCAGCAACGGGCCGAGGAAGTAGCGGCGGATCTCCGAGGCTGCCTCGCGCTTGAAGATCAGGCCCGGGCGCAGCCGCACCACGCGCACGTCGGGATGGGCGCGCTCGAAGCGGTCCAGGCCGCGCTCGACCTGCACCTTGTGGCGGGAGTAGAACGACGTCTGCACGCCATCGGTGACCCAGGTCTCGTCCACCGCGCGGTCCTTGGGCCCGGGCGAGTACGCGCCGACCGAGGACGCGTAGACGAGCGCACCTACGCCCGCTTGGGCGGCGGCGGCGAACACCCGCGCGCTGCCATCCACGTTGACGGCGTGGGTGACGGCCTCGTCGCGCGAGGGCTGGATCAGCCAGCCCAGGTGCACGACAGCGTCGGCGCCCTCGAAGACGGGTGCCAGCGCGTCGGTCACGATGTCGGCTGAGCGCCACGTGACCTTGGGCGATGCCGGCCAGGTCGCCGGCGCGCGGCGTGCGACGCCGACGACCGACGCGACAGCGGGGTCGGCGACGAGCGCCCGAATGACGCTCGTGCCGACATTGCCGGTCGCGCCGACGACGACGACGCGCAAGGACGTCATCGCGGCCCCGGCTCCACTCACGAGCCGAGGCGTGACTCGAGTAGCGCCTTGCCCTGCTCGCCGCCCTTACGGCTGGCCTCCTGGGCCCGGCGGAAGAACTCAGCGAGCTCGTTGTCGCCGTCGCGCTCGGCGTCCTCGATGTAGGTCTGCAGGCGCAGCGCATTGCTCAGCGACTGCTCCGTGAACCAGACGACGTTGTAGTCGTTGTCCTTCGTACCGGTGACCTGTCCTGCCTCGGCTGCCACGGGGGTCCTTTCGTCGGTTGCTCCCGCGCTTTCCGATTCGCGCGCCGGCTACGCGCACGACTTTCTTTCGCGCCGCCGGGCGCGGGTACGGGCAGCCCTCCCGAGAGTTCGCTCGCCGCGGCCCTGAAGATGGAGCGCACCGTGCTCGAGATGCTCGACGACAACGCCCAGGCCGCGCAGAGCGCAGAGCGCAGGTCCGTGAAGCGATCAGGCGCTGGTTGCGGCCGGCTTCCGGGCGGCGAGTTCCTCGACGATGCCGACCTTGGAGCGATCGAGTCGCTCGACCTCGAAGCCAGCCGCGCGCACGTGTTCAAGCGGCTCGCGAGTGGGGTGGTCGTGCTCGAGGCGGATGAATAGCGGCTCCAGTACGCGCGGCGCGGCGCGGACGGGCAGGGCTGGGCTGCGCACGTGCTCGAGCAGGCGCAGGTGGCCGCCGGGGCGGAGGACAGGCCACATCTCCTCAACCGCGGCGCGCGCGTCGGGGATGGTGCAGAGGCTGAGCGAGCAAGTGATCGTGTCGAACCCGTCGCCGGGGAAGTCGAGTGCCTGCGCATCGCCTACTCGCAGGTCGACCTCGCGCCCGAGGGCGGCCGCCTCCTGGCGCGCCAAGTCGAGCATGGCCGAGCTCAGCTCGATCCCGGTGAGCCCTACCCCGGACGGATAGTGGCGGAGCTTGCGGCCGGTCCCGACGGCGATCTCGAGGACGTCGTGCGGCGTCGTGTGTGGGAGCGGCGGCAAGCCCCGGGCAATCAGCCTCCGCGCCCGCGCGGCCGCCCGGCCGATGGTCTCAGCGACGCGCGGCGCGACATAGGACCGCCGCGCAGGTTTGGGACGAGCTAGTCCTCGGGGCCTGTCGCCGCGCCGGTGCGGCAAAGGCAGTCGAGGTGTTCCACCACCGCATCGACGAAATCGGGGCTGATCTGGACCTCGCGGATTCCGGCCCTCGCTCCCGGCGTCGTGAATACGGAACCGCGCTCCGTCCCGATCGTGCAGGCGGACATGGTCGATGCGCCGGACACACAGCCGCTGGCAGTCCATCTCCGGATGTTGCGGGACGGCTTTGGGACGTGGGCTCGCATCCGCTTGCCACGCGGGTGGTCGCGGTCGACGGAGCCCGTCCTCGACGGCATCGTCGAGGATCGCGGCGAGGGCAAGATACTGGTCGACCACGTCGGCAGCCCAGTCAAACGCGGTCACCACCGTTCGCCGCCGCGGCGGGCCGCCGCGCATCGTCTTGCCAAACTGCGCACGCAGCTGGCCCCACCGCGCGAAACTCCGGCACCTTGGCGTGCAAACGAAAGTCACGCGCGTCAAGTCGCGCGGTCTCCGCCCGCTGCAGACCCCACCAGAACATGGCGTCGGCTCCTCGAGCTCCCTCGGCTCGCGGTTACCGCATCACGCGTCAGACTGAAAGGTGAGATGCAGCGGGAGCCCAAGCTGTAGGCGGGGGCCAGCGATCAACGTTCTCGCCCTGGTCGGCACCCGCAAGGGACTCTTCCTCCTCCGAGCCACGATCGCGGGCACCGACGCAAGCGCACGAAGCGCGAGAGGCGGGATCGTGACCACCGTGGGCTTGCCTTTCTTCGGTGGCTTCTCCCCGCCGGTCGCGTCAACCACCAGCTCCGCGGCGGCCAGGCAAAGGTTGGCTCTCTTCAGCGCGGCGAGCTCACCGGGCCGAAGGCCGGTGTACGCGAGGGTGAGCACCAGCGCGCGGGCCTCGTCGCCGTAATCGCCCCATACCCTCGCTGCCATGTCGCGACGGACGCGCAGCGGCCGGTGGCGACGCGCACGCGGAACCTCGTTCCAGCTCGTGGCGAGGAAATACAGGCGCCCACCGATCACCCCCGCCGGAAACCCCCACAGCGCGACCTCGCGCACCAGGACGCGGTCGCCGCCCATGCGCTCCCAGCGGCCGAGACGATGACCACCGACGCCAGCACGGCCGGCGCATACATCAACCCGTAGACGTGGACCGAGAGCGGCCCCAGATGGAAGACGTTGGAGCTCGGGCTGGAAATCGCTCCCGTCACGACTGCCCAGGCTAGGACGCCGGCGCGGGGCCGCCGGCCGCCTGGCGCCGCCGGCACCGTGGCCGAACGCGGCGATCGGGATCGTGTGATCCCGTATGGGCCACGAATGGGCTGAGCGGGCGGGACGGTCACTGCTGTGGGCGTCGCGGTCGCTGTGGCGACCGGCGGGCGACCAAAGAGCTTGTGTAAAAACGAGGCCCGCGCACGGTGCGCGGGCCCGTCATACTGGGAGGGTGGCTCGTCGCTTGCGCGGGAGCGACCCGCGCCGGCGAGCGCTTACGGTCTAGCAAACTGGGGTCTCGCAGACCACCACAGCGCGCCCGGGTCGGTTCGGAGGATGGCGAGCGAGGCTGCGTAGTCGGCAGGGAATTCGAACTGGCCGGGTCGAAAGCGGAGCGGCAAACGTGTTGCGGCGTCGCTGCGGGGTGGGGCGCCGGGCGATGCTCGTGTGGGGCTCGGCGCTCGGCACCCCGTCGCTCGGCCGCGTTTCGAGTCGTGGTCGACACGAGCCCGACTTTCGCGGTGCTCGCGAGCACTCGTGCTGCGGTTCTCGCCCAGTGGCCGGACAGGCCGTTAGTCTCGGGTTGATGCGTCGCGTGCGCGATGGGTGGATTGCATGGAGCGCGCCGGGTTGCCTGCGCTGGGCCGCGGGTTTGTCGCTCGGCCTCCTGGTGGTCCATCAGCTGCGGCTGCTGGCGGCGCCGTCGTCGGATGGCCATACGCCGCTGCTCGCGCTCGCCGTGCCCGTCGGTGTGCTGTTGATGGGCGCTGCGGTTGCACTCGCCGTCGAGCTGGCGAGGATCCGCCGCGGCTGCACGGCCGCGCCCGGGCGTCTCTCGCTGCGGCGCGTCTGGATCGTGGCGACGGTCGCGCTGGTCGCGCTGTTCGTCGCCCAGGAGCTCCTTGAGGGCGCGCTTCTTTCCGGCCATGCCGGCGGTCTTGTCGGGGTCTTCGGGCTTGGTGGCTGGACGGCGCTACCGCTCGCTGTTGCCGTCGGAGGGCTCGTCGCACTCGCGTTGGCGGGGGTGCATTCGGTCCTGCGCCGCGCCGCCGCAGATCCGCTCGCTCGGCGGGCGCCGCACCCCGTGCCCAAGCCGCGCACCGTTGCCTTGTGGCGCCCCGCCGGAGTCCTGGCCTGCAAGTTGGCCAGTCGCGCTCCGCCCACCCCGGCCGCCTGAGCGACCCCCGTCCTCCGAATCCGCCCTCCGCCGCCACGGCGGAGCGCTCCTGCAATGGAACCGACCCGTCACGAGATTCGCGTGCGGGACCTCCGTCCAGCACGCCACCGCCGCGCAGTCCGCCGTCGCCGCACCGCCGCGCTGGTGGTGCTCGCGCTCGCGTCCCTGGTCGCCGGCATCGCCGCCGGCGCGGGTGGGGGCAAGGACACCGAGTCCGGTGGCCGAGCGTCCCGATCCGGGGGCGGCCGAGCGCACGCCGACCCGCCGTCGGACGCGCAGCTCGAGCGCCGGACGGTGAGCCGCGTCCTCGCCTACACGAGCTACATCAGCGCGGGCAGCCCGCGCCAGCGCGAGGTCGCCCTGACCTTCGACGACGGTCCGGGGCCATACACGCCGCAGATCCTCAGCATCCTCAAGCGCGAGCACGTGCCCGCGACCTTCTTCGTCGTCGGCCAATCACTGAACTCCTTCGCCCCCGCCCTGCGCCAGGAGCTCCACGGTGGGTTCCCCGTCGAGGACCACACCGAGCGCCACCTCATGCTCGGCCGGCTGGGCATCGCTCAGCAGCGCCGGGAGATCGAGGACCAGATCATCCGCGTCCAGAGCCTCGGCGCGCGGCCCCCGCTGTTCTTCCGGCCCCCCTACGGGTCCTTCGACGAGCGGACGTTGTCCATCCTGCGTCAGAAGAAGCTGCTGATGGTGTTGTGGACGGTCGACACCGAGGACTGGCGCCAGCCCGGGGTACGGGCGATCGTGGAGGCGGCCGCACGCGCCCGGCCGGGCGGCATCGTGCTCATGCACGACGCCGGCGGAGACCGCTCACAGACCGTCGCCGCCCTTCCCCACCTGATCCGCCGCCTGCGCAAGCGCCGCCTGCGCCTCGTCACCGTGGCCCAGCTCGTCCGCGACGACCCGCCGCCGCGCCACCAACGCCCACCGACGAACCTCTCAGGAGGCTGACCCGTGCTCCGTGCACTCCTCGTCCTCAGCTTCGCCGGCTTGACCGCCGGCCTTATCCCGCCCGCGGTGAACGCTGCGGCGCCCACCGGCCTACTGGACCTGCGTACGCATGGCGTCATGGTGACCCACACCTTCCGCGACCGGATCCTGCACCGGTCCTCGCACCGCGCCAGGGCAGCCGTGGTCAACGGAACCGACGTCACGTTGACCACCCCGGACGGGATACCAGTGGTGGTCACGATCTCTGATCGCTATGGCCTGACACCGACGGCCCAGCAGGCCGCCCAGAACACCGTGACCTTCCTGGCCAGTCGCGTGCACTCGTTCGAGCTCGGGCTGCTGCGGGTCTTCATCGGCCCGCCGGACGAGATCAGCTCGATCTGTGGGGCCCAGGAGGCGCTTGCTTGTTACGCGCCCGGCGAGCAGCGGATGTACGTGCCGGGCGAGGCGCCGCCGAACAGCCCGGTGCCGGTCGAGTACATCATCACCCACGAGTTCGGCCACCACATCGCCAACCACCGCAAGAACGCGCTGGGCTCGGCGTTCACCATCGGCCCCGAGTTCTGGGCGACGTCGCAGTTCATCTGCGCGGGCGTGCTGAGCAAGCCGCCGGTGTTCTTTCCCGGCGACGAGGACCAGCACTACCTGGAGAACCCGGGCGAGGGCTGGGCCGACTCCTACGCGCACCTGCCCGAGAACGGCTTCGAGACGGCGCCGTTTCAGTTCAGCCCGCTTTTTCACCGCGACCAGGCCGCCTTCGACGCGATCCGCAAGGACGTCTTGCAGCCGTGGCCCGGGACCACCACCCGCACGGTGGCCGGCACGCTGGGCAGCAGCACCAATCAGAAGCGCTTCGGGCTCGTGGTGTCGCTCGACGGCCCGCTGGTGGCCAGGCTCAGCGGCCCGCGCAGCGCCAATTACGACCTGCAGGTGCGACTCGGCGGCAAGACGGTCGACAGCACGCACAAGGCGGGCAGCAGCGATCGCGTGGCCGGGACGCTGTGCGGCACGCCGCGCCAGCCGCCACCCAACCGGCTGACCATCGTCGTGGTCCGGCGCTCGGGCTCGGGGCCGTTCAAGCTCAAACTGACCGACGCCGGATAGGTGGCATGCGCTCGCGGGTCGCCATCCCGATCGCTCTCGCGGCTCTTGTCAGGCGTCTGGGGACTGCGTCGTGACACTGAGAACACAGGGACGGCGTGTGCGCCCCGTTCTTGCTGGAGCCGCTGTCGTCGTCCTCGCGGCGACGGCGCTCGCCGCGTGGATCGCGGTGCTGGCACCCTCCGGCGGCCACTCGGCTGGCGTCGCCGAGGCACCGTCGCGCCCGGGCGGGGAGGCGACACCGACCCCCCGAAGCGCGGCACCGGTGCCCGCGACCCGCGCACCTGCGGTACCGGACCTGAGCGGCAAAGTCGTCGCCATCGATCCCGGGCACAACGGCGGCAACGCCTCGCACCCGGCGCAGATCAACCGTCTCGTCAACATCGGCAATGGCCGCAAAGCGTGCGACACCGCCGGCGCCGAGACCGCCGACGGCTACACCGAGGCCGCCTACAACCTCGACGTCGGCCTGCGGCTAGGCCGCGTCCTGCGCGCCATGGGCGCCACGGTCGTCATGACGCGGACCACGAATACCGGCGTGGGGCCCTGCATCAACGATCGCGCCGAGATCGGAAACGCCGCTCACGCCGACGCCGCCATCTCCATTCACGCCGACGGCGGGCCCAAGTCCGGGCGCGGATTTCACGTCATCTATCCGGCCGTCATCCCCGGTCTCACCGACGACATCGCCACCGCTTCGCGACGCCTCGCGCTCAACGTACGCGCCGCCTATGAACGCGACACCCACATGCCCCGCGCAAACTACGTCGGCTCCCGGGGCCTCGACCGGCGCGCCGACCTCGGCGGCCTCAACCTCTCCAACGTCCCCAAGGTCTTCATCGAGACCGGCAACATGGACAACCCCACCGATGCCGCGCGCGTGGAACGCTCAGCGTTCCGCCAGCGCGCCGCGGCGGCGATCGCCGCGGGCATCGCGCGCTTTCTACGCCGATGACCGCGCGACCTGTACGTCAGCCGCCGGAGCCGCCGAACCCGACGGCCGAGACGACGAGCGCCGCCGCCAACAGCCCCACGGTGACGAAACGCATCCGGCGCGGAGTCAACCAACCCCAGCCGCGCTGCGACAGCCACGCCCGGATGCCCGTGGCCGACGCCGTGGCGGTCATCGCGCCCATCATGCACTGGATACACATGGCCTGCGCGCAAGCGTAGGCGATTGCGCTATGGGCGAGAGGCCCAACCACGATCGCCAGTCGCCACGGGACAATCTTCACCCTCGTGCACCGGCGCGAGTACGTCTGCACCATCGTGGCGCTCTACCACTCCCCGGCACGGTTTAGACAATCGTAAGGTTGGGCAGGGCAGGGCCGCCGGCGACGTACGGGACGGCTTCGCCGCCGACGTCCAGTCCCACGCCGGCGCAGACGACGGTGTGGCGCCCGGCCGAGCCCGGGATCAGCGCGACCGGGACGCGGGCGTGCCACCATCCCGGCCGAACGGCCGCCACACCGGGCGTGCGCCCGCGGCTGGCCTCTTCTTCTTCTGGCCTCGCGGAGACCCGCTCGAGGGAACGTGGAGGGAACGAAACCCCTCACGCACAGGCTTTTGCTGGCCCGCGTTGACCGACCTACACCCAACCTTTCATGGCTCCGACATCGGCCGCGACCCCGCTCGTGGAGCGGGATCTTGGCTCTACAGCGGAGGGGGCGGGATTCGAACCCACGGGACCGGTTGACCCGGCCCTCGGGTTTTCAAGGCCGGGACCGATTCTCGTGGAACGCCGCTCTGGGAGCGGGGTTTCGGCCTGTTCTGCCGTGGTGCGCGACAACGCGCGCGACAGCCGGTCGCTGTGCGGGGATACTGGGCGGGCGATGTCGCAGGAACCCTCGACCGCTGCCCAGGCAGCACGAGAGCGCGACGTGCTCGACCGGCTGGTGGTTCGGGTTCCCTCTCTCGCGGGCGTGATCGCTGGAGGTGTTTCGCGTGTGCAGCCGGGCACGTCGCTCAGGAGGCGGCTGATCAATCTCCAGGTTAAGCGCGTGTTCGCCGCGATGGCTCGCAGCGACGTTGGGGTGGTGGTGCTGAGCTATGAGCCCGACGCCGAGGTCCAGATGGAAGGTATGTCCGGGGTGGGGATCAGCGACTGCTATCGCGGCTACGAGGGCATCCGCGCCCTCTATGCCGAGGTGGACGAGGCGTTTGACGATTGGCGGTGGACGATCCGCTCCGTAGTCGATGGTGGGGATCGCATTGCCGTCCGGACAGACTTCGTCGCCTTTGGACGGAGCAGCGGAGTCGAGACCGCCATCAATAACGGGGGAACGGCAGTAAGGCTCTCAGCTCGGGGCCTTGCTACCTGGCAGGGGTGGTTTGTCGAGCAGGATGGCTGGAAGAAGGCCCTCGACGCCGTGGGGCTGCGGGAGTAGGCGCTCGCCCCGAGCGCTTGCACCAAGCGCGACAGCTCGAGTCTCGCGAGGCTCTTGACGCCCGCACTTGGAGTACGGGCGCCCGTCTGCTCGCAAAGGGGGGTGAGGAGGAACACCAGGGGAGGGGTCGGCGGACCCGGAGGCCCGCCGATGCTCCTCTCAAGGTCTATGTGATCAGGTGGAAGTGGTAGAGGAGGAAGACGCCCCACACGAGCACTTGCCCGGTCAGCATCGCCAGGGCGTCCGTGTCGTCGCGGGAGGGCTTGTTGCGCTTCATGCGACGACCGCCGCCTCGCGCGCCTTCTCGTGCTCGACAGTGAGGCTCGCACCCAGGTAGTCGTCCAGCAGTCCCGCCGCTTCCTCCTCGGAGCCGGGAAACAAGCCCCCGTAGCGGTCCATCGTGATCACGATCGAGGAGTGGCCCATGAACGTGCAGAGCGCCTTCGCGTTTTACGCCCGCCGCGATCATGAGGCTCGCGTAGGTGTGGCGGCACTCGTGCAGTCCGATTTGGTCGAGGGCAAGCGCCTCCCACGCCTTGAGCGCCCGCCTGCGGATCGTGGAGGGATCGAATGGGCGCCCGTTCGCCTTAGCGAACACGTAGCCCTGGGGGTCGTCGCCCGCATCGAGCTTGTGCTCGGTCAGGTAGTCATGCAGCACCGAGACGATCGGCACCTTGCGCTTGCCCTTGGCCGACTTTGGCTCCACCTCGCCAGCCACCCGGTCCAGTGATCGGTCGACGCGGATCACGCCAGCGGCCAGGTCAACGGCAGCCCACCGCAAGGCCATCAGCTCGCCGCGCCGCAGGCCCGCGTACATAGCTGTGGCCCACAGCGCGCGGTCCTGTCGGGGCAGCGCAGCGATCAGCTCGGCGGCCTCGCTCGGGGCAGCGATGCGATCACGGCTCCCGCGCACTGCGGGCAGGTCGACGCCCGTGGTCGGGTTGATCGCCACGTCACCGCGCTTGTCCGCACGCCGAGGCGAAGCAGCCTCGGTCCGCGTCGTTCCTCTACGCGTCCGCCGAAAACGCTTCAATCGGACTTGAGAAGCCCGTACGTCTTCAGCACACGGATGGCGTGTTGGGCGTCGCTTCCAGCAGAACGGTTGACGGGCGTGCGGTCGATCAGCCCACCAAGGATCGTGGGGAACTCGATGATCTCGACGCCCCGCTCGCGCGCGTAGTCGAGCACCTGCTCCCGGCCTCCCTCCCCGATCCGTCCAACGACGAGGATGCGGCGGAAGTCGGCCCGCCTGAGCAGTTCCTCCGCCCCTTGAAGGGCCTCGGGACGTACGAAGTGGAAAAGGCTCGGCCAGTCCTTCAGCGATGCTGGCGTGATGCTCTCCGTGTGCCAGCCCTTGACCTCCACCGCCGCCGCGTCATCGCTCCGGGGATGGATCACGCACAGATCGATGTCCGACCAGCCCATCCCCTGCGCCGTGCGCCGTAGAGGACGTTCGTGCGGACGAAGTAGCCCTGTAGCTCGAAATAGGCCCTGACCAACTCTTCGTTCGCCTCGGCCATGCGCTCGGACCCTACGCCGACTGACACCCAGCCGCGCGACAATCGCGCGACACTAGTTCGCCCCCAGAGGCCCCTTCCAGCGGTCTACTGCGGTTCGTGGGTCAAGGCCAACGTAAACCGCAAGTTGACAATACTTCCCTGCTAATGGGGCAAGATTTGGCTCTAGGAGCGGAGGGGGTGGGATTCGAACCCACGGGACCGGTTGACCCGGCCCTCCGGTTTTCAAGACCGGTGCATTCGACCGCTCTGCCACCCCTCCGGGGTTGCAAATCCTAGGTCGCCCGCGCCCGGTCCCAGACCAGCCGGTTGACGCTGGTCGTGAGGTCCGGTGCGTGGACCTGGACGAGCGATGGGCTACTGCAGCTCGGCCAGCGAGCCACGGGCGCTGTCGCGCACGCGCTCGTCGTCGTCGAGGTCGGCCGACTGAGTCAGGCGCGGCACCGCGCGGGCGTCGCCGAGCAGGCCCAGGCAGGTCGCCGACAGCGCGCGGCCGAGCGTGTCGTCGTGATCGTCCAGCGTGCCCACGAAGCACTCGTACGCCCCCGGGAGCTTCTTGCTCGCCAGCGCCATCGCCGCCAGCCCGCGCGCGTCCATGTCCTGGTCGGACTTGAACACCTCGATGATCCGCTGCGGCGCCTGCGGGTCGTCGATCAGCGCCAGGCCGAAGGCCGCGGTGCCACGCACGGTCGCGGTGTCGTCGTGCGTGGCCTCGAGCAGCGGCGCCAGGCCGTGCTCCTTGCCCAGCCTCCCGAGCAGCGCTCCGTACAGCGGCTTGTTCTCGTCCGTGGCCGAGCGCAGGTCCGCGAGCATGATCGTGCCCGCCTGGTCGCCCATCGCGCGCAGGGCGATGTAGCCGCTCTCGAGGACCGCCACGTCTTTCTGGCTCTCCATGCGGTTGGCGATCGCGTGCACCGCGTCGGGACCGCCGATCCCGGCCAGCGCCTTGCCGGCCGCGTCGCGCACCTCCGGGTCCCCGTTGGTCAGGGCCTTGCCCAGCCCGTCCACGTCGCGCTTGGCCTCCAGCTTCTCGACGTTGGGTCCACCGAACAGTCCCATTGGCCGACTCTACTGTCAGGCCGGCGCGACGGTCACATCGATCGGGCCGGCCGCCGCCGCGCGCAACGTCATGCGCGCACGAACGAGCTTCGGCTCGGCGTCGGACGCGTAGCCGTGCTCGAAGGCCACGCCGTCCAGCGCCGCGCTGGTGGCCCGCAACGCCGCGTCGAACACCGACGTCGCGTCGGCCTGCGGCCCGGGCGCGGCGTCGACGAAGAAGGTCGAGTACTCGAACGTGTCCCCGGCCTGCGCGTCGAAGCGCAGGCGCACGCCGCCGCCCGCCACCGGCGCGAACGCGAACGTCACCCCGCGCCGGCGCCAGTCGCCGTCCCCGCCCAGGAAGCCGCCGCTCACCGTCACCGTCCCGCCGGCGTCGACCGACAGGCTTTGCCCGTGCGGGAACCCCGGTCCGGCCGCCGCGTCCTGCAGCACCGGCCCGCCGCTGTCGCGTGAGCGCTCCGTGCGCGGGCGGATCGGCAGCAGGTCGGACCAGGCGCTGCCCGCCCCCGGCCGCTTGAGCGCGAGGAGGCCGAAGTCGTAGCGCAGGTCGTCGGGGAAATCGGCACGGCTGCACGCGCGCTTGACCGCGAACCAGGCGTCGTCGTCGGAGCGCACGAGCGCGAGCTGCGCCTCGCCGCGGGACAGCCTCGCGGCGCCCGGCGCGTCGGCCCCGATCGCCCCCGGGGCGACGTCGCGGCCGCCCAGCGCGCTGATCACCCAGTTCAGCGCCACCAGCGTCAGCCCGCAGTACACGCTCGCGCCCGCGTAGTGGTCGAGCCCGCGCAGCCCGGCGACCGGGTCGCGCGCCAGCGCGGGGACAATCCACAGCCCGGTCGGCCCGATCGCGTAGGCGTCGTGCAGCCGCTGCAGCGCCCGCGCCGACAGGGCGCGGAAGCGCGCGTCCTGCGCCGCGTCCGACCCCGGCGCCGCCGCCGCCACCTCGGCCGCGTAGGCCGTGGCCGCCAGCGCCCAGGCCTGCTCCTGCGAGCGCCCCATCCAGGCCAGGTCGCCGTCCGGCCCGGCCAGCCACCACGACGCCCGCACCATCGCGCGCAGCGCGTCGCGCCCCGAGCTCGAGACCCGGTCGCCGAGGAGGTCGACGGCGCGCGCGAACATGCCGCACGAGAGCGCGTGGTAGGCCAGCGGGTAGCTCGGCGGGTCCGAGAGCACGAGCGTCTCGTCGCCCCCCACCGCCACCGCGTCCTGGTCGGCGATCGTCGGCACGCGGTGGTTGACGAGGTCGACCGCGAGCGCGCGGGCGTGGTCGCGTTGCCCGCCCAGCGTGGCCGCGTCGACGCGCGAGTGCACCCCGGTGCGCAGCAGCTCGAGCACGCCCGCGGTCTCGACCACCTGCTTGTTGACGAAGTGGTCGGTGTTGTCCAGCCGCGTCATGCGCGAGTTGCGCAGCCAGTGCGCCCAGGCGTCGGCGCGGCGCTTGAACGGCGCGTAGTCGGCCAGGTGGCGCCGGCCCAGGTTGTAGGCGCTGGCCACGGCCAGGTCCTCGAACACGGACGGCCGGTCGCGCTGGAGCTCGGGGTGGTCGACCGCGTAGCTGACCCCGCGCAGGCCGGCGTCGATGAAGCGGCGCTCGTCCGCGCGGATGCCCGTGTGCAGCAGCGCGTAGCCGAGCATCGACTCCCCGTAGCGCGCGCTGACGCCGGGCTGCCCCCCCTGCACGTAGTCGGGGAACGTGCCGTCGGCGTTCTGCAGGTCGGGCCAGGGCTCGGCCATCGCCCGCGCGAGGTCGGACCAGGTGCTCACGCCGGCTTGACCACGATGTGGACGGGGCCGCCGTCGCTGGCCCCGAAGAGCAGGTTCGCGCGCACGAGCGCGGCGTCGCGCCCCGACGCATACTCGGCCGCGTCGAATGCGACCTCGGCCGCGGGCGTGAAGGTCACCCGCTGCCGCGCGTCGGCCACGGAGCGCGGGCCCACGGTCGGGTGCTCGTCGCCGTCGGCCACGAAGAACACCGAGTACTTGATCCGGTCGCCCCGCTCGGTGGGGAAGATCAGCCGCACGCCGCCCTCGTGGGGCTGGAAGCGGAAGTGCACGCCGCGCCGCAGCCACTCCCCCGCCGCGGTACGGAACCCCCCGGTGAGGGTGGCCGTGCCGTCGGCGGCCACGTCGAGCCGCTCGCCCTCGGGCAGCCCGGCGCCGGCCGAGCGGCGCAGCACCGGCCCGACGCTGTCGGGCCCGGTGCGCGTGTGCGGCCGCGGCCGCACCACGTCGACCCAACCGCCGGCGCCGTCGGGCGTCTTGAGCGCCACGAGGCCGAAGTCGTAGCGCAGGTCGTCGGCGGCGGTCCTGGCCGCCGCGCGCACGGCGAACCACAGGTCGTCGCGGCGGACGACCGCGAACCCGGTCTTGGACGGCTGCAGCGCGTACGCGTAGCCGTAGGTGCCGTCCGCGTCGGCGGGGCCGCCCTCGTCGTCGCGGAGGTCGGTGGCCCAGTTGCAGGCCACGAGCGTCAGGCCGCTGTAGCCCACGACGCCGGCGTACGTGTCGACGCCGTGCAGGCGGTCGCGCAGGTCCTCGCGCAGGCTCGGCGTCAGGTAGAGCCCCTTGGCGCCGGTCCCGTACGCGTCGCGCAGCCGGACCAGGGCGCGCTGCCCGACCGGGTGATAGCAGGCGGCGCTGGCGTCGGCGCATGCCACCGCCGCCTCCGACCCGGCGGCGGTCAGCCCGAGCGTCCAGCCCTGCTCCTGCGAGCGTCCGTGGTAGGCCACGTCGCCGTCGGGCGCCATCAGCCCCCACGTTGACTGCGCGACCAGCCGCAGCGTGGCCTTGGCCGCGTCCGTGGCCCGGTCGCCCGGGAGCACGACCGCCCGGCCGTACATCCCCAGCGACAGCGCCTGATAGGCGAGCGGGTTGCCGCCCTCGGGGTCGGAGAGGAAGTACGCGCGCTTGTCTCCCACCGCGAACGCGCCGGCGTCGGCCAGCGCCGGCACGCGCACGTTGACGAGGTCCTCGGCCAGCCCGCGTGCGGTCGCGTCGTGGGCCAGCACCGAGCCGGACACGGTCGAGTGAAGGCCGCTCGCCACCAGCTCGAGCACGGCGATGACCTCCACCAGGTACTTGTTCGCGTAGTGCGCCGTGTCGGGCAGCCACAGGAGCTTGGCCCGCTGCAGCCACTGCTCCCAGTCCGCGCGCGCGTCGTCGAACTGCGGCCGGCCGGCGACGTGCGCCCGCGCGAAGTTGTAGGCCGAGGCCACGGCCGCGTTCGCGAACACGCTCGGGTGGTCGCGCTGCAGGTCGGCCTGGCCGACGAACCAGGTCACGCCGCGCAGGCCGGCGTCGATGAGCGCGTCATCGTTCTCGCGCACGCCGGTCATCAGCAGGCCGTAGCCCAGCATGGCCTCGCCGTAGCGGGTGCTGGCGGGCGCCTCGTCGTGGTGGAGGTAGTCGGGGAAGGTCCCGTTCGCGAACTGCAACCCCGGCCACGGAGCCGCCATGGTCCGGCACAACGACCGCATGTCGCGCTTAGGCTACGCCGCCGCGGGGATCCGCGGCAGCCACGCCGCGGGGATGGCGCCCACCGCCACCCGACCGGGGATCGGGTCGTAGGCGCGGCGCGCGAGCGCGGCCGCGGGGCGCCCGTCGATGAGCGGCTGCAGATCCTCGATGGCGAGGAGCAGGTTCACGGTCGCGCCGATCTGCAGATCCGCGGCGTTGAGCCGCTCGCCGTCGAGCACGCCGTCGGCGATCCAGGCGTCGATCTTGTCCAGGTAGCCGGGCAGCGCGTCGAGGTCGGCACGCTGGCCGTCGTCGGTGGCGTCGTTCATGCGCCGCTCGATCTTCGTGATCGGGCCGGCGAGCACCTTGATGACGCCGAGCGGCAGCGCCGGCAGCTTCGAGCCCTCCTGGAACGAGTAAAGCGCCTCCGGCCTGCGCTCGAACGCGGGCCAGATGAGGCGCCGGGCGACGGGCTGGAACGTGGCCTCGCCCCAGCGCTCGGCCTCGACGACGACGGCGCGCGCCTCGGAGTCGGACGGGTACAGCGGCGGGTCCGGGTAGCGGCGCTCGAGCGCCTGCATGATCGCCAGCGAGCCCTGCACCTTGTCGCCGTCGTCGAACCGGACGCCGGGCACGGTGCGGCCGCCGAACAGCACGCGCATGCCGAGCGCGTGCGAGGGCGGCGTGAACTCGAAGAGCTTGTAGTCGACGCCCTTGAGGTCGAGCGCCTTCTTGACCGCCGCGCTCGGATGCGATCCGTGGACGATGAACAGCCGCGTGGCCATACGGCCGGCGATGCTACTCGAAGGGAAGCAGGTACTCGGTGCCCGAGACCTCGAAGACCCGCTGCACCGACGGCGGGCCCGGACGCAGGCGCAGCCGGCCGCCGTCGGCCTGCGCGGCGCGCGCCGCGGTCAGCAGCACGCGCAGGCCGGACGAGTCCAGGAAGTCGACCCCGGCGAGGTCGACGATGAGGAGGCCGTCGCGGTGGTCGCGCGCGGCCGCCATCAGGCGGTCGTCGAATTCCTGCGCCGTCGCCATGTCGAGATCGCCGATCGGCCGCACCACCCAGTTGCTACCCGCCGCTGCCTCCCGAATCGTGAGCAGTGGCATCCCTACGGGCTCCCCGTCTGCATACACCCATAAGCGCAGCTCGACCCCGAAGGTTGGTCAGTTGTCACTCTGTCGATGCCGCGGCACCAACACGGCGACGAGGACGGCTGCCGCCAGCAGCGCCACCCCGCTGACCCACAGCGCGTCGTGCAGGCCGTCGACGTAGGTGCGCGCGGCAGCCGGGCCGAGCCGGCCGACGGGCGCCGAGCCGCCGAAGCCGGCGTAGACCAGCGCGCCGAGCACGGCCACCCCGAGCACCTGCCCCACCTGGCGCATCGAGTTGTGCACGGCCGAGGCCATGCCCGCCCGCTCAGGCCGCACCGCGCCGACCGCCGTCGCGGTCATCGGCGTGAGCGCCAGCCCCGCGCCCAGGCCGACCAGCGCGAAGTCCCACCATTCGGCGCCGAGGCCCGAGTCGGGTTGCAGCCGCAGCAGGCCGAGCGTAGCTGCGGCGCAGATCAGCAGCCCCACGAGCATCGGCGTGCGCGCGCCGATCCGCCCCGTCAGCCGCCCCGACACCGGCGCGGTCAGGGCCAGCGCCACCCCGATCGGCAACACGCGCAGGCCGGCGTCGACCGCCGAGCGCCCCTGTACGTCCTGGAAGTAGGCGCTGAAGTAGACGATCGCGCCGATGAAGGCGAAGAACACGGCCAGCCCGGCGACGTGGGCGGCGGTGAAGGCGGGGATGCGGAACAGGCGCACGTCCACGAGCGGGTCGTCGCGGCGCAGCTCGTAGAGCACGAAGACGGTCAGCGCAACGACGGCCACGACGAGCGCGCCCACCACCAGCGCCGAGCCCCAGCCGCGGTCCTGCGCTTCGATCAGCGCGAAGGCCAGGCTGCCGACCCCGAGCGTGGTCAGCACAGCCCCGAGCACGTCGAATCCGCGACCGGGATCCGGGCGGATGGGCGGGATCCACCGCAGCGCGGCGACGACGAGCAGTGCGCACAGCGGCACGTTGACCAGGAACACCCAGCCCAGCCCGTCGACGAGCGCGCCGCCGAACGCCGGGCCCACCGCCAGCGCCAGGCCTGAGCTCGCCGACCACAGGCCGATGGCGGCGGCGCGCTCGCGCGGGTCGCGGAAGATCGCGCTGATGATGGCCAGGCTGCCCGGCAGCACGATGGCCGGCCCGAGGCCCTGCACCACCCGTCCGCCGATGAGCACGCCCACGCTGGGCGCGATCCCGGCCAGCTGCGAGCCGACGCCGAACAGGGCCACGCCAAACACGAACATCGGCTTGCGCCCGCGCCGGTCCGAGAGCACGCCGCCGGCCACGAGCAGGCTCGCGAACACGAGCACGTAGGCGTCGACGATCCACTCCAGCGACGTCGTGCCCGCGTCCAGCTCGCGCCCGATGGTCGGCAGCGCGACGCTGACCACCGAGGTCGACATGACGGCGAGGAACTGGCCCGCGGCGACGACGACAAGCGTTACCGCGCGCTCCCGCCCGACCCGGGGACGAGTGCTTGAGGCCACGGTGGGGAATACTGGCGTGCGTGCCCTACGTCCCCGCCGCGGATCGCTACGAGCAGATCCCCTACCGCCGCTCCGGGCGCTCGGGGATCGACCTGCCCGCCATCTCGCTCGGGCTATGGCAGAACTTCGGCGACGACCGGCCGCTGGCCACGCGCCGCGCGATCCTCCACCGCGCCTTCGACCGCGGCATCACCCACTTCGACCTGGCCAACAACTACGGCCCGCCCTACGGCGCGGCGGAGCGCAACTTCGGCCGCATCTTCGCCGAGGACTTCAAGCCCTATCGCGACGAGCTCATCATCTCGACCAAGGCGGGCTGGGACATGTGGCCCGGCCCGTACGGCGACCACGGCTCGCGCAAGTACCTGCTCGCCAGCCTGGACCAGAGCCTGCAGCGGATGGGCCTGGACTACGTCGACATCTTCTATTCGCACCGCGCCGACCCCGACACGCCGCTCGAGGAGACCATGGGCGCCCTGCACAGCGCCGTCGTGCAGGGCAAGGCGCTGTACGCCGGCATCTCCTCCTACGGGCCCCACCGCACGCTCGAGGCCGCGCACATCCTGCGCGAGATGGGCACGCCGCTGCTCATCCACCAGCCCAGCTACTCGATGATCAACCGCTGGATCGAGGACGAGCTGCTCGACGTCTGCGGCGATGAGGGCGTCGGCGTGATCGTCTTCAGCCCGCTGGCCCAGGGCGTCCTCACCGACCGCTACCTGGACGGCATTCCCGAGGACTCGCGCCTGCGCATGGGCGAGTTCGTCACCGAGGACGTCGTGCAGGGCACGCTCGACCGGGTGCGCGCGCTCAACGAGATCGCGGCCTCCCGCGGCCAGAGCCTGGCCCAGATGGCGATCGCCTGGACGCGGCGCGACCCGCGCGTGACCTCGTCGCTCGTCGGCGCGAGCAGCGTGGAGCAGCTCGACAACACTCTGGGTGCGCTCGACAACCTCGACTTCTCGGACGACGAACTGGCCGCGATCGACCGGCACGCCACCGACGCCGGCATCAACCAGTGGGCTGAGTCCAGCGCGGCCGACTAGACGTAGGGCCCGATGGTGGCGGGCGCGCCCCGGTCGACCAGCGGCGGCGGCAGCGCCACGCTGCCGTCGTCGCGCTGGCCGTTCTCGAGCAGCGCGATGATCGTCCGCCCCACCGCGGCGGCGGTCCCGTTCAGCGTGGCCACGTGGCGCGGGCGGCCGCCCCCGGGGCGGTAGCGGATGTCCAGCCGGCGGGCCTGGAAGTCGGTCGTGTTCGAGCACGAGGTCAGCTCGCGGTAGCGCTGCTGGCCCGGCAGCCACGCCTCGCAGTCGTACTTCTTGGCCGCCGAGGCGCCGAGGTCGCCGACCGCGATGTTCACCACCCGGTAGGGCAGCTCGAGCGCCTGCAGGATGCTCTCCTCGATGGCGAGAAGGCGGTCGTGCTCGGCACGCGCCTCCTCGGGGTCGCAGAACACGAACATCTCGACCTTGTCGAACTGGTGCACGCGGAAGATGCCGCGCGTGTCCTTGCCCGCGGCGCCCGCCTCGCGGCGGAAGCAGGGCGAGAAGCCGGCATAGCGGCGCGGCAGGTCGGCGGGCTCGAGGATCTCGTCGGCGTGCAGCGAGGCCAGCGGGACCTCGCTGGTGCCGATCAGGTAGAGGTCGTCGTCGGGCAACGTGTAGAGCTGCTGCTCGGTGTCGGGCAGGAAGCCGGTGCCGAACAGGGCCCGCTCGCGGACGAGCGCCGGCGGGACCACCGGCTGAAAGCCCTCGTCGGCCAGGCGGTCGAGCGCGAAGCGCACCAGAGCGAGCTCGAGGAACACGAGGTCGCCGAGCAGGTAGGCGAACCGCGAGCCCGAGGCGTTGGCCCCGCGCTCCATGTCGATCAGCGGCCCGGCGAGCTCGAGGTGGTCGCGCCCGGCGCGCCCGCCCTCGCCCACCGCCTTGATCACCGTGTCCTGCGGCGGCGCGTCCTCGGCGGGCAGGTTGGGCAGCAGCGCCATGCGCTCGTCCAGGGCGCGCTGGACCTCGTCGAGCTCGGCCTGCAGGGCCTTGACCCGGCTGGCCACCTCGCGCATGCGCGCGATGGCGTCGTCGGCGTCCTCGCGCGCGCGCTTGGCGGCGGCGATGGCCTCCGAGGCCTGGTTCTGCTCGGCCCGCAGCCCTTCGACCTCGGTAAGCAGGGCCCGGCGGCGCTCGTCCAGGGCCAGGATCTCGTCCAGCGGCCCATCGGCTCCGCGGCGCGCCAGCGCGGCGCGGACCAGGTCGGGCTCGGCGCGGATCAGACGGAGGTCGAGCACGCCCGCAGCGGGCTCAGCCGCCACTGGAGGCGGCCGCTCCTCCGCCGCCACCGGTGCCGCCGCTGCCGCCGCAGACGGGCGGGATCTTCGCCTCCTCGCCCGCATACTTGGCCACGAAGGCCGCGACCTGCTGCGCCTGGGCGCCGGTGACGATGTTCTGGGGCATGATCGCGCCCGAGAAGCCGCCGTTGCGGATGGCGTAGAGCACGCAGGGCACGCTCTCCTTGCGCTTGTTCAGGTTCGGGCCGTCCGTGCGCTCGCGGTCCTTCTTGTTGACCGACGTGCCCTGGGTGCCGGCGGGCGAGAGCGTGTGGCAGCCGCCGCAGCGCTGGGCGAAGAGCACCGCACCGGGCTTGTACGGTGGAGTCACGCTGGAGCTGATCCCCTCGGTGCCGCAAGCAGCGAGGGCCGAGGCAATCGCGACCAGGGCGACGATGGGCAGGACGATGCGCAGGCGACGAGCCATGAGCGGGCGGCAATATTACGGAATGCCTCGTGCGCTTCCGGCCGTCACCCTTGTCGCGCTCGCGCTGATCGCCGCCGGTTGCACCCGCACGGACGTCAAGCAGGTGTCCGACCAGGACCTGCAGCTGCAGATGACCGAGTACAAGGTCAGCCCCCTGACGAGCTACGTGAAGCCCGGAAAGCTGACCATCACGGCGCACAACGACGGCAAGCTCGCCCACAACGTGGCCGTGATCCGCCAGGGCGACGTGATCGTGGGCCGCAGCTCGGTGATGCTCCCGGGCCAGTCGGCCACGATCAAGCTGTCGCTCGACCCCGGGACCTACCGCGTCCTCTCGTCGCTCTCCAACGACGACCCGCTCGGGATCAACGGCTACATCGTCGTCAAGCCGAAGTGAGCGCGAGCGACGGCGCCCAGCAGCACTTCCGCTCCCTCTTCGGCCACTTCCCCACCGGGGTCGCCGTGGTGACCGGGGTGGGCGAGCGCGGCCCGGTCGGGATGACGGCCAATGCGGTGTGCTCGCTGTCGCTGGACCCGCTGCTCGTGCTCGTCTGCTTCGACAACGACGCCCGCACGCTGCCGATCGTGCGCGAGGTCGGGCGCTTCGGCCTGAACATGCTGCGCGCCGACCAGGGCACGTTGTCCCGGGTCTTCGCGTCCAAGCTGCCCGAGCACGAGAAGTTCGCCGGCGTGCCGCACCACATGGAGGACGGCGTGCCCATCATCGAGGGGACGCTGGCGTGGATGACCTGCGACCTCGAGGAGCTGCACCCCGGCGGCGACCACACCATCGGCGTGGGCGCGGTGCGGGCGATGATGCCCGGCGCCGCGCACGGCGACCCGCTGGTCTGGTACCGCGGCGACTACCGCGGGATCGTTTAGCTTCGCCCCATGCGCAACCTCCTCATCACCCTCGGGGCGGCGGCCCTGGCGCTCGGCGCGCTGTTCGCCGGCCCGGCGGTGGCCGAGACCGACACCTTCAACGGCACGGCCACGCTGACCGTCACCACCACCGCCTCGGGCCAGCTCACGGCCGCCGGGCCGATCACCAGCCCGGGCTTCGGCAGCGGCACGCTGACCTACATGCCCACGGTCAAGCCCGACGGCACGACGACGGCCCCGTTCGTGGCCAAGTTCAGGTTCGGCAGCCTGAAGGGCACGACCAAGGGCGCGCTGACCGCCGACCCCGCCGGCGGCAACAAGCTGGCCGGCAGCGGCAAGATCACCGGCGGCACCCGCGCCTACAAGGACGCGAAGGGGTCGTTCACCTACACCGGCCACGACCACGCCGACGGCACCGACACGCTGACGCTGAAGGGCAAGGTGACGTTCCCGACCCGCTGAACGGGGGTACGTCGCCCCCCATGCGCACGCTCATCGTCGCCGCGGTGGCGCTCACAGCGCTGGCCTTCGCCGGACCCGCGGCGGCGGCCAGGCGCGGGAAGATCATCAACTGGCATGCGGTGACGACCGTGCACCCCTCCGGGGCGAACTTCACCGGGACGTTCACGTCGAGCAAGCTCGGCAACGGCACCGTCACCTACGTCAACAGCGGGACCGACGAGGAGATCCACAGCGTCTACCGGGTCAAGCTCAAGGCGGGCACGCTGAAGGGCACCGCGACGACGATGGCCACGCCGGGCGGCATGCCGACCGACCCGACGACCTTCCTGGGCGCGGGCAAGGTCTCGGGCGGCACGCGCTCCTACCAGGGCGCGAAGGGCACGTTCTCGCTGGCCGGCACCACGAACCCGGACGGCACGCTGACGCTCAAGCTTGACGGCACGCTCGAGCTTCCCGTCACGACGTAGGCCGAGCCAATAGGCTCGGGCCATGGCCGCGAGCCACGCGTCCTGGCCATCGATGCCGGGGGGACGATGACCGACACGTTGGTCGTCGACCGGGCAGGCGCGTTCGTCGTCGGCAAGGCGCAGACGACGCCGGAGGACGAGGCGCAGGGGTTCATGGCCTCGACGCGCGACGCGCTGCGCTACTGGGACCTCGAGGTCGACGCGGCCATGCCCGCGGTGGTGAGCGGCATCTACTCGGGCACGGCCATGCTCGACCGCCTCCTCGGAGGCAAGGGCCGCCGCGTGTCGGCCTGATCCTCACCTTCACCGGCTTCATCCGCTCGTTGTTGCGCGGCCTGCAGGCGCGTGGCTACGTCGAGGAGGTGCTGGCGCCCTACGGGTTCACCACCAACGTGTTCCAGGGCGGCGGCATCGACCACTTCGGCAAGCAGTCGGCGACGGCGAACTTCGGCCTGTCGTGCGTGGGCGGGGGCGGGAAGATGGTCGCCGACGGGCTCGACTACGGCGCGGCGATGTGGAACCCCGAGGGCGACATGGAGATGTGGGAGCTGCTCGAGCCCTTCCTCTACCTCGGCCAGCGGGTCAAGCCGAACACGGCCGGCGCCGGGCGCCACCGCGGCGGCTCGGGCTACGAGTGCCTGCGCCTGTGCTGGAAGACGCCGTTCTTCGAGATCCAGAACATCGGCAACGGCACCGTGTTCGCGAACTCCGGGCTGTGGGGCGGCTACCCCGCCGCGTCGGGCTACCGCCACAACATCCGCCAGACATATTTTTTCGATGTCGTCGAGTCTGCTCAGCCCTACCCCACGCACGAGCCCGACCCCGAGGACTCGGCTCTGGCCCGCATGATCACCGGCCGGCGCGACTTCGACCAGGAGACGACGACGCTGCCCGAGGCCATGACCACCGGCGACCTCTACCTCTGCTACTTCCGGGGCGCCGCCGGCGTCGGCGACCCGCTCGAGCGGCCCTACGACGCGGTCATGACCGACATCGACGGCGAGTATTTGCTCGAGCGCTTCGCCGAGCCGGTCTACGGCGTGATTCCGGGCGACGCGTCCGCGACCGAGGAGCGACGCGTGCGCAAGCGCGACGACCGCGTGGCCGAGGCGGTGCCCGCGCGCGAGTGGATGGCGCGCGAGCGCGAGCGCGTGCTGGCCGGCGACTTCATCGAACCGGTCGCGCGCATGTACGCGGAGTCGATGAAGCTCTCCCGAGCGCTGGGCCGACGAGTTCCGCGCCTTCTGGGGACCTGCCCGCCGGGTTCCGGTACGACGTGCCCACGCCCGAGGTGGACCTGGTGCGATGAAGCTCGACGACGCCACCCTGCGCGACCTGGTCGACGAGAAGCTGCTTCGCGCGCGCGTGCGCGCGATCCAATCCGCCTACGAGGACCCCGATCGCTTCGACCAGTACGTCGCCCTGCTGCAGGCGCGCGCCGCCTACGACGACTCGATCGTGCTGCCGTTCGGCGAGCATCTGAACGTCGTGTCCAAGGGCGGCGGCAGCTACGTGGTCAAGTGCGACTGCGGCCACGAGCTCTGCGACTACCGCGCCAACTGGAAACTCGAGGCGTTGCTGCGCGTGCGCGAGACCGAGGCCGAGCTGCGCGAGATCTTCCCGGAGAAGATGACCGGCGACGGGCGCTGGAACCACCTGCGCGAGTTCTTCTGCCCCGGCTGCAAGACGCTGCTCGAGGTCGACGCGGCGCCGCCCGGCTACCCGATCAGCCACGACTTCCTGCCCGACCTCGAGGGCTTCCACCGCGAGTGGTTGGCGCGGGAGCTCCCGACCTAGACCTACGGCACGAGCACGAGCTTGCCCTGCACCCTGCCCTCTTCGCCCAGCGTGTGGGCGCGGGCGGCCTGCTCGAGCGGCAGCTCCTCGGCGACCTCGACCCGCAGCGCGCCGTTGCCGGCCAGCGCGGCGAGCTGCTCGAGCGCGTGGCCGTCGGGCTCGACGAGGATCCCCGTCACGCGCTTGCCCTGGTCGCGCCCAGCGTGCTTGACCGACTCGGGCGCGCTGCTCGGCACCTGGATGAGCAGGCCGCCGTCGCGCAGGGTCTGCAGCGAGCGCATGCCGTAGTCCTCGGTGCCGACGAGGTCGAGCACGACGTCGACCTCCCCGGCCTCTGCCTCGAAGGCGACGTCGGTGTAGTCGATGACCTGCTCCACCCCGAGGCCGCGGAGGAAGTCGTGCTTGTTCGCCCGGGCGGTGGCGATGATGTGCGCGCCGCGGGACTTGGCGATCTGCACCGCCAGGTGGCCGACGCCGCCCGCTGCCGCGTGGATGAGGACGCGGTCACCGCGCGTGACGCCGGCCGTGTCGACCAGCGCCTGCCACGCGGTCAGGCCGGCCAGCGGCAGCCCGCCGGCCTGGACGGTGTCGAGGCCCCCGGGGATGCGCGCGAACTGGCGCGAGGGCGCGGTCACGTACTCGGCGTAGGCCCGGCCCAGGCGCGGGAACCAGGGCATCCCGAAGACCTCGTCGCCGACCGCGAAGCGGGTCACGCCGCCGCCGACCTGGTCGACTACGCCGGCCACATCCCAGCCCAGCACGACGGGCGGCTCGAGCTGCACCGTGCCGCCGGGGCCGCGGGCGCGCGTCTTCCAGTCCACCGGGTTGACGCCCGCGGCCTGCACGCGCACGAGCACCTCGGTGGGGATGGGCTCGGGCGTTGGCAGGTCGACCGGCTCGAGCACGTCGGGCGGGCCGTAGCCGTTGGCCTGGACCGCCCGCATCAACCCTCAGCCACCCTCAAGGGGGTCTGACCCATCACAGGGCTCGCACGGCGTCGGCGATCGGCGTCGAGCCGCCCAGCAGCTCGAACGTCTTGCCGACCGTGTTGGGCGCGTCGAGCACCGCCACCAGCACCGCCGCCACGTCGTCGCGTGGGATCTGCCCGCGTCGGCCGAGCCGCTCGGAGATGTCGACCGTGCCCGTGCCCGGGTCGCCGGTCAGGCTGCCGGGGCGCACGATCGTGTAGTCCAGCCCAGATTCGCGCAGTGCGTTGTCGGCCTTCGACTTGGCCGCGAGGTAGGCGCGGAAGCCGCCCGAGGCCTGCTCGGGGTGGTCGGCGCCCATGCTGGAGACGATCACGTAGCGGCCGATGCCCGCGTCCTTGGCCGCCTCGATCAGGCGGACGGCGCCGCCCAGGTCCATCGTGCGCTTGCGCTCGGAGCCGCTACCGGGCCCAGCGCCGGCCGCGAACACGACCGCATCGGCGCCGGCGACCGCCGGGCCGAGCTCGACGTCGGACTCGAGGTCGGCCAGCACGGGCTGGGCGCCGGCCGCGCTGACGTCCTCGAAGTGGGCGGGGTTGCGGACGAGCCCGCGGACGTTGTCGCCGCGGCCCGCGAGCAGGCGCTCGAGCCGCAGCGCGATCTGACCGTGGCCGCCGCCGATGACGACGTCCATGTCAGGCCGCCGCCCGCGCGCGCTCGATCCAGCGCGTGGTCGACCACTGCGTCTCGGGCCCGCGCTCCTGCGCGACCCCGTCGACCTCGATCTCGACGCGCTCGTTGAAGAACGCGATGTGGCCGGCGATCGGCGCCACCTCGGGCAGCGTCTCGGCGTAGGTCCAGGCCACCGCCTCCTCGTCGCCGGACGACCAGTAGCCGCTCGTCGTGCCCTTGTACGGGCACGTGGTCTCCAGGCCGACGACGGGCTGCACCGCGTCCACCCGTACGTCCTCGCGCGGGATGTACCAGCGCGCGGGCAGGCCGGTCTCGTGCAGGACCTGGGCGCGCGTGGTGTCGGCCAGCTCGGTGCCGTCGAGCGAGACCCGCACGTGCCGCGAGGTGGGCAGCACGTCGATGCGGTGGAAGGGGTCGCGCGGGTGGACGAAGACCTCCTCGTCCTCCTCGTACCAGTGGTCGAGTGGCTCCCAGTAGAACGAGACCAGGTCCGCGAAGGCAGGCGCGCCCTCGATCGGCTCGGGGTAGTTCCAGACGAGGTTCTCGGCCACGCGGTCCCCGACGCGCAGCGTCCAGTAGCGCGCGTCGCCCTTGAACGGGCAGTGGGTCGTGTGGGCGGTGGGCTCGAAGAGCTGCCAGCGCACGTCCTCGACGGGGACGTAGTAGCGGGGCAGGATGGCGGTCTCGTGCAGCAGCTGCGGGCGGAGGGTGTCGAGGACGGTCTCCCCCGCGAACACGGCGCGCAGGCGCCGGGGCTGGGGATGGAGGTAGAGCGCGTGGGCGGGACCGTCGTAGTCGAAGTTCCACTCGCCGGCAGCTTGGGGACCGAACGGTGCGGTGCCAACGGTGAGCGACATGCACCTGAAGGTACCCACCTGCGTGCGCAGCCATCGACGCCGAGCGGCCAAAAATCAGGGTGGTCACCCTGAAGACAAGGGGTCGCGGGCGCGAGACCATCGGCCGCGATGACCATCCTCCGCAGGCTCGCCGTTCCGGCCGCGCTCGCGCTCGTGCTCGGCGGCGCCGCGCCGGCCGCGGCGGACACGTTCACCGTCATCAACACGAACGGCTCGGGCGCGGGCTCGCTGGCGGCGGCGATCACCAGCGCCAACGGCCACGCCGGGGACGAACCATCAGCTTCCAGATCCCCGCGCCGGGGTCGGCCAAGATCATCGTCCAGAGCTCGCCGCTGCCCGATCACCCAGGCGGTGACCGTCGACGGCGCCAGCCGGGGCGGCATCGCGGCGACGCCGATCACCATCGACGGCACCGAGAACACCGGCGCCACCGACGGGGTCATGTTCAACGGCGGCGGCGGCGCCAGCACGTTCGACCACGTCACGGTCAAGGATTTCCCGGGCGACGGCATCGACGTGCCCGTCGCGCCGTCGAGCGGCGTGACCATCGCGGCGGACGTCCTGCGCGGAACCGGCCAGGCCAGCATCCATCTCGGCTCGCAGGCGTCGGGCACCAAGGTGACCGATCCGACATCGGCAACGACGGGACGACCGCGAACCCGAACGGGGCGGCGGGCGTGAACATCGACCAGGCCGTCGGCGTCACGATGGGGGCGGTCGACGGCCAGCCCCTCCTGGGGAAGCCACCCCGGCAACCTCATCTCCGGCAACACCGGGGACGGGATCCTCGTCTCCAACACCGCCGGGGACAACACGATCAGCGGCAACCTGATCGGGACCGACGAGACCGGGCGCAGCGCGCTCCCGAACGGCGGCAACAACATCGACGTGAGCGCGGCGCGCGGCCCCACGCGCATCCAGGCCGCCACGGGCTCCTTCGGATCGCTCCCGAACGTGATCGCGGGCAGCGGCGGCACCGGCGTGCTGGTCGAGAACGCGGGCATCAACTCGCTGATCGACGGCAACACGATCGGCGACGACAACGCGCCGGCCAACGGCGGCGACGGCGTCAACCTCGCCGGCAGCCAGGCGTCGGTGACCAACAACACGATCGACCACAACACCAAGGCGGGCGTCCGCATCGGCGGCGTGAGCGCCAACCAGAACGTGGTCACGGGCAACCGCATCGGGCTCAGCGACAGCGACAGCGGCGCCGGCAACGGCGACGAGGGCGTGCGGATCGAGAACGACGCCTCCTCCGACACGATCGGCGGCCCCGCCGAGCTCGACGCCAACACCGTGTCCGAGAACGGCGACACGGGCATCTTCGCCTAGGGCGCCGGCACCGGGAACGCCATCCCGGGCAACCTCGTCGGCACCGACAGCGCCGCTCGGTCGCGCGCGGCAACAACGGCGCCGGGATCAAGGCCGACAACAGCGACAACACCTCGATCCTCGGCAACCTCAGCTCGGGCAATCACGGGGCCGGCGTCGACACCGAGAACGCGAGCGGGCTCGTCGTGCAGGGCAACACCGTCGGCCTCAACCGCCTCGTCACCGCGGCGCTGCCCAACGACTTGGGGATCCAGGTCTTCGCGCGGAACACGACCATCGGCGGCACCGGCGCGGGCCAGGGCAACACGGTCTCGGGCAACTCCGGCGCGGGGATTCGCCAGGCCGGCAACAACGGCCGCATCGTCGGCAACACGATCGGGCTCGGCGCCAGCGGGCGGGCACTGCCCAACGGCGGCGACGGCGTGCTCATCGACGACCCGGGCGCGGTCGTGGGCGGGCCCGGCGGCGCGCTGAACACGATCTCGGCCAACACCGGCGCCGGCGTACGCCTCACCGCCGGCAACCCCGCCACCGTGGCCGAGAACGCGATCTTCGACAACGGCGCCCTCGGCATCGACAACGACCCGCTGGGCGTGACCGCGGCGGGCGCGCCGGTGCTGGCCTCGGCCACGGTGGGCAACGGGCCGCCCACGGTGACGGGCGCGCTGTCCTCGGCCCCCAACCAGGGCTTCACCGTGCGGTTCTTCTCCAGCCCGAGCTGCGACCCGTCCGGGTTCGGCGAGGGCAGGACGCCGCTCGGGCCGGCCACCGTGACGACCAACGGCGGCGGCGGGGCGACCTTCACGACGACGGCCCTGAACTTCGGCGCCACCGACGTCGTCACGGCGACGGCGACGAACACCGCCACCGGCGCGACGTCGGAGTTCTCGGCCTGCCGGCCGGTGACGGTGATCCGGACCGCGGTGGTCACGCCGCCCACGAAAGGCACGACGACGACCGCCACCGCCACCACGACCGTGGCGCCGGCGACGAAGACCGTCACGGTCGCCCCGGGGAAGCCCACGACGGTGCGGCTCGGCGTTCCGCGGTCGGTGGTCGCCGCCGTCAAGCGCCACGCGAAGGTCGCGGTGTCGGTCGAGGCGGACGCCCGCACGGCCGACGCCGCCACCGACACGCAGTTCGCCTCGATCTCGCGGCTGCACGCGGCGCCGAAGCGGAAGAGGAAGGCTCGGCGCTGAGGTCGCGGGCGATGCAGGGTTCAACGGTCAAAGGTAACGATTCGGCGGGCAAACCTGGCGCTTCGACCTGCGCTCCGGATATGGTCGCCAAAAGCAACTGGGGAGGTTCGCAACACATGGACGGGAAAGTGGCCCTTCGGGGCTTTTCGCGTAGTACGACGGGGGCCCTGCGCCTCCTGGTCGCGGCGGCACTGGCCGTCGCCCTCTTGCTGGCGGGCGGAGCGGTCGCTCAGGCCAAGCTGGCGCTGCTCAAGCCGACGCCCGACTCGCTGGCGACGTTCAGCGGGAACGGTGGGTACTCGGCCGACGGCCTGGGTCAGAGCGAGCCCGGGGGAACCGTCCAGGCCGAGGTGCCGGGCGGCTCGACCGTGGTTCAGGCCTACCTGTACGGCACCTACTCGGGCACGGGCACCATCGACAACACCAACGGCGTCATCGACTTCGACGGCACCATGGTGCAGCTCACGCAGCTTCCCGACGTGGCGCCCGGGTGTTGTGGGCTGAACGCCGGTCGCGCCGACGTGACGTCGCAGGTGGCGGCAAAGGTCGGGGGTGGAGGCGGCATCACGGACTTCGCCATCAACAACGATCCAGCGGGGCTCGAGGGCGTGGGGCTCGTGGTCATCTACTCCAACCCCAACTCGCCGGAGAAGACGATCGCGGTGCTCGACGGCGGAGCCGAGCAGACCGGTGACACCGTGACCTTCCTGTTCGGGAGCCCGCTCGACCTCACCGCGCCGGGCTTCGGCGCCATCATGTCGCTCGGCAGCGGCTTCAGCTTCCAGGGCGTCGACGGCCACGCCTGCGGAGGCGGCCAGTTCTCGACCGTCGACGTCAACGCGCAGCGCCTGACGAGCTGCGCCGGCAACTACGACGACGGCTTCGGCGCGAATGGCGGGCTGATCACCGTCGGCGGCGTCGGCGACAGCACCGACAACCCGGCCGACCCGAACGCCGAGTCCGGGGGCGAGGACGACGAGCTGTACAACCTCGTGCCGCTGCTCCACCAGGGCGACCAACAGCTGAAGATCGACACGTCCAACCCGTCGAGCGACGACAACCTGTTCCTCGCGGTGGTGGACATCACCGCGCGGGCGCGGGCCACGACGATCGACTGCAGCGACCCGGCCAACGCGAGCAAGATCGACTGCCAGGCGCCGCCTCCGCCTCCGGCGCCGGCGCCGGCGAGCGGCGGAAGCGGAAGCTCCGGCAGCAGTACGAGCTCGTCGGGGACGTCGACGCAGTCGACGGCGACCACAGCGCCGCCCCCGACCGCGGTCCCGGCGGCCTGCACCGACACCCGCCGGTTCTCGTTCAAGCTGCACCACGCGCCCGGGCAGCGGGTGGTGCGGGTCGACATCACCGCCAACGGGAAGCGCCTCAAGACGGTCAAGGGGCGCAACCTCACGACGGTGACCATCGACGCGTTGCCGCAGGAGACCTTCACGGTGAAGATCACCTCCGTGCAGAAGAGCGGCAGCAAGCTGGTGAGCACGCGGACCTACACCGGCTGCGAGAAGGGCAAGCCGACGACCCGCGCCCAGCACCACCGGCGCGGGAGCAAGGGCAAGTAGTCACGGAGCCGGCTCGTGGCGCCGCCCGGTCGGGCGGCGTCGCGGGCCGGCCCGACGCTCAGTACCCCCCGAAGCCCAGCGACGCGCGCAGCATGAGCCCGGCGATCACCAGCGCCGCAATCGCCATGACGCCGATCTCCCGCGCGAGGATGGCGACCACCACGCCGCGCTGCTCGCCGGCGGGCAGCCGCCCCACCGCCTCGGCGTCCTCGAGGTCGCGCGCGTCGAGCACGGTCTGGGCGGACGCGATGCGCAGCTGCTCGGCGATGAACGACACCGCCAGCGGCAGCAGCGCGTAGACCCAGTAGAGGCTGTCGTCAGGTTTCTGACCGGTGAAGAACCGCACGCCCGCGATGGCCAGGTAGGCCAGGTACAGCACCTGCGAGCCGCGCAGCAGGCGCCAGAACACCCTGCTCGTGCCGCCCGACCGCCATAGCCACCAGCCCAGCGCGGCGACGACCGCGAAGGCGGTCGCGACGACGATGCCGAGGATGGAGTGGAAGCTGGTCAATCTCGTGGCCTTTGCGACCAAGTAGCAACTCCGCACAAACCGGTGATAGAACCCACGTCGAATGCTGGATTCGTATCTGCCCGCGTTGTTCTTCCTGATCCTGGGCCTGACGGTGGGCGGCGCCTTCGCCGTCCTCAACCTGATCATCGGCCCCAAGCGGGCGATTCGCTCCAAGACGGACCCCTACGAGTGCGGGCTGCCCTCCGACGTGCAGAGCGGATTCCGGTTCGGGATCTCGTTCTACCTGATCGCGATGCTGTTCATCCTGTTCGACATCGAGGTCATCTTCCTGTACCCGGTCGCGGTGCAGCTGCGGGCCTTCGGCGGCTTTGCCCTGGTCGAGACCATCGTGTTCATCGTGCTGCTGTTCGTGGCCTTCGTGTACGTGTGGCGACGGGGGGCACTGGAATGGAGGTGATCCGGCACGGCCGCAGCGGGGGCTCCGGCGCCTCGAGCCCCGGCGACTTCCGCTCCAGCCAGCTGCGCGCGCGCGACATGCTCCGCGGCGACCTCGAGGGTCAGGACCTCGAGGAGTACGTCGAGCAACGGGTGCTGACGACCACGCTCGAGCAGGCGCTGAACTGGGCCCGCTCGAACTCGCTCTTCCCCCTGACCTTCGGCCTGGCCTGCTGCGCGATCGAGTTCATGTCGATCGTCGCCTCGCGGGTCGACGTCTCGCGCTTCGGCTTCGAGGCCCTGCGCGCATCGCCCCGCCAGGCCGACCTGATCGTGCTCTCGGGCCGGGTCTCGATCAAGATGGCGCCGATCATCCGGCGCATCTACGACCAGATGCTCGAGCCGAAGTGGGCGATCTCCATGGGCGCGTGCTCGAGCTCGATGGGCGTGTTCAACAACTACGCCATCGTGCCGGCGGACAAGTTCATGCCGATCGACGTGCACGTGCCCGGCTGCCCGCCTCGCCCCGAGGCGCTGATGCACGGCGTGCTGCGCCTGCGCGACATGATCCAGGACAAGGAGGAGCCGGGCTGGCGCGACCGCTACGGCGCGCGTGGCACCGAGGAGGTCACCCCTCCGCCCGAGGACCCGGCCGTGGACGCGCTGCGCCAGGCCAGCCAGCACTCGGAGGCGACCAAACGTGCCTGACGCGCCCGGCCTGGAGCTCCTGGCCCAGGACCTGCGCGAGACCGACGCCGACGCCGTCGTCGATACGTCCTACTTCCGCGACAAGGCGGCGCTCGAGGTGGCCCCGGGCAGCGTGCGCAGCGTCCTGGCCGCCCTGCGCGAGAAGGGCTTCCGCGCGCTCATGTCCGTGCACGGGGTCGACTACTGGCCCCACGAGCCGCGCCTGGGCGTCCACTACGAGCTGCTCGACATGCACGAGGTCGACCGCATCACGGTCAAGACCCGCGTACCCACCGACGCGCCCACCGTGCCATCGGTCACGCCGGACTGGCCCACCGCCGACTTCCACGAGCGCGAGGTCTACGACCTCTTCGGCGTCGTCTTCGAGGGCCATCCGGACCTGCGCCGCATCCTCATGCCCGACGACTACGAGGGCCATCCGCAGCGCCGCGACTTCCCGGTCGGCGGCGAGCCCGTCCACTTCACCTACAACGAGTACGAGACCCCGAGGTACTGGGAGTGACCGACTCCACCGACCTGGCCCCGGCCGAGCTGGTCACCGGCGTCCCCGCCCTGGCCGACGAGGACAGCGACGAGCTCCTCACCATCAACATGGGTCCGCACCACCCCGCCACGCACGGGGTGCTGCGGGTCATGGTCAAGCTCGACGGCGAGGTGGTGAAGGACGCCAAGCCGGTCATCGGCTACCTCCACACCGGCATCGAGAAGACGGCCGAGGACAAGTCCTACTGGAAGGTCATCCCGGTGGTCGAGCGGATGGACTACCTGGCCTACTACTTCAACGCGATGGCCTACGTCGGGGCCGTCGAGACGCTGCTCGACGTCGAGGTGCCGCCACGCGCCCAGTACCTCCGCGTCATCCACCTCGAGCTCAACCGGATCATGTCCCACCTGGTCTGGATCGGGACCGCCATGCTCGACCTCGGCGCGATCTCGATGTTCTGGTACGGGTTCCGCGAGCGCGAGCAGATCCTCGACTTGTTCGAGTACTCCTCGGGCCAGCGCATGCACACCCGCTACTTCCAGGTCGGCGGGGTCATCGAGGACATCCCGGTCGGGTGGGCGGCCAAGGTGCGCAAGTTCTGCGCGGAGATGCCGCGCCGCGCCGACCAGTACGCGGCGATCCTGGAGAAGAACGAGATCGTCCTGCAGCGCCTGCGCGACACCGGGGTCGTGCCCGAGGCGCGCCTGCTCGAGCTCGGCGTCACCGGCCCGCTGCTGCGCGCGGCCGGCAACCCGTGGGACCTGCGCAAGGCCGAGCCCTACTCGAGCTACGACCACTTCGACTTCAAGATCCCGGTCGGCACCGTGGGCGACAACTACGACCGCTTCCGCGTGCGCCACGCCGAGCTCTACGAGAGCGTGAAGATCATCGAGCAGGCGCTCGACGGCCTGCCCGAGGGCCCGTACATCACCGAGGACCGCAAGGTCGCGCTGCCGCCGCGCCACGAGCTCGCCACCTCGATGGAGGCGCTCATCCACCACTTCAAGCTCGTGACCGAGGGCTTCCGCGTGCCGCCGGGCGAGGTCTACTACCCGATCGAGGGCCCGCGCGGCGAGCTCGGCTGCTTCGTGCGCTCCGATGGCTCCTCCAAGCCCGCGCGCGTGCACATGCGCGACTCGAGCTTCACCAACCTGCAGGCGTTCCCCGACATGGTCCGAGACGGGTACATCGCCGACTTCATCGCCGCCATCGCGATGCTCGACCCGATCGTCGGCGGAATCGACCGCTAGCCCCATGGCCCGCGTCCAGCGCTACCCCGACGGCTCCCGCGTCCCGCCCTGGGACCGCGCCGTCGACCTCAACAAGGAGCCCGCGCCGGTCCCCGAGCCGGCGGTCACGCCCGTCCCCGAAGACCTGCGGCGCACGATCGAGGCCTACATGTCCAAGTACCCGGACCGGCGCTCGGCCGTGATCCCCTCGATCGCCGCCGCCCAGCGGCACTACGGGTGGTGCTCGCCCGAGGCGCTCGACCAGGTCGCCGCCGTCATGCGGCTGACCCCGGCCTACGTGGAGTCGATCGCGACGTTCTACGACATGTTCGAGACCGAGCCCAAGCCGGCCCACGACGTGTACGTGTGCACGAACATCTCCTGCTCGCTGCTCGGAGCCGACGAGCTCTTCGAGCACTTCATCGAGACCCTCGGCGACGAGGGCGACTTCAACATCCGCGCCTTCGAGTGCATGGGCGCGTGCGACATCGGGCCCATGGCCTCGGTCGATGGGGTCTACGTCGGGCCGCTCGAGCTCGACGACGTCGCGGCCATCGCCAACGACGTGCGCGACGGCCGGCCCGTGCTTTCCCGCAAGCAGCTCGCCCATCGCGCCGCGGCCGACCCCGGTGCCGCCGTCCCCGTTCCCGACCCCGACACGATGGCCGCCGGCCCGCCCATGCCCCCCGAGCGCGGGCGCGGCGAGGCGACGTCCCCGGAGGACGAGCCGTGACCAAGCTCCTCTTCGCCAACATCGACGAGCCCGACCTGAACACCATCGACGTGTACCGCCGCCACGGCGGCTACGAGGCGCTGCCCAAGGCGCTGAAGATGTCCCGGGACGAGGTGCAGGCCCAGCTCGAGTCCTCCGAGCTGCGCGGCCGCGGCGGCGCCGGCTTCTCGATGGGCAAGAAGGTCTCGTTCCTGCCCCACGGGGCCATGGACAAGTACCTCGTGTGCAACGCCGACGAGTCCGAGCCCGGCGCCTTCAAGGACCGCGAGCTGATCCAGAAGAACCCGCACCAGCTCATCGAGGGCCTGATCATCGGCGCCTACGCCGCCGACGTGAACCGGTCGTTCATCTACATCCGCGGCGAGTACCAGTACCAGGCCGACATCCTCGACGCCGCCGTCAAACAGGCCGAGGCCGCCGGCTACCTGGGCGAGCGCATCCTCGGCTCCGACCACACGCTGTCGCTGGTGGTGCACCGTGGGGCGGGCGCCTACATCTGCGGCGAGGAGACGGCGCTGCTGGACTCGCTCGAGGGCAAGCGCGGCAACCCGCGCCTCAAGCCGCCGTTCCCGGCCAACCAGGGCCTCTACCAGGGCCCCACGCTGGTCAACAACGTCGAGACGCTCTCCAACGTCCCCCACATCATCCGCATGGGCGCGAAGGCGTGGGCGGAGCACGGCGTGCAGAACTCCACCGGCACGAAGGTCGTCTCGGTGTCGGGCTGCGTGCGCAACCCCGGCAACTTCGAGATCGAGCTCGGCATCCCGACGCGCGACCTGATCATGGGGCTGGCCGGCGGCCCGCGCGAGGGCTGCACGATCAAGTTCTTCTTCCCCGGCGGCAGCTCCTCGCCGGTGCTCACGGCCGAGGAGGGCCTCGACATCCCCTACGACTTCGACTCCATGGCCAAGGCCGGGTCGATGCTCGGGTCGGGCTCGATCATCGTCGTCGACGACACCGTGCCCGTGGTCGAGGTGGCCAAGAAGGTGGCCAAGTTCTACGCGCACGAGTCGTGCGGGAAATGCTCGCCGTGCCGCGAGGGCACCAACTGGACGGTGAAGATGCTCGAGCGCGTCGACACCGGCGAGGCGACGCCGATGGACCTGGACATCATCGCCTCGGTCCAGGACCAGATCATCGGTCACTGCCTGTGCGTGCTGGGCGACTCGATGGCCATGCCGATCGGCTCGCTGGTGCGCAAGTTCCGCGCCGAGTTCGAGGAGCACATCGAGCGCGCCCGCGAGGCGCGCGGCATGGGCGTCACCGTGCCCGAGCCCGAGCCGGTGGGCATCGCCGGAGCCGACCCCGACGTCGGCCCCTACTGATGCCGCGCCCCGAGCCCAAGGAGATCACGTTCACGATCGACGGCCTGGAGGTGAAGGCCACCGAGGGCGAGATGCTCGTCGACGCCGCCAAGCACGGCGACGTCGAGATCCCGATCTTCTGTTACGAGCCCAAGCTCGGCCAGCCCGTGGGCGCCTGCCGCATGTGCCTCGTCGAGGTCGAGGGCATCCCCAAGCTGCAGACCGGCTGCTCCACCCCGGTCAAGGACGGCATGGTCGTCCACACGCAGACCGAGCGGGTGCACGACGCGCAGAAGGCCGTCGTGGAGTTCCTGCTCGTCAACCACCCACTCGACTGCCCGGTGTGCGACAAGGGCGGCGAGTGCCCGCTGCAGGACATCACCTTCGGCTGGGGTGCGGGGACGAGCCGCTTCATCGAGCCCAAGCGCCACTTCCGCAAGCCGCTGGAGATCTCCCCGCTGATCGCCATCGACCGCGAGCGCTGCATCCTCTGCTACCGCTGCGTGCGCTACTCGCAGGAAATCGCGGAGGACTACCAGCTCGTCCTCCACGACCGCGGCGCGCACTCGTTCGTCGGCACCTTCGACGGCCACCCCTACGTGGCGCCGTTCAGCGGCAACATCATCGAACTCTGCCCGGTGGGCGCGCTGACCTCGACCGCCTACCGCTTCCGCGCCCGCCCGTGGGACGTCGAGACCGCGGGCTCGGTGTGCACCCTGTGCGCCGCCCAGTGCAACGTGTCCCTGACCGTGCGCGACGACAAGGTCTCGCGCGTCATGGTCCGCGACCACCCCGAGGTCGACGACGGCTGGCTGTGCGACAAGGGCCGCTTCGCCTACCAGGCCTTCCACGTGGACGAGCGCATCACCGAGCCGCTCGTGCGCGAGGGCGACGAGCTGCGGCCCGCGAGCTGGGACCGCGCCATCGCCACCGCCGCCGCCGGGCTGGCCCGGGCCGGCCGGCACACGGCCGCGCTCGTGGGCGGCCAGGCCACGAACGAGGACGGCTTCCTGCTCCAGCGCTTCCTGCGCGAGGGCCTGGAGGCCCACGACCTCGACTCGCGCCTGGGCGCGCAGCTCCCGGTGGAGCTGCACCGCGCCCTGGCCGCGCCGGCGCTGCAGGCCAGCGTCCCGGACCTCGAGTTCGCCCACGCGGTGCTCGTGCTCGAGACCGAGCTCATGGACGACGCCGCCATCCTCGACCTGCGCATCCGCAAGGGCATCCGCCGCCACAACCTGAAGCTGGCCGTGGCAAGCTCGCGCCCGAGCGCGCTCGACCCCGCCGCCGAGCAGGTGGAGCGCTTCGCGCCCGGCGGCGTGGGCCGGTTCCTGTACGAGCTGGCGAGCGGCGACCACGCGCTGAGCGACTGGCTGCGCGACGCCGGCCAGGACGTCGTCATCGTGTGGGGCGAGCGCATGGGCGGGGCCCCGGGCGGCGCCAATGCCCTGCGGGCGCTGCTCAACGTGGCCGGCAACCTCAACCTGGGCGAACACGAAGGCGCCGGCCTGCTGGCCATCCCCGCGGTCACCAACGGGCGCGGCCTGCGCGAGGCCGGCGTGCTGCCCAACGCCGGGCCGGGCCTGAAGGCACCGGTGGCCGACGGGCGCGGCGCGCCCGAGATCGCCGCCGCGCTGGCCGACGGCGACCTGCGCGCGCTCTACCTGCTCGGCGCCGACCCGCTCGTGTCCTACCCCGGGCGCGGGGCGTGGGCGAAGGCGCTGGACCGCGCCACCACCGTCGTGGCCCACGCGGGCGTGCTCACCCAGGGCATCCGCGAGCACGCCGACGTGGTCTTCCCGAGCGAGGTCTACGCGGAGAAGAACGGCACCGTCGTGCACCCCGACGGGCGCGTGCAGCGCGTGCGCCAGGCCATCGCCCACGTCGGAAACGTGCGCCCGGAGTGGCAGGTGATCGCCGACGTGGCTCGCGCGGCCGGATTCGACCTCGGCGTGCTCACGAGCGCGATGGCCACCAAGCAGCTCTTCGCCGCGGTCCCCTTCTACGCCGGCCTGACCGCCGAGGGCCTGGCCGGCCACGGCGTGCGCTGGCCCGCGGGCGACGGCGCCGCCAAGGCGCCCGAGGGCGACCTCGGCCCGTTCACGCTCGAGGCGCCCGCGCCCGAGCCGGCCCCAACGCACGGGCAGTTGCGGCTGGGCTCGTGGCGCTCGCTGTGGGCGGCGCCCGAGGTGCGGATCTCGCCGTCGCTGCAGTTCCTCCATCCGGGATCCTCCGTCGAGCTGGCGCCGGACGACGCCCGGCGCCTGGGCATCGAGGACGGCGTGCCGGTCGAGGTGGCCCAGAACGGCACCTCGCTGCGCGGGCGCGCGACGCTGCGCAGCGCCGTGCCCGCCGGCTCGGTCTTCGTCTCCGACGAGACCGCGATCCTCACCGGCGCGCTCGTGGAGGTCCGCCGCGCGTGACCAGCTTCGCGTCGACGGTCTACGCCGAGGAGTGGTGGATCCAGCTCATCAAGGCGGTGATCATCTTCACCGTCGGGCTGTCGATCGTCCCGGTCATCCTCATCGCCGAGCGCAAGCTGCTCGGCCGCTTCCAGTCCCGCTACGGCCCCAACCGCGTCGGCCCCTACGGCCTGCTCCAGCCCATCGCCGACATCGGCAAGCTGCTGGGCAAGGAGCACTCGCGCCCGCACACCTCGGTCGGCCTGCTGTTCGTGATCGCGCCGATCCTGTCGATCCTCACCGCGGTCGCCGCGCTGGCCATCATCCCCTTCGGCCCCGTGGTCGACATCGGGGGCACGCCGGTCGGGCTCTACGGCCTCGACGTCAGCATCGGCCCGCTGTACCTGTTCGCGTTCGGCGCCATCGCCTTCTACGGCCTCATGCTCGGCGGCTGGTCCTCGGGCTCGAAGTACTCGTTCCTGGGCGCAATGCGCGCCGCCGCGCAGCTCATCTCCTACGAGGTCTCCCAGGGCCTGGCCCTGATCGGGGTGATCATGACCGCGGGCACGCTCTCGCTCGTGGGCATCGTCCACGCCCAGGAGGGCATGTGGTACGTCATCCCGCAGATCGTCGGGTTCGTGATCTTCCTGGTCGCCGGCTTCGCCGAGACCAACCGGGCCCCGTTCGACCTGGCCGAGGCCGACGCCGAGCTCGTGCAGGGCTACATGACCGAGTACGGGGGCGGCCGCTTCGCGTCGTACTACTTCGCCGAGTACATCAACATGCTGATCGTCTCGGGCATCGTGACCACGGTGTTCCTGGGCGGGTGGCTGCTGCCCTTCGGCATCGACCCGCCGCACTGGGTCGACCCCTTCGTCGTGCTGGCGAAGATGTCGCTCATCGTGCTCCTGTTCATTTGGATCCGGGCGACGCTGCCGCGCCTGCGCTACGACCAGCTCATGTCCCTGGGCTGGAAGGTGCTGCTGCCGCTCGCGACCCTCAACGCCCTCGTGACCGCGATCGTGGTGGTGAGCCAATGACCCCGTACGACCCTGGCCCCGACGTCGTCGAGGTCCAGCGCGGGCCCCAGCCCGGCGGGCCCTCGGGCGTGTACCGCGCCTTCGGCGAAACGCTGCGGGGCATGAAGACCGTGTTCGCGAACCTCATCGAGGGCACAACGACGATCCAGTACCCGGAGGAGAAGGTGCCGGTGTACCCGCGCTTCCGCGGGCGCCACAAGCTGCACCGCTTCGAGGACTCGGGCCTGGAGAAGTGCGTGGGCTGCTCGCTGTGCGCGGCGGCCTGCCCGGCCGACTGCATCCGCGTGGTCGCGGCGGAGAACACGCCCGACAACCGCGTCTCGGCCGGCGAGCGCTACGCCGCCGTCTACGAGATCAACATGTCGCGCTGCATCTTCTGCGGCTACTGCGAGGTCGCGTGCCCGTTCGACGCCATCACCATGGGCCACGACTACGAGCTCTCCGACCTCAACCGCAGCGACCTGATCTTCACCAAGGAGATGCTGCTGGCCGAGCCGCTCGAACGGACGCCGCTGCGTTCGGAGGGTGAGTAGCCTCCCCGCGCCCCATGGAGGACGTCCTCTTCTTCATCGCGGCGATCGGCGCCGTCGTCGGCGCCATCGGGGTCATCGCCCTGCGCAATCCGTTCTACTCGGTGCTGGCGCTGGTCAGCCACCTGCTCAGCCTGGCGCTGCTGTTCCTGCTGCTCGAGGCCCAGTTCGTCGCTGCCGCGCAGATCGTCGTCTACGCCGGCGCGGTGATGGTGCTCTACGTGTTCGTCGTCTCCTACGTCGGCGGGCAGGGCGAGCCCCTGGCCAGCGTCGGGCCCGGGCTCGGGGGCGTCGGCCTGGTCCTGTGCATCGGCCTGTTCGTCGAGCTCTCGATCGCCATCCTGGGCTCCGGCCTGCACGCGATCGACACCGACGGGGCCAAGCTCGGGCCGGGCTTCGGCACGCCGGGGCAGATCGGCCAGCTGCTGCTGACCAAGTTCCTGTTCCCGTTCGAGATCGCCTCCTTCCTCCTCCTCGTCGCCGCCGTGGGCGCCGTCGTCCTGGCCCGGCGCCGGCGCGGAATCGACGCACCCGACGAGCCGCTGCCGCCGCGCGACCGCCTCGAGCTGACGGCCGCCGAGGTCATGCGCATCCCGCGTGCGGGCAGCCAGGCCGAGTCGATCGGCCTCGGCCAGGAGGAGAAGGAAGAGCAGGGCGGCTGGTGACCGTCGCCTGGTACCTCGTCGTCTCCGCGCTGATCTTCTGCGTCGGGGCCGCCGGCGTGCTGGTGCGCCGCAGCCCGCTGGTGATCCTGCTCTGTCTCGAGCTCATGCTCAACGCCGGCAACCTCGCGCTGATCGCGTTTTCGCGCATGACCGGCACCGGTGACGGCCAGATCTTCGCGATCATCGTCATGGTCGTGGCCGCCTGCGAGGTGGTGGTGGGCCTCGGGATCATCGTGGCGCTGTACCGGCGCCGCCTGCCGATCGACGTCGACCAGCTGCGGAGGCTGCAGGGATGAGCCCGACCACCTGGGCCTGGATCTGCCTGGCGCTGCCGCTGGCCGGTTGCCTGTTCAACGCGTTCGTGGGGCGCCACCTGCCGGGCGAGCGCACGGCGGGCTGGATCGGCACGCTGGCCATCGGGCTGTCGTTCGTCGCCGCCGTGGGCGCGTTCATCGCCCTCATGGGCCATTCCCCGGATGACCGCACCTTCACCTCGACGGCGTGGGACTACGCCGACAGCGTGGGCGTCAACGCCAAGCTCACGATCCTGATCGACCCGCTGTCGGTCTACATGATGCTCGTGGTCAGCGGGGTCTCGGCGCTGATCCACCTCTACTCGTGCGTGTACGTGTGGAAGGACCGGGGCTTCGTCCGGTACTTCGCCTACCTGAACTTCTTCGTCTTCTCGATGCTGTTGCTGGTGATGGCGGGGAACTTCGTCCCGCTCATCATCGGCTGGGCGTTCGTCGGCGCGGCGTCGTACATGCTCATCAGCTTCTGGTTCCGGCGCACCACCGCGACGCGCGCCGGGATCAAGGCCTTCGTCATCAACGTGATCGGCGACGTCGGCCTGGTGCTGGGCACGTACTTCATCGTGTTCCGGGGCTCGGGCTCGCTCGACTTCCTCGACACCTTCAAGCACGTGCAGGCCGCGTTCCCGCCCAACGACGGCGACCTCGTGGCCGGGTGCATCCTGCTCCTCGTCGGGGCGTTCGCGAAGTCGGCCCAGGTCCCGCTTCACACGTGGCTCCCGGACGCCATGGAGGGCCCGACGCCGGTCTCGGCCCTCATCCACGCGGCGACCATGGTCACCGCCGGCGTCTACCTGATCGCGCGCATGCACCCGCTGTTCGAGGACGCCACGGCGGCGGCCGACGTGGGCACGGTGGTGGGCTGCGCGACGCTGGTCATCGCCGCGACCATCGCGCTGTCGCAGACCGACATCAAACGCGTCATCGCCTACTCGACGATGTCGCAGATCGGCTACATGATCATGGCCGTCTCGGCCAGCGCGTACGCGGCGGGGATGTTCCACCTGTTCACGCACGCGTTCTTCAAGGCCCTGCTCTTCATGGCCGCCGGGTCGATCATCGGCGCGATGGGCGGGGAGCAGTCGCTGGACAAGATGGGCGGGTTCCGGCGCGCGCTGCCGTTCACCTTCGCGTGCTTCCTGGCCGGCGGCCTGGCGCTGTCGGCGTTCCCGCTCTTCTCGGGCTACTTCTCCAAGGACGACATCCTCGCGCTGATCGGCGGCGAGGGCGGCTGGCACTGGATCCTCTACGTGCTCGGCTACCTCGGCGCCTTCGTGACCGCGCTGTACACGTTCCGGATGATCTTCCGCGCCTTCCTCGGCCCGGAGTGCAAGGAGGCGCGCGAGCTGCGCGAGACCGGCCACATCGCGCACCACGAGCACCCGTTCAACCCGGAGACGTACGAGGAGGAGGACACCGACGTCGGCTTCCCCGGGCCCGGCCACTACATCGCCGAGCAGCAGTGGCCCATGAAGGTGGCCATGAGCACGCTGGCCATCGGCGCCATCTTCGGCGGGCTCATCCAGGTCCCGTTCGTCGACGACCTCGTCAACGTCTACCTGCGCCCGGACTTCGTCAACGACCCGACGTACGAGAAGGTCATCAACGACCCGTCGAACGGCCTGCTCATCTTCGGCCTGATCCTCAGCGCCGTGATCGCCATCGGCGGCATCGGCCTGGCCTACGTCATCTGGGTGCGCCGGCCGTCGATCGCCGTCGCCTTCCGCGAGCGCTTCCGCCCGCTGTACGAGCTCTCGTTCCACAAGTGGTGGTTCGACGAGCTCAACGACGCCGTGTTCGTCCGCCCCGGCGCCACCGTCGGGCGCTGGGCCTCGAACGTGTTCGAGCGCGTGGTCATCGACGGCCTGGTCAACGGCACCGTGTCCGTGGTGCGGGCGGGCTCGTCGGTCGTGCGCGGGGCGCAGGACGGCTTCCTGCGCGTCTACGCCGCGCTGCTGCTGCTCGGCCTTGCCCTTGTCGCCCTCTGGTTCCTCCTGCAGAGCACGTAGCCGATGGCGCTCTCCTTCCTCCTCTGGGCTCCCCTGTTCTTCGCGCTCGTCGGCGCGCTGCTCGGCCGCCGCATGGCGCCGAAGGTGGCGCTGTTCGGCTCGGCGGTCACGCTCGGCATGGCGATCTACTACATCGCCGACTTCGACACGGGCAAGGCCGGCCTCCAGCACGTCACCGACACGGTGTGGATCGCGGCGCTGGGCATCCACTACAAGCTCGGCGTCGACGGACTCAACCTGTTCCTGCTCACGCTGACGACGCTGCTGTGGTGCGTGGCCACGCTGTACGCGTACTTCCGCCAGTGGGACCGCCCGCAGCTCTTCTTCTTCTTCATGGGCCTGGCCGAGTCGGCCGTGCTGGGCGCGTTCCTGTCCCAGGACCTCGCCCTGTTCGTCGCCTTCTTCGACCTGATGCTCGTGCCCTTCTACTTCCTCATCGGGACCTGGGGCGGGCGCAAGCGCGTCCAGGCCACGACCAAGCTCGTGATCTACACCCTCGTGGGGTCGCTGCTCATGCTCGCCGCGGCGATCGCCACCGGGGTCGAGTCGGTGGGCAACAGCGGCCAGATCAGCTTCGCGCTGTCCGACCTCGTGCGCGTCGGGCTGCCCGTCGGCACGCAGGAGTGGATCTTCCTGCTCTTCGCCGCCGCCTTCCTGGTCAAGATGCCCGCCTTCCCGGTGCACGGGTGGCTGCCCGACGGCTACCGGGCCATGCCGATCCCGGTGGTCGCGGTGTTCAGCGCCGTGCTCTCCAAGGTGGCCGCGTACGGGTTCATCCGCATCGTGCTGCCGCTGTTCCCGCAGGCTGCGGTGCACTTCCAGGAGCTGCTGCTGCTGATCGCCCTGGCGTCGATCCTCTACGGGTCGATCATGGCCTTCACGCAGACCGACCTGCGCCTGATCGTGGGCTTCTCGTCGATCGCCCAGCTCGGGTTCATCACCCTGGGCATCTTCGCCCTGAACCCGCAGGGCACCCAGGGCGCGCTGCTGCAGATGGTCAACCACGGCCTGGTCACCGCGGCGCTGTTCTTCATCATCGCCGTGCTGGCCGCGCGCGTGGGCGGCTCCGAGGACGTGCGCGACATGGGCGGGCTGGCGTTCCGCGCGCCCGTGCTCGCCGCGCTGTTCCTCATCGTGGCGCTGGCCACGCTGGCCATGCCCGGCTCGTCGAACTTCATGGGCGAGTTCTACATCCTGCTCGGGGTGTTCGAGTCCAAGCTGGTGATCGCCTGCGTGGCCTTCACCGGCGTCGTGCTCGCCTCGGTCTACATGCTGCGCGCCTACATCGGCGCCATGCACAACCGCGTCGGCGCGAAGGCCCAGTCGCGCGAGCTCTCGCTGCGCGACGGCGTCGTGGTGGCGCCGCTCGTGCTCGTGATCGTCGCCATCGCGGTCTACCCGCAGCTCCTGCTCAAGCGCCAGCAGGCCAGCGCGCAAGCGGCGGTCGCGCAGACCGCGCTGCTCACCCACCAGCTCGCGCTGCCGCGGGCGACCGCGCAGACCGCGCCCGTGCTGCCGCAGGGAGGCCAGACGCCATGACAACCCTCAACCACCCTCAAGGGGGTCTGACCCCTTGACGGTGTTCGGTTTGAGTGGCCCCTTCATCGACTGGTCGGCGCTGTCGCCGGTCGTGGCGCTGCTCGGCGGCGCCGTGCTCGTGCTGCTGGCCGGCCTCCTGCGCGGGCGCGCCGGACGCGACTTCGCGGTGCCGTTCCTCGCCATCACCTCCCTCGGCGCGTTCGTCGGGCTGACGATCTGGCAGTTCAACCGCCACACGTCGATCATCTCGGGCGCGCTGCGCGTGGACGACCTCGCCCTGGTCGTCAACCTCATCCTCGCCACCGCCGGCATCGCGACGGTGCTGCTGTCGGCCCGCCAGAGCGCGGTCCGACAGGCCGGCCACGGCGAGTACCACGCGCTGCTGCTGTCGTCGATCACCGGCATGGCCGTGCTGGCCGAGGCCCAGAACCTGATTACGGTGTTCCTCGGTATCGAGCTGCTCTCGATCGCGCTCTACATCCTCTGCGCGACCGAGATGCGGCGCGAGCAGTCGCTCGAGTCGGGCCTGAAGTACCTGATCATCGGCTCGGTCGGCTCGGCCACGCTGCTCTACGGCCTGTCCCTGGTCTACGGCGCGACCGCGGCCACCGACTTCGGCGCCATCGCCCGCGCCCTGCAGGGGTCGGTGGTCAGCGACCCGCTGCTGCTCACCGGCATTGGGCTGATCGTCGTCGGCCTGGCCTTCAAGAACTCGGTGGCGCCGTTCCACCAGTGGACGCCCGACGTCTACCAGGGCGCGCCCACGCCGATCACGGCGTTCATGGCCACCGCGACCAAGGCGGCGGCGTTCGCGATCTTCCTGCGCCTCTTCGACGTCGCCTTCATCCAGGCCCAGGAGGACTGGGGCCCGGCGCTGGCCGCCCTGGCCACGGTGACGATCGTGGTCGGCAACGTCGGCGCGCTGATGCAGACGTCGCTCAAGCGGCTGCTGGCGTGGTCCAGCGTGGCCCAGGCCGGCTACCTGCTGGCCGGCGTGGTGGTGGCCACGCGGCTGGGGATCCAGGCCACGGTCTTCTACCTGGCCGTGTACCTGGCCATGAACCTGGCCGCCTTCGCGGTGGTCCTGGCGCGCGAGCGCGAGACCGACCTGGGCGACGACATCGACGCGTTCGCCGGGTTGGGCGCCTCGCGGCCGGTCCTGGCCTGGCCGATGACGCTCGCGATGCTGTCCCTGGCCGGCCTGCCCGCCACCGCCGGCTTCATCGGGAAGTTCTACTTGATCGATGCCGCCGTGGACGGGGGCTACACGTGGCTGGGCATCGTGATCGTGATCGGGTCGATGATCTCGTTGGGGTACTACCTGCGTGTGCTCGCCGTGATGTGGATGCGACCAACGGCCGCGCCCGCGATCGCCGGCGGCTCGACCGAGGTCGACGCGCCCGCCGCCGAGCGGCCGCGCTACGGCGGCATCGAGGTCGCGTTCGTGGCCGTGCTGTTCGGGGCCGCGACGCTGTTCTTCGGCATCATCCCCTCGCCGCTGCTGGACCTGGCCGACCACGCTGGTCGGGCCCTGCTCGGTCTGCTGTGAGCGGCGCGCTCGAGCGCGTTCGCCGGCTCTGTCTTTCGCTGCCCGAGGTCACCGAGCGCCCCTCGCACGGCTCGCCGACGTGGTTCGTGCGCGACCGCCGGCGCCGGATCACCGGCGCCGAGGGCCTCGTCTTCGCCGCCACGCTGGTCCTGCTGGCGGTCTCGGGCGGGCTGTTCCTGGCCCTCCTGGCGATGTTCTGGACCGGCGTGGCCTGGGAGGCGGCCTTCGTGCAGAAGCTGACCTGGATCCAGTACGACTCGCCGCCGGGGATGAAGGGGCGCATGCTCGGCCTGTTCTTCGCCGGCTACCTGGCCGCGCTGTCGATCGGCGCGCTGGTCATCGGCGCCGCGTTCGACGCGGTCGGGATCAAGGACAGCCTGCTCATCTGCGCCGGCTGCGTCGCGGCCTTCGCGCTGTGGTCGATCTGGGACGCCAAGCACCCGATCACCGAGCCGCCCGAGCGGGCGCCCAACGGCAGCTAGTGACCTGAGTCGGAAGTTCGCGCTCAGCTTCCCGAGCGGCTGGGCGTGAATGGCGACGCACAGGGGATGAGTCGATGCAGAGCACGGCGATTTCCCTGGGTGGCGTCAGATGCGTCCAGACGCCGGGAAGGTGCGAACTGACGACTCAGGTCACTGGCCCGCCGGGCCGTAGGCCAGGTGTACGACGCCGCTGTCGTAGGCCTCGTCCTGCTGCAGCGCGAGCCGCACCTCGTTGCCCTCGGCGAACAGCCGCTCCCCCTCGCCGAGGGCCAGCGGGAAGACGAACAGGTGGAGCGCGTCGACCAGGCCGTCGGCCAGCAGCGCGCGCACGAGCCGGGCACTGCCGCTGACGTAGAGGTCGCCGTCGACGCGGTCCTTGAGCGAGCGGATCGCCCCCGGGTCGTAGCGGCCGACGATCGTCGTGTTGTGCCACTCGGCGCTCTGCAGCGTGCCCGACACGACGTACTTGGGCGACTCGTTGAAGAACGGCGCGCCGGGGTCGTCCTCGGCGGTGCGGGTCGACCAGGCCGGATAGAACATCTCGTAGGTGCGGCGCCCGAGCAGGATGCCCGCGACGTCGCGCATCATGGCCCCGATGGCCGCGCCCATCTTGGGGTCGAACGGATAGGCGGCCGTCCACCGCGGGTCCTCAATGACCCCGTCGAGGCTGATGAACTCGTGTACGGCGATCCTGCCCACGGTCGGGTCCTTTCGTCGGTTCCAGGCTGCCCCCGATCATGGCGCGCAGCGAAATCTCTACAAACACGATCAGGTTTAGGCATAATGGCCGCCGCACAAAGTTGACCGAGGAAGTGGAGAACCTGTGAAGCGCATCCGAATTCCCGTCCTGCTCGGCGTCGTGGCGGTGCTCGCCGCCCTGGTGCTGGCCGCGTGCGGAGGCAACAGCAGCAGTGGTGGTGGTGGCGGCGGCCAGATCAGCCTCGTCGCCTACTCGACGCCGCAGGAGGCCTACCAGCAGCTCATCCCCGCCTTCCAGCGCACGCCGGTGGGCAAGGGCGTGACCTTCAAGCAGTCCTACGGGGCATCCGGCGACCAGGAGCGCGCGGTCGAGGCCGGCCAGCCCGCCGACGTGGTGGCGCTCTCGCTCGCGCCCGACGTCAACAAGCTGGTCAAGGCCGAGCTCGTCGCCCCGAGCTGGGGCGCGGACAAGTACCACGGGTTCGTGACCAACTCGGTCGTCGTGTTCACCGTCCGCAAGGGCAACCCCAAGGGCATCAAGACCTGGGACGACCTGCTCAAGCCCGGCGTCCAGGTGGTCACGCCGAACCCGTTCACGTCGGGCGGCGCGCGCTGGAACACGATCGCCGGCTACGGCGCTCAGCGCACCGAGGGCAAGACCGACGGCCAGGCCATCGCCTACCTGAACCAGCTGTTCGGCAAGCACGTGGTGGCGCAGGACAGCAGCGCGCGCCAGTCGATGCAGACGTTCCTCAGCGGCAAGGGCGACGTCGCCCTGACCTACGAGAACGAGGCGATCACCGCCCAGCAGAAGGGCGAGAAGGTCGACTACGTCATCCCACCGCAGACGATCCTGATCCAGAACCCGACCGCAGTCACCAGCGACAGCAAGAACCCGAAGGCCGCGGCGGCCTTCCGCAACTGGCTGTGGACGCCGCAGGCCCAGAAGGTCTTCGTCGCCAAGGGCTACCGCTCGGTCCTGCCCTCGCTGCAGGACAAGAAGAAGTTCCCGGTTCCGCCCGGCCTGTTCACGATCGACAAGCTCGGCGGCTGGAGCAAGGTCAACGACCGCTTCTTCGACCCGCAGAAGGGCGTGCTCGTCAACGTCGAGAAGTCCAAGGGCGTTGCGACTGCGAAGTCCTAGCGACGCCGCCGCGCTCGAGCGGCCGTCGGTCCTGCCCCGCCTGGGGCGGGCCGGCGGCCCCTTGGGCATGGGCATCGTCACGCTCTATCTGAGCGTGATCGTGCTGCTCCCGCTGGCGGCGGTGTTCGCCAAGGCGGGCGAGCACGGCCTGTCCGCGGGATGGGACGTCATCACCAGCAAGGAGGCGCTGTCCACGCTCGAGCTCACGCTCGTCGTGTCGCTCGTCGTGACGGCGATCAACGCGGTGATCGGCACGGTCATCGCCTGGGTCCTGGTGCGCGACCGCTTCCCGGGGCAGGGGATCGTCAACGCGATCATCGACCTGCCCTTCGCCCTGCCGACCATCGTGGCGGGGCTGACCCTGTTGACGCTGTACGGGTCGCGCGGGCCGTTCGGCTTCTCGGTCGCGTACACGCGCATCGGCGTGGCCGTGGCGCTGCTGTTCGTGACCCTGCCCTTCGTCGTGCGCACCGTGCAGCCGGTGCTGATGGAGCTCGACCCCGAGGCCGAGGAGGCGGCGGCCTCGCTCGGTGCGGGCTCGTTCACGATCGTGCGGCGCATCATCCTGCCCAACCTCGTGCCCGCCATCCTCGCCGGCGTGGCGCTGTCGTTCGCCCGGGCCATCGGCGAGTTCGGCTCCGTCGTGCTGATCTCGGGCAACCTGCCGTTCAAGACCGAGGTCACGTCCGTCTACATCTTCGGCCAGATCGAGAGCGGCGGGGTGAGCGGGGCGGCTGCGGTTGCGGTCGTGCTCCTGCTCGTCGCCCTGCTCGTGCTCACGGGCATCAACCTCCTCTCGCGCTGGAGCCTGCGCCATGCGCGTTAGCCGCGGGATGCGGTTGAGCCTGCGCACGATCGCGCTGGGCTACCTCCTGCTCCTGCTCGCCCTGCCTGTCGGGTTCGTCTTCTACAAGACGTTCGACAAGGGCCTGGGCGCGGTGTGGGACGCGCTGACGTCGGACAACGCGATCAGCGCGATCAAGCTCACGCTGCTCATGGTGGCGGTCGCGGTGCCGCTGAACACCGCGTTCGGCGTGCTGGCGGCGCTGGTGATCGTGCGCGGCCGGGTGCGGGGCAAGGCGCTGCTCAACGCGTTGATCGACCTGCCCTTCGCGGTCTCCCCCGTCGTGGTCGGCCTGGCGCTGTACCTGCTCTACGGCCGCCAGGGCTGGTTCGGCTCCTGGCTGCTCGACCACGGGATCCAGGTCATCTTCTCGACCCCGGGGATGATCCTGGCCACGGTCTTCGTCTCGCTGCCGTTCGTGGTGCGCGAGGTGATCCCGGTGCTGCGCGAGATCGGCACCGGCCAGGAGGAGGCGGCGGCGACGCTCGGCGCCTCGGCCTGGCAGACGTTCTGGCGCATCACGCTGCCCGCGATCCGCTGGGGCGTGCTCTACGGCGTCGTGCTCACGACGGCGCGCGCGCTGGGCGAGTTCGGGGCGGTCAGCGTGGTCTCGGGCAAGATCCTCGGCTCGACGGACACGCTGCCGGTCTACGTCCAGAACCGGTTCGAGGCCTTCGACCTCACCGGCGCCTACGCGGCGTCCGCGATGCTCGCGCTGATCGCGCTGGCGACCCTCCTGCTCATGACCAAGCTCCAGCCGAAAGAGGCACGCACATGATCGACCTCAGCGACGTGACCAAGCGCTACGACGACTTCACGGCGCTGCACGACGTGTCTCTGCACGTCCCCGCCGGCTCGCTGACCGCACTGCTCGGGCCCAGCGGCAGCGGCAAGTCGACGCTGCTGCGCGTCATCGCCGGGCTCGAGGCCCCCGACAGCGGCACGGTGTCCATCGACGGCGAGGACGCCACGCGCGTGCCCGCCCGCCGGCGCGGCGTCGGCTTCGTCTTCCAGCACTACGCCGCTTTCAAGCACATGACCGTCCGCGCCAACGTCGCCTTCGGGCTGAAGGTGCGCCGCCGCGCCAAGGCCGACGTCCGGGCGCGGGTCGACGAGCTGCTCGCGCTCGTGCACCTCGACGGCCTGGCCGACCGCTATCCGTCCCAGCTCTCGGGCGGCCAGCGCCAGCGCATGGCGCTGGCCCGCGCGCTGGCGCCCGGGCCGCGCGTGCTACTGCTCGACGAGCCTTTCGGCGCCCTGGACGCCCAGGTGCGCGAGGAGCTGCGCGTGTGGCTGCGCAGGCTCCACGAGGAGGTCCACGTCACCACCGTGTTCGTGACCCACGACCAGGAGGAGGCGATGGACGTCGCCGAGCAGGTCGCGGTCATCTCCGAGGGGCGCATCCAGCAGGTGGGCACGCCGCGCGACCTGTACGAGCACCCGGCCAACGACTTCGTCATGGGCTTCATCGGGCCCGTCACCCGGCTCGGGGACACGGTCGTGCGCCCGCACGACGTCGCCATCGTCGACGAGCCCGGCCCGGGCACGCGCGAGGCGCTGGTCGAGCGCGTCGCCCACCTTTCCTTCGAGGTGCGGGTCGAGCTCACGCTCGACGACGGGCGCGACGTTTGGGTCCAGCTGACGCGGGCGCAGGCGGCCGAGCTCGAGCTCGAGCCGGGGCAGATCGTCTGGATCCGCCCGAGCTACTCGAACGCGGGGGCCTTCCAGGCCGCCGGGTCGGCGCTCAGCGTGGCGACCTGATCGGGCAGCTTGCCGGCGGCGACATCGGCCAGGGTGACGTTCTCGAGCACCGCGCGCAGGCTCGCGCGCAGCGCGATCCACACCTCCTGCAGCGGCTCGGCGGCGCCGGTGTAGGAGACCTGCTCGGGCCGGGTGCCGCGCACGCTGGCCAGCGGCCCCTCGACCGCGCGGATGACGTCGGCGAGGGTGATCGCCGCGGCCGGGCGGGCCAGGCGGAAGCCGCCGTCCGGGCCGCGGTGACTGGTGACCAGGCCGCTCGACTTGAGCTGGTGCAGGATGTTCTCGAGGAAGTTGAGCGGGATGTCCTGGGCGGCGGCGAGCCGCTCGGCCTTGACCGGCGCGTCGCCCTCCAGCGCGGCGAGCGTGACCGCCGCGCGCACCGCGTAGTCGGCCTTGGCGGAGATGCGCACGCGCGCGATTCTGGCAGCCGGGTCCGGCGCTACCCTCGACCGCCCGTGCACGAAGACGTCCGAGAGAGCTTCACCCCGGCTGAGCGCGAGCGGCTCGCCCCCCACTTCACCAACCTGGACCGGCCCGTCTTCGCGCTCGTCAACCTCCCGGAGACGGTCAAGGGCGCGCTGTTCGCCCGCTACTCGCGCTACGGCGGCACGCTGCGGCGCCTGTTCCTGGACGAGTTCGCCGACTCGGTGCCCGAGGCGACGGCGGCCTACGACGGCGACGAGGGCGAGCGCGCGGCGCAGCTCTACGAGCGCATCTTCGTCGGCTACGGCGACGACTCGGTGGCGCAGCTCGGCGGCGCGCACGTGGCCTGCGAGTGGACCTCGAACGTCCTCACCAAGATCCTCCAGCGCCCGCGCCTGGCCGCCTACCTGGAGCAGTCCACGCGCTACATCGCCTACGACGCGCCGATGGGCGAAGGCCTCGGCTACCGCTACTACCGCGACCGCGAGCTCGGCCCGGGCTACGCGGCGGCGATGGACTTCCTCTTCGCCACCTACGCCGACGCCCTGCCGCGCGTGATGGCCTGGGCCGAGGAGCAGTTCCCGCGCACCGAGGGCGAGCCCGAGGCCGCCCACCGCCGCGCGATCAAGGCCAAGGCGCTCGACCTGCTGCGCGGCCTGCTGCCCGCCAGCTCGCTGTCGCACATGGGCATCTACGCCACCGGCCAGGCCTACGAGCAGCTCATCCTCCACCTGCTCGCCCACCCGCTGCCCGAGGCACGCGCGTACGGGGCGATGATCCTCGACGCCATCAAGGGGGTCATGCCCTCGTTCGTGGCCCGCGTGGAGCGGCCCGAGCGCGGCGGCGCGTGGGTCGCCTACCTCGAGGAGCGCGAGCGCGCCGGCCGGCGCTGGGCGGCCAGTCTGGGCCTGGACCGGCGCGAGCCCGCGGACCGGCCGTCCGTGCGCCTGCTCGCGACCAGCGGCACCGAGGACGACCTGCTGGCCGCGCTGCTGTTCGAGGCCGCCACGGTGCCGGAGGAGGAGGCGCGGGCCGCCGTCGCCGAGCTGCCGCCCGACCGGCGCGCGGCGCTGCTGGCCGACCTCGTGGGCGCGCGCGACAACCGGCGCCACCGGCCGGGCCGCGGCTTCGAGGCCCTGCGCTACCGCTTCGAGGTGGTCTCCGACTACGGCGCCTTCCGCGACCTGCAGCGCCACCGCATGCTCACGGTGCAGTGGCAGCGGCTGACGCCCGACCTCGGCGCCGGCGTGCCCGACGAGGTCGACGCCGCCGGCGTGGGCGACGCCTACCGCGCGGCCCTGCAGCGCTCGCGCGAGGAGTACGAACGCCTGGTCGAGGCGGGCCTGCCCGGGGCGGCGCCGTACGCGCTGTGCCTCGGCTACCGCATCCGCTACGTGCTCGACCTCAACGCGCGCGAGGCCATGCACCTGGTCGAGCTGCGCTCGGGGCGCGAGGGCCACCCCGGCTACCGCGCCGTCGCGCACGAGCTGCACGCGCAGATCGCGGCAGTCCACCCGGCCGTCGCCGCGACGATGACGCACGTCGACCGCGCCTCCGAGCCGCGCCTGGAGCGCATCCTCAGCGAGATGCGCACCGAAGCACGGCTGGCCGGCCGGTAGGGTCGCCCGATGCTCGCCCCGCTGCTCGCGGCGGTCGCGGTCGCGGCCGGCACCGGGCCGACGCTTGGTGGCTGCCCGGTCTTCCCGCCCGACAACCCGTGGAACCAGGACATCTCGTCGGCCCCGGTTGCGCCGCAGTCCGACGCCTATGTCAACGCGATCTCGGCCCGGGGCGACCGCTTCCTGCACGCCGACTTCGGCGGCGGCGGCCAGTACGGGATCCCGTACAAGATCGTCAACCGCACGCAGCCCAAGCTGCCGGTGCGCTTCACCGAGTCCCCGGACGAGAGCGACCGCGGGCCCTACCCGATCCCCCGCACCGCGAGGATCGAGCCGGGGGACGGCCACGTGCTCGTGGCCCAGCGTGGGACCTGCAGGCTCTACGAGCTCTACGGCGCGCGCCGCCGCGGACGGGGCCTCGTGGCCGGGTCGGGCGCCGTCTTCGACCTCGGCACCGGCGCGCGTCGGCCCGAGGGCTGGACCTCGGCCGACGCCGCCGGGCTGCCGATCCTGCCCGGGCTCGCGCGCTACGACGAGGTCGCCGCCGGCGCGATCGACCACGCCCTGCGCTTCACGGTCGCCGACAGCCAGCGCGGCTACATCCACCCCGCCACCCACGAGGCCTCGGACTCCGACGACCCCAACCTGCCGCCGATGGGTCTGCGCCTGCGCCTGGGGGCGGGCTATGACCTGTCCGGCTTCCACGGCTCGGCGCTGGTCATCCTCACCGCGCTGAAGCGCTACGGCATGTTCGTGGCCGACAACGGCACGAGCTGGTACATCACCGGCTCGGCCGACCGCCGCTGGGACGACGACGACCTCGATCAGCTCAAGACCGTGCCCGGCAGCGCCTTCGAGGCCGTCGACACCGGCGAGCCGATCCGGCACTGAGCGCCGCTAGCTCGCGGCGGCCTGCTCGCGCTCGGCTTCGCGCAGCTCGATGCGGCGGATCTTCCCGGTCAGCGTCTTGGGGAGGTCGTCGACGAACTCGATGCGGCGCGGATAGGCGTAGGCGGACAGGTGGCCGCGTACGAAGCCCCGGATCTCGGTCGCGAGCTCGTCGCTCGGCGCGTAGCCGTCGGCCAGCACGATGAACGCCTTGACCACCATGCCCCGCTTCTCGTCCGGCGAGGCCACCGCGGCGGCCTCGTGCACGGCCGGGTGCTCGATGCACGCCGACTCGACCTCGAACGGGCCGATGCGGTAACCGGCGGAGATGATCACGTCGTCGGCGCGGCCGGCGTACCAGTAGTAGCCGTCCTCGTCGGTCTGGGCCGCGTCCTTGGTGTGGAACCAGGCGCCGCCGAACGTCTCCTCGCCGGCCTCATCGTTGTTCCAGTACCCCAGCGGGTAGTGCGGGTTCGAGCGCGCGCGTAGACAGATCTCGCCACGCTCGCCCTGCGCCACGGGCCGCTCGTCCTCGTCGAGGATCTGGACGTCCCAGCCCGGCATGGGCCGCCCCATCGACCCCTCGCGCACCTCCATGAACGGGAAGTTCGCGCACAGCGGGTAGGACTCGGTCAGCCCGTAGTAGTCGAGCACGGTGAGCCCGTACTGCTCGCGGAACCAGCGGATCGCCTCGGGGTTGAGCGGCTCGCCGGCCGAGCACACGATCCGGAACTGCTGCGGGAAGCGCGTGCCGGCGTCCTCGATGGCCATCATCGCCCGCATCGCCGTCGGCGTCGTGAACACGTTCGTGACCTGGTGCTTGGAGAGCACCGCCAGCTGCTGGGCGGGGTCGAAGCCGCCCTGGCGCTGGAACACGAACTGCACCGCGCCCAGGCGCCACGGGCCCAGCAGCGGCGCGATGCCGGCCGCCCACGCCCACTCGCCCATGCCGTGGAAGAGCTCACCCTCCTGGACGTCGTGGCAGTAGATGAACTCCTCGTGCGCCAGCAGGTATCGATGCGCGTGCAGGATGCCCTTGGCCAGCCCGGTCGTGCCCGACGAGTAGTAGAGCTGCGCCGGGTCGTCCGCCCCTGTGTCGACGCGCTCGAACGCCGGAGCGCCCGCGTCGAACGACGATCGGTCGAGCACGAGCACGTCGTCGACCGGGGCACCATCGAAGCGGCCGGCGTTGTCGGCGTCGGTGACCAGCACCTTGGGCTGGGAGTCGCGCAGCCGGTGCGCGATGCCCTCGTCGCCGTAGAGCACCGACATCGAGAGGAGGATCGCCCCGAGCTTCCACGTGGCGAAGAACACCGCCGCGGCCTCCGGCGTGGCCGGGAGCACCACCGCCACGCGATCACCGCGCTCTACCCCGCGCGCCCGCAGGACGTTGGCGAAGCGGTCCGACAGCTCCTGCAGTTCGCCCCAGTTCACCCGGCGCTCATTGCCGCGATAGTCCTCCCACACCATCGCCAGCTTGTCGGGCGGGTGCTTGTCGCACACGTCCTGCGCGATGTTGTAGCGGTCGGGAACGTCCCAGCGGTGATTGGCAACGGCCTCCTCGTAGGTCATGCGTGAATGGTTACACTCGCCTGCGCCTGGGAGTTCAACGCATGGAAGCCATCGGGAGTCCGGCAGCAGGGATCGCGGCAGCCCTGCAGCTGTTCGCGGGCGCGGTCGCGCGCGCCGACGCGGCCGAGCGCGAGCGGCTCCTGGCCGGCGCCGCCGCCCACAGCGCGCCCTTGTTCGGCTCCGCCCCCGCCGCCGAGGGGATCCCCGACGAGGCGCAGTCCTTCGCGCGCCGGTCGTGCTCGCCGTCGACGACGCCCCCTGGGCCGACCTGCCCAGCCTGCGCTTCCTCCACTACCTGCTGCAGCGGCTCGACGAGCTGCCGGTCGCGCTGGTGGTCGCCGCGCGCCCCGAGCGCGAGCGCCGCCAGGGCCGGCTCGTGCAGCGCCTGGCCGGGTCGCCCGTCACCACGGCGCTGCGGCTGGACCCGCTCAGCCCGCGCGCGGTCTCGGCGCTCGTGCGCCTCACGCTGGACGAGCGCGCCAGCGACGAGCTCTGCCGCGCCTGCGCCGAGGCCACCGGCGGCAACCCCTCCTACGTCGGCGAGCTCGTGGCGGCGCTGGGCGCGTCCGGGACCACCGACCCGACCGCCGTGGCCTCGCTCGCCATCGACGCCGTGGCCGCCGCGGTGCTCGCGCGGCTGGCCGGCCTGCCGGCGGAGGCCGGCGCCCTCGCCGCCGCGGTCGCGGTGCTGGGCGACGAGGCGCCGCTGGGCGCCGCCGCCGACCTGGCCGCGATCGACGGCGACGCGGCGCCCGGCCTGGCCGACGCCCTGGCCGGCGTGGCCCTGCTCGCTCCCGGCACGCCGCTGCGGTTCGCCCACCCGATCGCGCGCCGCGCGGTCTACGACGATCTCCCACCGGCCCGCCGCGCCGACCTGCACAAGCGCGCCGCCATGGCCCTGGTCGGCGCCGACGCCGACCCCGAGCTCGTGGCCTCGCACGTGCTCGCCGCGGTGGCCGAGACCGAGCGTTGGGCCACGCCCGCCCTGCGCCGCGCCGCCGAGCGGGCTGGTCAGCGCGGCGCCCACGAGGAGGGTGCGCGGTACCGGCGCGCGATGCTCGACTCCGTCCCGGCCGCCGACCGGGCCGCGCTGTTGCGCGACCTCGCCCTGGCCGAGGCGCGCTCGCACGACGAGCGCGCGGCCGAGCGGGCCGACGCGGCGCTGGATGCGGCGCAGGAGCAGCCGCTCGAGGCGGCCGCCGCGGCCATCGCGCTCGGCCGCACCCTGATCGACCACGGCCACCACACCGACGCGACGCGCATCTTCGCCCGTGGCCTGGCCGCGCTCGACGGCATGCCGGAGGCGGCCGAGCTGGCCATGACCCTGCGCGCCAGCCGCGTCGGCGCCGGTGGCCTGGCCGCCGCGGCGGTGGCCGGGGACGAGCGCGCGACCCTGCTAGCGCGTGCCGGCACGGGCACGACGACGCGAGCCGAGCGGCTCGGCCTCGCCCACGCGGCGGTGGCCACGGGCCTGGCCGGCGAGGACGCGGCCGAGACGGTGGCGCTGGCGCGCGCCGCGGTCGCCGGCGTCGGCGAGAGCGGCGCGACGACCCTGAGCGCCACCGTGGTCTTGCTGGCCGCGATCGCCCTGATCAGCGCCGATGCCCTCGACGAGGCCGAGCGGCTGTGCACCCTGCTCGCCGACGACGCGCGGCGCCGCGGCTCGGTGCGGATCTTCGCCACCGCCTCGCATGCCCTGCACCGCCAGGGCAACCTCGTGGGTGGGATCGCCGACGCCGAGTCGGCCTGGACGCCGCCCGCTACGGCTGGCGCCTGGCCCTCCCCGCCGTGCACACCGCCCTGGCCGCCTGTCAGGTCGAGCGCGGCGACCTCGCGGCCGCCCGGGCCGCGCTCGCGCTCCCCGGCGGCGATGAGCGCTGGGAGCACGAGTTCACCCACAACGACTACCTGGAGGCGCGCGGGCGCGTGCGCCTGGCCGAGGGCGACGCCGCCGCCGCGCTCAGCGACTTCGAGGCCTGCGGCGTGCGCCTGGCCCAGGCCGCCGCCACGCAGCCCGGCGTCGTGCCCTGGCGCTCGGGCGCGGCCCGCGCCGCCGCGGCGCTGGGCGACCGCGAACGGGCGCGCGCGCTGGCCGACGAGGACCTGGCCGAGGCGCTGCGCTTCGGCACCCCGCTCTCGCACGGCCTGGCGCCGCGCACCGCGGGCGAGCTGGCGGGCGGCGACTGCGGCATCGCGCTCCTGCGCGAGGCCGTCGAGTGCTGGCCGGGAGCGAGGTGCGGCTCCAGCACGAGCAGGCGCTGGCCAGCCTGGGCGCCGCGCTGCTGGCCGCCGGGCACCGGGTCGCCGCGCGCGAGCCGCTGCGCGAGGCGCTCGACCTGGCCCCACCGCTGCGCGGCCGCGCCGGTGCAGCAGCGCGTGCGCGACGACCTCGTGGCCGCCGGCGCCCGGCCGCGCCGGCCGTCGCTGTCCGGGGTCGACGCGCTGACCCCGCGCGAGCGCCGTATCACCGCCATGGCGGCCGAGGGCCTGAGCAACCGCGAGATCGCCGAGGCCCTGTTCATCACCACCAAGACGGTGGAAACGCACCTCCGCCACGCGTACGCCAAGCTGGGCGTGGAGAAACCGCTTGCTGTTAGCTGATCTCTTTGCTAACTTGCAAGCATGACCACCACAAAGAACACCACCACCGACTTCAGCGACCGCTTCATCGATGCTAGCCGCAAGGCCGGCCACAGCTACGTCGACGCCTACGAGAAGACGCTGACGAGCATCGCGGACTACCAGGACCGCATCGGCAAGACCAGCCAGGTGGACTGGATCGCGACTCTGGCGCACGCCCAGGCGGACTTCACCCGCAACTGGGCCGAGGCCTACACGACGGCCGCGCGCAGCGTCCTGAAGTAGCCTCCCCCGCCGTCATGGCTGAAGCCAAGGCCGCCGACGGCACCAAGCTGTACTACGAGCGCACCGGGGCTGGAGCCCCGGTGCTGCTCGTGATGGGCCTGGGCATGAACGCCACCGGCTGGTGGCGGACCATCCCGGTGCTCGCCGAGGGCCTGGAGGTCATCGCCTTCGACAACCGTGGCGCGGGCCGCAGCGACGTGCCCGACGGCCCCTACACCGCCGACCTCATGGCCGACGACGCCATGGCCGTGCTCGACGCGGCCGGCATCGAGAAGGCCCACGTCTACGGCATCTCGCTGGGCGGGATGATCGCCCAGGACATCGTCGTGCGGCACCCGCACCGGGTCGACCGGCTCGTGCTGGGCGCGACCACGCCGGGCGGCCCCGAGCATGTCGCCGCCGACGCGTACGTGCTCAAAGTCCTCGGCGCCCGCGGCACGTTCACGGCCGAGCTGGCGGCGTGGGTCTCGGTGCCGATCAACTACGCCCGGCGCACGCGCGAGCAGGCCGGGCAGCGCATCGCCGAGGACATCCAGCGCCGCTTGCGCTACCCGATCACCGGCAAGGGCTACGGCGGCCAGCTCGAGGTGGCGATGAGCTGGGCGCTGGGCACCGGCGCCAGCGCGATTGCCGCTCCCACGCTGGTCGTGCACGGCGACGAGGACGTGCTCGTGCCGCCCGAGAACGGCCGCCTGCTGGCCGACCTCATCCCCGGCGCGACGCTGCGCCTGTGGCCCGGCGCCGCCCACCTCTACCCGACCGACGAGCCCGCCGCCGACCGGGCGATCCTGGAGTTCCTGACCACCTGACCGCCTGACTCTGAGCGGCTCAGCGGGCCGTCCATCCGTGATCCAGGGTGACCGGCGCCCCGTTGAACGCCTTGCCCGAAGGCCCGATCAGGAACGCGACCACCTCGGCCACCTCGGACGGCTCGATGAGCTCCTTGACCGCGTGCGGGGCGAGGATGACCTCTTCGAGCACGCGGTCCTCGCTGATGCCGTGGGCCTTGGCCTGATCGACGATCTGGCGCTCCACCAGGGGCGTGCGCACGTAGCCCGGGCACACCGCGGTGGCGGTGATGCCCTTGTCCGCGCCCTCGAGCGCCAGGACCTTGACCAGGCCGAGCACGCCGTGCTTGGCCGACACGTAGCCGGCCTTGAAGGGCGACGCCACCAGGCCGTGCACGGAGGCGATGCAGACGAAGCGGCCGCTGTCGCTGCGCCCGAGCTCGGGCCAGGCGTACTTGGCGAGCAGGAACGGGCTGGTCAGCAGGAGCCCGAGCAGTGCGTTCCAGCGGTCGGTGGGAAACTCGGCGACCGGCGCGACGTGCTGGAAGCCGGCGTTGGGGATGACGGTGTCGAGGGCCCCGAAGCGCTCGACGGCGGCCGCGACGGCGTCGCGGTTGCCCGCCTCTTCGGTCAAATCGGCGGCGAAGGGCTCGCCGGGGCCGTCCGGGTCGGGCTTCAGATCGACCGCGAGCACCTGCGCGCCGCCGTCGACCAGGCGCTGGGCCACAGCGCGCCCGATTCCAGAGGCGGCACCAGTTACGATCGCTGCCCGAGATCGGAGGTCGTTGCTCATGGTTGACGCCCTACCCAACCTGCTCCCTCGCCTCACCGACGCCGCCGCCACCGCGACGGCAGCGACCGTCGAGGGGACCCTGCGCTGGTGGGCCGAGGCCTGGGCCCGCCCCGACGCCGCGCTGGACCTCATGCGCTGGACCGGCCACATGCATGCCCGTAGCCGGCCGCGCTGGGCGCACGACCACGCTGTGGTGCTGGAGACCCCGATCGCGCGCGTGCGCGACTTCAGCGACGCGGGCACGAACGCCGTCGTCCCCACCATCGTGCTCCCGCCCCAGGCCGGGCACGACTCCTGCATCGTCGACTACTCGGCGCGCCAGAGCCAGATCGCGGTCCTGCGCGACGCCGGGCTCCGGCACCTCCTCTCGCTGGACTGGGTGGGCGCGACCGCGGCCACGAAGGACACGACCGTCGACGACTACCTCGCGGTCATCGACGCCGCCGTCGACCACGCGGACGGCGGCCCGGTCAACCTCGTGGGCGACTGCCAGGGCGGCTGGCTGGCCACGATCTGGGCCGCGCTGCGCCCCGACCGGGTCAACACGCTGACCATCGCCGGCGCCCCGATCGACTTCGCGACCGGCGAGCCGGTGATCGGCGACTACGTCCAGGTGCTGCCGCCGGCCTTCTACCGGACGCTGGTGGCGATGGGCGGCGGCGTGCTGGACGGGCGCTTCCTGCTCGGCGGCTTCATCGCCATCAACCCCGAGGCCGAGATCTCGCGCCAGCTCGCCCTGCTCGGCGCGCTCGACGAGTCCGAGCACCTGGCCCGCTACGTCGCCTTCGAGGACTGGTTCAAGCACACCCAGGCCATCCCCGGCGCGTTCTACCTGTGGATCGTCGAGCACCTGTTCCGGCGCAACGCCCTGATCGCTGGCGAGCTCGAGATCGGTGGCGAGCGCGTTGACCTCGGGCGCATCGACGCGCCCCTGTTCCTGCTCGGCGGCGCCGGCGACCACATCACCCCGCCGCCGCAGGTCTTCGCGCTGGCCGACCATGCGTCCACCCCGGCCGCGGACGTCGTCCGGCGCACGACGACGGGCGGCCACCTGGGCCTGTTCATGGGCACCGAGGCGCTGCACGACCACTGGCCGCCGCTGATGGCCCAGGTCTACGAGCGCTCGCGGCGGCGCCGGCGGCGGGGCTCGCCGTTGGCGGCCAGGAACCCCTCGTAGGTCGTCACCAGCGCGCGCCGCTGCGCGGCGGTCAGGCGCGGGTCGGCCTCGATGGCGTCGACCACGGTCGTGTCCTCGGGGTCGACGTCGTCGAGCCCCGCCTGCGCGTAGAGCGCGTCGGCCGACGTGTGCAGCGTTTCGGCGATCGCCTCTATGACCTTCTCGGACGGCTCACGCAGCCCGCGCTCGATCTGCGACAGGTACGGGTTGGAGATGCCCGCCATCGAGGCGAACTGGCGCATCGAAAGCTCGGAAAGCTCGCGCTGGCGGCGGATGATCTCGCCGAGCGAGAGCGCTGGATTCCCGTCCTTCGCGGTCATGGTTACAGATGATGGCAGCGGGGAAAGTCGAAGAGCATGGAAAACAAGGACGAGCAGGTCGTCCAGCGCAACGCGTTCGGCGAGCTGCTGGCCATGGCCACCGAGAACGTGGTGGCGCTGGCCAAGCTCGGCGCCGATGCCGGCGACCTCGCCGTTCGCAACCTGCGCCTCGCCGGCCGCCGCGACATGGCCCGCTTGGGCCAGCAGCTGGCCCGCACCGAGGACAAGCTCGAGACGGTCCTGCAGGAGGTCGAGCGCCTCCAGGACGAGCTGCGGGCCGAGCGCGAGAAGGCCGCGGGCAGCAACGGCGCCCCCAGCCGCACGCACAGCCAGTCGCGATGAACCCCGCTCGGGCAGCGGTCGAGTTCGCCAACACCCTCCTCACCACCGAGGACGCGGAGATCGGGACGACCCCGCGCGACGTGGTCTGGACGCACCGCAAGGTCACGCTCTACCGCTACCGCTCGGACCGCCGCGAGCATGCCGTGCCCGTGCTCCTCGTGTTCGCCCTCATCAACCGGCCCGCGATCTTCGACCTGCGCCGGGGCAACTCGTTCGTCGCCTACCTGCTCGACCAGGGCTTCGACGTGTTTCTGCTCGACTGGGGCGAGCCCGACGACGAGGACGCCGACATGGGGCTCGAGGCCTACGCGTGCGACGAGCTGCCGTGGGGCATCCGCGAGACGCTGCGCGCGGCCGGCGCCGACGAGGTCTCGTTGCTGGGCTGGTGCATCGGGGGCACGCTGTGCGCGATGCACTGCGCGCTGGCGCGCGACACCGTCGTGCGCAACCTCGTGCTGCTGACCACGCCGATCGACACCTCGGGCTCGCGCTACACGGGCTGGGTCGGGCGCGACAGCTTCGACGTCGACCTCGTGGCCGACGCCTACCCCGCCATCCCCGGGCGGATGATCGACTTCGCCAACAAGCTGCTCAAGCCCAAGACGAACTTCTGGGACACCTACGCGAAGCTCTGGGAGGGCGCGCTCGAGGGCAAGGCCAAGCCCGAGGCCTACCAGCCCATGGCCAAGTGGGTGGCCGACAACCCGCCGTTCCCGTCGCGGGCGTTCCGCGAGTGGAACACGTGGATGTACAAGGAGAACCGGCTCGTGCGCGGGCGCATGCGCCTGCGCGGGCGCCGCGTGGACCTTGGCGACATCGAGCAGAACCTGCTCGTCGTCACCGCCGGCGCCGACCACATCGCACCGCCGCCGGGCACCGCGCCGATCTTCGGCCTCGTCTCCAGCAAGGACGTGACGCACCTCGACCGCCCCGGCGGCCACATCGGCTTGATGGCGGGCTCACGGGCGCGCGAGGACATCTGGCCGGACCTCGCCGGCTGGCTGGCCGAGCGATCCAGCCAATGAGGAGAGGAGCAACCGCATGACCACCACCGACAAGGTCCCCATCGCCACCGAACGCCAAGCCCCCGAGGGCAAGCTCAGCGGCCGCGTCGCCCTCGTCACGGGCGGCAACCGTGGCATCGGGGCGGCCATCTGCCGCAGCCTGGCCAATCAGGGCGCCTCGGTCGCCGCCGGCTACAGCCGCAACAAGGAGCAGGCCGAGGGCTTCCTGGCCGAGCTGCTCGAGCAGGGCATCGAGGGCTCCGTGCACCAGGGCAACATCGGTTCGGCCGATGACTGCCGCCGCGTGGTCGACGAGGTGCACAAGCGCTACGGCCGGCTCGACGTGCTGGTCAACAACGCCGGCATCACGATCGACAAGCCGGTGCTGAAGATGGACGACGAGGACTGGTACAAGGTGCTCGCCGTCAACCTCTCGGGCGCGTTCTTCATGTCCAAGGCGGCGCTGCCGCACATGGTCGAGCAGGAGCATGGCCGGATCGTGAACATCTCCTCGATCATCGGCCAGCGCGGCAACATCGGGCAGGCGAACTACGCCGCGTCCAAGAGCGGGCTGTTCGGCCTGACCATGACCATGGCCCGCGAGGCAGCCAAGAAGTGCGCCGACGTGACCGTCAACGCCGTCGCCCCGGGCTTCATCGAGACCGACATGCTCGAGTCCGTGCCCGAGAAGGTGCTGGATGGGATCCGCAAGCAGATCCCGCTCGGGCGGCTGGGCCAGCCCGACGAGGTCGCCCGCGTCGTGCACTTCCTGTGCGCCGACGCCTCCGGCTACATCACCGGGCAGGTCTGGGGTGTCAACGGCGGCATGGAGATGGCCGGGGCGTAACGGGCGTTGGACTCGTTGGGCGTTGGGCGTTGGGCGTTGGGAAAGGCGAGGGACGCTCGCCCAAAGCCCAAAGCCCAAAGCCCAAAGCCCCCGACGCCCTACTGCTTGTCCCCGTTCTCGGACCCGAACTTGCCCTCGAGGTCCTTCATGACCCCGGGGTCGCGCAGCGTCGTGACGTCGCCCAGCTCGCGGCCCTCCGCGATGTCGCGCAGGAGCCGGCGCATGATCTTGCCCGAGCGGGTCTTGGGCAGGTCGGCGGACCAGATGACGCGCTTGGGCCGCGCGAACTTGCCGATGCGCCGGGCCACGACCTCGCGGATCTCCGCCACGACCTCCTCGTCACCCTCGTTCTCCTTGCCCTCGAGGGTCACGAACGCGCACACCGCCTGCCCGGTGTCCTCGTCGCTCTGCGCGATGGCCGCGCACTCGGCCACGCGCGGGTGCGACACGATGGCGGACTCGATCTCGGCCGTCGACATGCGGTGGCCGGAGACGTTGAGCACGTCGTCGATGCGCCCGATGACCCAGAAGTAGCCGTCATCGTCGATGCGGGCGGCGTCGCCCACGAGGTAGGTGTCCTTGCCGAACCGGTCCCAGTAGGTCTCGATGAACCGGTCGTCGTCCTTGTAGAGCGTGCGCAGCATCCCCGGCCAGGGCTTGCGCAGCACAAGCAGGCCCTGCTTGCCCTCGACCTCCTCGCCGGTGGACTCGTCGTACACGGCCGCATCGATGCCCGGCAGCGGCACCGTGGCCGAGCCCGGCTTGGTCTCGGTGATCCCCGGCAGCGGCGAGATCATGATGTGGCCGGTCTCGGTCTGCCACCACGTGTCGACGATCGGGCAGCGCTTGCCGCCGATCACCGTGTGGTACCAGAGCCAGGCCTTGGGGTTGATCGGCTCTCCGACCGTCCCCAGCAGCCGCAACGACGAGAGGTCGTGCTTGTCCGGATACTCGCGGCCCCACTTCATGCACGCGCGGATCGCGGTGGGCGCGGTGTAGAAGATCGACACCTTGTAGCGCTCGATCACGTCCCACCAGACGTCCTTGTCGGGGTAGTCGGGGGCACCCTCGTACATCACCGAGGTCGCGCCGTTGGCCAGCGGCCCGTAGACGATGTAGCTGTGGCCGGTGATCCAGCCGACGTCGGCGCCGCACCAGTAGACGTCGTCCTCGGGCTTGAGGTCGAACACATACTTGTGCGTGTAGGCCACGCCGGTCAGGTAGCCGCCCGTCGTGTGGAGGATGCCCTTGGGCTTGGCCGTCGAGCCTGACGAGTAGAGGATGAACAGCGGGTCCTCGGCGTCCATGGGCTCGGCCGGGCACTCCGCCTCGGCGGCCTCCATCGCCTCGTGCATCCAGACGTCGCGACCCTCGCGCATCTCGCACTGCTCGCCGGTGGCCTTGACCACGAAGATCGTCTCGAGCGAGTCGAGGTCGTTCATCTCCTCGTCGACCGCTTGCTTGATCGCCGCGGTCTTGCCCTTGCGCCGGGCCCCGTCGACGGTGATGAGGGCTTTGGCCTCGCTGAACTCCATGCGCTCGCGCACTGAGCCGGCCGAGAACCCGCCGAAGACCACGTTGTGGGGGGCGCCGATGCGCGCGCAGGCGAGCATGGCCACGACGACCTCGGGGATCATCGGCAGGTAGATGCCGACAATGTCGCCCTTGTTGATCCCGTGGTCCTTCAGCGCGTTGGCCATCCGCTGCGAGTCGGCGTGCAGGTCGGCGTAGGTGACGTCGCGCTCCTCGCCCTCCTCGCCGCGCCAGTGGTAGGCGACGCGGTCGCCGTTGCCGTTCTCGACGTGGCGGTCGACGCAGTTGTAGGCGACGTTGAGCTTTCCGCCGACGAACCACTTCGCGAACGGCGGGTTGGACCAGTCGAGGACCTGGTCCCACTTCTCGAACCAGTGCAGCGCCTCGGCCTGCTTGGCCCACCAGCCCTCGTGGTCCTTGTTGGCCTCGTCGTAGACCGCCGGGTCGTTGCACAGCGCGTTGCGCTTGAACTCCTCCGGTGGGTCGAACTTCTCTACCTCGAGCAGCTCCTCGAGCTCGTGCTCCAGATCGGAGCCGGTGGTGGCTGTGTCAGCCATGACAGTTCCTCTCTCTCCGTGATCTCAGTGCTTGAAGATGCAGCGGAGGCGGCGCGAGGTGCGATCCCCGCCGCCGCCTCCGCTTGATGACGTCTGGTTCGTCGCCTAGGCCCTTGCGCCCAACGGCACCACGGGCATGATCGTGCGCCCGAAGGTCGAGTTGACGACGACTGCGAACGACGCGTACCAGGCGGCGACGGCGGTCACGATGCCGATGTAGCCTCCGGCCTTGATGACGTCGGCGTTCCCGCCCACGTTGCCGATGCCGAGCACGATGAACGTGACGGCCAGCAATGCGAACACCAGCGCCACCGCCGCGGTCGTGCGCAGCGACGCGATGAACATGTAGGCGGTGAAGATGCCCCACGCGATCAGGTAGAGGCCGACAGCGTGGCCGGCCACGCCTGGATCCTTGCCGGGCAGGAGCTTCTCGAACCACAGCGCGAAGGCAAAGAACGACAGCCAGAATGCGCCGTAGGACGTGAACGCGACAGCACCGAAGGTGTTGCCGGTCCGGAACTCCCACATGCCGGCGAGGATCTGGGCCAAGCCGCCGTAGGCGAAGGCCAGGCCGAACACGATCGGCTCGCCCGACGCGGGCGCAAGCCCTGCGTTGAAGAAGCTGAGCACGAACGTGGTCAGCGCGAATGCGGCGAGCCCAAGTGGACCGGGATCCGCGACCTTCGGAAACTGGATCACGGTCGGTGCAGTGGGGTCCGCGTCCCGGGATACCCCGTCGCCACGCTCCGCGAAGCGGGGGGTCCCGACGGTTCCTGCTTCCATCCTCTCCTCCTCTGGATTCGATGGACCTAGGACGGACCTCCCCTTGCGCTAAATACCCGCGACGGGTGCCCGCTACTCCCCGAGGATCTTGATGATCAGCCGTTTCGCACGCTGGCCATCGAACTCCGCGTAGAAGACCTGCTGCCACGGTCCGAGATCCAGTCTCCCGGCGGTCACCGGGACGATCACCTGGTGGTGGACGAGCAGGTTCTTGAAGTGGGCGTCGCCGTTGTCCTCGCCGCCGCGATGGTGGCGGTAGTCGCCGGGATCGGGCAGCAATTCCTTGGCCACCTCGTTGGCGGGCGGCTTCCAGCTCGGAGGCGCGACCTTGTCCAGCCACTCGAGGGCGTCCTCGTGCAGGCCGGGCTCGTCGTCGTTGACCCAGACGCCGGCGGTGATGTGCATGGCGCTCACGAGGGCCATGCCCTCGGCGATCCCGGCGTCGTCGACGGCGCGCTGGACGTCCTCAGTGATCCGGATGAGCTCGCGGCGCTTGGCGGTGGTGAAGGTGCGGTAGACCGTGTTCGACTTCATGCGCGGCATCATGACGGCATGGACCTAGGGCTCATCGGGCGCGCGGCGATCGTCACCGGCGCCACGCGCGGCATCGGCCTGGCCACGGCGAAGCGGCTCCTGGCCGAGGGCGCATCGGTGCTGCTCGTCGGCCGCGACGCCGAGACGCTCGAGCGCACGGCCGACGACCTCGGCGGCCGCGTGGCCATCGCCGCGGCCGACATCACCTCACGCCACGCCGGCGACCGCATCGTGGACGCCGCCCTGCAGCGTTTCGGCCGCGTGGACATCCTCGTCAACAACGCCGGCACGAGTGCGAACAAGGCGCTGAGCGACCTCTCCGACGAGGACTGGGAGCGCCAATGGCAGCTCAACGTCATGGGCCCGATGCGGCTCATGCGCGCGGCGGTGCCGCGCATGGCCGACGCCGGCTGGGGGCGCGTGGTCAACGTCGCGTCCTCGTCGGGCAAGCGCCCGTCGCCGTCGAACGCCGCCTACTCGGTCGCCAAGGCGGCCGAGCTCTCGCTGTCGCGCGTGTACGCCGACGCGTGCGCGGGTGCGGGCGTGTGCGTCAACGCGGTGGCGCCCGGCGCGACGGCGTCGGAGCTGTGGACCGGCCCCGGCGGGCTGGCCGAGCAGGCGGCCCGGCGCCAGGGCACGACGCGCGACGAGGCCCTCGAGGCGGCGGCGGGGAAGATCCCACGCGGCCGCTTGGGCGAGCCCGACGAGATCGCCGCGGTGATCGTGTTCCTGTGCTCGGAGGCGGCGGCCAACGTCGCCGGCGCGGCGTGGTCGGTGGACGGCGGGACCGTGGCGACGATCGTCTAGGGCGCCCGCTCGAGCACGAACACGCGGATGTCGCGGTCCGTGCGCCCCGCGTAGTGGTCGAAGCCGTTGTACTGCACGTTCATCTTCCGCCACAGCGTTTCCCGCTCCTCGCCCTGCGCGACGCGGGCGCGGACCCGTCCCCGGCGGCGCCCGACCTGGATCGCGGCCTCGGGGCTGGCCTCGAGATTGAGCGCCCAGGCGGGGGCCTTGCGGTTGCCGGCGTTGGAGCCGATGACGACGTGGCGGTCGCCGTCGGCCAGGTAGAGGACGGGCGCCGTGCGCTCCTGCCCCGACTTGCGGCCGGTGGTGGTCAGCAGCAGGACCGGGGCCCGGCCGACGCGCCCGCCGAGGCGCCCGCGCGTCGCCCGGTAGAGGGGGACGTTCCACTTGCCCGCCACGCGCAGCCCGGCCGCACCGAGCCCCTCCGAGAACTGCGTCCAGATCCGGTCGCTGAGCAACGCCACGCCGGCTAGGAGCCCGGGCGCTTCTTCTTGCGCTTGCGCTTACGCGCCGACGTGGCCGGGGAGGGCCGGGTCGCGGGGCGGGCCTCGGCCTCGACCGGCTCCGGCTCGGCCTCGGCCGTCGCCGTCCCCCTGTTGGAGGCGCGCTGCTGGCCGCCGCCGAAGAGCGTGCCCAGGATCCCCTGCGGCCGTTGCGGGGCTGCCGCGCCGCCGCGGCCGTCGCGCTGGCCGCGGCGGTTGGCGAGCTCGGCCTGGCGCCGCTCGCGCATCTCCTGGCTGGAGGGCCATGGCTCCTCCTTGCCGGTCTTCCACGCCTTGGGCAGCCCGTTGGGCCAGCGCCCGGTGAACAGGTAGGCGAGCGCGCCGAGCCAGAAGAACTGGACGATCGGGGCCGGGCCGCCGCCGACGCCCGACAGGGTGCTGGCGAGCAGGCTCAGCAGCACGGGGAAGACGCCGACGAGGATGCCCAGCACGCCCATGAAGCGGGTGAGAAGGCCCGCCCGCATCGCGTTGAGCGAGATGAGCACGAACGCGAACGCGAGGGCGAACTGGCCGGCGATGCCGGCGGACCCGGTGGCCACGCGGAAGCCGCCGGTGAGGATCGAGTTCGCATCGGGGTCGGTCTTCGCCGACTTGACGAAGTCCGACGCCTTCTGGGCCAGGTAGACCTGGCCGGCGATGCCCGCGACCGCGAGCAGGACCGGGCCGAGGATGGCGAGAACGCGGGCCGCCGACTGCAGCTGCGGCCGGCGGGCCTTGGTCGCCTGGTACAGGTAGAGCAGGGCCACGCCGGCGGCCAGACTGCCGATCGCGATCACGATCTGGGAGAGGACGAACGCGGCCGCGTGGTTGTGGAAGTAGATGAGGGCGCTGGTGAGCTCCGGGACCTGGTCCTGCTTGGGCTTGGGCGCGACGAACAGGCCGATCAGGGGCAGGCCCGCGCCGATGGCCGCCGCCACGACTGCCCATGTGCGGTTGCGCGCCTCCCACGCGAGGGTCTCCTGCGGGTCCGCGGGACGCGGGACGGGCCTGGAGCTTCGCGTCAGCGGCACGCGGTCAGCCTCGCCGGACCCGGCCGGCGATCGCCCGCTCGCTGCGGACGGCGGGGGTCAGCTCCGGGTCGCCGTCGCCGGGCGCGACGGCCCGCGCAAGCCGGTCGCCGCCGGCGAGCAGCAGGTCGAGCGCCGGCGCCGCGACGCGGATCAGCAGCTCGATCTGCCCGCGCAGGCGCCTCTGGGTAGGAGTCATCACGGCCAAGTCCCCGGCAAGTGTAGGTGGACTAGACTCGCCGCGGTGCGCATTCGCGACGTGATGACCGAGTCCGTGGTCACCGCGACGCCCGACGCGAGCGTGCGCGAGGTCGCGGAGACGATGCGCGAGCGAAACGTCGGCTCGGTGGTGCTTGTCGACGGCGTCCGCCCGGTCGGGTTCCTCACCGACCGCGACCTGACCGTGTCCGTGCTCGCCGACGGCCGCGACCCGTCCGACCGCGCGTGCGACCACGCGTCGGCACCGGTGGTCACCGGCGCGCCCGACATGGACATCAGGGAGGCCGCCGAGCTCATGGTCGAGCACGGAATCCGGCGCCTACCGGTGCTCGACGCCGGGCGGCTGACCGGGATCGTCACGCTCGATGACATCGCGGTGCGCACGGGCGACGCGGAGCTGGCCATGAACCTGGCCAGCGCCGTGACCCGGGCGGCGATGCCCGAGTTCTACTTCCACCAGCGCGGCGGTTGACTCCGACCCAGCCCATCGCGGTCTACGGCGCCACCGGCTACACCGGTCGGCTGGTGGCGGCCGAGCTGCGCCGCCGCGAGCTGCCGTTCGTGCTCTGCGGCCGCGATCCCGACAAGCTGCGCCCGCTGGCCGCGACGCTGGGGTCGCCCGAGGTGCGGACCGCAGCGGTGGGCGACCGCGACGCGCTGCGGCACGCGTTCGGCGACTGCGCGGCCGTGATCAACTGCGCCGGGCCGTTCACGGTGCTGGGTGAGCCGGTCGTGCGGGCGGCGGTCGAGACCGGCACCCACTACGTCGACACGGCCGGCGAGCAGCCGTTCATCAAGCTCGTGGCCGACCGCTACGACGAGGCGGCGCGCGCGGCCGAGGTCGCGGTGATCCCGGCCATGGGCTTCGATTACGTGCCCGGCGACCTCCTCTGCCGCGTGGTCGCGCGCGATCACGAGCCCGCCGAGACGCTCGACGTCGCCTACGCGGTCTCGGGGTTCGGGGCCACGCGGGGCACGCTGCGCTCGGCCGTCGAGGCCATGAAGGGCGACGACGTGGTGTGGGAGGACGGCGCCTGGCTGCCGGCGGGGGCGGGCCCGCTGCGCGCGAGCGCCGTCTTCCCGGAGCCGTACGGCCGCGAGGTCGTGGCCAAGTACCCGTGCGGGGAGATCGTGTCCGTTCCTCGTCACACGCGCGTGCGCACGCTGCGCGCGCGTATCGCGGTGTCCGGGCTCGTGCCGGCGGGCCCGTTGGCGCCGCTCGTGCCGCCGCTCATGGCCGCGCTGGCGCCGATGCTGCGTACGCCGGTGCGGCGGGTCCTGCAGGCGGCCATCGGCCTGCTGCCCGAGGGCCCGCCCGAGGACGCGCGCCGCGCCTCGCGCTTCTGCATCGTGGTGGCGGTGCACGGGGTGGACGGGAGCGTGGGCCGGGGCGTCACGCAGGGCACCGACGTCTACGGGCTCACGGCGGCCTGCACGGCGTACGCGGCCGCGCTCCTCGCCGAGCCGGACTACGCCCGGTCCGGCGTGCTCTCGGTGGCCAGCGCGTTCGAGCCGGTGGCGTTCCTCGACGCCCTGAAGCAGCACGGGCTGTCGTGGGAGGTGTCGGGGGCCTGACCTGCCCGGCCTGCGGCGGGCCGCTTGCGCCGTGGCGGTCGGTCCCCGCGTCGGACCTGGCGCTGCCGGGGGTGTTCGCGCTGGCGCGCTGCGCCGCCTGCGGGAGCGCGGTGACGCTGGGCCGGGCGCCGCCCGACGCGCACGCCACCGGCGCCTACGCGGCGCGCGACCCGCGGCTGGTGCGCCTGGGCGCACCCGTGCTCGAGCGCTTCGACCGCCGGCGGCTCGCCCTGCTGCAGCCGTTCCTGGCGCCGGGCGCGGCGGTGCTCGACGTCGGCGCGGGCCGGGGGCGGTTCGTGGCCCGGGCGGCCCGAGCCGGGTACGCCGCGCGCGGCATCGAGCCGTCGCGGCGCGGCGTGGAGGCGGCGGCGCGGGCGGGCGTGGCGCTTGAGCGCGCCGGCTGGGAGGACGCCGTGGTCGCGCCCGGAGTGCTCGACGCGGTGTGCTTCTGGCACGTGCTCGAGCACCTCGACGCGCCCGGCGCAGCCGTGGAGCGGGCCGCCGGGTGGCTGCGCCCCGGCGGCGTGGTGCTCGTCGGCGTGCCCAACCTCGAGTCGTGGCAGGCGTGGGTGGGCGGAGACCGCTGGTACCACCTCGACGTCCCGCGCCACCGGGTGCACTTCACGCCGCGCGGCGTCGACGCGCTGCTCCGGCGTGCCGGGCTCAAGCCGCTGCGCGCGCATCACCTGCTGGCCGAGCACAACCCGTTCGGGCTGTGGCAGTCGGCGGTCTCGCGCGCGACGACCACCCCGTCCTGGCTCTACCACGCGCTCAAGCGCAACGCCCCGCTGCGCAGCCGCGACGCGGTGATCACCGCGGCAGCGCTGCCGCTGGCGCCGGTGTCGGCGCTGGCCGAGCTCGCCGCGGGGCTCGCGCGACGGGGCGGGACGATCGCGGTGCTGGCGGTCAGGCGCTAGCCCAGCAGCGCCGCGACCGCCTCCGGCAGCGTGCCGCCGCGCCGCGCGCCCGGCACGGCCCCCGCCAGGGCATCGGATGCCGCGACCACGTGCGGCGGCGGCGCGGAGCCGTCGAGCACCATCAGCGGCACGGCCAGCGCGCGCAGGTCGCGCCGGCCCACCGCCCAGGTCGACGGCGCGCCGTAGTCGGCGAAGAACCCTCGGAACGACACGGCCGCGTGGGCGGCCGCCTGCGGGTCGGCGCCCGCCTCGGCCATGTAGGCCCGCACCGCGGCCTCGGGCCCCTCTTCGCGCACGCCGCGCTCGAGCGCGGCCCGCTCGGTCGAGAGCACCTCGGCCACGTCGGGCACGAACGCGAACAGCGGCGGCTCGATGGCGACCACGCCGCGGACGAGGTCGCGGTGGCGGCGGGCCAGGTCGAGCGCGACGAGCGCGCCGAGGCGGTCGCCCACCACTACGGCCGGCGCGGCGTCGAGGCCGTGGAGCAGCGCGGCGGCGTCCTCGGCCTGCTCCTCGACCGTCGTCCCCACGTAGGGCTCGGGCGCGCCGCTGGCGCCGTAGCCGCGGCGCGAGTACGCGATCACGCGCCCGGGCAGGTCCGGCCAGGCCGTGCCGCCGAGGCCGTGCACGAGCAGCACGGATGGGCCCGTGCCGGACAGCGCATAGTCCAGCTCGACCCCCGCGCCCTCGGTCACCGGCGACATACGCGTACCATGCCAGGCATGGAAGAAGGCTTCGGAGGCCTGTTTGGCGACCCCGACGAGCTGCAGCGGCGGATGGCCGAGTTCGCGGAGCAGATGCAGGGCGCGCAGAAGCTCGCCTGGGCCGACAACGCGATCAAGCTGGCGGTCGACCTGACCGTCGCCGCCATCAACCGGGTGAACATCCAGGGGACGACCGACGAGCAGGCGGAGCAGATCCGCACGGTCATCGCGCGCGTGTTCCCCGAAGCGGTGACGCTGGTGCGCGAGGCGCGCCAGGGCCTGCAGTAGCGCGCGAACGCCACCACGCCAGAAAGCGTTGGCAAGGGCCGCAACCCCGCGGGAGGGTCCTGTGTTGTTCCTACACTGCCGCCGATGCGTCGCCCCTCGCTGCTCATATTCGCCGTGCTCGCGCTCGCACTGGCGATTGCGGCTCCCGCAGGCGCCGCCGCCCAGCGCGCCCAGAGCCAGCCGCTGCAGATCGGCCTGCAGGACGACCAGGTCTTCGTCCAGCAGAACCTGCTCAGCCCGCAGATCGGCTACAACCTCGCCAGCCAGCTCGGCGTCTCGCGCCTGCGCATCAACCTCGGCTGGGCCGGCGTCGTCGGCGACACCGCCAACGACCACAGCGTGCCCCACCCGGTGCCGTACGACTGGAGCGACGTCGACCGGGCGATCGACCAGGGCGCCGCCAACGGCCTGCACGTCCAGCTCACGCTGCTCGGCCCGGTCCCGGCCTGGGCCAGCGCCCGCCACGGCAAGCCGTCCAACTTCAAGCCCAACCCGCGGCTGTTCGCGCAGTTCGCCCGCGCCGCCGCCCAGCACTTCAAGGGCCGTGTCGACCGCTACTCGATCTGGAACGAGCCCAACTACTCGAGCTGGCTCAACCCGCACGTCAGCGCGCCCCAGCAGTACCGCAAGCTCTACATCGGCGCCTACAAGGGCATCAAGTCGGTCGACCCGACGGCCCAGATCCTGCTCGGCGAGACCAGCCCGATCGGCCGCTCGGGCGTCGCGTCCTCGCCCCTGACCTTCCTGCGCCAGATCACGTGCAGCAAGCCCGACTACACGGCGGCCAGGAACTGCGAGCCGCTGCGGCTCGACGGCTACGCGCACCATCCCTACACGCTGCTGTCGGGGACCGCCTACGGCCCCTACTTCCCCGGCCTGACCAACGACGACGTCACCACCGGCTCGCTGGTCCGGCTCGACCAGGCGCTGGACAAGCTGCAGCAGCGCGGCGCCCTGGTCAACACCGGCGGCGGCACGAACCCGGTGCGCAGCCCGATCAGCCTCTACCTGACCGAGTACGGCTTCTACGCGCGCGGCAAGACGCAGACGACGACGCTGCCCGAGAACCAGCGCGCCGCCTACCTGCGCAAGGGCTTCCAGCTGGCGATGAAGGATCCGCGGGTCAAGCTCGTGGTCCAGTACCTACTGGCGCCGCAGTCGCCGCTGTACTCATTCGACACCAGCCTGGTCGAGAAGGACGGCACCCCCGACGACGCCTTCTTGGCGCTCGCCGCGTGGATCCAGCAGATGGAGGCGGCCGGCAAGATCCAGGTGCCGGTGCCGTTCGTCCTGCCGCTTGCGCCGCCCTCGTAGTGCCGAGCGCCTACGCGCGCGACCTGGCCGAGATCCACGACGCGGGCTACGCCGAGTTCTCGGCGACCGCGGCGCCGGGCCTGCTGCGGCGCCTGCGACGCGCCGGGATCGGCTCCGGCCTCGTGGTCGATCTCGGCTGCGGCAGCGGGATCTGGGCCCGGGCGCTGACCGACGCGGGCTACGACGTGCTCGGCGTCGACCCGTCGGCCGCCATGCTGCGGATCGCGCGGCGGCGGGCGCCGCGCGCCCGGTTCGAGCGGGCGTCGGTCCTCGACTTCACGCCGCCGGAATGCGCGGCCATCACCGCCCTGGGCGAGGTCGTCTGCTACGCCGGGTCGCTGGAGCCGCTGCAGCGCACCGGCGGCGCGCGCCTGCTGCTCTTCGACGTCGCCACGCCCGCCCGCGCCCGCACGGTGGGAACGAGCGTCCGCGAGGGCGACGGCTGGGTGCTGTGCAACGAGATCACCGCCGGCGCCGACACGCTGACCCGCCGCATCACCACCTTCACCCGCTCCGGCCGGACCTGGCGCCGGGCCGACGAGCAGCACGTCCTGCGTCTGTTCGAGCCCGCCGAGGTGGTGGCCGAGCTGCACCGCGCCGGCTACGACGCGCAGCGCCTGCGCAGCTACGCGCGCGAGCAGCGCGCCTACACCGGGCTGGCGTACTTCGCGGCGACCAGGCGCGCCTAGGCGAGCGCGCCCAGCACGAGGTCGTCGTGCTGGGCGGGCTTGACGTTGCGCAGCACCTCGGCCACCCGGCCGTCGGCGTCGATCACGAACGTCGTGCGCTCGTTGCCCCAGTACGTGCGCCCGTAGCGGTGCTTCTCCACCCACACGCCGTAGGCCTCGGCCACGGCGTGGTCGGCGTCGGCCAGCAGGTGGAAGCGCAGGTCGAACTTGTCCGCGAACGTCTTGACGTCCTTCACCGTGTCCGGGGAGATGCCCAGCACCACCGCGTCGGCCGCGTCGTAGTCGGCCGCGTGGTCGCGGATCCCGCAGGCCTGCCTCGTGCAGCCGGGCGTGTCCGCCTTGGGATAAAAATACAGGACAATTCTCTGGCCTCGCAGGTCCGATAGCCGCACCGGCTCCCCGTTCTGGTCGGGCAACTCGAAGTCCGGCGCGGAGTGACCAACTTCGACCATGAGGTCCTTTCGCTCAGGAGGTTCACGACGAGTATGGGCCACCGCCACGAAGCAGCGCCGGGCCATCGGGATCGTTCGGGTGTCCCAGGTCAACGGCCGCGACGGCGACTCGTTCGCCTCACCGCAGGAGCAGCGCGAGCGAGTCGAAGCGGCCTGTCAGCGGGACGACCTGCTCCTGATCGAGACGTTGACCGAGCTCGATGTGAGCCGCGGCAACGCCTTTGCATCAACGGACGGGGTTGTGTCACGCCGTCGAAGCCGTCGAGCATGGCGACGCTGACGTGATCGTCGCCGCCTACTTCGACCGCCTGGTGCGCAGCCCGAGGGTGCAGGACGAACTCGTGTCGCGCGTCGAAGCGGCGGGCGGCCAGGTGCTTGCAGTGGACGTAGGCCGGCTGACCAAGGGCACCGCCGGACAATGGCTCTCTGGCACGATGCTCGGCGCGGTGAGCGAATACCGACGACGAACGGTCGCGGAGCGCAGCCGCGAGGCGCAGGTGCGCGCCGTCGAGCGCGGTGTCCTCCCGTACCCGAATGTTCCGCCCGGCTACGTCCGTGGCGACGATGGGCGGCTCGTGCCTACCCTGACATCGCGCCGGTCGTCGCCGAGGCCTTTCGTCTGCGGGCCAACGGGGCGACAGTCGCCGACGTCCGCGCGTTTCTGGCCGAGCGGGGGATCGAGCGCACCTACCACGGTGTTCAGTCGTTGCTCACGTCGCCCGTCGTGCTCGGACAAATCAGCTTCGGCGACCTTCACAATCCGTCGGCGCATCCGGCGATCGTGGACACGGTGACGTGGCAGCGGGTCCAGCGCATCCGGGCGCCTCGTGGTCGTCGGTCGAAGTCAGACCGGCTGCTTGCGCGCCTAGGCTTACTTCGCTGCGCGACGTGCGGGTCACGGATGGTCGTCGGTTCCTCGAATCACGGCGCCTACCCGGTTTACCGCTGCCCCCTACCGGCGACTGTCGGCGGCGGGTGACAATCAGCGCCGAGTTGGTCGAGGGGATCGTGACCCGCGCCGTGCGCGAGGCACTCTCGGACGCCGAGGGTCGGGCCTCGGCCGAGACGGGCCGCCGTGAGGCCGAGCGCGTCGCCGAGCAGGCTCAGGAAGTTCTCGAGAACGCGATCCGTGCATTCGCTGGCGCCGGCATCGACGGCGAGCCGATGGCAGTCGAGCAACTCGGAGAGCTACGTGAGGCTCGGGATGCTGCTCGCGAGCACGTCGAGCAGCTAGGCGGCGACCGGACCGATGCCGTGGTCGTCAACGCCGGGGCGGACTGGGACCGTCTGACCCTCGACGAGCGGCGTGCGCTCATCCGCGCCGTCGTGGCCAGCGTCACTGTCGCAGCTGGCCGAGGAGCCGGTCGCGTCAGCGTCCAGTTGGTCGGCGAGTAGCCGCCGGGCCGCACAGTCGAGCACTCGCTGGACCTCGGCCCGAACGTGACCCGGAAGGTCGGCCATCATGCGCCCTGCCTTCGTACCGGCTGGGCGCCGAGCACGATCATGAACTACGCTCGGTCGCCGGGGTCGAGGCCGGGGGCGGACCAACTTGCGCAACAGCCCGCCAGGTCCGCGGCGAGCGAGGATGCAACTGCTTCGTAGGCGAAAGCGGTGGTGTGGGCGGCCGGATCTCACCCTCGTCGTGGCGATGGCGCGGGATACTGAGGAGGCGATGTCAGCCGAGAACGTTGAGACGCTGCGGCGGTATCACGAGCTCCTCAACGGCACCGGCGAAGCACCGATCGAGCTCTTCGATCCTGCGGTCGAGATCCACATGTTTCGGGGGTCCCCGATCCCCGGCCCCTACCGGGGGCACCTCGGATTGCGGCAGTGGCGCCAAGACACGTTCGATGTGATCGACGCCTGGCGACTCGAGCTTGACGAGGTGATCACCGGCGACGATCCCGACGTGATGGTGGCGCTCGAGCGGTTCGTCGGCCGGATGAAGCACACAGATCTGGCCGCGAACTTCCCGCTGGCCGTCCTCGTCCGCTTCCGGGACGGGTTGATCGTCCGCCTGGAGGGATACCGCGAGCCGAGCGAGGCCCTCGAGGCGGCTGAATTTCCGGGTTAGGGAACGCCCACCGTCGCACGACGCCGATGCCTCGACCAAGAGTCGTCCCCATCGACTCGGTGCCGTCTGCCAGGTCGAATCGCCGCTCGTCGCTCTAATCAGCCAATCCGAGCCGTCGTGCCGAGTGCCGCGGAGACATGGGAGGTCCTCCGCTACACGACCTGACCGGCAGCCCAGAGGCGCCGCGACTTACGCATCGATGGCATGAGCAGGCTCGCGCGCTGGTGGTGAAGGTGGCCGGTCCTCCGCGTCGAACGGCGTAGGTCAAGGCGCGCGCGGATTGCGGCCGCGCGGCCGGCCATTCGAAGGGAGGGACCGACCGTGGCTCACGGT
>DATBDE010000095.1:0-5473 GCA_036270095.1 Solirubrobacteraceae bacterium | reverse complement strand
CGAGCGCGAGCACGGTCTCGCGGCGCAGGTCGGAGCCGGCGACCAGCGTCGTGAGGTCGAAGTAGCCGCCCTCGTCCAGCACCTCGGTCGACTTGTTGTTGCGGAAGTAGAAGTACTCGAGCTCGGGGCCGACGTAGAAGTGGTCGAAGCCCATGGCGCCGGCGCGCTCCAGTGCCCGGCGCAGCACGTGGCGCGGGTCGCCCTCGTAGGGGTGGCGCTCGGGGGTGAGGATGTCGCAGAACATCCGCGCCACGCCCTGCTCCTCGGGCCGCCAGGGCAGGATCGCGAACGTGCTGGCGTCGGGCATGGCGATCATGTCCGACTCCTCGATGGCGTTGAAGCCGGTGATCGAGGAGCCGTCGAAGCCCATCCCGCCCTCGAAGGCGTCCTCGAGCTCCTCGCGGTGGATCGAGAAGGACTTGAGCCGACCGACGACGTCCGTGAACCACAGGCGGATGAAGCGGATGTTCCGCTCCTCGACGATGGCCTGGACGTCCTCGGCGGTCTTGGGAAGGTCGGGCATGCGGCGGCAGGCTACCTGCGCGCCCCTACAACCAGCGTTGCGCCCACGACCGCAGCGCGCCGACGGCCGGGCGCAGTTCCTCGCCCATGGGCGTCAGGCGGTACTGCGTGCGCCCCGCGACCATGCGGCGCTCGACCAGGCCACGGGCCTCGAGCTCCTTCATACGCTCGGAGAGCAGGCGGTCGCTGAGGTCGGGCACGGCGGCGCCGACCTCGGAGAAGCGGGCCGGGCCCCCTTCCATGAGCACCGCGATGATCGCGCCGGTCCAGCGCTTGCCCACGAGCTCGACGGCCTCGTGGTAGTACGGACAGCAGGCCTTGGCGCTACGCGGCGCGGAGACGTTCAGTGCGGCTCTCCTCCACGGACCCGTCCACAGGGACGTCGCCGGCGACGTTGATCAGCGCGGTGAAGCTCTCCAGCGCGACGTACGAGATCGCCTCCAGGATCTGCTCGTCGCTCCACCCGGCCTCGCGCGCCTCTTCGTGCAGGTGCATCGGGGCGCGGCCACCCTGCTGGACCACGTGCTTGAGGTAGCGCAGGAGCGCGGAGTCGCGCTCGTCGGTCGCGTCCCACTCGCGCGCCAGCGCGACCTCGTTGATGCCGAGGCCGGCGGCGCGGGCGGCCCGCGTGTGCAGGGCGATGCCCGGGTCCGAGTGGTAGTGGTCGGCCACCGCGAGCGCGATGCGCTCCAGCGTGACCAGGCTCAGCTTCCCGTGGCGCAGCTCGGAGCGGAACCGCGCGTAGGCGCGGAGCGCTGCCGGTGAGCCGGCCAGGACGCCGAGGAAGTTCGGAAGCTGCCCGCCCGTCGCGAGCGCCCCCTTGAGAATCGGTAGCGACCCCTCCGGCGCGGTGAGGTCGTCGTGGATCTGGAACCTGCTGCTTGTGGCCTGCCGTTTGCGGGGCACTGCTATCCACCTTCTCGCGCTGCTTACGTTCAGTAAGGGTAGACGCCGCTCGTTGCGCGAGCAAGCGTTTCTCTCCCTATATACGCGCAAAAACGCAGACAGATCTCACTGACGTCGTCAGTGTGCCGAAGCGATGGCGACGACGACGAGCAGGAGACCGAACAGGAAGGCCCACAGGGCCACCCGGTCGGGGCGGTTCCCGATGCGCTCGACCGACCGGCGCGGCGGGCGCCGGCGCTCGATCTGCGCAAGGCGGTGGGCGTAGCCGGGGCGGCCGTAGATGACCACGGTGCGTCGCTCGGTGGGTGCGCTCATTCCTCTTTCCTCGGCCTACGGGGTTAGCTGTCGGGCTCGCGCAGAAAGAGCAGCGCTACGCGTGTGGAAGGCCAAGCGACTCGCCCCTTGAAACGGCTGTTTGGTTCCCCCGCTTCTCGCCCGTCAGCGAGAACTCAGCGGTGAAGCGGCGGGGATAGTAACAACGAATCTTCGATCGGGCGCCGGACGGAAACCCGCTCTTTACGGGAAATCGCTCAGGCGCCGCCGCGCTCGAAGCGCTCCTGCTCCTCGATCGTGCGCTCAGCGGTGGGCTGGGCCTCGAGCCGGGCGTCCGGGATCGGCTCGCCGCTGTCGACCGAGACGCCGTACGTTCCCGCCTTCAGGCGCTCCTCGGCCCGCTCCACCGCGGCGAGCTGGACGCGCAGGTCCTCGGACAGGCCCGCGTCGCGCTCATCGTCGTAGAGGTCGCTGGCCTCGTCGCCGAGGTGGGTGTCGATGTCGGAGATCTCGCCGCTGTCCTCCGGGGCGAGGTCGGCGAGCGCCTTCTCGATCCGCCCCCGCTCCCGCTCCAGGAGCTCGCGTGCCCGATCAGGATCCATGTCTACCCCGTCTTTCCCGCCACCGCGCCCACGAACGCGGCGACATCCTGGGCGTCCTTGCCCGAGACGATCCCCGCCGGCATGGTGCCGCTGCCGCGCATGCGGCCGGTCTGGATGGCGTTCAGGACCAGCGCCGCGGGCGGCTTGAGCTGGTCGAGGTTGGGCCCGACCTTGCCCTGGGTGCGCGCGGCGGCCAGCGTGTGGCAGTTGTTGCAGCGCTCGCCGAAGATCATGCGGCCGTGCTCCTCGGCGGCGTTGAGCTTGACGCTGCTGTCGCCCACATTGCGGTCCGAGTGGTCGGCCGCGAGGACCACAGCGGGGACGGCGATGCCCAGCGCGACGTAGAGGACGGCGAAGACCGCGAAGGCCGTGCGGCGGCTGGTACGGCTCTGGGCGTCGAGCAGCCCGGCCCGCGCGCGGCGGGGGCCGCCACGCATGGCGATGACCACGATCGTGATGCCGATCACGACCCAGATGAGGACGAACAGGAGGGCCAGCACGGGCCGCGACTTATATCAGCGCTCCTTAGGCTTGACGCCGTGCGCGACCCCCAGCTGATCGCCCTGCCGTACCACAACGGCCTTCCCGACGTGGGCATGGGCGCGGGCGTGCGCGCCCTGCTCACCGAGCTCGGACGGCCCGCCGATGTGGTGCCTGCCGTCGACCCCGGCCTGCCCGAGGTGCAGCGCACGCTGGAGCTCGACCGGCGGCTGGCCGAGCGCGTGCGCGCCGCCGTCGCGGCGGGCGCGTTCCCGCTCGTGCTGGCCGGCAACTGCAACAGCTGCCTGGGCACCGTGGGCGGGGTCGGGGCCGACGGGCTCGGCGTGGTCTGGTTCGACGCCCACGCCGACTTCGACACGCCCGAGGACAACGTCTCCGGGTTCTTCGACGTGATGGCGCTCTCGACGCTGACCGGCTCGGCCTGGCAGGCCCAGCGGGCCACGGTCACCGCCCCGGTCGACGAGGCCGACGTCGTGCTGGCCGCCGTGCGCGACCTCGAGCCCTACCAGCGAGCGCGCATGGAGGGCTCGCGGCTGCACGTGGTGCCGGGCGACCTCGACGGCCTGGAGGGGGCGCTGGACGCCCTACGCACGCCGCGCGTCTACGTGCACCTCGATCTCGACGCGCTCGATGCCGGCGCGGCTCGGGCCAACGGCTTCGCCGCCGCCGGCGGCCCGACGCTCGCGCGCTACCTGGAGGCCGTCGACGCGGTCTTCGACCGCGTCGAGGTCGCCGCCGCGGCGCTGACCTCCTACGACCCGACGGCCGACGCCGACGGGCGGGCGCGCGCCGCCGCGCTGGCCCTGCTGGAGCGGGTGTGCGCCCGGGCCTGATCATCGAGAACCAGGCCACCGCGCCCGCCGGGCTGCTCGGGCGCTGGCTGGAGCGGCAGGGCATCACCGCGCCCGTGTACCGCACCTGGCGCGAGGGTCTCGACGGGCTCCCCGCCCCGGCCGAGCGTGCCTTCGTCGTGGTGCTCGGCGCGGCCGACTCGGCCACCCGCGACGACCCGGCGTGGATCCCCGGCCTGCGCGATTACCTGCGCCACTGCGTCGCGGGCGACGTGCCCGTGCTCGGCATCTGCCTGGGGGCGCAGCTGCTCTCCCAGGCCCTGGGCGGCACGGTGGCGCCGCTGCCGGTACCAGAGATCTTCTGGGGCGAGATCGAGTCCGTCGACCCCGACGTGCCCGCGGGGCCGTGGCTGACCTGGCACGAGGACGCTTTCACGGTGCCGCCCGGCGCGGCCGAGGTCGCGCGCAGCGAGCGGTCCTCGCTGGCGTTCGCGCAGGGCCGCCATCTGGGCATCCAGTTCCACGCCGAGACGACGCCGGAGATCGTCGCCGATTGGGTCGAAGAGGACCGCCACCGGCTCCCGCGCTGGGGGCTGGACCCGGACGCGCTGGAGCGCGAGGGCGAGCGCGTGCGCGCAGCCGCCGAGGCGGCCGCGGACCGGTTCTTCGCCCACTGGTGGCGCGACCGCGTGGGCGGGGCCTAGCGACTGCGGCCGCTGGCGAAGCTCTGCACCGGCGGCGCAACCGCGCTGAAGTCGTCGGCGGCGACCTCGGGCTCCTCGCGCAGCTCGCGCACTTCGCCGTCGTCCTCGGCGCCCCGGTGCAGCCCGGTGATGCGCTCGACGAGCAGGTTGATCTGGCCCCCGCCCTCGGGCGGCTTCTCGAGGATCCCCTCGCACAGCACCAGCGGCTCGGCGCGAGCGGCGTGGCGGTCGCGCTCGTAGACCGGCGGGGGCACGATCACGTTGACGGTGCCGTGCTCGTCCTCGATGAGCAGGAAGACGACGCCCTTGGCCGTGGCGGGGCGCTGGCGGGCGATGACGAGGCCGCCCAGGGTCACGCGGCGGCCGTGGGGCAGGCGCTGCAGGTCGGCGCTCGTGACCGCGTCGGCGGGCAGCGAGGGGCGCAGGAGCTCGAGCGCGTGGGTGCCCAGGGTCACGCCGGTGGTCCCATAGTCGGCCAGCAGCGACTCCCAGTCGCTGAGCTCGCGCAGTCGCGGCGCGGCGGGGAGGTCGAGCGGCAACGCCAGCTGGGTGCCACCGTCCATCCGCTCGCCCGGCGCGGCGACGCCGAGCTGCCACAGCGCCGCGCGGCGGTCGCCGGCCAGCGCGTCCACCGCGCCGGCCCAGGCCAGCGCCGCCAGGCCGGGGCGCCCGAGCCCCGAGCGGGCGGCGAAGTCGCCCGGGGAGGCGTAGGGCGCGTGGGCGGCCACCGCATCGGCGTCCTCGCGCCGCAGGCCGGTCACGTAGCGCAGCCCCAGCCGCACGGCGCCGTCCTCGACGTAACAGTCGACACGGCTGCGGTTGACGTCGACCGGGAGCATGGCCAGGCCACGGCGCTTGGCCTCGTGGGCCAGCGAGTCGGGCGGGTAGAAGCCCATCGGCTGCTCGTTGAGCAAGGCGGCCAGGAACTCGGGGCCGTAGTGGACCCGCAGCCACGTCGACTGGTACGCGAGCAGGCCGAAGGCGGCGCCGTGGGCTTTGGGGAAGCCGAAGCCGGAGAAGCCCTTGACCATGTCCCACACGCGCTCGGCCAGGGCGTCCTCGACGTCGGCGTGCTTGTCCTGCGCCCCGGCCACGAAGCGCCGGTGGTACTCCTCCATCGCCGCGTCCGAGCGGCGCTTGGACATCACCCGCCGCAGGCCCTCGGCCTCGCCCG
>DATBDE010000094.1:0-7886 GCA_036270095.1 Solirubrobacteraceae bacterium | reverse complement strand
CGCCGCTGGCGCGCCGACGACGCCCTGCTGGACCGGCTGGGGATCGAGTAGCTTCGCGGCATGCCCACCGCATTCGTCACCGGGGGGTCGGGCTTCATCGGCGGCCGCCTGATCGCGCGGCTCCGCGCCGAGGGCTGGGCTGTGCGCGCGCTCGCGCGCTCAGAGGGCGCGTCCGCGACCGTGCGCGACCGCGGCGCCGAGCCGGTGACCGGCGACCTGGACGATTTGCCTGCCCTGCGCGAGGGCGCCGACGGGGTCGAGGCCGTCTTCCACGCCGCGGCCAAGGCCGACGACTGGGGCGAGCCCGAGGAGTTCGAGCGCATCAACGTCCACGGCACCGAGAACGTGCTCGCGGCCGCCCGCGACGCCGGCGCGCGCCGGGTCGTACACGTGAGCACCGAGGCGGCGCTGATGGCCGGGCAGGCGCTGGTCGACGTCAACGAGGACACGCCCCTGCGGCCCGACTCGCCCGCGCTCTACCCGGCCACCAAGGCCAGGGCCGAGCTGGCCGTGCGCGCCGCCAACGACAACGGCCTCGAGACCGTGGCCATCCGGCCCCGGTTCGTGTGGGGCAAGGGCGACGCCACGCTGCTGCCGCTCTTGGTCGAGCTCGTCGACTCGGGCCAGTTCCGCTGGATCGGCGGCGGCACCCACCTGTCCGCCATCACCCACGTCGACAACACCGTCGAGGGGCTGTGGCTGGGCGCGACCAAGGCGCCTGCGGGCAGCGTCTACTTCGTCACCGACGGCGACCCGGTGGTGTTCAAGGACTTCGTGAGCACGATGATCGCCACCCAGGGCGTGCGCACCCCGGACAAGACGATCCCGCTCGGGGTCGCCAAGGCCCTGGCCGCGGCGTCCGAGGGCGCGTGGCGACGGCTCAAGCGCCCAGGCCACCCGCCGCTGACCCGCTTCGCCGTGTGGGCGTCGGGCATGGAGTGCACGATCGACATCTCCCGCGCCCGGTCCGACCTCGGCTACCAGCCGGTCAAGGACCAGGCCACCGGGCTGGCGGAGATGCGTCAGGCCACGGCGGCGTAGCCGTCCTTGCGCGGGTCCGAGCCCGCGCTGACCGATCCGTCGGCGTCCACGACGATCGCCTGGCCGCCGCCGAAGCGGCGCACGTCGGTGTCGACGTAGGCCCCGGGCAGCTCGGCCGCCCGCTCGGCCAGCGCGGGCTCGAGCGCGACCTGGTCGCCGTCCACGCGGAAGCGCGGGCGCTCCAGCGCGGCCTGCGGGTCGAGGCCGTCGTCGACCAGGGCGCTGACCAGCTGCAGGTGGCCCTGAGCCTGGAAGAACCCGCCCATGACGCCGAACGGGCCGAGCAGCGCGCCCTCGGCGGTCAGGAGCAGCCCGGTGATGATCGTGTGGTACGGGCGCCGACCGGGCTCGACCTTGCCGCCGACCGCGAAGCCGGCGCCGCGGTTGTGCAGGACGACGCCGGTGCCGGGCGCCTCCAGACCGGCGCCGAAGCCCTCGAACAGGCTCTGGATGTACGAGACCGCCGTGCCGTCGTCGTCCAGCGCGCACAGGTAGACGGTGCTGCCCTGAGGCTCGGTGAGTACGGGCGTCACCGCGTCGCGGCGCCGCTCGAGGAAGGCGGGGTCGAGCAGGTCGCGCACCTCGGCCCCGTCGCGCACGCGCTCGAACGCGTCCGCCAGCGCCAGCCGCACGCACGCGACCTGGGCGGGCAGTGTGGGCTCGAAGCCCTCGAGCAGCGCAAGCCCCTCCAGCGCGGCGATCCCCTGGGTCGGCGGCGGCAGCTCGAGGACCGCGACGTTGCGGTAGGTGCCGCGCAGGGGCTCGACCCAGCGCGGCGCGTAGCCGGCGAGGTCGTCCTCCTCGAGCCACGAGGCGGCGGCGATCGCCCGCGCGATCGGGCCGCGGTAGAACGCGTCCGGGCCCTGCTCGGCGACGGCGCGCAGGCTCTCCCCGAGCGCGGGCAGGCGCACCCAGTCGCCGGTCTGTGGCGCGGGCGCGTAGCCGTCGGGGAGCTTCGGGGCCTGCTGCCAGTAGCTCGCGCAGCGGGGCTGCACCTCGAAGCCGTCGTCGGCCAGGTCGATGGCGTCGCGGAGCGCGCGGTCCAGGCCGAGGCGGCCGTGGCGCTCGGCCAGCGCTGCCCAGCCGGCGACCGCGCCGGGCACGGTGACCGCGGTCGGGCCGTCGATCGCGAGCGCCGCGTCGGCCGGCGCGCCGGCCGGGGCGGGGCCGGAGGCGTCCAGGCCCTCGGCGCGCCCGTCCGGCGTCCACACGATGGCGAACGCGTCGCCGCCGGGGCCGGTCATCATCGGCTCGGTCACGCACAGCGCGGCGGCCGCGGCCAGCGCGGCGTCGGCGGCGTTGCCGCCGGCCTCCAGCGCCCGCATGCCGGCGTCGGTGGCCGTGGGCTGCGAGGTGGCGACCGCCCTCACAGCTTGCGCTCCAGCTCGCGCCCGAGCCGGTCGACGCCCTCGAGCTCGATCTCGGGCTCGAACAGGTACGGGAGCGTCACCACGGTGGCGTCGCTGCTGCCGCGCAGGCGCCGGCGCAGGCGGCCGACCTCGCTCTGCTGGGTCCGGTGGCGCTCGGCCTCGACGCCGGCCGCGCGCAGCGCGCCGATCGTCGCCCGCGAGCGACCGTTGCCGGCGCTGGCCCGGATGCTGTCGAGCTCGGCGCCGTTGAAGCGGCGCGGGTAGACGCCGTTGACGACCACGACGTCGAGGCGCCGCCCGACCTGGTCGGCCAGCGTGCGGTCGAGCTCCAGCGTCTCGGTCACCGGCATCTCCTCGGGGAGGGCCACGGCGACGTAGCCGGTGTTGCGGCGGTCGCGCAGCGACTTCCACACCACGTCGGCCTGCTTGTGGATGGGGCCGATACGGGCGAGGTCGGCGAACGTCTTGGGCGTGCGCAGCATGCTCACGCCATGTCCGGAGGCGGGGGCGTCGACCACGACGAGGTCGTACCCGCGCGCGCTGCGCTTCCAGCGGCTGTCCTGCCCGAGCTCCCACACCTTGGTCACGGTGACGAGCTCCTTGGCCCCGGGCGCGGCGGCCACGAAGTACTGGAACGCGCTGGCCGAGTTCAGCGCCCGAGCCAGCGTGCCGCCCACCTGGGTGCCGAGCCATTCGCGCAGCGCCGCCTGGGGATCGATCGATGTCGCCCACAGCTCGTCGGTCAGCAGGGTCTCGTCGCCGGCCACGCCCTGGCGGCGGAACAGGCGCGAGAGCCGCTCCTGCGCGCCGACCTCGCACACGATCGTGCGCTTGCCCCGGCGGGCGCCGGCCATGCCCAGCGCGGCGGCCACGGTGCTCTTGCCGACGCCGCCCTTGCCGGTGATCCACACCAACCGCTTGTCGAGTATCGATCCCATCGCGATGCTTAGGCCCTCGATGACGACCCTACCCACGGACCTCAACGGGTCCTACGAGCTGTGCCGGCGCATCCACCGCCGCCACGACCCGACGTACTACTGGGCCACGCGCCGGCTGCCGCCCGACGTGCGCCCGGCCGTGCACGCGCTCTACGGGTTCGTGCGTGGGGCCGACGAGCTGGTCGACGGGCCGCGGCGGCCGAGCGATCCCGCCGCCCGCCTGGCGGCGCTGGACGCGTGGGAGGGCGCGCTGGCGACCGGCCTGCAGCGCGGGAGCTCGGACCACCCGGTGATCGCGGCGCTGGTCGACGCGGGCTCGCGCCACGACCTGCCGCTGGACGAGCTGCGGGTCTACATGCGTTCGATGCGGGTCGACTGCGGCCGGGTGCGGATCGCCACCGCGGACGAGCTTGACCGCTACATGGACGGCTCGGCGGGGTCGGTGGGCCGGATCATGGCCCCGCTGCTGGGCGCGCCGCCAGCCGACCGCGACGCCTTCGGAGCGCTGGGCAAGGCGTTCCAGCTCACGAACTTCATCCGCGACGTGCGCGAGGACTGGGTGCTGGACCGCGTCTACCTGCCTGATGCGGGAGAGCCCGAGCTCGCGCGCCGCTCGGCCTCGCCGCGACTGCGCTCACTGGTGGCCGGCGAGGTCGACCGCGCCCGCAACCTGTTCGCGGCCACGGAGCCGGCGGTGGCCGCTACCGACGGCCGCGTGCGCCCGGCCATCCGCCTGGCCCGGGCCGTCTACGTGCGCGTGCTGGAGCGGATCGAGCGCGTCGGCTACGACGTGCTCGGGCGGCGCACGGAGCTCAACGCGGTCGAGCTCGGCCAGGCCGTGGCCCTTACCCTGCGTGGTCGATGACGGTCCGGGCAACCAAGCGCGGCGCGGAGCGCACGTCGCTGGACGGCGTGCGCGCCGACGTCCTCGTGTGCGGCGCGTCGTTCGCGGGGCTCTCGGTTGCGCGCGAGCTCGCGTCGTCCGGGGCTTCGGTGGTGGTCCTGGACCGTTACGAGATCGGCGAGCGCGCCACCTCGGCCTGCGCGGCGCCGACCGTGTGGCTGCAGGCGATGGGCGTCGCGGCGGCGATCCGCCAGGAGATCCCGTGCATGCGCTTCTCCACCCCGTTCGGGTCCTACCGCTACCGCCTGCCGTGGTCGTGGTCGTCGTTTGACTACCGGGCGCTGTGTCTTGCATTGTGGGACCAATGTGGCGGCGCTCGCTTCGAGACCGCGAAGGTCGTCGGGCGGGAGAACGGCGCAACGAATGAGGGTGGGTCGGACGTTTGTGTCGTCACCGACCGGGGCGTGGTCTCGGGCGGCGTGGTCGTGGACGCTCTCGGCTGGCGGCGGGTGCTCGCCACGTCCGGCTACCAGCCGCCCGACGCGCCGCTGTCGCGCGGCCTGGAGGTGCACCCGCACGGCCCGGGCGGCGAGGACCTCGACGTGTGGATCGAGCGCTCGCTCGTGCCCAGCGGCTATCTGTGGCGCGTGCCCGCCGACGGCGAGCAGCGGGTGGGCGCGGGCTCATACGAGCCGCGCGACCACGTCAAGGAGCCGACCGTCGCGCTGGCCGAGCGGCTCGACTACCCGCCCGTGCGCTACCAGGGCAACTGGTTCCCGCACCGGCTTCGAGACGCCACCGAGGACGGCGTCTTCTTCGTCGGCGACAGCGCCGGCCACTGCTTCCCGCTGTCCGGGGAGGGCATCCGGACGGCGTTCTACTTCGGGATCGCGTGCGGTCGCGAGCTGCGCGATGTGCTGGCGGGCGCCCAGTCGCGCGAGCGGGCGCTCGAGCGCTACGCGGCGTTCTCCGCCCGCCACGAGCGCGCGTTTCGCCGCGCGCTGCAGCTCCAGCGCCTGATCCCAGCCCTCCCGCCCCGCGTCCTGACCGTCCTGCTGCGGGCGATGTCCAACCAGCGCATCATCGACCGAAGCTTCGGCTGGTACCTGGACCAGGCGCACCCTTCCTTTGCAGACCAGGGGTCTCACGCAACAGTTTCGGCGGCAGTCTCGGGGGGTGTGTGCAGTTGAGCCCGAATACCGGGCCAAAGAACACAAACCCCCCGACCAAGCGCTGGCCGAGCTCGCGTCCCGGCAGTACGGGGTGGTGGCCAGACGGCAGCTGCTCGCGCTCGGCCTGAGCGCCAGCGCGATCCACAGACGCGTGGCGGTCGGGCGGCTGCTCCCCCTTCATCGCGGTGTTTTCGCTGTCGGCCATCGCGCGATCGAGCGGAGAGGGCATTGGTTGGCGGCGGTGCTCGCGTGTGGGCCCGGAGCGGTCCTGAGCCACCGGTCAGCGGCGGCGCTCTGGGGCATCCGCCCGACGGCGCAGACCCGCTTCGACGTGACCACCGGACGCAAGGCGAGCCACCACCGGCCCGGCATCACCCTCACCGGGCCATCCTCGCCGAAACCGACAGGACCACCCACGACCACATCCCGACCACCAGCCTCCCGCGGACGCTCCTCGACCTCGCATCCCTCACCCCTCTCGATGCCGTCGTTCGCGCGCTGGAGGAAGCCGAGCGAAGAGGACTGATCGACACGCGGCCGATCCGCGAGCTGCTCACACGGGCGAACGGTCACCCCGGGGGCCGCGCGCTCCAACGAGCACTGAGCGTCTACGACCCCCAGTCCGCCCGGACGAAGAGCGAGCTCGAGCGCCGGTTCCTGACGCTCATCGCCCAAGCCGGGCTGCCGAGACCCACGCTCAACACCCTCGTCGCTGGTTTTGAGGTCGATGTCGTGTGGCGCAAGGAACGACTGATCGTCGAGCTCGACGGCTTCGCGACCCATGGAACGCGAGCCGCGTTCGAGCGCGACCGCAAGCGCGACGCCGCGCTCCTGGCCGCCGGGCACCGGACGCTACGCGTGACCGCGCGCCGGCTCGACGTCGAGCCGGCGGCGATCGTCGCGCAGGTGGGGGTTCTCCTGACGGCCTAGTTGCCGACGATGCGGGCGAGCTTCGCCAGCCCGCGCTCGTAGTCGACCTTCTCGACGGCCGGGTTGCCGCGCGGGCTGGTGGTGATGCCGTGGATGGGGCGTTTGTCGGCCATCACTCCGGGCTTTCCAGCCAACCGGCACCCCAAACGCACGAAACGGCAGAATCCCCAGCATGAGCAATCGCACGTACGTCGTCGGCGTCGGGATGACGAAGTTCGAGAAGCCGGGAAGGCGCGAGTGGGACTACCCCGACATGGCCCGCGAGGCCGGCACGAAGGCGCTCGAGGACGCGGGGATCGCGTACGACGCGATCGAGCAGGCCTACGTCGGCTACTGCTACGGCGACAGCACCAGCGGGCAGCGCGGGGTGTACGGGCTCGGCCTCACCGGCATCTCGGTCATCAACGTGAACAACAACTGCTCGACCGGGTCCACCGCCCTGTTCATGGCCCGCCAGGCGATCAGGGGCGGCCTGGCCGACTGCGTGCTCGCGCTCGGCTTCGAGAAGATGGAGCGGGGCTCGCTGGGCGTGAAGTACACCGACCGCACGAACCCGGTCGACAAGCACGCGCTGGCCATGTTCGCGCTGCGCGAGCCCGAATCGAGCCCGCCCGCGCCGCAGATGTTCGGCAACGCGGGCCGCGAGCACATGGAGCGCTTCGGGTCGAATCCCGACCACTTCGCCTGGATCGGCTGGAAGAACCACCGCCACTCGGTCAACAACCCGTACGCCCAGTTCCAGGACGAGTACACGCTGGACGAGATCAAGCAGGCCAAGGTCATCCACGAGCCGCTGACCAAGCTGCAGTGCTCGCCCACCTCGGACGGCGCGGCCGCTGCGGTGATCGCGTCCGAGCGCTTCGTCGACGAGCACGGCCTCGGCGACCGCGCGATCGAGATCGCCGGCCAGGCCATGGTCACCGACCTGCGCAGCTCGTTCGAGGACGAGAGCTGCATCAAGATCGTCGGCTGCGACATGAGCCGCGAGGCCGCCAACCGCGCCTACGAGGAGGCGCAGGCCGGCCCGCAGGAGGCCCACGTCGTCGAGCTGCACGACTGGTTCTCGGCCAACGAGCTCATCACCTACGAGGCGCCGCGACCACCGGCATCCAGCACAACATCGGGCTGGGCGGAGCAGCGGTGGTGACTGTGTACCGTCCAGCCGCGTGACCGACGACGAGATCAGCTACGACGAGCGAGGGCTCGTCCCGTGCATCGTCCAGGACTGGCGCACGGGCGAGGTCCTCACGCTCGCGTACATGAACGCGGAGGCGCTGAGCAGGACGCGCGAGACCGGCGAGATGCACTTCTGGAGCCGCTCGCGCGACGAGCTCTGGCACAAGGGCGCGATGTCGGGCAACACCCAGCGCCTGAAGGCCCTGCGCCGAGACTGCGATGGCGACGCGCTCCTGGCGCTGGTGGAGCCGGCGGGGCCGGCATGCCACACCGGCGAGCGCACCTGCTTTTACCGGGGTGAGCTCGAGCCGCCGGCGCCGCACGAGGTCCTGCCCGGGCTCGAGCGCACGATCGCCGCCCGCGCCGCCGGCGGCGATCCGGACGGCTCCTACACCGCCAGGCTGCTCGCGGACCC
>DATBDE010000093.1:0-32889 GCA_036270095.1 Solirubrobacteraceae bacterium | reverse complement strand
TGCGCTCCCCGCCCGGCGTCTCCGGCAACGACGTCGTCGACGCCGCGACCGTCGCGCCCGTGGGCATGTAGGTCAAGCCCTTGATCGCCAGCGCCGAGCGCTGAATCGGATCGCGCCAGCGATGATCGGGCAGGCGGGCGTCGGCGAGCCAGCTGCGCCAGAAGCGCGTGGTCGCCGCGAGCTGCGCGTTGGCCTCGTCGACCGTCTGCGGCGAACGCAGCCCCTCGGCCCACGACAGCGAGCAGTAGAGCTGCTCGCCCTGCGCGAGCTCGTGCCGCGCCCGGATCCAGTCGCCCTCGATCCCGAGCGCCATGCTGGTCTGCAGGCGCACGGTGACGTCGGCGCCGCTTGCCTCGGCGATGTGGCGCTCGTCGTCGGTCAGTTTCCACTCGCCCGGCGCCCGCCCGTAATCGAACACCGGGTCGCAGATGAGCTCGACCTCGACGCTGCCGTCGAGGCACAACACCGTGCGGACGAGCAGGTGCTCGCCGTCGATGTCGACGGGCGGGCGTGTATGCGGCGTGACCTCGTCCTCGCCGCGACGCGGACCCATGGTCAAGCAGTCGCTGACCAGGATCCAACCCGTCGGCGTCTTCCACGTCGTCACCAACGTGTTCGTGCCCGGCTCATACACCCGCGCGGAGGGCACGTTGATCCCGAACGGCCCGAGACGAAACGAGCCGGCCTGGCGGTCGAGCAGGCTGCCGAAGATGCTCGGCGAGTCAAAGCGGGGGACGCAGAGCCAGTCGATCGAGCCGTCGGGCGCGACGAGGGCGCCGGTGTGGCAGTTGGAGAGGAACGCGTAGTCCGCGATGGGCGGGAACGGCGAGGGTGCGGCGGCGCTCTGGGCCTTGTCGTTCATGACTCCTCCGGTTCGGCGCGGCGGGCGAGGCGGCGCTGCACGATCAGGGTCACGGTGCCGCCGAGGATCAACATGAATATGTTGACAGCGAGGACGAGGAGGGCGCCCTCCGCCTTGTCGATCTCACCGACGCCGGCGGCGACGCCGAGGTACGCGGACGCCGGAATCGTCGTCACCGAGATCGCCACGCCGACCGCGAACGTGGCGCGGGTCTCGGTGGCCAAAATCGCGGCCACGCCGGCCACGAGCGCGACGATGACCGTCGAGGCGTCGACGTGGTCGAGGCCGTTGAGCGTCGGCGCCTCGACGGCGAAGTTGTCGGGGATGAGGTTGAGCGCGTCGAGCGCGCCGGTCATCAGCGCGGCCACGACGCAGGCCAGCGCCAACCCGATGATCAGGGTCGCGAACGAGCGCCGCGCGAGCATGCCGCGGCCGAGCACGAGCGCGATGCACGTCGCGGTGACCGGGAGGATGTCGGGGCTGACGGCCATCGCCCCGACGATCAGGATCCCGTTGCTGTAGACGACGCCGAACGCGGCGATGATGCCCGCGATGCCCATGAACACGAGGTAGCGGGCCAGCAGCCGCGCGTTGGTGCCCGCCTGGCCGAGGAGGTCGGCCCAGACGACGTTGCCGAGCGGGTTCGAGGACGAGGCCGGCCCGATCGAGTCGATGCGCAGCAGCTCGACGTTGTCGTTGTCGACACCGAGATGCCGCACCGTCGCCAATGCGGCGTCGGCGGCGCCCTGGCCGCCGACGTCCGCGGTGACCAGGGTCGCGCCGCCCGCGCCCTCGCTGGGCGTGCGCATCACGTGGCGTGAGCCGGGCAGGGTCGCGAGGCGCGTCGCCACGTCCGCCATGTGGTCGGGCGAGCCGTACACGCGCAGCTGCAGCACGCGCTGAAGCGTCGGGGGCGGGTCGGACGGGATGCGGTACGCCGGGGCGTGCTCGAGGTCGAGGGTTCCTGGCGTCAACCGGATTCCTCAACAACGCCGCGGCGCTGACCAAGTTCAACAACCGCTGGGAGGTCTACGAGGAGCCTCGGGCCGGTCATGGTCCAGATCCACCAGACGATCACCTGATGTTGCGGTCGCGGCAGCCTTTCGGACGTGGTGTGGGAGAGTCGTCCGGTGCCGACGCTGGCCTGTCTGCTGCCGGCGCGCAACGCCGAGGGCGACCTCCCGGGCGCGCTGGCGTCGATCGAGCGCTTCGCCGACGCGGTCGTCGCGCTGGACGACGGCAGCAGCGACGGCACAGCCGCGATCCTCGACGGGCACCCGCTCGTCCAGACGCTGCTGCGGCACCCGCGCCGTGAGGACTACGCCGGCTGGAACGACCTCGAGAACCGGAACGAGCTCCTCGCCGCCGCCACTGAGCTCGCGCCCGACTGGGTGCTCTTCCTCGACGCCGACGAGCGCATCGCCGCCGACGACGCCGAGGCCCTGCGCGGCTTCCTGGCCGGCGACGCCCTGGCCGGCTGCGCCTACGGGCTCCGGTGCTACCGGTTCTGGGGGGAGGACCGCCACGATCCCGAGCCCCACTTGGTGTACCGGCTCTTCGCCCCGCGGCCCGGCCAGCGCCTGGACGGGGACGACCTGCACTTCGACCCGGTGCCCACCGACATCCCCCGCGGCGCCTGGGTGCCGACGACGCTGCGCATCCAGCATCTCGGCGCGGCCACGCCGCAACAGGTCGACCGGCGGCTGCGCAAGTACCGCGCCGCCGACCCCGAAGGGCGCTACCGCGTCGACTTCGCCGGACTCGACCGGGCCGCGGCGGAGACGGTCCCGTGGACCGCCCGGCCTGCCGGCCTGCCGGTGCTGGACGTGTTCGGGGCGCCAGCCGCGCCGGCCTCCGGCGCCACGCTGGAGCCGCGCGTGGTCGCGCTCGTGCCGGCGCGCAACGCCGCAGCCGACCTGCCCGGCTGGCTGGAGTCGGCGGCCGGCGTGGCCGATGTCGCGGTCGCGCTCGACGACGGCAGCACCGATGACACCCCCGCGGTGCTCGAGGCCAGCCCGTTCGTGCACCGCGTGCTGCGCAATCCCCGCCGGCCGGGCTACGAGGGCTGGGACGACCGCGCCAATCGCGCCGCCCTGCTCGACGCGGCCGCCGAAGTGGACCCCGACTGGGTGCTGTTCCTGGATGCCGACGAGCGCATCCCCGCCGACGACGCCGCTGCGCTGCGCGAGTTCCTCGCCCGCGAAGCGGATCGCGACGCGGCCTACGGCTTCCGCATCCATCGCATGCAGGGCGACCTCGGTCACTACGACGCCGCCGAGCTCTGGGTCTATCGCCTGTTCCCGTGGCGCCCGGGGCTCGAGCTGCCGCCCGAACGTCTGCACTTCGTGCCGGTGCCCACCGCCATCCCGCGCACGCATTGGCAGCGGACCACGGTGCGCATCCAGCACCTCGGGGGGCTGGACGAGTACCGGCGCCGGGCGCGCTACGCGAAGTACCTCGCCGCCGACCCCGAGCGGGCGTTCCAGGACGACTACGAGCCCCTGCGGGCGCCGCCGGGCCCGTCGCGGACGTGGCCCGCGCGCCCGCCCGGCCTGCCCGTGCTCGCGGACCCGCTCGACCGGGGGCGGCCGGTCGACCTCGAGCTGCTGGACCCCGATGCCCCGGCGCTGTCCGCCGTGGTGATCTCCCGGAACGACGAGACCCGCATCGAGCGCGCGGTGCGGTCCGTGGTCGCGCAGGAGTGCCCGGTGCCGTTCGAGGTCATCGTCGTCACGAGCGGCACCGATCGGACCGCAGCCATCGTCCGCGAGCGCTTCCCCTCGGTGACGCTCGTCGAGCTCCCGCGGCCGGCGCTTCCGGGCGAGGCCCGCAACGCCGGCCTCGCGGTGGCCCGGGGCGAGGTCGTGACCTTCCCGGGGTCGCACATCGAGTTGCGCCCCGGAGCCCTGGCCGCGCGCGCACGCGCCCATGAGGAGGGTCACCCGATGGTGACCGCGTCCGTGTACAACGGCACCGAGACGCCGGCGGGGTGGGCGGCGTACTACCTCGATCACCCCGCGAGCCTGCCCGGGCGTCCCTCGGGGCCGCTTCGCGAACCTCCGGCCGCCTGTTCCTACCTGCGGCATCTCGTGCTCGAGGTGGGCGGCTTCCCCGAGGACATGCGCGCCGGAGAGGACACCGTGGTCAACCTCGAGCTGTGGGGCCGCGGCCATCAGGCCTGGCGGGCGCGGGAGGTCGAGCTGATCCATCACAACCGCTGCACGACGCCCGCCCGTCTGCTGCGCCACCACTTCGTGCGCGGCCGGGCGATGGGGCGCATCCTGCTCGACGAGCACAAGCGGCCCGCGCTGGTGCTGCGCCGCCGGGCGTGGACGGCCGTGGGCGTGCCTGCGCTGCTGCGCCGCGCGCGCACCATCCAGCGCGCGGTGGCGGCGTGGGGCAGCGAAGACGACCGCGCCCAACTGGACCGCGTGCGCGGGCTGATCCTGCTCGCGCTGGTGGCGAGCATGGCCGGCGCGTGGTTCGAGCTGCTTCGTGCGCCGGTCGGCCGCAGGCACCCCGACGCATCGGCCGACTAGCCGGATTCCGGCGCGTTGCTGGCTGGCTTACGGGTGGGGCGGGTGATCCGGATGATCCGGGTGATCCGGATGATCCGGATGGATCGGATGCCCGGTGTAGAAGTCCTTCGGGCGGCCGGCGGCCCGCGCAGCCGGGCTGAGGACGTGGGCGTACGCGACAGCGGCCGCCAGACCCATCCCGCCGGCGGCCAGGCGACGAATCAGCATCCGCCTGCTCATGCCACCGCGCATGTAGGCGGAAACGATCTCCTCTTGAGACATGGCAGCTCCTCCGTGGCTTATGGCGATCATAACCGGGCGGAGGGGGTCCGCGCCAGGCACACGGTTCGGCAACGCTGAAGCGGACCGGTTGGGCTACATAAGATGGGTTATCGGGCGTTGGAGGGAGCGCGTGATGCCCTGTCGAGAAGGTCCGACCGGCTCCGCTCACCAAGGTGAAGGGCCCCGAAAGGCGGAGCCCACGACACCAGGAGATCACCATGCCCAAGTACCTGCTCCTCAAGCGCTACCGCGGCGGCCCGGAGCCGCACCATTCGTTCCCCCCGATGGACCAGTGGGCCCCCGAGGACGTGGAGGCGCACATCGCCTTCCAGCGGCACGTCAGCGAGCTGCTCGAGGAGAGCGGCGAGTACGTCGACGCGCAGGCGCTCACGTCGACGCGCACCTGGGTGCGCTATGGCGGCCCGGGCGCGGCGCCCGTCACCACCGACGGCCCGCACCCGGAGACCAGCGATCTGATCGCGGGCTGGTTCATGATCGACGTCGACTCGCGCGAACGCGCGCTCGAGCTCGCGGCGTACGTGTCCTCCGAGCCCGGACCCGGCGGCGAACCGCTGTACGAGTGGCTCGACGTCCGTGAGGTCATGTCCGAGGCGCCGTCGGAGGACTGACCGGCGTGGTCGACGACCTCACACAGCTGGACGAGGGCGCGCTGCGCGCCCTCGTCCCGCGGGTGCTCGCGGGCCTGGTCCGCAGAGGCGAGGACTTCGACGCCGCCGAGGACGCGCTCCAGGAGGCGCTGGTGGAGGCGCTGCGGGTGTGGCCCGAGCACCCACCGCGCGACGCGCGCGCGTGGCTGGCGACGGTCGCCACCCGGCGGCTCGTCGACGCCCGCCGCAGCGAGGCCGCCCGTCACCGCCGTGAGGAGGCGATCTCCGCCGAGCCGCCGCCGGCGGTGACCGAGGAGGGCGACGACACCCTCTTCGTGCTCTTCTGCTGCTGTCATCCCGACCTCGCGCCCGCGTCCCAGGTGGCGCTGACGCTGCGCGCCGTCGGCGGCCTCACCACCCGCGAGATCGCCGACGCCTTCTACGTGCCGGAGGCGACGATGGCGCAGCGGATCAGCCGCGCCAAGCGCACCGTGCGCGGCCGCCGCCTGGACCAGCCCGGCGACCTCGCCGTCGTGCTGCGCGTGCTCTACCTCGTCTACACGGCCGGCCACGCGGGCCGCGTGGACCTGGCCGGCGAGGCGATCCGGCTCGCCCGCCAGCTCACCCTCGCCACCGAGGAGCCGGAGGCGCGGGGACTGCTCGCGCTGATGCTCCTCAACCACGCGCGCCTGCCGGCGCGGGTCGACCCCGAGGGCCGGATTGTCACGCTCGACCGGCAGGACCGCGGCCTGTGGGACACCCGCGAGATCGCCGAGGGCGTGCGCGTCCTGCAGTCCGCGCTGGCCGTGCAGCGCCCCGGCCGCTACCAGGTCGAGGCCGCCATCACCGCGCTGCACGACGACGCGGCAAGCGCCGAGGAGACCGACTGGCCGCAGATCCTCGCCTGGTACGACGACCTCGTCGCCCTCAGCGACGACCCGGTGCGCCAGGACCCCGCCGCCGTGCTCGCGCGCGCGGTCGCGGTCGGCCACGTCCTCGGCGCCGCCGCCGGGCTGCGCGAGACCGACCGACTGCGCGACGTGATCGGCGAGCGGCACCGCTGGCACGCCGTCCGCGGCCACCTGCACGAGCGGGGCGGCGACCTGCCCGCCGCCGCCACGGCCTACGCCGAGGCCGCCCGCCGGGCCACGAACGTCGCCGAGCGCGACCACCTGGTCCGCCAGGCCGCCCGTGCGCGGGCCGCCGCGCTTTAGCCGGGCCGTCGCGGCGCTACCGTCGAGCGCATGAACACCGCAACCGATCGTGATGCCGATATCCGGGCGCGGATCCAGCAGCACTGGGAGGCCTCCGAAGGCGGGGACAACGACGCTGAACACGCGATCTACGCCGCGGACGCGATCCTCGACTACCCGCAGTCGGGCGAGCGCTTCAGGGGCCGGTCAAGGATCCAGGCGCAACGCGGCGGGCATCCGGCCGAACGCCACTTCACCATCCGCCGGATCCTGGGTGGCGGCGACCTTTGGGTGAGCGAGTGCGTGATCACCTATGACGGCGTGCCCACATGCTCGGTCAGCGTCATGGAGATCACCGACGGTCTCGTAACGCACGAGACCCAGTACTTCGCCGAGCCCTTCGACGCGCCGCCCGGGCGCGCTGCGCTGGCTGAGCCGATTCCGGCCGGCGACGAATAGGTCGCATCGCGTCCAGGCGAAATCACGAGAGACGCCGCGCACGGATCACGGCGTCGACGCCCGTGCCGGCCATGGCCCGCGGACGGTCATCGGCGACGACGAACGCCCAGTGGCCGGGATCGAGCGCGGAGACCGCGGCCGCAACGGAGACTTGTACCTGTCCCGCCGCGGCCGTTTCGGCACCGGTGACCGGGTCGATCGGACGGTGGCCGACGAGGAACAGGGTCCCGCCGGGCGCGACGCCTGACGCCATTCGCCGCACCATCTCTCCCACCAACCCCGCGATGTGGACATACGCGCAGGCCACGAGGTCGTAGTGGCCCGGTTGCGGGGTCCAGGTCGCCAGATGGCCCTCGACCCAGTTGATGCGCTCGGCGACGTCAGCACCCACCGCCGCGGCCGTCGACCTGGCATGACTCAGGGCGGTCGCCGAGAAATCGACCGCGGTGACCTGCCATCCACGCGAGGCGAGCCAGATCGTGTCGGACCCGTGACCGCAGCCTGCGTCGAGGGCGCGCCCGGGGCGCATGCTTGCGATCTCGGCGCTCAGATGCGCGTTGGGAGCGCGACGCGAGACTCGCTCCGACTGGTCGCGCAGGACTCCGACCAGCCCTCCTCCCAGAAGCTCCGATCGAACGCGGTCATCCTCTTGGTCGTGTCTTGCGCCAGGGGTCCTCACGGGTCGATGCCCGGGTCCCCCGTGCTCGGGTCATCGAGCGTTGCCGCGGCAACCGAGCGAACAGTGTCGCGCAGCCACTGTTGGGATGGGTCGTGGTCGAGGCGCGGGGGCCAGAACATGAAGTACGGAAACGGTTCGAGCTCCACAGGCGCCGCGACGACGGCAAGCGACGGATCATCGACGTACCTGTCCACGAGTCGCCCATTGAGCGTCGCCACAAGGTTGGTGCCCGGAAGCGCGGCGAGCGCCGCGATGTTCAGCGGCAGGGTGACCGCGGCGCGTCGTGCGACGCCGAGTTCGCGCAGGCGACTTTCGATCAGCGGCTGCTGGCCGTCGATCACGTCGATGAACAGGTGGGAACAGCGGAGATACTCGCCGAGCGTCAGCCGCTTGCGTTTTGCGAGCGGGTGGTCGGCCGCCATCACGCAGACGCAGATGTCCTCGAAGAGGAGTTCCCGACGGAACGGTGCCGGTGGAGCCGGGACATAGAAACTCAGATCGAGTCTCCCGTGCAGCATGTCGGCCAACACAGCGTCGCGAAAGGGCTCGACTCGGAGCGCTGAACGAGGCGAGAGCTTGTTCACCTCGCGAGCGACGGCGTGGAGGAACACGAGCTGCGGATAGTCGCTCGCCGCGAGGCGGTAGTGCTCCTCCGCGGTCGCCGGGTCAAAGACCTCGGCGGCGAACAGCGTCTCGAGTTGCGGCATCAGACCGGCGAGCCGCCGCTGGATGCGCTCCGCCCGAGGGGTCAGCACATAGCCGTTGCCGTCGCGCACCAGGAGCTGGTCGTCGAGGAGCCGGCGAAGTCGCGCGAGCGCTCGGCTCATCGCCGGCTGGCTGAGACCCGACCGCTCCGCCGCCCTGGTCACGTGCCGCTCCTCGAGCAGGACAGCGAGCGACGGCAGCAGGTTCAGGTCCACCCCTTCGAGATGCGTCATAAGCATGACGACCATACCAAGCATTCATTTGAGGCATAGCCGACCAGAGGGCACGATGGCGGTGATGCGACATACCAGCCGGACCGAGCACCTGCTCGCGCTCATGACGAAAGGCGACGATCTCTTCAACGCCCGCGACTGGCAGGCGTTGGACGAGGTCCACCACCCGGACATGATCGCCCACGTCACCGGGAGCGCAGACCCGATCTACGGTCGGGAGGCACACGGCGCGGCGATGCAGCAGCTGGTCTGGATGTTTCCCGACATCCGGGTGCACACCCCGTACCCAGTGCAGTTCGGAGACGGCGACTGGATCACCGTCGTCACCAACGTCACCGGGACGTTCACCGGGGAGATGACCCTGCCCGACGGCAAGGTGATTGCGCCGACCGGAAGCGCATTCGACCTCGCGTTCGCTCAGACCAGCAAGTGGGACGGCGACGAGCTCGTCGTCATCTCCGCCTTCTGGGACGCCGCGCTGCAGGCGAAGCAGCTCGGACTCCCGCGGTAGCCAGCGAACCTACGACCGAGCGCCCACCAGGGCGATCGTGCGGCGCTCGACCTGCGCGGCCTCGCCGGGCTGGCGCGTCCGGGTCGTCGCGCTGGCCCGCAGGCGTCCGCTCCGCTTCAGGCTGGCGCGGGCGGCCCTGGCGAGCCGCAGCCGTACGGTCACCGCGCCACCGGCGTCGACCGAGCGCACCCGGGAGCCGGCCACGCGGTGGCGGGCCGCTGCGCTGGCCCGGCTGCCAAGGACCGCGCGCACGCTGAGTGGTCCGGTGCAGCCGTCGATGCCGCTCGCGACGCACTGCAGCCGGATCCGGAAGCGCCCCGTCCTCGAGACCCGCGCCCGGCGCGTCAGCAGGTTGAGCGCCGCCGACCGCTGGGCCGAGGGCGCGAGGCTCGGCGTCGTCGTGGTCGCGCTGCCGCCCGCGCTCGAGGACGAGCTCGTGGACGAGGACGACCCCGGGGTCACGGTCGCCGGCTTGACGGGCGGGACGAACAGCGCCCCCTTCATGGCGGTGCTCTGGCCGTCGGGAGTGTCCTCGCCCCAGGCGGCAAACCCACCCCCGCGGGCGTTGCCGTCCATGTCGGGTGACAGCAGGTTCTCGGAGACGTTCGACAGTCGCTTGACGTCGCCGTCGACGTCGTCGTCGGAGAAGCGCGCGCCCTCGACCACGCCCGTGCCGCCCAGGTTGCGCTGCCACACGGCCAGCGCGTTGCCGTCGTCGTCGAGGGCGACCGTGGGCATCATGTCCACGCCGACGCCGGCCTCCGACAGCGTCACGGGCGACTCCTGCGCGCCGCCCGGTGAGACGAGGCGGCCGAAGGCAAAGTCGGATCCGTTCTGTGGGCTGGTGAACCAGGCGAAAGCGGCTGCACCGGCAGCGTCGACCGCCACGCGCGGACCTACCGGCCTGTCGTCGCCGCTGGCGACCTCGTTCGGGTCCGACAACGATCCGTCGGCCCCGATGGTGCGCGTCAGGACGGAGATCGGCAACGGGTCGAATCGGTTCCAGGCCACGCGCGCCCGGCCAGAGGCGTCCATCCCCACGTCGGGCGAGCCACTCGTGTCCGTCGGCGGGGTCAGGTCGAGCACCCCCGGCTGTGGGCTCCCGTCAGGTCCCAGCCGCTGGGACTGGAGCTGGCCGTGCTGGTTCCACACGACGAGCGTTCGGTCCGGCGGGTCGACGGCGAGCTTGACCTCCTCGCTCTGCTCGGTGTCCGGGGTCAGGCTGGACACGGGGCCGGGTGGTCCGGCGGCGGGAAGCTGGTGCACCTTGATCTGGGACGTGAAGTCGCTGATCTGGTCCACCCACGCCACCGTGGCGGCGCCCGAGGGGTGGACGACGACGTCGGCCCCCAGCGCCTTGTCGGTGGCGTCGGACACCCGGACAAGAGGCCCCAGGCCACTATCCGCGGCCACCCGACGCGACTCGAGGGGGATCGGCCCCGCGGTCTCCCCGCACGTGCCCCCGGGGAGGTGGTGCCAGATGACGATGCCGGCCCCGTCGGGCCCAACGGCCGCGGTGACGCTCACGTAGTTCGCCGGGGTGTCGGTCAGCCGGAGCAACGGACCGGGGGCGCCGTCGGCCGCGATCCGCCGCGCCTCGACCACCGTCGTCTCCTCCGTGTCGGCCTCGAGTCGCCGCTGCCAGGCGACGAGGAACGACCCGTCGGGCGCAGCGGCAACCGAGGGCCCACCGGTCTGGCACGGCGCACCGTCCGGCGATCCTGGCGGGGCGAGGTCGACCGCGGACTGCCACTCGGCCGCGGCCGGGGCGGCGAGGACGGTGACGGCGAGCGCGGTCGTGAGCAGGAGGCGCGAGACGGGCCGCATGCCGCCGGCACTCTAATCGGCCCGCCGCGCTGTCAGTCGTCGTCGCGGCCAGGGTCGTCGCCGGCGAGGCGCTCGATCGCCACGACGACGCCCAGCAGCAGGACATCGTCCTCGCCGTCGGCGATCTCGATCCCGTAGGTGTCGCGGACGCGGAACCAGCGCTTCGATACGCGCGCGACCTCAGCCCCGTCGCGCTCGACCTCGAACTCATGGTCGAGAATGTGGCCGTGGGCCTTGAGCTCGCCGCCGGCCTCCAGCTCGATCTCGAACCGGTGGCGGAGCGGGCTGATGAGCGCCTTGCGGACCGTGGCGACGGTGTCGTCGTCGCGCTCGAGGACCATCGTGCCGTGCAGTCGCAGCTTACGCTCCTGGATCTTGAGGAGCTCGTTCCCATCGCGATCCTCGAGGATGAGGGTCTCCCGGACGCGCATGGCCTTGCCGTTGACCTTGAGGACCTTCTCACCGGTCTCGTCCTCGATCCAGTAGTCGTTGCCGATCGCGAACAGCTTCTCGCGCATCTGGTACACGCTCATGGGGTCGCGGGCGTGAGCGTCGCGACCGACCGGATGAGCGGGTGCGCCCGGTGCAGCCGCTTGGGCGAGCCCGTAAGGCTGACCTGGCCGGGACTGGCCGCGGTGGCCGTGTGCTCGAGGACGAAGTCGTCAATCTCGAAGGGCAGGCCTTGGGCGAGCGAGTCGGGGCGGGCCTCGATGCCGAAGTGCAGGTGCGGGCCGTCGGTGTTGCCGGTGTTGCCCAGTTTGCCGATCACCTGCCCCGCACGCACGCGTTGGCCGCGCCGCACGCGGACCGAGCCGCGCAGGAGGTGGTCGAAGACGGCGTAACGGCCGTGCCCGATCGCCACGATGACGTTGTTGCCCGCGTAGTCCCTGGGCGTCCGCAGGTCAGCGTTCTTCGTCATCGGCGGGATGTCGGGCATGCCGTCGACGGCCAGCACAACCGTGCCGTCGGCGACCGCGTGGATGGGCTCGCCGAACCCGACCCAATCGGTGTTCCGCGTGCCGTCGCCGCTGTAGAACCGACCGTCGACCTCGCGGATCCAGTCGACGGCGAAGAGCTCCGGCGTCACCCAGTCGCCGTCGGACGCGATGAGCGTCTGGCGGTGGGGCGAGCTCGGGTCGTCGCAGCATCCGTTGACGCTGGCCCAGCCGGTGCCGTTCAGCGGCGCCGAGATCACCACCGGCGGACGCGGGTCGGTACGCAGGACGGGCGACGCGGAGACGGTGCTCCCGATGACGGACCGCGAGGGCGCGTCGGCGGGAATCGCGTAGGCGACGCGGTTGGTGATGCGCTTCGGCGCCGTGCGGCCGGCCGAGCGCGGCTGGAACAGGTCGACCTGCGTGAACGCCGTCGACGCCGGCGCAATCGTCGCCGTCGGGTCGGCGGTGAACAGCGTGTGGGTGGCGGCCACCAGCCCATCGCCGGCGAGCGTCAGCGCCGGCTTGCCGTCGGCGCGCACCGAGACCGCGCCGAGCGTGGCCTCGCCGGTGAAGGCGTTCGTGAGGACGAGGTCGTACTCGGTGTGCTCGCGCCCGTCGCTGCCGAATACGGCGTACGGCCGGTTGGACGTCTCCACGCGCAGTGCGGTGGTCGTCTTGGCCGCCGCCGGCATCGTGCCGAGGACGAAGAGGAGGATCGGGGCCGCCGCAAGGGCGATGCGGCGCAGCACGCGGCCAGCCTACTTGGAACGGAGGGAGCCCTCCGTTCCTGCCGCCCCGTTGACGCCAGCCGCCCCCCAGCGCACCGTCGGCTCGACGAGCGCCAGGGGGTCCGGCTCGGGGTCGTCCTCGAGCGGGGCCGAAACCAGCTGGCGCATGGCGTACGTTGCCCGGCTCAAGGCGGCCGCAGGGCCGTGCGTGCCGCGTCCTCCTCCCCGAGACGCCCGCCAGAGCATCAGGGACGCCGAGAGGAGCGAAGCATGAAAAGCGAAACCGATGTGTCGCGCCGCAGGTTTCTCGCCCTCGGAGGCGCCGCCGTCGCCGCCGGCGCGGTCGCGCCCTGGATCGACCCGCTCGAGGCGCTCGGCGCCACGAGCTGGCCGCAGGCCAAGCTCACCGCGCGCGACGCCGTGCGCGTGCGCCCCAGCCAGTTCATGGCTACCGCGCAGTTCCGGGCCTGGAACACGGCGCTCGACAGGCTCGGCCCAGCCAATCAGAAGGGGCTGCGCGCGACCGCCGCCCCGCTCACGAGGGCTGCATCGACGACCTCGCCGCCGACCTCGAGCGCGCCGGCGTCGACTGCAGCTTCTTCTCCGGGCTGCACATGCAGCGCTGGACGACCGCGACGTGGTCGCTCGACGTCGTCGACGGCCCCGGCGCCGGCCCGGTGCGGACGGCGGCCTACATCAACTACTCGGGCCAGACCCCGGCCGACGGCGTCACCGCGCCGCTCGCCCTGGTGGAGGACGGCACCACCCCCGCCCCGGGCTCGCTGGCCGGGAAGATCGCGGTGTTCGACGTCCCGACGTCCCTGGTCCTACGGCACGTTCACCGCGCTGGCCTACCCCGGTCGCCTCTTCGACCCCTCCGGCGCCCTCGACCCGAACGCGACCTACAACCGGCCCTACAAAATGGAACGCTAAGACCGCGGCGGTCAGCGCATCTCCGCCCACCGTCGGAGCAGGTCGGTGACCCGGCCGAGTCGGTGCTGCGCGCAGATCTCGGCCAGCACGCGCGCCGCCGCCGGCGCCTCGGGTCGGCGCAGCGCCAGGGCGGCGCTCAACGCGAGCTGCGCCGTGCCCGGCTCCATCCCCCGCGCTTCGAGGCAGAACCGGGCGTGCCAGCGCACGATGGCGCGGTCGAAGCGGTCGGAGTCGTGCTGCGCGTAGACGAGGCACACGGCCATCGCGTCCACCAGCGTGAGCGACGGCAGCTCGCTGGCCGCCGCGGTGACGAGCGTCGGTGAGCCGCTGCGCAGCGCCCGGCGAAAGCGCGCGTACGGTGACCCCTTGATCGACACGAACGCATGTTCGCATCCGGAGGGGCGGTCGCTCTACGCCTTCGCGGTCCAGAGGTCCTGCGCGGTCCCCTCGGCGAGGTGCTGCTCGTAGACGCCGACCTTCCGGCTGATGATCTGGCGGCACTCCTCGAGCTCGGCGAGCTGGTCCTCGACGTGCCGCTGCTGCTCGCGCAGCAGCTCGAGGCGCTCGGGCTCGTTGCCGGGGCCTTCGCGGACGAGCTCGGCGAAGCGCCGGATCTTGGCCAGCGGCATCCCCGACTTGCGCAGCTTGGTGCAGATGCGCAGCCAGCGCACGTCCTGCGGGCTGTAGCGGCGGTGCCCACCCGTCCCGCGCGCGACCTGTTGCGAGAGCATCAGGCCCTCGCGCTCGTAGAACCGCAGCGCGTGCACGGTCAGCCCGGTCTCGCCTGCGACGTCGCCGATCGACAATTCCTCCTGGAGGCCGGTCACGCGTCCGACGATAGCGCCTTGACCTAGAGCGTGCTCTAGGTTCTACCGTGGAGGCAATGAGGCCCGCGACCACCCTCTCGCCGCCCCTCGTACCGGACCGCCGGCGGCGTCTGCTCATCCTCGTCATCTGCTCGACGGCCCTGCTCATCGTCGGCCTGGACTCGACGATCGTCAACGTCGCGCTGCCGGCGATCCACGACGCATTCCACGCCACGCTCTCGGGCCTGCAGTGGACCGTCGACGCGTACACGCTCGTCCTGGCGAGCCTGCTCCTGCTCGCGGGCTCGACCGCCGACCGCCTCGGCCGCCGGCGCGTGTTCCAGGCCGGGCTGGCGCTGTTCGGGCTCGGGTCGCTGCTGTGCGCGATCGCCCCCAGCCTCGGGCTGCTGATCGTCTTCCGCATCGTGCAGGCGATCGGCGGTGCGGCGCTGACCCCGGTGGCGATGTCGATCATCCGCAACGTCTTCGAGGACCCGCGCGAGCGCGCACAGGCCATCGGCGTGTGGGGCGCGATGTTCGGGATCTCGATGGCGCTCGGCCCGGTGCTGGGCGGTTTTCTCGTCTCCGCGATCTCCTGGCGGGCCATCTTCCTGGTCAACCTGCCGGTCGTGCTGGCGGCCATCGTGCTGACCGCCGTCTTCGTGCCCGAGTCGCGCGCGCCGCGGCCGCGGCGCCTCGACCCCGTCGGCCAGGTGCTGGTCATCCTCGCGCTGTCCTCGCTGACCTACGGGATCATCGAAGGGGGCCACGACGGCTTCGGCACGCCCTGGATCGTGGTCCTGTTGGTCCTCTCGCTGCTCTGCTTCGCCGCGCTGGTGCGCTACGAGCTGCGCCGGCGCGAGCCGCTGCTCGAGGTGCGCTTCTTCACCAGCGTGCCGTTTGCCGGCGCCAGCGCGATCGCCGTATGCCTGTTCGCAGCCATCGGCGGCTTCCTTTTCCTCAACACGCTCTACCTGCAGGACGTGCGCGGGCTCTCGCCGCTGCACGCCGGCCTCTACATGCTCCCGATGGCGGCGGCGATGATCGTCTTCTCGCCCCTGTCCGGGCGCCTGGTGGGCCGCTTCGGCGGCCGCCCGTCGATGGTGGCCGGCGGCGTCGCCGTGCTGGCGAGCGGCCTGCTGCTGACCACCCTGACCCCGAGCACGTCGGTCGGGTTCCTCTTCCTCGCCTACGCCGTGTTCGGCATCGGCTCGGGGCTCGTCAACCCGCCGATCACCAACACCGCCGTCTCCGGCATGCCGCCGGCCCAGGCGGGCGTGGCCTCGGCGGTGGCCACCACCAGCCGCCAGGTCGGGATCGCGGTCGGCGTCGCGGTGCTCGGCGCCGTGGCGGGGGGCGGCTTGGCGGGCGCGCTCGGCCCCGCGTTCGCGGAGGCCATGCGGCCCGCGTGGTGGATCGTCGCCGTGCTCGGACTGGTGGTCGCCGTCCTCGGCTACCTGAGCACCACCGGCTGGGCGCGAACGACCGCCCTACGCACGGCGGAGCGGCTCGAGGAGCCCGACGTGCGCGACTTCGAGCCGCGCCCTCCGGGTCGAGCCGGTCAGCAGGTCGTCGGCGCGGGCCTGCCCGCGAACCGGTCGGCGAGGTAGCCCATCGCGCGGGGCGCCGAGCGCGGCTTCCCCGACGTGGTGGTCAGCGCGCCGGTCTGCCGATCGGGCGGCCCACCGCCACCACCGACGGCTGCATCCCCAGCAGGCGCAGGTCGAGCAGCAGCTCGCTCAGGCCCCGCCGCGCGTCCTGGCCGTCGTGGTCGGGGAGGTCGACCTCGACCAGCCAGTCCCACTCCACCGCGCCGTCGGCGTCGCCCTCGTGCAGGGCGGCCACCGTCAGGGCCTGCGCCGGCGCGACGGACGAGAGCTTCTCCACCGCGCCGCGCAACCACGTCTCGGCTTCGTCCGGCGCGAGGCTGGCCGGGCGGGAGCAGAAGAGCAGGACCCTGGCCATGCCGCCAATCTTCCAGGCGTTCGGGCCGTCGCTGAATGGGTGCTGGCCCCCATCTTGCCTACGGCTCGACGAGGCCGCGGCGGATGGCGTAGCGGGTGAGCTGCACCCGATCGCGCATCCCGAGCTTTTCGAGGATGTTCGCGCGGTGCCGCTCGACGGTGTTGCGCGAGATGACCAGCAGCGCGGCGATCTGCTCGTTCGTGTGGGCCTCGGCGATGAGCTTGACCACCTCGACCTCCCGCGGTGTGAGCGGGTCGGTCGGCGTGGCGTCGCCCTCGCGCGCGCGCACGAGGTAATCGCGGATCAGGGCGGCCGCCGCTGCCGGGTAGAGGAACGGCTCCCCGCGCAGCGTGGCCCGACAGGCCTCGACCAGGTCGCGGTCGGCGGCAGACTTCAGCACGTAGCCCGACGCGCCGGCCTTCAGCGCCTCGAAGAAGTAGAGCTCGTTGTCGTGCATCGAGAGCATGAGCACGCGGACGTCGGGGTGCTGCTGGGTGATCCGGCGCGCGGCCTGCAGCCCGGTGAGCCGGGGCATGGCGACGTCGAGCACGGCGAGGTCGATGTCGTGCTCGGCCACCGCGTCCACCGCCTCGGCCCCGTCGCCGGCCTCCGCGACCACGGCGAGGTCCGGCTCGGCCTCGAGGACGAGCTGCAGCCCGCGGCGCACGACGGCGTGGTCGTCGGCGAGCAGCACCCGGGCGACGAGTGGCGCGCTCATGCCGGTGCGGCGGCGGGTACGACGAGGCGCACGATGGTGCCCGCCCCGGGCGATGACTGCAGCTCGAGCTCGGCGCCCACCAGCACCGCGCGCTCGCGCATCCCGCGGATGCCGACCGTCGGCGTCGACGCGTCCACGCGGAACCCGCGACCCTCGTCGCTCACGAGCAGCTCGACCGTCCCGTCGCGGCGCGCAAGCCGGAGCGCGGCGGCGTCGACGCCCGCGTGGCGGGCCACGTTCGTGAGCGCCTCCTGGGCGACGCGGTAGACCACGAGCTCGGCCTCCGGGCTGGCGACCTCGACCCCGGCGTCGATGTGCCGGTCGATCCGCATCTCGGCCTGCTCGTTGAACTGGTTGCAGAGCGCGCGCAGGGCGTTGCCGAGCCCGAGGTCGTCGAGCACCGGCGGGCGCAGGCGCGCGGCGATGGCGCGAGCGGCCTCGAGCGTGTCCCCCACACCGGTGCGGGTGCGCTCGAGCTTGGGCCGGTCGGACGGAGCGAGCTCCCGCGACGCCGTCTCGAGGCTGAGCAGCACGGCGGTCAGGCTCTGCCCGACCTCGTCGTGGAGCTCGCGCGCGATCCGGCGGCGCTCCTGCTCCTGGGCCGCGAGCGCGCGCCGAGCGCTCTCTCGCCGCTCGTCCTCGAGCCGGTCGAGCATGGCGTTGAACGTGTCGCTGAGCGCCTCGACCTCGGGGTCGGCGCGGTCGATCGCCACCCGGTGGCCGGGATGGAGTGGGTCGATGCGGCGCATCGTGGTCCCCAGCTGCCGCAGCGGCCGCATGGCCCGGCGCAGCAGGGCGGCGTTGACGAGCAGCATCGCCCCCAGCCCGCACACGAGGACCACGACCTCGGTCAAGGCAACCGGGAACGAGATCGTCAGCGGCGTGAACGCGAGCACCGCGGTGGCCACCGCGAGCAGGAGCGCGTTCGTCGCGAAGATCTGCCAGAACAACGGTGTCGCGCGGCGCACGCCAACCCACGCTACCGGCCAAGGTTTCCCGCTCCTCATGGGCTCCTCGCTGCGCCCGCTATGGGGTCCTGCCCCCATGGTCGGGGGTGCTCTGCGTCCCCATCCTCCGCACATGTCGTCGACGATCATCCGTGGAGGCGTCCCATCGCTGCGGCTCCCCCCGTCGGCGACAGCGTCCGCGGCGGGGCCGGGCGAAGCCTCCGACCGGGCACAGGCCACGCGCCATGCCGCCCGGCCCGCTGCGGACCATTCGTGGTTCGCGCTGTTCGCGCTGACCCGCATCGGGGCCGTCCTGGCCGCCGTCGCGCTGCTGATCGCCGACGCGGCCACCGTCGGCGACCTCGGGCTCGCCGCCGTCGCCTCGGGGTGGGCGTGCGCGACGATCGTGGCCTACGCGCTGCGGCCCGCGTTGCAGGGCAAGCTCGTCGCCTGGGTGCTGGACGCGGCCGCCGTGCTGGCCCTGATCGCTGCCTCCGGCGACTGGCGCAGCGCCGTCTACCTGCTCGCGCTCACGGCGCTGATCTTCCCCGCGACGGCGCGGTCGCCGTCGCTGGCCCTGGCCTTCGGGGTCGGCTTCACCGCCGCCTACGGCGCGCTGGCAGCGGCGGCCGAAGGGGGGCTGCACTGGGCCAGCACGGCCGGGCTGGAGACGTTCGTGGCCCACCTGCTCGTGCCGCTGCTGGTCGTGGTCGCGCTCGCGTACGCGGCGGCGCTGATGCGGCGCCTGCGCGCCGAGCAGGCGCGCGGCAACGCACTCGCGGTTGAGGCCGAGCGGCGCCGCATCGGCCGCGAGCTCCACGACTCGGCCAAGCAGCGCGTGCACGCCGCCGGGCTCGTGCTGAGCTCCTTGGACCCGGCACCCGCGGTCCGCCAGGCCACCGACGAGCTGGAGTGCGCCGTCGCCGACATGGACGCGAGCGTGGCCGACCCCGGCCTGCCCCAGCAGGAGCGCACGCTGTCGGCGCAGCTGACCGAGCGCGTGCGCCAGCTCGACGCGGTTGCCGACGCGACCGTCACCCTGGAGGGCGCCGCGCCCGAGCTGCCGCCGGCGGTCACCAGCGACGTCTACCGCATCGCGGCCGAGGCGCTGACCAACGCCGCCCGCCATGCACGGGCATCGCGGATCGAGACCGTGGTGGCGGTCGACGACGGCGACCTGTGCCTCACGGTCCGCGACGACGGCCGCGGGCTTCCCCCGACCGTGCGGCCCGGGACGCAGGGCCTGCGGTCCATGCGCGCGCGAGCCCGCGCGCTGGGGGCCGACCTGCGGATCGTCGGGGGGCGCGGGGGCGCGGGCACGGTCGTCGAGCTCCGGGTGCCGCGATGATCCGCGTCGCCCTGCTCGACGACCACCCGGCCCTGCGCGCCGGCCTCACGACGGTGCTGCAAGCCGAGCCGGGGCTCGTGCCCGTCGGCGCGGCCGGCGACGCCGCGGCGTTCTGGCCCATGCTGCACCGCACGCGGCCCGACCTCGTCCTGCTCGACTACCACGTGCCGGGCGACAGCACGCTCGCCCTGTGCCACGAGCTCAAGTCCCGCCCGACCGCGCCGGCCGTCGTCATGTACTCCGCCTACGCGGACGCGTCGCTCGGCGTGCTCGCTCGGCTGGCGGGCGCCGACGGCGTCGTCCACAAGGGCGCCCGCGCGCCCGAGCTGTTCGAGACGCTGCGGCGCATCCACGCCGGCGAGCAGCTGCTGCCGCCGCTCTCGCCGTCGGCCATCGCCGAAGTCGCGGGCGAGGTCGACGCCGACGACCGGCCGCTGATCGGGCTCCTCCTGCACGGGACCCCGACGCGCGAGATCGCCGAGGTCCTCCACCAGGACCCCAAGACGGTCCGCCGGCGCATCGACGGGCTCCTGCGCGACCTCGCGCGCGAGCCCGTGCTGCCGACCGCCTGACGCCGACCGGCGACGCCAGCGATCATCCCGCCGATGACCCACCCGGTCATCGACGCGCTGGCCCGGCGTCCGCGCGCTGCGCGCATCGCGCTCGTCGTCGAGGGTGGGGGCATGCGTGGGGCGGTTTCCGGCGGCATGGTCCTGGCGCTGGACGAGCTCGGGCTCACGCGGGCGTTTCACGCTGCCTACGGCGCGTCGGCGGGCGCGCTGAACGCGATGTGGCTGATCAGCGGGCGGGTGCGCGACGGCATCCCCACCTGGGTCGACCCGCGCCTCGTGCACGCGCTCATCGACCGCCGCCGCGCGTTGCGCGGCCGGCCCGTGGTCGACGTGGGCACGCTGGTCGAGACGCGCTACGAGCAGCTCTCCCCCGGCCTGTTCGACGCCGTGCTGGCGAGCCCGACCGACCTGCACCCACTCGCCACCGAGGTCACCACCGGCACAGCGGTGGACCTCGCGCCGACCATCGTCGACCCGCCGTCGCTGCGCCGGGCCCTGCGCGCCTCGGCGGCGCTGCCGTTGCTGGCCGGCCCGCCCGTGGCGATCGACGGACGGCGGTTCGTCGACGCCGGCCTCGCGGGGGCGATCCCGGTCCGCGCCGCGGTCAAGCAGGGCGCCACGCACGTGCTCGTGCTGCGCTCGCGGCGCGCCGGCGAGGCCGCGAGCGCGCCCGGGCGGCTCAGCGGAGCGCTCGGGGCGGCGTTGCTGCGCCGGATCGACCCCGCCGTGGCGCGCGCGTTCGTGGCCCGCGCCCCCCGCGAGGCGGCCGACGAGGCGCTGCTGGCCCGCCACGAGGCCGCCCCCGACCTGCGCCCGCACATCCTCTCCGTGCGCCCAGCGCCGGACTCGCCGGTCCCCTCACGCCTGGACAAGGACGTCACCGTGGTGGCGGCCGGCCTCGAGGCCGGACGCGTGGCGCTCCACGCCACCTTCGACGCGTGGGCCTAGTGTTCTCGGAACGCCCACGAAACCTGCGGAGGTCGACACATGAGTAGCCTCGAGCCCGGCGCCACGCTCCCGGATTACGAGCTGCCCGATCACGCGCGCGTCCCGCGCAAGCTCAGCGAGCTGCAGGGCGACGATCCCATGATCCTCACGCTCGCGCGTGGCCACTACTGCCCGAAGGAGCACCAGCAGCACCTCGAGCTCGCCGCGCACTATCCGAAGATCAACGTCGCCTACACGGCGATCGCCACCATCTCCACCGACGAGCACCACACGCTGCAGGAGTTCCGCAACTCCGTCGGCGCCGTATGGCCCTTCCTCTCCGACCCCGGGCGCATCGTGCAGAAGGACCTCGACATCCAGGAGTACACCGACCCCGACAACGACCCGATGGTTCCGCACACGCTCGTGCTCAAGCCCGGGCTGGTCATCCACCGCGTCTACAACGGCTACTGGTTCTGGGGCCGCCCGACGTTCGCGGAGCTCTCGCAGGACCTGCGCGCGGTGTCGGCCGAGACCCGCCCCGACTGGGATCTCAGCACGCCCGGCCTGCGCGAGCGCTGGGACTCGGGCGACATGTCGCCGTTCCACGGGTGGAACAAGCGGGAGGCCTCGACCACCGGCGCCGGCGGCCCCTAGCCGGTCAGCACGAGCTCGAGCTGGTCGAAGCACCGGCTCCAGCCGTCCTCGTGCTCGCGCACGGCCTGTTCGTTCCACAGGTCGCGGTGCGTGAAGGTGACGGTGGTGGCGCCGTCGTGCTCCTCGAAGTCGAGCTCGATGAGCTGGCGGGTGTCGTTCCCGTCCCAGTACCAGGTGAAGGCCAGGCGGCGGGGCGGGTCGATCTCGGTGTACTTCCCGCCGCCGCCGTAGTCGACGTCTCGGTGCGGGTCGTGCATGACCACGCGCACGTCGCCGCCGACCCGCAGGTCCACCGAGGCCTCGGTGGCCTGCCAGTCGGGCTGCGGGTGCCACCAGCGGCGGATCACCTCCTCGCTGGTCCAGGCGTCGAACACCCGCTGCGCCGGCGCCGCGAACGTGCGGACGATCCGCAGCGTGTGGCCGCTCATGTCAGGCGCCGTTGTCGTACTCGTCGTGGCGGCGCCACCACTGGTACGGCTTGGTCTGCGGGTAGCCCTCCGGCGAGTCCTCCCACTCCTCCTGGCGGCCGAGCGCGGTGAGGTCGAGATACGACCACGTTGTCCCCATCGCCTCGTCGCCGCGGTTGTTGATGAAGTAGGTGCGGAAGACCTTGTCGCCGTCGCGGATGAACGCGTTGGTGCCGTGCCATTCGTCGACGCCGAAGTCCTTGTCGAAATCGTCGGTCAGGCCGTACCAGGGAATGTGCTCCCAGCCCATCTCGGCCTTCATGCGCTGGATGTTCTCCTGCGGGGCGCGCGAGGCGTAGGCGAGCGTGGTGTTGCGGGCGTTCAGGTGCGCGGGGTGGGCGACCTGGTCGGCGCCGAACGAGCAGCCGAAGCAGCCGCGGTCGGGCCAGCCGGTCACGTCGGGGTCGTAGAAGAAGCGGTAGAGGACGAGCTGCTTGCGCCCCTCGAACAGGTCGAGCAGCGTCGCCGGGCCGTTCGGGCCCTCGAAGCGGTACTCCTTCTCGACCGGCACCCACGGCATCCGGCGGCGCTGGGCGGCCAGCGCATCGCGGGCGCGGGTCACCTCCTTCTCCTTGACCAGCAGCTCCTGGCGGGCGTCCTCCCACTCCTGCGGCGACACGATCGGCGGGGCGTTCATCGGTGCTCCTCCTCTTCGTTCAGGTACTCCTCGACGACGTCGAACAGGCGCTCCCACAGGGCGCGCTGGCGATCCATCCAGCTCGCGGCCTCCCCCAGCCCCTCCGGGGCCAGCGCGAGCCGGTGATTGCGGCCCTCGATCGTGCGCGTCACGACGCCGGTCTCCTCCAGCACCTTGAGGTGCTTGGTGATCGCGGGCTTGGACACGCCGAACCCGGCGGTGGCGTCGCCCACAGTCGCCGGACCGGCGGCCAGGCGCTCGACGATCCCGCGCCGGATCGGGTGCGCGAGGGCCTTGAACGGATCGTTAACCATCAAGTGAACTGTAGCGATGGTCAGCGAGCGGCTGCTCGCCTGGCCCCACGACGCGCCCGGCCGGCCACGCTCCGGATCGAGCCGATCACCAGCTCGGGCTGCTTGAGCTGGATGTAGTGGCCGCTCGTCGTCGCGATGATGTGGCGCGTGTGGGGCACGAGCGAGGCGAGGTCGTTCTGGGACGCCTCAAAGGCCTGTTCGAGCTGAAGGATCGGAAAGTCCGGCGGGAACAAGCTCGGCGACGTCCTGCGCGACGGTGCGCGGTTGCGGCACGGGATCGCTGCGGCTCGGCGCTCCGTCCTGCAGGCTGGTGCCCGGGCGGTCGTACGTGCAGACGCGGGTGAACCGGGCGACGGCCGGAAGGACCTCCGGCTTGTGCGAGCCGGGATTCCGGAAGCTTCAGATGTCGCCGCCGTTGCCCGCGCCCGACTCGAGGATGACCGTCGGGCTCCCGCTGCCGCGGCACTCCATGTAGATCCTGCGCCCGTCGGGCAGCGTGACCAGCCCTGCGGAGGCCGACGCCGATGCCGCGAGGACGAGGGCGAGCGCCAACACCGACCAGACGACTGCGGCAATCCTCGCCGCACCAGCGCGCACGTGCGGAGCGTAGTCGACCGGGCCCGCTGCTCAGCTCAACACAACTCTTAGGCAAATCCGACAGGCGGGCCGCACCGTGCGTGTATGCGCACCGGCCCTTCCCCGCTCCCCGGGCTGCTGCTGGGCCTGCTCGTCCTCGTCGCGGTCGCGTCGGCCGCCGTGGCCATCGCCGCGAGCGGGAACGGCGGATCGGCTCCGGCCCCTGCACCCACGCAGCAGGTAGTCGCGGCCCCGTCCGACGAAGGGATCTCGGGCGGCGACGGGGACGGCGACCGGCACGGGCACGGGTTCCGCGACGGCCGGCGGTGAGCCGGCGACCGGGGAGCTTCGACCGCGTCGTGCTCGTCGCGGCCTACGCGGTGGTCCTGCTGGCGCCGATCGCGCTCATCGCCGGCGTGGTCAAGGCGGGCCCGCGCGGGCCGCTCGTGGTCTTCGCGGACGCGCTGGGCTTCGCGGCGCTGTCGCTGCTGGCGCTCCAGGTCGCGGTCTCGGGGCGGTCGTCGACGACCACGCGCGCGTTCGGGCTGCGGCCCGTGCTGGCGCTGCACCGCCAGGCCGGTGTGGCGGTGCTCGTGCTCGTCGTGATCCACGTCGTCGCGCTTCTGGCCGACGACCCGTCGCGCCTCGCCCTCTTCGACCTCGCCACGGCGCCGGGGCGCGCGCGGGCTGGCGTGCTCGCCCTGGTGGGCCTGATGGCGTTGCCGCTGCTGACCGTATGGCGGGCGCGCATGCGCGTGAGCTACGAGGGCTGGCGCGGGCTGCACCTCGCACTGACCTCGGTAGTGGTCGGCGCCGCCTTCGCGCACGTGATGTGGGTGCACGCCTACACCTCGGCGCCGGTCGTGCGCTGGTCGGTGGTGGCGCTCGTGCTCGCCACGGCCGCGGCGCTGTTCTGGATCCGCGTCGCGAAGCCCTACGTCACCGCCGTCCGGCCCTACCGCGTGCTGGCGGTGCGGCGCGAGCGCGGCGACGCGGTGACGGTCGAGCTGGCCGCCGACGGCCACGACGGCCTGCGCTTCGAGCCCGGCCAGTTCGCGCGGCTGCGCGCGGCCGCATGCCTGTACGGCCTGGACGACCACCCGTTCACGCTGAGCTCGAGCCCGCGCCATCCAGAGCGCCCCGCGTTCACGGTCAAGGCGCTGGGCGACTTCAGCGCCTCCCTGGCCGACCTCGGCGCGGGCACGCGCGTGCTCGTCGACGGCCCGCACGGCGAGGGCGTCCACACCCCAGCCGGCGGCGGGCTGCTGCTGGTCGCGGCCGGCATCGGCATCACGCCGGCGCTCAGCGTGCTGCGCGCCGCGGCCGAGCGCAACGACCCCCGCCCGCTCGTGCTCCTCTACGGCAGCCGGCGCTGGGCCGACATCACGTTCCGAGAGGAGCTCGAGCTGCTCGAGCACCTCGTGCGCCGGCTGCGCGTCGTCCACGTGCTCTCGCGCGCCGAGCCCGGCTGGCGCGGCGAGTGCGGCCGCATCGGCCCGGCCGTGCTGCGCCGCCACGCGCCTCCCGACCTCGCGCGCTGGAACGCCCTGCTGTGCGGGCCGCCCGCGATGGTGGCCGAGTCCGAGCTCACGCTGCAGCGCCTGGGCATGCGCCGGGCCGCCATTCAGGCCGAGGGCTTGGGGTAGGCGCTACGGTCCGCCGCGCCTCTCGACCCCGCCCAAAGGAGCCCCCATGAAGGCCGTGACCTGGAACGAGCCCGACGCCGCCCCCGCGCTGCGCGACGACCTGCCCGAGCCCACCGCCGACCCCGGCCAGGTGGTGGTGCGGGTCCACGCCTCGTCGCTGAACCCGGTCGACAACGCCATCGCCGCCGGGATGCTGCAGGGGGTCATGCCCCACGAGTTCCCGGTCACGCTCGGGCGCGACCTGGCCGGCACGGTCGAGGCGGTCGGGGACGGCGTGTCCGCGTACGCGTCCGGAGACGCCGTGCTGGGCATGGTCCCGGCCATCGGCGCGACGATGCACGACGGCGCCTGGGCCGAGCTCGTGGCCATCTCCGAGGAGCTCATCGCGCCCGCGCCCGACGGCGTCGACACCGCCATCGCCGGCGCCGCCCCGCTCGTCACCGTCACCGCGCTGATGTGCGTCGAGGCGATCGCGCCCTCCGCGGGCGAGACCGTGCTCGTGATCGGCGCCGCCGGCGGCGTGGGCACGGTGGTCGTGCAGCTCGCCGCCGCGGCGGGTGCGCGCGTGGTCGCCCCCGGCCTGCCCGAGGACGCGGCCTACCTGCGCGACGTCGGCGCCGCCGAGGTCCTGCCCCGCGACGGCGAGGTGCCCGACGGCGTCGACGCGATCGTAGACCTCGTCGGCTCGGGCTCGGACGCGTTCGACGCGGCCTTGAGCGACGGCGGACGCATCGCCTCGGCCACGAACAGCGCCGGCGAGGGGCCCGGACGCACGAACGTCCAGTCCTCGGCGGCTGAGCCCGAGCACTTCCGCCGCGTGAGCGAGCTCCTCGCCGAGGGCAACCTGAAGATCCCGATCCAGGCTCGCTACGAGCTCGCCCAGGCGGTCGAGGGCCTGCAGGACCTCGCCAACGAGCACACCCAGGGCAAGCGCGCGCTGCACGTGGCCTGATCGGGCGCTTGCTGGTCTCGGCGAACGGGGCGACAGCGTTGAATGGAGGTTTGGTGGGGCTATAGCACCACCAAACCTCCATTCGCTGCCACGGACGCGCAGCCCCACCCGGCGGGAGTTACGTGCGCAACGCCAGCACGGCGGCAAGATCATCGGCCTCGGCGGCGGTCTTGTCGTCGCGGTAGCGCAGCACGCGGGCGAACCGAAGCGCGACGCCGCCCGGGTAGCGCGGCGAGGTCTGCACCCCGTCGAAGGCGATCTCGACGACGAGCTCGGGGCGGACGGTGACGACGATCCCGTGGCGCTCGACCTCGAGCTCCTGCAGCCGCTCGGTCTGCCAAGCGAGCATCGCGTCGGTCAGCCCCTTGAACGTCTTGCCCAGCATGACGAAGCCGTCGCCGTCGACCGCGCGCGCCCCGAGGTGGAGGTTGCTGAGCCAGCCGCGCCGGCGCCCGTGCCCCCACTCGGCGGCGAGGATCACGAGGTCGAGCGTGTGCCGCGGCTTGACCTTCAGCCACGCGGCCCCGCGGCGGCCGGCGGCGTAGGGCGTGTCCAGCGCCTTGACGACGACGCCCTCATGGCCGGCGGCCAGCGCGGCGTCGAAGTGGGCCTGCGCCTGCGCCGGGTCGGCGGTGATCGCGCGGGGCACGCGCACCGGCTCGGGCACGGCGGCGGCCAGCGCCTCGGCCCGCCGGGCCAGCGGCGCGTCGAGCAGGTCCTCGCCGTCGACGTGCAGGGCGTCGAACAGCACCGGCACCACGCCCGGCGCGCCCGACGCGATGCGCGAACCGGTGACCTGGAACGGCTCGGGCCGCCCGTCGGCGCGCAGGGCGATCGCCTCGCCGTCCAGCACCGCGCTGCGGGCGTCGAGGGCGAGCGTGGCGGCAACGACCTCGGGCAGCCGCGACGTCAGGTCGTCCAGCGAGCGCGAGAAGACCGCCACGTCGTCGCCGTCGCGGTGGACCTGGATGCGGGCGCCGTCGAGCTTCCAGTCCACGGCCCCCTCCCCCACCTTCTCCATGGCCTCGCCCAGCGAGGCGCCCGGCGACGCGAGCATCGGGCTCAGCGGCCGGCCGACCTGCAGGCGGAAGTGCTCGAGCCCGGCCTCACCCTCGCGCAGCGCCGCCTCGGCCACCACCCGCGGGTCGCCGCAGAGCATGGTTGCCCGGTCAACCGCCGCTCGCGGGATGCCGGTGGCGGCCGCGACAGCGTCGGCCATCACGCCGGCCAGCGCGCCTTGGCGCAGGTCGCCGGCCACCAGCCCGCGCAGGAACGCCTGCTCGGGCGCGGTCGCGCGAGCGAACAGGGCCGTGACCGCCTCGCGCCGCGCCGCCTGCGAGCCCGCCCCCTCCAGCGCGGCGATGCGCGCGAACGCGGCGTCGACCTCGGCGACGCCGAGCTCCGGCGCGAGCGCCGGCGGCGGCAGCTCGCGCAGCGTCGCCCAGCCGACGCCGGTGCGCCGCTGGCGCACCTCGCCGCTCAGGAAGGCGACGCCGGGCTCGATCTCCCCCGGTCCGAGCTGGCGCAGCGCAGCGCCGAGCAGCTCGGCCTTGCGCTTGCGCGAGCGGGTGGCGCCGACGGCGGCGGAGGTGGCGGCGAGCTCGGAGAAGAGCACGCCACCATCGTGCTAGGTCCGGACGCGGACCGTCAGGTCGCTGCTGTTGCTGTTGCCGACGCCGGCGCTGGTCACGGTCCCCCGGGCGCCCACGTACTTGCCCGTGCCGCCGTTGATCGGCACGACGGTCGGCGCGTTGCCCATGAAGTCGAAGGTCACGTTGACCCGGGTGGCCAGCAGCATCGACCCGCCGATCGCGAGCTGCGCGTTGCACGTCGCCACGGCCTGGGTCGTGAACGCGCAGTCGATGTGGTCGGACGCGGTCCAGTCCTTGGCGTGGCGCTTGCTGTTGCCCACGTAGTCGCGGTCGGTGCCGCTGAACTGCGCGCCCGGCCCGATCGTGCTCGGGTCCATCAGCGGCTGGCCGCCGGCGCCGAGGAACTGCTGGCCGGTCGACTTCGAGAAGAACCGCAGCGTGTCCGCCTGCGCCGTGGCGGGCACCGCCACCGCGCCGAGGACAGCGCTGCACCCGGCGGCCGTGAGGACGGCGGCCAGGCGCCTGTCGATCTGCTTCACGACAAACCTCCCCGTCGGTGAAGGACAACCGTTACAGGCGCTGTGCAGTGGGGCGGATGAGGATCTCGTTAAGCGTCATCCGGTGCGGTCGCGTCACCGCGAACGCGATGACCTCGGCGACGTCCTGCGCGGTGATCGCGAGCTCGTCGTACATCGTTTCCGCCGCCTCTTTGGCCGCGGCGTCGGTGATGTGGTCGGTGAGCTCGGTGGCGACGGCGCCGGGCTCGATCAGCGTCACGCGCACCGCGGGCTGGAGCTCTTGGCGCAGCGCCTCCGACCAGCCGTTCATCCCCCACTTGGTGGCGGCGTAGACCGCGTTGCCGGGCCGGGCGGTGCGCCCGGCCACCGACGACAGGTTGATGAGGTCGCCCTCGTGCTCGCGCAGCTGGTCGAGGAACACCTCGGCGGTGGTCATCGCGCCCAGCAGGTTGACGTCGATCATCTGCCGGATCTCGGCCTTCTGCTCCGAGGAGAACGGTCCCAGCAGCATCACGCCGGCGTTGTTGACGAGGATGTCGGCGCCGCCCAGGTCGGCGTCGACGCGCTCGGCCGCCGCGACCATCGCGTCGCGGTCGGTGACGTCGGCCGCGATGGCGACGACGCCGTCACCGAGCTCGGCGGCCAGCGCCTCGATGCGGTCGGTGCGGCGGGCCAGGAGGGCGAGGCGGTGGCCGGCGACGGCCAAGGCGCGGGCGGTCGCCTCGCCGATGCCGGAGGACGCGCCGGTGATGACCGCGACGCGGCGGGGATCTGTGTTCGTGCTCATGCAGCGGGTTCTACCCGCCGCGGCGCGGGCTCCAGCACGCTGCGCCGTGGGAAGGGCACGAGCGAGCCGCGCTCCTCGTCCCACAGCTTGGGCCGCAGCGCGTGGGCGCTGCTGGCGATGGTGACCACCGGCGTGCGCGCGAACATCGCCTGCTCCTCATGCGCGCGGCGCAGGCGAGGAACGAGCTGCCCTGCAGCGCGGCGAGCTCGAAGTTCCAGTCGCCCCCGGCCTGATAGTAGGTCTCCTCGTACTGGTGCTGGATGTAGAGCATCCAGGCGCCGACCGCCCCGGCCACCACGAGCATCGTGCCCTGCATGATCAAGAAGGTCTGCCAGCCCGCGAGCACGCCGAGGCCCACCGGCCAGACGACGAGGGCGAGGTTGGTCAGCACGACGCTGAACAGCATCCGTCCGGTCATGCCACGGCGCGGGAAGCGGCGCTCGAACAGGAACACCAGGCTCGGGCCGACACCCAGCAGCAGCACCGGGTTGCGGTACAGGCGGTAGCCCAGCCGGCCCAGGTGCGACGCGCTGCGGTACTCGGCCATGGTCATCGTGCGCACCTCACCGGGCCCCCGCTTGTCCAGGTTGCCATTGTTGGCGTGGTGGAGGCTGTGCTGGCGCTGCCACCAGCGGTACGGCGTCCACAGCAGGAACCCGAGCAGGTAGCCCCAGCGCACGTTGGCCGCCCGCGACCGGAACAGCGCGTTGTGGGTGAGGTCGTGGAAGAACGAGTACATGCGGATGAGGATCGCCGCGCCGACCACGCCGAAGACCACGGCCAGCCACGGCGCCGGCTGCACGAGCGCGGCCAGCCCCCACAGGGCCGGGTAGGGCACGACGACGCTGGCGATCTGGCCCAGGCTGCGCCGGCGGTCGATCCTCAGGTAGGGCGCCGGGTCGCGCTTCCAGGTCGCGCGGCGGGGAAGGGTCGAAGCGGCCATCGCCTGGTCCTTCGTGCGCGCCCGCCATGCGGATCATCGCGCTACAGCGCTTCGGCCCGCGCCAGGAGCAACTCGCGCTCGGGCTCGTTGGCACACAGGTCGGCCGCGCGCAAAAACTCGGCCCGCGCCTCGGCGTCGCGGCCGAGGCGCTCGAGCAGGTCGCCGCGGACGGTCGCCAGCAGGTGGTAGTCGCGCAGCGCGCGGTCGCCGGCCAGCGCGTCGACGAGCTCCAGCCCCGCCTCGGGGCCGAAGGCCATCGCCACCGCCACCGCGCGGTTCAGCTCGACCACGGGCGAGCCGGTGAGCGCCGCCAGCCCGTCGTACAGCGCGACGATGCGCAGCCAGTCGGTGTCCTCCACGCTGCGGGCGCGCGCGTGGCAGGCCGCGATCGCGGCCTGCAGCGCGTACGGCCCGAGCGCGCCGGCGAGCTTCTCGGCCCGCCCCAGCGCGGCCAGCCCGCGCTGTACGAGCAGGCGGTCCCAGCGGGCGCGGTCCTGGTCGGCGAGCAGCACCGGCTCGCCGCCCGGCCCGACGCGCGCCCGCAGCCGTGAGGCCTGCAGCTCCATCAGCGCCAGCAGCCCGTACACCTCGGGCTCGCCCGGCATCAGCCCGGCGAGGACGCGGCCCAGGCGCAGCGCGTCCTCGCACAGCGGCGGGCGCATCCAGTGCTCGCCGCCGGTGGCCGCGTAGCCCTCGTTGAAGACGAGGTAGATCACCTCGAGCACGGCCGAGAGGCGGTCGCCGAGCTCGTCGCGCCCGGGCACCTCGAAGGGCACGCGCGCCTCCGACAGTGTGCGCTTGGCCCGCACGATGCGCTGCGCCACTGTGCCCTCGGAGACCAGGAACGCGCGGGCGATCTCCGGCGTCGAGAGCCCGCCGAGCAGGCGCAGGGTCAGCGCGACGCGCGCGTCCCGGGACAGGACCGGGTGGCAGGTCATGAAGATCAGCCGCAGCACGTCGTCCTCCACCTCGTCGACCTGGGCCACGACGTCGGGCTGGTCGAGCTGCTGGAGGATCCGCTGCTCGTGGGCGATGAGCTCGTGCTTGCGCTCGAGCGCGATGCGCCGGCGCAGCGCATCGATGCCCCGGCGCTTGGCCGTGGCCATGAGCCAGGCGCCCGGCTTGTCCGGGATGCCTGACTCCGGCCACGACTCCAGCGCCGCCACGAGCGCGTCCTGGGCCAGGTCCTCGGCCACCGCGACGTCGCCGACGATGCGGGTGAGCCCGGCGATGAGCCGGGTCGACTCAATCCGCCAGACCGCGTCGATCGCGCGCTGGGTGGCCGGGTCCGGCACCGGCTAGCGCGTCTCGGTCTGCTCCCGCAGCCTGCTCTGGGCCTCGCGCAGCTCGGGCGTCATCACGTCGTCGAAGTCCTCGTCCTCGAAGACCTGGCGCAACTGGATCTCGGTGCCGTCCGGGAACGGCGCGCGCTTGATCCACTCGATCGCCTCGTCACGCGACGCGCACTCCCAGATCCAGTAGCCGCCGATGAGCTCCTTGGCCTCGGTGAACGGGCCGTCGGTGACCGTGTGCTTGCCGCCCTCGAAGCGGACCTTGGCGCCCTTGGCGCTCGGGTGCAGGCCCTCGCCGGCCAGCATGACGCCGGCCTTGACGAGCTCCTCGTTGAACCGGGTCATCGCCGCGAGCTCCTCGGTGCTGGGCATCCTGCCCTGCTCGTAGCCGTCGTCGGCGGGGACCAGAACCATGAATCGCATGTGCTGCCTCCTCGTGGTTGGAGTGGGTTCTACCCCGACGTCGAACGAGCGGGGCCGAAATCGACACGCTTTCGCAGGTGGTCGAACGGAACGACGAGCGCGGCCTGAAACACTGGCAAAGGTGGGGGGGCGAGGGGGTACCTCGGCGAGCGCGCGTGGAACAACGCCCCTAGGGGCATCCTACGGTCCCCCCTGAGGGGGACCGGCAGTCCCTCCTGCGGGCGACGTGGACGCGGGATCCGAGCGCTACATTCGCCCGCAGTGGCTTCGCGGGTGGCATTTCCTTCCGCGCGAATCACGCGCGTCACGCTCCTGGTTGACGTCGCGATCGCCGTCGGCGCGTTCGGTGCATCGCTGGTGGAGCTCGCCATCGGGACCGACCTGGCGGACCACCATGGCCACCTCAACGTGCTCTCGGTGCTGCTCGCCGGCCTGGCGTCGCTGCCGCTCGTCGCGCGCCGGAGCGCACCGGTCTGGGTGTTCGTGGTGACCGCGCTCGCGAGCGCCGTCCTGATGGGCGTCGGCCAGCCCGTGGGCCCGCCGGTCGGGCCGACGCTTGCCCTGTACTGGCTCGCGGCCGCCGGCACCCAGCGGGCCAGGCTCACGCTGCCACTCGCCGGCGTCCTCCTGGTCGCGCACGCCGCCGCGAGCGGACTGGCAACCGAGAACTTCCCGAGCGTCGAGTTGGGGTTTGGCGCGCTGGTCTGGGGTGGCGCGTGGCTCGTGGGCGACCGGACGCGGATGCGGCGCGAACGGCTCGCCGAGCTCGAGGCGCGCGCGCTGCGCGCCGAGCGCGAGGCCGAGCGCGAGCGCCGGCTGGCGGCGGCCGAGGAGCGCGCCCGCATCGCGCGCGACCTCCACGACTCGGCTGGCCATGCCACAACGTCATCCTCGTCCACGCCGGCCTGGGGCGGCTGCGCGTCGACTCGGATGCGGACAGCGCGCGCGAGGAGTTCGCGATCATCGAGCAGGTCGCGCGCGAGACCGTGGGCGAGATCGACCAACTGGTCGGCGCCCTACGCGAGGAGGCCGGCCCGGGGGAGCGCGACTAGGTTGAGCCGCCCGCTGGCCTAGCCGCCCTGGGCGGGCTCGTGGAGCGCCACCGGGCCGCGGGGCTGGACGTGACGACTACCGTGGACGGCGACCGTCGTCCGGTCTCGCCGGGCGTCGACCGAGGGGCCTACCGCATCCTCCAGGAGGCGCTCACGAACGCAGCGCGTCACGGCGACGGCGGGGCACGGGTCCACGTCACCTTCGGGCCGGGCGCGCTCGAATTCTCCGTCGCGAACCCCGTGGGCCCCGACCGCGGCGCCCACAACGGCGGCG
>DATBDE010000092.1:0-9455 GCA_036270095.1 Solirubrobacteraceae bacterium | reverse complement strand
TCAGGGAGACGATCGTGTTGTTGAACGACGTCTTGATGTGGGCCTGCCCCACCGGGATGTTCTTGCGGACGCGACGGCGGCCGCGCTGAGGACGCTTCGGAGCCGGCATGACCTACTTCTTGCTCGCCTTCTTCTTGCCGGCCACCTGCATGCGCCGCGGGCCCTTGCGGGTGCGCGCGTTGGTCTTGGTCCGCTGGCCGTTGACCGGGAGGCCACGACGGTGGCGCAGGCCCCGGTAGGAGCCGATCTCCTGCAGGCGCTTGACGTTCTGCGAGCGCTCGCGCCGCAGGTCGCCCTCGACCTCGTGGGTCTCGACCGCCTCACGCAGCTTGACGACCTCGTCGTCGGTGAGGTCGCCGATGCGGCGGTCGGGATCCACGCCGGTGTCGCGCAGGATCTGGTTCGAGGTCGACCGGCCGATGCCGTAGATGTAGGTCAGGCCGACCTCGGCACGCTTGTTCAGGGGGATGTTGATGCCGGCGATACGGGCCATCGCGCTACCCCTGACGCTGCTTGTGCCGCGGGTTGGAGCAGATCACGAGCACCGCACCGTTGCGGCGGATGATCTTGCACTTTTCGCACATCGGCTTGACCGAGGGTCGGACTTTCATCGCAGTTCCTTCGAAGCTCGGGCCGGACGACGTGGCTCTGGCTGCCGTTGCGGCTGCCGCTACCAGTCGCGGATGAAAAACGTGCCAGCGGGCGTTTCACGGCCCACTAGCGCAACGCCGCATGGTAGCAGCGCGATGCGGGCCGCTAGGCCGCGGCCTGCGCCCGGCTCTCGTGCCAGGGCGTGAGGATCCTGGGGCCCGCCTCGGTCACCGCGATGGTGAACTCGAAATGGGCTGCAAGCGAGTTGTCCTGGGAGTAGATCGCCCACCCATCCTCGCCCACGCGGACGGTGTGGCGACCGGCCGTGACCATGGGCTCGACGGCCAGGACCATGCCCGCCTCGAGCTTCGGGCCCTTGCCGGGATCGCCGAAGTTCGGGATTTGCGGGTCCTCGTGCATCGAGCGCCCGATCCCGTGCCCGACGAGCGAGCGCACGATCGAGAACCCGTCGGCCTCGACCCGCGCCTGGACGGCGTGGGAGACGTCACCCAACCGGTTTCCGGCGCGGCACTGCACGACGGCGTCGTGCAGCGCGGCCTGGGTGGAGTGCAGGAGCTTGGTGGCCACGGGGGCGATCGGCCCGACCGGGAACGTGCGTGCCGCGTCGGCCACCCAGCCGTCCAGCACCACGCCGACGTCGACCGAGAGGACGTCCCCGCGCGAGAGCCGGTAGGGCCCGGGGATGCCGTGTACGACCATCGCGTTGGGCGAGGCGCAGATCGAGCCCGGGAAGCCCCGGTAGCCCTTGAACGCGGGCTCGGCGCCCTGCGAGCGGATGAACGCCTCGGCGGCGGCATCGAGCTCCTCGGTGGTCACCCCGGGGCGGATCTTGCCCTGGACCAGCGAGAGCGTCTTGACCAGGATGGCCCCGGCCGCGGCCATCTTGTCGATCTCGGCCGGCGACTTCTTGAGGATCACGCCGATTCCTCGAGCCGGAGGGTCGAGAGCGTGGCGCTGATGTGCTCGCGGACCTCGTCCGGCGAGCGGGTCCCGTCGAAGCGCTGCAGCACCCCGAGATCGTCGTAGTAGTCCTCCAGCGGCGCCGTCTGCTCGTGGTAGACCTCCAGCCGGCGCTTGACCTTCTCGGGCGCGTCGTCGGGGCGCTGCTCGAGCGCGTTGCCGTCCACGTCGCAGACGTCGTCCTGCTCGGGCGGGTTGAAGTCCACGTGGTAGACGTGGCCGTCGGAGCAGATGCGCCGCCCGGAGATGCGCTTGACGAGCACGTCGTCGGGCACCTCGATCAGGAGTACGGCGGTCAGCCGCCGTCCCATCGCCTCGAGGCTGCGGTCCAGCGCCTCGGCCTGGGGAATCGTGCGCGGGAACCCGTCGAGCACGAACCCGTCGCGGGTGTCGCCCTGCTCGAGCCGCTCGGCCACCACGCCGACGATCACGTCGTCGGGCACGAGGTCGCCCGCGTCCATGTACTCCTTGGCCTTCTTGCCCAAGGCGGTGCCGTCCTTGACCGCGGCGCGCAGGATGTCGCCGGTGGCGATGTAGGGGAGGCCGAAGTCGTCCACCAGGTGAGCGGCCTGCGTGCCCTTGCCCGCGCCCGGCGGGCCGAGCAGGATGAGGTTCAACTCAGACATCTCGACGCCTCAGGTAACCGCCTCCGGCTTCGGGCGGCCCCAGCCGCGCATCCTGCCCGGCTCATTTGAGGAAGCCTTCGTAGTTACGCATCATCAACTGCGCCTCGAGCTGCTTCATCGTGTCGAGCGCCACGCCGACGACGATGAGCAGCGACGTGCCCCCGAAGTAGAAGTTGGCCGACGTCTGGTTGATCAGGATCGTCGGTAGGGCCGCTACGGCGGCAAGGTAAATCGCCCCCGGGAAAGTGAGGCGCGCAAGGATGCGGTCGAGGAACTCGGCCGTGGGCCTCCCTGGTCGCACCCCGGGTATGAACCCGCCGTACTTGCGCAGGTTGTCGGCCTGGTCCACCGGGTTGAACGTCACCGCCGTGTAGAAGTAGGTGAACAAGACGATGAAGATCGACTCGCCCGCGATGTAGGCCCAGTCGTTGGGTGCGAAGAAGTTCGCGATGTCCTGGGCCCAGGGCTGCTGGATGAGCCGGCCCACGGTGGGCGGGAAGGCCATGATCGAGGCGGCGAAGATCACCGGGATCACGCCGGCCATGTTCACGCGCAGGGGCAGGTAGGTCTGTCCGCCCCCGGTCATGCGCCGGCCTATCACCCGTTTCGCGTACTGAACGGGTATTCGCCGCTGGCCCTCCTGGATGAACACCACGGCCGCGACCACAGCGATCGCCAGGAACGGGATCATCACCTTGAACACCTGGTCCGGGTTCGTCCACCACGCCTGCACGCCCGCGGGCAATCGCGACACGATCGAGGCGAGGATCAGCAGCGATATGCCGTTGCCTATCCCGCGTTGGGTGATGAGCTCGCCCATCCACATGAGCAGCACGGTGCCCGCGGTCAGGCAGACGACGATGAGGAAGACGCGCCCGAAGGTGAAGTTCTTGACCACGTCCTGCCCGGCCTCCTGGCCGAAGGAGCGGAACAGGAACACGTAGCCGATCGACTGCGCGGCGGCCAGCGCCACCGTGAGGTACCGGGTGTACTGCGTGATGCGCGCCTGCCCGACCTCGCCCTCCTTCTGGAGCTTGTCCAGCGCCGGTACGACGACGGTGAGTAGCTGCAGGATGATCGAGGCGGTGATGTAGGGCATCACCGTCAGCGCGAACAGCGCGATCCGCTGCAGCCCACCGCCGCTGAAGAGGTTGAGGAAGCCGAGGATCGAGTCGTTGGCGAAGTTCTTCTGGATCGCCTTGACCGCATCGGCGTTGACGCCCGGGACGGGGACGTGGGACCCGAGGCGGTACAGCGCGAGGATGAGCGCCGTGAACGCGAGCTTCTTACGGATCTCCGGGACCGTGAACGCCTTGAGGATGGTGGCGACCACGGGGCCCGATTACTCCTCGATCAGCTGGGCCGTCCCGCCCGCGCTCTCGATGCTCTCGCGCGCCTTGGCCGAGAACGCGTGCGCATGCACCGTCAGGTTCTTCGTCAGCTCGCCCTGGGCCAGCACCTTGACCGGCACGTCGCGGCGCGACGCCAGGCCGGCGGCACGCAGGGTCTCCGGCGTGACCTCGGCGCCGGCGTCGAAACGGGCCTCGAGGTCGCGCAGGTTGACCGGCTGGGTGTGGGTCCGGAACGGCTCGAACGGCATCGACTTCTTCATGTGCGGGCCGCGCAGCTTGCGCATCCGCATGTGGATCGGGTTCTGGCCGCCCTCGAAGCGCGGCCGGTCCTTGGCCCCCGAGCGCGCGCCGTAGCCCTTTGTGCCGCGGCCCGCGGTCGTGCCGCCGTCGCCGCCGTTGCCGCGCCCGACGCGCTTGCGCGCCTTGCGCGACCCCTTGGCCGGCTTGAGCGAGTGCAGTCCGACGCGCTCACTCATCGACGGTCACCAGATGCCGGACGGCGTGGACCATGCCCTTGGCCTGCGGCGTGTCGTTGATCTCCACCGTGTGGCCGATCTTGCGCAGGCCGAGCGAGCGCAGGGTGTCGCGCTGCTTGCGGTCGGCGCCGTTGACCGAGCGGACCTGCGTCACCTTCATGCCTGTACCGGCTCCTCGTCGGTCGCGGGCGGCCCGCCGTTCAGCGTCTCGGCCGCCTTCTCCTCGCCGCCGAGGCCGAGCACCTGGTCGATGGTCAGGCCGCGCAGCTCGGCGACCTCGTCGGGGGTGCGCAGCGACAGCAGCCCGGCCACCGTGGCCTTGACCAGGTTGATCGGGTTCTGCGTGCCCAGGCTCTTGGTCAGGATGTCGTGGATCCCGGCCAGCTCGAGCACCGCTCGCACGCCCGCACCGGCGATCACGCCGGTACCAGGAGAGGCGGGCTTGAGCAGCACGCGCCCGGCGCCGTAGACGCCCTCGACCTTGTGCGGGATGGTCGACCCGTGGCGGGGGACCTTGAAGAGGTTCTTCTTGGCGCGCTCGACGCCCTTCTGGATCGCGACGGGGACCTCGTTGGCCTTGCCGTAGCCGACGCCGACCACGGTCTCCTCGTCGCCGACCACGACCAGGGCCGTGAACGAGAAGCGCCGGCCGCCCTTGACGACCTTGGCGACACGGTTGATCTCGACCACGCGCTCGGCGAGGTCGTATCCGGCGGGAGAGACGGTGCGGTCAGGGACAGGCATGAACGAGTGAGGGTACCTCTCTAGATTGCCAGGCCGGCCTCGCGGGCGCCGTCGGCGACCGCCTTGACGCGCCCGTGGTATTGGTAGCCGCCGCGGTCGAACACCGCGCGCTGCACGCCCGCGGCCTTGGCGCGCTCGGCCAGCAGCGCGCCGGCGCGGGTCGCCTGCTCCATGCGGGCCAGGCCCTTGAGCTCGGGCTCGGTCCAGGTGACGGCCGCGACGGTGCGGCCGCCGTCGTCGTCGATGAGCTGCAGGAACATGCCCCGGTTGGAGCGGAAGACCGAGATCCGCGGCCGCTGCGCGGTGCCGCGCACCTTGGCGCGTACGCGCCGGCGACGGCGGAGGCGGCGGGCGGGACGGGTGGTGACGCTCATGCGCGCTTCCCGACCTTCCGGGCCACGTACTCGCCCTCGTAGCGGATGCCCTTGCCCTTGTAGGGCTCCGGCGGCCGCTGCTTGCGGATGTTGGCGGCCACCTCGCCCACGAGTTGCTTGGAGATGCCGCGCACGACGATCCGGGTCGGCTGCGGGACCTCGAACTCGATCCCGTCGGGGGCCTTGATCGGCACCGGGTGGCTGAACCCCAGCGCCAGCTCGAGGTCCGAGCCGCGCTTCTGGGCACGGTAGCCGACGCCCTGGATCTCGAGCGTCTTGGCGTAGCCGTCGGTGACCCCGATGACCATGTTGGCCACCAGCGACCGCGTCAGGCCGTGCAGCGCGCGGTGCTCGCCGCGGTTGGTCGGCCGGCGCACGAGCAGTTGGCCGTCCTCCTGGACGACCTCGATGTCGCGCGGGATGCGCTCGGAGAGCTCTCCCTTCGGGCCCTTGACGTCGACCCGGTCGGGCTCGACCCGCACCGTGACGCTGTCGGGGATGGGGATGGGCTGCCTGCCGATTCGCGACATGGGCGCTCCTACCAGATCTCCGCCACGACCTCGCCGCCCACGCGAGCCTGGCGGGCTTCGTGGCCGGTCATGACGCCGCGCGACGTGGACACGATCGCCGTGCCCATCCCGCCGAGGATCTTCGGCACCTCGTCGGCGCCGACGTAGACCCGCCGGCCGGGGCGCGAAACGCGCTGCAGCTTGGTGATCACGGGGCGGCGGTCGTCGGTGTACTTCAGGCGCAGCACGATCTGGTCACCCGCGCGGCCGGGCGAGGGCGGCTCCACCGAGAAGCCTTCGATGTAACCCTGCTCGGCGAGGATCCGCGCGAGCTCGCGCTTGAGGCGCGACGAGGGCATGGCGACGGTCTCCTTCTGTGCGCCGGCGGCGTTGCGCAGGCGCGTGAGGAAGTCGGCGACGGGATCGGTCATGGACATGCCGCGGCTCCTACCAGCTCGACTTGGTCATCCCAGGCACGAAGCCCTGGTGGGCGAGCTCGCGCAGGCAGATCCGGCAGATGCCGAACTTGCGGAACACCGCACGCGCGCGGCCGCAGCGACGGCAGCGCGTGTAGTTGCGCGTCTTGTACTTCTGCGGGCGGCTGGCCCGCACCCTCTGCGAGGTCTTGGCCATCTAGCTCTCTTCCGTCGCTTCCGTCTCGCCTTCTTCGGGCTCGGCGGGCTTCTCGTATGCCTCCGGGTTCTCCTCCTTGAGCTGCTCGAGGGCGGCCTGCTCGGCCTCGGCCCGCGCACGGGCCTCCCCCTTGCGGCGCTCGTCCTCGGCTTCCTGCGCCGCGGTGTCGGCGGCGGCCGACCCGGGCCGGCCCTCCTCCGAGAACGGCATCCCGAACGCCTCGAGCAGCGCGAACGCTTCCTCGTCGGTGCGTGCGCTCGTCGTGATGGTCACGTCGAGCCCGCGGACCTGGTCGATCGAGTCGTAGTCGATCTCGGGGAAGATGATCTGCTCGCGGATGCCCATGGAGTAGTTGCCGCGGCCGTCGAACGAGCGCGCGTTCAGCCCGCGGAAGTCGCGGATGCGCGGGATCGCGATCGACATCAGGCGATCCAGGAACTCGTAGGCGCGCTCGTGGCGCAGCGTGCAGCTGACGCCGACCGGCATGCCCTCGCGCAGCTTGAAGTTCGCGATCGACTTGCGGGCGCGACGCACGTTGGGCTTCTGGCCCGCGATGGTGGCCAGCTGGTCGGTGGCGGCCTCGAGCATGTTCGAGTCCTGCTTGGCCTCGCCCACGCCCATGTTCAGCGTGATCTTCTCGACCCGCGGGGCCTGCATGGGCGTCGTGTAGCCGAAGCGCTCGACCAGCTGCGGGCGCAGCTCGGACTCGTAGCGCTCCTTGAGGCGGGCGGGGACCTCGGCCATCAGTCGATCACCGTCCCCGAGCGGCGCGCGACGCGCTTGCGCTCGCCGTCCTGCACCGTGATGCCGATCCGCGTCGGCTTGCCGTCCTTGGGGTCGACCAGCGCGACGTTGGACACGTGGATCGGCCCCTCGCGCTCGATGATGCCGCCCTCGAGGTTGGACTGGCGTTGGGTGTCGCGCAGCGTCTGCGGGCGCTGGGCCTTCTTGATGATGTTCAGGCCCTCGACGTAGACGCGGCCGCGGCGCGGGTCCACGGCCTTGACCGTGCCCTTCTTGCCGCGGTCCTTGCCGCCGATCACCAGGACCTCGTCGCCCTTGCGGACCCGGATCGTCATGGCTCAGAGCACCTCGGGCGCGAGCGAGACGATCTTCATGAAGTTGCGGTCGCGGAGCTCGCGGGCCACGGGGCCGAAGATGCGGGTGCCGCGCGGGTTGTTCTGGGCGTCGATGATCACGGCTGCGTTCTCGTCGAAGGAGATGTACGTGCCGTCGTCGCGCCCGAACTCCTTGCGCGTCCGGACCACGACGGCCTTGACGACGTCGCCCTTGCGCACCGTGCCCTGAGGGTTGGCCTGCTTGACGGTGGCGGTGATGACGTCGCCGATCCCAGCGTAGCGGCGCCGGGACCCGCCCTGGATGCGGATGCACAGGATCACGCGCGCGCCGGTGTTGTCGGCCACGCGCAGACGGGTCTCGTTCTGGATCACCGGGCCCGCTCCAGGATCTCCACCAGGCGCCAGCGCTTGGTGCGCGACAGCGGACGGCTCTCGATCACGCTCACGGTGTCGCCGATGCTGGCCTCGTTGCGCTCGTCGTGGGCGTGCAGGGTGCCCGAGCTGCGCACGACCTTGCCGTACATGCGGTGCCGGCGCGCCATGTCGATGCGCACGGTGATGCTCTTGTCGGCCCGGTTGGAGACGACCCTGCCCTGGCGCACCTTGCGGCGGCCCTTGGGCACGTCGGGGTGCAGGGCCGGGGCCTCTTCCGGGGCCGGCGCCGCGGCGCGACGCTCCGCCCGGCGGGCCTTGGCCTTGGTGCGGTAGGCACGGCGGCGGACCGCCTTGCTGCGCCGCTCCTCGAGCCGGTCGCCCTGCCGCTCCTCGGGGGACCGCTGGGGGCGTGCCTCGGTGTGGGTCGAGCGCTCGCGGCGGCGGCGCTCCTTGGGCGGGAGCGCCGCGGCGGGCTCGACCTCGGCCGCGGGCGCCTCCGGCTGGGGGGGCGTCTCCTCGGTCTCTTCGGTGTTTTCGGGTTGCTCGGTCATTCGCTTGCAGTCAGTTGGGGTTCGACGTCGAGGCCGCGCTCGCGGGCCACGGTCAGGGCGCGGGCCAGGTCGCGCTTGGCGGCGCCCAGCCCGGCGGTGTTCTCCAGCTCGCCGGTCGCGTGGCGGAAGCGCAGGCCGAACAGCTCCTTGCGCGCGTCCCGCAGCGTCTCCAGCAGGAGGTCGTCGTCCATCTCGCGCAGCTCGCGGGCCTTGGCCATCAGGACCCGGCCTCCTCGCGCTGGACAAATTTGGTCTTTACGGGCAGCTTGTGGCCGGCCAGCCGCATGGCCTCGCGGGCCAGGCCCTCGTCCACGCCGGCCAGCTCGAACATCACGCGCCCGGGCTTGACCACGGCGACCCAGCCCTCCGGGTTGCCCTTGCCCGAGCCCATGCGGGTCTCGGCCGGCTTCTTGGTGAACGGCTTGTCGGGGAAGACGTTGATCCACACCTTCCCGCCACGCTTGATCTTGCGGGTCATCGCGATTCGGGCAGCCTCGATCTGGCGGTTGGTGAGCCAACCGGCCTCGAGCGCCTTGATCCCGTACTCGCCGAACTGCACGGTCGTCTGGCCGCGCGACAGGCCGGCGCGGCGCCCGCGGTGCTGCTTGCGGTGCTTGACGCGCTTGGGCTGGAGCATCAGCGACCGCCTCCGCCGCCACCCGGACCGCGACCGCCGCCACCGCCGCCGCCGCCGGGACCGCGACCGCCGCCGCCACCACCCGGACCGCGACCGCCGCCGCTGCCGCCGCGACCGCCCTGGCCGCCACGACCGCCGGGGCCGCCACCACGGCCACCCTGGCCGCCGGGACCGCGGCCGCCCTGGCCTCCACGGCCACCCTGGCCGGCGGGGCCACGGCCGCCCTGGCCGCCACGACCGCCGGGACCGCCGCCACGGCCGCCCTGGCCGCCGGGGCCACGGCCACCCTGGCCGCCACGACCACGCCCGCGGCCGTCACCACGGCCCCGACCGCGACCGTCACGGCCGCGGTCGCCGTCGTCGCGCGGGGGCGGCGGCGGCTCGAGCTCGGTGAGGTCGGCGCCGGTGTAGCCCTCGGGCATGATCTCGCCCTTGTTGATCCAGCACTTGACGCCGATGCGGCCGAAGGTCGTGCGCGCCTCGTGGAAGCCGTAGTCGATGTCCGCGCGCAGCGTGTGCAGCGGGAC
>DATBDE010000091.1:0-19502 GCA_036270095.1 Solirubrobacteraceae bacterium | reverse complement strand
GCCCGAGGCCGCCGAGCCGGAAGCGGCTGCGGATGGGCGAGAGCAGGTGCCACCAGAACAGCAGCCCGGCGCTGAGGAAGGTCAGGTGCTCGAACGCGTGCAGGAGCGGGTGGCGCAGGGTGGCGTCGTAGAGCGCCGGGAGGTGCCAGACCCAGATCGTGGCCGCGTAGAGCACGATCGCGAACACGGGGTGGGCGAGGAAGCCGACCGAGCGCTCGATGCGGTGGATGCGGCGCGTGGCCGGGCGCAGGAGGATGCGGGTCAGGCCGAGGATGCAGAGGATCGGGGCGAGGTCGAGCAGCACGATGTGCTGCGCCATGTGCATGAAGAAGAGCTGGTCGCCCAGGCTGTCCACGGGCGAGACGAGCGCCACGAGGATCAGGGCCAGGCCGGCCAGGAACGAGACCAGGCGCCAGGCCCCGGCGCCGCGCGGCCCGTTCGTGCGCCGCACCCGCAGCCAGCGGGCGACGTAGATGGTGCCGGCCACCGCCACGGCCAGGATCGGGCCGGGGTCGAAGGTCCACGCGTAGGAGACGGCGAGCAAAGCGGGGTCAATTGTCGCAATGCGGGCGTGTCCGGTTGCGCACCGGCGGGCAGCATGGGTGCCCATGCACCCCGTCCTCGCCGAGCTCGTCGCCGTCTTTGCCCCGCCGGCGTGCACGGTGTGCGGCGAACCGGTGGGCGCGGCGGACGAGGTGCTGTGCGCCGGCTGCCGGCGTGCGCTGCCGTGGCTGCGCGCGCCGCGCTGCCCGCGCTGCGCCCTGCCGCTGCCGTGCGCGCCCTGCCCGGCGCAGCGACTGGCCTTCGACGCGTCGTGGGCGCCGGTGGCCCACGCCGGCTCGGCGCGCACGAGCGTGCAGGCGCTGAAGTTCGGCGGCAAGCTCGCCCTGGCCGAGGCGATGGCGGCGCAGATGGCCGCCGCGGCGCCGGCGCCGCTGCTGGACGCGGAGGCGATCGTGCCGGTGCCGCCCGCGCGCGCCCGCGCGCGCTCGCGCGGGTTCGACCCGGCGGCGCTGCTCGCCCGGGCGCTGGGCCGCCGCACCGACCTGCCGGTGAAGGCCTGCCTGCGCCGCGTGGGGCCGGCGCCACGGCAGCTCGGCGCCGGCGCCCGCGACCGCCGCAGCGCCGGGCGCATCCGGGTCGAGCCGGTGGCCCGCGCCCCGGCGCGGGTGCTCCTGATCGACGACGTCCACACCACCGGCGCCACCCTGCACGCGTGCGCCGGCGCGTTGCGGTCGGCGGGGGCCGCGCGTGTCAGCGCGATGACCTATTCGCGAGCAATGTGAGGTCGTAAAATCCACGGACCGGTCCAATGCCGCCCCAGAGCGGGCGCAGCGAGCAAGGGAGGCCCCGATGCGCATCGAGGTCAACGGACGCAACACTCCCGTCACCGATGAGCTCCGGCAGCGGATCGAGCGGCGCTTCGCGAAGATCGCGAACCAGGTGTCGCCGCTCGCCGAGCTGCAGCTCGAGCTCAGGGAGGAGCGCAATCCGGCCATCGCGGACTCGCAGGTGGCGGAGGTCACCCTCCACCTGAAGGGCGTGACGCTGCGCGCCAAGGACGCCTCGCGCGACATGGACCACTCGATCAAGCTGTGCTCGGAGGAGCTCTCGCGCCAGGTCAAACGGCACCGCGACAAGCGGCGAAAGCGCCGTGAGTCGCGCACGCAGAGCGGTATCGGCGGGATCTCACCAGCGGCTTAGCTGCTGCCGCTACGCTAGCCCACATGTCGGTCCTCGAACGCGCCCTTCGGATGGGCGAGTCCAAGCAGTTCAAGCAGTTCGCCAAGCGCGTCGATCGGATCAACGGCTTCGAGCCGGAGATGGAGCTCCTGGACGACTCCGAGCTCCGCGCGAACGCCGACGAGCTCCGCGAGCGCGCCAGCGAGGGCGAGGCCCTCGACGACCTGCTGCCCGAGACGTTCGCGCTGGTGCGCGAGGCCGCCCGCCGCAGCATGAGCATGCGGCACTTCGACGTGCAGCTCATCGGCGGGATGGTGCTCCACGACGGCGCCATCGCCGAGATGCGCACCGGCGAGGGCAAGACCCTGACGGCAACCCTCGCGGTGGTCCTCAACTCCCTCGCCGGCAAGGGCGTCCACGTGGTCACGGTCAACGACTACCTGGCCCGCCGCGACGCCGAGTGGATGGGCCCGATCTACGAAATGCTGGGCGTGTCGGTCGGCGTGCTGCAGAACATGCAGTCCTACGAGGACAAGCAGGCGGCCTATGCGGCCGACGTCACCTACGGCACCAACTCCGAGTTCGGGTTCGACTACCTGCGCGACAACATGGCCACGGCGCTGGAGGAGAAGGTCCAGCGCGCCCATCCATACGCGATCGTCGATGAAGTCGACAACATCCTCATCGACGAGGCGCGCACGCCGCTGATCATCTCCGGCGCCCCCGAGCAGGCGGCCGACCTCTACGACAAGTTCGCCCGCCTCGCACGCCAGATGAAGCCGGGCAAGACGCCGGAGGGGATGGACCCGCGGGCCAAGAAGGAGTTCGAGCCCGACTTCGACTTCGAGTTCGACGAGAAGCACAAGACGGTCTCGGTCACCGAGCAGGGCGTGGCCAAGGCCGAGCGCTTCGTGGGCATCCAGCACCTCTACCGGGCCGAGAACGGCCACCTGGTCAACCACCTGCACCAGTCGCTGAAGGCCGAGTCGCTCTACAAGCGCGACGTCGACTACGCGGTGATCGACGGCGAGGTCAAGATCATCGACGAGTTCACCGGCCGCATCCTCGAGGGCCGGCGCTGGTCGGAGGGCCTGCACCAGGCGGTCGAGGCCAAGGAGGGCGTGCGGGTCCAGGAGGAGAACCAGACCCTGGCCACGGTCACGCTCCAGAACTACTTCCGGATGTACGACAAGCTGGCCGGGATGACGGGCACGGCGATCACCGAGGCCACCGAGTTCATGAAGATCTACAAGCTCGCGGTGGTCGAGATCCCGACCAACATGCCGATGGTCCGGGACGACCGCAACGATCAGGTCTACAAGACCAAGGATGGCAAGTGGAACGCCGTCCTGAACGAGATCGTCGCCCGCCACGAGGCGGGCCAGCCGGTGCTGGTGGGGACCGTGTCGGTCGAGGTCTCCGAGCTGCTCGGCGATCGCCTGAATCGCAAGGGGATCGACCACACGGTCCTCAACGCCAAACCTGAGCACGCGGAGCGCGAGGGCGAGATCATCGCCGAGGCGGGCCAGGCCGGCGCGGTCACGATCGCCACGAACATGGCCGGCCGCGGCGTCGACATCAAGCTCGGCGGCAACCCCGACCACTTGACGCGGCTCGAGCTCGCCAAGCTCGGCCTCCAGCCCGGCGACCCGGACTACGAGGAGCGCTTCAACGACGTCTTCCCGGCCGTCGACAAGCACGTCGAGGCCGAGCGCGAGAAGGTCGTCGAGGCCGGCGGCCTGTTCATCTGCGGCACCGAGCGCCACGAGGCGCGCCGGATCGACAACCAGCTCCGCGGCCGTTCCGGCCGCCAGGGCGATCCCGGCGAGTCGCGCTTCTTCCTCTCCGCCGAGGACGACCTCGTGCGCCTGTTCGCGGGCAACAAGATCTACTCGATCCTGGACCGGCTGGGCACGACCGACGACGAGGGCAACGAGGAGCCGATCGAGGCCAAGATGCTCTCCAAGCAGATCGAGAAGGCCCAGCGGAAGGTCGAGGAGCAGAACTTCCTCATCCGCAAGCGCGTCCTCGAGTACGACGACGTGATGAACCAGCAGCGCGAGATCGTCTACAAGTACCGCGACGAGGTGCTCGAGGGCCGCGACATGGGCGAGCCCGCGCGCGAGCAGATCGCCGAGGTCATCGGCCGCATGGTCGAGGAGTACACGACCGGCGACTTCATCGAGGACTGGGACCTCGACGGCCTGTTCATCGCGATCGAGGACATCTGGCCGACGACGATCGACTCCTCCGAGCTCGACCCGAACACGATCGATCGCGAGGAGCTCATCCAGCGGCTCTCCGACGACGCGGGCAAGCTCTACGAGGAGCGCGAGGAGGAGCTCGGGTCCGAGCTCATGCGCGCTCTCGAGCGCTACCTGCTGCTGCAGGTCATCGACCAGCGCTGGCGCGAGCACCTCTACGACATGGACTACCTGCGCGAGGGCATCCACCTCCGCGGGTTCGCCCAGATCGACCCGCTCGTCGCGTACAAGAACGAGGCCTACGCGCTCTTCCAGGACCTGATGAACACCATCTGGTCGGACTTCGCGCGGATGATCTTCAACGTCGAGGTCGAGGTGGAGGGCGGGAACGGCGATGGCGCCATCCCGACCCCGACGCGCTCGGCCGCGGGAACGCCAACCGGCGGCGGGAAGGTCTCCTACTCCGGCGGCATGAGCACGCCGAACGACTTCGCCATGGCCGCCACGGCGGCGGCCGCCGGCGCGGCGGGCGTGGACGCGGCGGCCGAGGAGGAGATCGAGGCCACGCCGGTGGTCCAGCAGCGCGTGGTCGACGAGCACCAGCAGATCGGGCGCAACGACCCGTGCTGGTGCGGGTCCGGGAAGAAGTACAAGAAGTGCCACGGGGCCTGACGGCCTGAACCTGGCCGTCGTCAACGTGCCCGGGGACCGGTACGTCAACCCGACGCTGCCCGTGGCGCGCGCGCTCGTCCACCGCGGGCACCGCGTGCGCTACTTCACCTCCGTCGCGTTCGCCGACCGTGTGGCCGCCAGCGGCGCCAGCCGGTCGTGTACGGACCGGCGGTGGGGCCGGAGGTCATGCGCCCGCCGCGCAGCCTCACGGCGCTGGCGCGGGAAACGGAGGCGCTGGGCGCGGCGCTGCTGCCCGACGTGCTGCGCGCCCTGCGCGCCGACCCGCCCGACCTCGTCGCCTACGACTCGAGGTGCAGTGGGGCCATACCGCGGCCCGCGCGTTTCCCGCCATGTGCTGGACGGCGACGGTGGCGCTGTTCCTCCCGGCTGGCGACGCGCGGGCGGCGTTCGTGCACCGTGGCGAGCACCCGACGGCGGTGTTCACATCGCGTGCGTTCCAGCCTGCGGCCGACCTGTTCGACGGCGAGGTGGCATGGGTCGGGTACCCGCCGGCGGAGCTCAGCACCTCCTCGTCTCGGCGCCACACGTACGCGGCGCTGGGCACGCTGTTCAACGAGCGCCCGGAGGTGTTCCGCGCGATCGCGGAGGCCATCGACGGCGAGCTGCTGATGGCGGTGGGGAGGGCCGACCTCGGCGCGCTGGGCCCGCTGCCCGAGCGCATGCGCGCCGTGCCCTGGGTCGACGACCAGGCGGCGGTACTGCGCCAGGCGCGGCTGTTCGTGAGCCACGGGGGCATGAACAGCGTCGCGGAGGCGCTGGTGGCGGGCACGCCGCTGCTCGTGCTGCCCCAGACGGCCGAGCAGGCGGTCAACGCGCGCCGGGTGGCGGAGCTGGGCGCGGGACGCGTGCTGTGGGACGAGCGCCCGACGCCGGAGCGGATCCGCGCCGCCGCCGTGGCGGTGCTGGACTTCGACGCGGCGGAGCGGGCGGCAAGGCTCGGCCGCACGCTGGCGGAGCCGGGGCCGGGCGCGGCGGCCGACGCCGTCGAAGCGGCGGCGTCGCGGGCCTGAGCGCAGCCGACGCGGCGCCTGTGCCCGCCTGACAGGCTTCCGCGATGTTGTCGGCCTTGCGAATCGCCGCCGAGCGGCTCACCGCTCGCGCCGCCGTCGGGCTTCCGCGCCCGGTCCAGCGGCTTGCCTTCGGCGCGGGGATCCGGCGCGACGGGCTCGTGCTCGCGCCCGAGGTGCAGACGCTGGTCAAGCTCGAGCGGCTCGTGCGTGCGGGCGGGGTGGACGCGGTCCCGTTGCCCGAGGCGCGGGCGCGGCTGCGCCACGACGCGCTCGTGGCCGGCGGCCGTCCGCGGGCGATGGCCGAGGTGCGCCCGGTCGACGCCGGCGGCGTCCCGGCGCGGCTCTACGTACCGCCCGAGGCGCCGACGCCCTCGCCGCTGGCCGTCTGGTACCACGGCGGCGGGCACGTCGTGGGCGACCTCGACACGCACGACCCGACGTGCCGCTGGTTCGCGCGCGAGGCGGGCGTGCGCGTGCTCGCGGTGGACTACCGGCTCGCGCCCGAGCACTCGTTCCCGGCCGCGGTCGACGATGCGCTGGCAGCCTTCCGCTCCGTGGCCGCCAACGCGGACGGGCTCGGCGCCGACCCGGCGCGGATCGCCGTGGCCGGTGACAGCGCCGGCGGCAACCTGGCCGCGGTGGTGGCGCAGCTGGCGGCCGAGGACGAGGCGGCGCCGGCGTTCCAGCTCCTGATCTACCCGGTGTGCGACTACACCCGCGAGTGGCCGTCCTACGCGCACTTCGCCACCGGCTTCTTCCTCACCCGGGCCGAGATGCGCTGGTACCGCGGCCACTACCTGCTCGACGCCGCCGCCGCGAGCGACCCGCGGGCGTCACCGCTCGCGCGCGAGGACCTGACGGGCGTGGCGCCCGCGTACGTCGCCACGGCGGGGTTCGACCCGCTGCGCGACGAGGGCGAGGCGTACGCCCGCCGCTTGCGGACGGCCGGCGTGCCGACGACCCTGCGCCGCTTCGGGGGCTACTGCCACGGCTTCGCGAGCGTGCTGGGGCTGGGCGAGCGGTTCCTCGGCCCGGCGCGGGAGACGGCGGCAGGGCTGCGCTGGGGCCTGGCCGAGCGGCCGTAGCCAACACCGGGGTCAAGTCTTTCTTTGCCACATGCTGCGGCCGTGGGGGCGTGTCCATACGGGTCCCCGCCTACGAACGACACATGGCCCGCCCGCTCCGCCCCCTGGTCGAGAACGGCATCTATCACGTATTCAATCGCGGAAATGCTCGCGAGTCGATCTTCAGAGATGACACTGATCGGGCCCAGTTCATCGCGACCTTCAAGCGCGTCAAGCGGCTCTGTGGCTGGTCGTGCCTGGCCTATTGCCTACTCGTCAACCACTATCACCTCGTCGTTCGCACGCCGCGGCCCGATCTGTCGCGCGGCATGGCGCGGCTCGACAGTGGCTACGCCCAGGCCTTCAACCGGCGTCACGATCGGGTTGGGCACCTGTTCCAGGGGCGCTTCGGCTCTCGTCTCGTACAGGAGGACGAGCACCTTCTGACGACGCTGAGGTACGTCGCGCTGAACCCGGTCGAATCGTCGCTCTGCTCGGCGCCCGCGAACTGGCGCTGGAGTGGTCACAGAGAGATTCTCGGTCTGGCAAGTGGGCAGGTCGTGGATGTCGCCGAGATCCTCACGCTCATCGCCGACGAGACCGACGCTGCGCTCCGCGCGTACCGCGCCCTGTTTGACGACGATGGTCCCGGACCGATGCCGTCCGGCGTCGCGGACGTTGTCCTCGGTGAGTCCGAATTCGTCGCTGCAGCAGTCTCAACTGCGCCGCTCTCCCGTGAGATCCCTAAGCGTCAGCGACTCGCCGCGCGGCCCGACCTCAGCCAGGTCTTCCGTGGCTGCGACCGAGACAACGCGCTTCTCAGCGCCTACTTCGACCACGGCTACGCGCAGCGGGAGATCGCAGAGCACCTTGGCTGCCACTACTCGACGGTCAGCCGTTGGCTTCGCTCAGCCGAGGAGCGAACGGCGATGTGGCAAAGAAAGACTTGACCCCTATTGCGCTGCCACTAACCCGACGGCGCCGGAGCCTGCTGCTGCTGGTCGGCCGGCGGCGTCTGCTGCTGCGGCGCCGGGGTCGGCGTCGTCGACGGCGACGACTGTGGCGCGGACTGCTGCGGCGCCAGGGACGGAGACTGCGACGGCGTCGACTGCGTCGGCGCGGACTGCGTCGGCGCCGTATCGGTCTTGTTGCTGGTCGTCGTCTTCTGATCGGACGTCGTGGTCTTCTGCTTGTCCGTCCTCGTCTTCTGCTCGTCGGTCTTGGTCTTGTCCTTCGTCGACGTGGAGTGCGACCGCGACGTGCCGCCGAAGAACGTCGTGCTCTGCGACCCGCCCACCGACGAGCCGAAGAGCAGCTCGGGCAGCGTCAGCGCGGCGACGGCGATCACGAACGCCGCGCCCGCCGTGGCGAACACGATCTTCCAGTGGATGCGGCCGAAGCGGGGGCGCGCCGCGCCCTCGGACCGATACACCTTGTAGCTGGACATCGGCGCAGCTGGCTCGTGCGGCGCCGGCAGCTCGCGCGACGGGCCCTCGGCTGGCGAGCCGGCCCCCGCGCCGTGGGCGAGCGGCACGCGCTCGCGGGAGCGCTCCCGGCGGGCAGGCGTCGGGGTCCGCGCCGTCCGCGCGGCGCGGCGCATGGTGGTTGCGGGGCGCTTGAGCACTTCGCTGACGACGGCGACGATCACCGGGGTCATCGCGGCGCTGATCAACGTCCCCCGTTGCCACAAGTAGGACGTCAGCACCGCGGCGCACCCGGCGGCCAGAGCGGCGATCACCAGGGTCTGCAGCGAAAGGCCCTCACCCCCCTGCTGGGGCGAACGCTGGGCCACGGCGGCTCAGGGTAGCGATCTATTCCTGGACGCGACGACCGCCGCCCGGCAGCCGGTCCGCGATGCGCCCCAGGCGCTCGACGAGGCCCTGCAGCGGCTCGGCGGTCTGGGCCACCACGGTCGCAGCGGCGGCCGAGGCCTCGAGCGACGGCAGCACCTCGGTGATGTGCTCGGCCGCCTGCGTGACCCCGTAGGCGGCCGCGACGACCCGGTCGGTGCGGTCCAGAACGGCGATCGTCCGCTCGTCCAGACGCTCTCCGATGGCGATCCCGTCCGCGAGCGTCGCCTCGGCCTGCACCACGGCCTCCAGCACCTCGGCGGCGCGCGTCTCGAGTTCGTCGACCTTCAGCGTCAGCCGCGCCTCGACGTCGGGCAGCGACCGCGCCGCCTCGGCCAGCGCGTGCAGGTCGTCGAGCGCGCGCAGGACCAAGCGGTGGGGCAGGTCGATGCCGAGCATGGCGACGCGCACGTTACCCTCAGCGCCATGGCCACCGCCGCATCGTCAGAGCCGACGCCGCAGCGCCTTGCGGCGATCCGCGACCAGCTCACGTTGCTCGCGGACTACCTTTGACCCGGCGGGGCTGGAGCAGCAGGTCACCGAGCTCGAGCGGGCCATGGGCGCGCCCGGCTTCTGGGACGACCAGGAGCGCGCGGCCAAGGTCTCAGCGGATCACGCCCGCGCAAGCCGCAAGCTCGAGCAGTTCCGCTCCCTGCAGGCCGAGGTCGACGACCTCGAGGGCCTGAACGAGCTCACCGCCGACGACCCCGAGTTCGCCGACGAGCTGACCGGGCAGATCGACGCCGTCGAGGCGCAGCTCGCCGACCTCGAGGAGGAGCGCCTGTTCTCGGGCGACTACGACTCCGGCGACGCCCTCGTGACCGTCAACGCGGGCGCCGGCGGCACCGACGCGCAGGACTGGGCCGAGATGGTCCTGCGCATGCTCATGCGCTGGGCCGAGCGCCGCGGCTTCAAGGTCGAGCTGCTCGAGGCCAGCCCGGGGGAGGAAGCGGGCATCAAGTCGGCCACGTTCCGGGCCAGCGGCGAGAACGCCTACGGTTTGTTCGGCGCCGAGAAGGGCGTGCACCGGCTCGTGCGCCTGTCGCCGTTCGACGCCGCCCACCGGCGCCAGACGTCGTTCGCCGGCGTCGAGGTCTCCCCGGTGGTCGAGGACGCCGGCGATCTCGAGATCGACGACGAGGACCTCCAGGTCGACACGTACCGCGCCTCGGGCGCCGGCGGCCAGCACGTCAACAAGACCGACTCGGCCGTGCGCATCACCCACCGCCCCAGCGGCATCGTCGTCCAGTGCCAGAACGAGCGCTCGCAGTCGGCCAACAAGGCCACGGCCATGGCCATGCTGCGCTCGCGCCTGCTCGAGCAGCGCGAGCGCGACCGGGCCGAGGAGATCGCCCGCGAGCGCGGCGAGGCCCAGGACGTGAACTTCGGCTCGCAGATCCGCTCGTACGTCCTGCATCCCTACACCCAGGTCAAGGACCTGCGCACCGGCGTCGAGGTGGGCGACGCCAAGCGCGTGCTCGACGGCGACCTCGACGACTTCGTGCGCGCCTACCTGCTCCAGGAGGCCGGGCGATGAGCGCGGCCGGCGCCCGCAACCCGGGGGAGGGCGCCGAGGTCCTGGCCGCCCGGGCCGAGGCGCTGGAGCTGGACCAGCCCTCCGCGCCCTACCTGGACGCCCTCGTCTCCGTCGGCTTCCGTGGCTCCACCCGCTTCCACGTCCCCGGCCACAAGGGCGGCCCCGGCGCCGATCCCGGGCTGCGCCACGCCATCGGCGACGACGCGCTGGCGCTCGACCTGCCCCAGGACATCGAGGGCATCGACATCGGCCCCGGCCCCACGCCCTACGACCGCGCCGAGGCGCTGGCGGCGGCCGCGTACGGCGCCGGGCGCACCTGGTTCCTGACCAACGGTGCCACCCAAGGCAACCATGCGCTCTGCCTCGCCCTGGCCGGCCCGGGGCGCTGCGTCGTCGTGCAGCGCAATTCGCACGCGTCCCTGATCGACGGCCTCGTGCTCTCGGGCGGGATGCCCGCGTTCGTGGGCCCGCAGGTCGAGGAGGAGCTGGGCATGGCCCACGGCGTCACGCCCGAGGCGCTGCGCGCCACGCTCGAGCTCGCCCCCGACGCGAAGACCGCCTTCGTCGTCTCGCCCACCTACTACGGCATCGCCGCCGACGTGGCCGGGCTGGCCGAGGTCGCGCACGCGGCCGGCGCCGCCCTCGTCGTCGACCAGGCCTGGGGGCCGCACTTCGGCTTCCATCCCGGCGTGCCGCCCAGCGCGGTGGCCCTCGGCGCCGACGCCATCCTGACCTCGACCCACAAGATCGTCGGCTCGCTGACCCAGAGCGCGATGCTGCACGTGGCTCGCGACAGCCGCATCGACTCCGAAGGGCTGGGGCGCGCGGTGCGCCTCGTGCGCTCGACCAGCCCGAGCGCGCTGCTGCTGGGCTCGCTGGACGCCGCCCGCCGCCAGCTCGCCGTCCACGGCGAGGCGCTGCTCGAGCGCACGCTGCACGCCGCGAGCCTGGCCGTCGCAGCCATCGACGCCGTCCCCGGCGTTCGCGTGCTCGGCGACGACGTGGTCGGCGCCCCCGGCGTGGCCGCGCGCGACCCGCTGCGCGTCGTCATCGACGTGCGCGGCACCGGCCGGACCGGCTATGAGGTCGCCGCGGCGCTGGTCGCCGCCTACGACGTCAAGGTCGAGCTCGCCGCCCACGCCGTGATCGTGCTCGTGCTCGGGCTCGACCAGCCCGTGGTGGCGCTCGAGCGCTTCGCCCACGACTTCGAGGTCATCGTGCGCCGTATCAGTCGCCCGGCCGAGGCCGAGCCGGTCATCCGCGCCCCCACTGCCCCGGCGGGCGTGGCCATGGTCCGGCCGCGCGACGCCTTCCTGGGCGAGGCTGTGGCGGTGCCGGTGGCCGAGGCGGTCGGCCGTGTCTCCTGCGAGGCGATCGCCGGCTACCCGCCCGGCATCCCCGCGCTGCTGCCCGGCGACCGCATCACGGCCGAGGTCGTCGACTACCTACGCGAGCTCGTCGACGTCGGCGCGCGCCTGCACGGCGCGAGCGACCCCGCGTTCAAGACCGTCTACGTCCTGCACGAATGAGCCTCGAGCAGCTCGTGGACCAGGCCCTCGCCGAGGACGTGGGCGCGGGCGACGTCACCACCGAGGCCACGGTCGACGCCGTCGCCCGCGCCGTCGCCCGCATCGTCCAGAAGGCGCCGGGCGTGATCTTCGGCCTCGACGCCGCGGAGGCCACGTTCCGGGCCCTCGACCCCGACGCCCAGTTTCAGCGCGAGGTCGACGAGGGCGTCTGGCGCGACGAGGGCGGCCCCGTCCTCACCGTCACCGGCCGGGCCCGCGCGCTGCTCACGGGCGAGCGCACGGCGCTGAACTTCCTCGCCCGCCTGTCCGGCGTCGCCACCGCCGCCGCGCGCGGCGTGCGCGCGATCTCGGGCACCCGCGCCCAGCTGCTCGACACCCGCAAGACCACGCCGGGCCTGCGCGTGCTCGAGAAGGCCGCGGTCCGGGCCGGGGGCGGCGTCAACCACCGGGCCGGGCTCTACGACTACGTCCTCATCAAGGAGAACCACATCGACATGGCCGGCGGCGTGACGGCGGCGGTGCAGCGCGCCCGCGCGGCCGCGCCCACGCTCGGGCTCGAGGTCGAGTGCCGCACGCCCGAGGAGGTGGACGAGGCGCTGCAGGCCGGGGCTACCCGTCTGCTGCTCGACAACATGACACCCGAGCAGATGCGGGCCATCGTGGAGCACGTCGGCGACCGCGCCGAGCTCGAGGCCAGCGGCGGGATCACCCTGGACAACGTCCGGGAGTACGCGGAGAGCGGCGTACACTGGATATCGCTCGGTGCCCTGACGCACTCCGCTCCCGCCCTCGACCTCTCCCTCCTGGTGGAGCCCCTCTGAAGATGCCGACCACGTTCCTGACCCCGGAGTCGATTCCCCAGCTCCAGGACGAGGTGCGAGCCCTGGCGCGCGAGCGCGAGGCGGTCATCCTCGCCCACAACTACCAGCTGCCCGAGATCCAGCAGGTGGCCGACTACGTCGGCGACTCGCTCGGGCTCTCGCGCCAGGCCGCGGCGAGCTCGGAGCCGGTCATCGCCTTCTGCGGCGTGCACTTCATGGCCGAGACCGCCTCGATCCTCAGCCCCGAGAAGACCGTGCTGCTGCCCGACCTCGACGCCGGCTGCTCGCTGGCCGACTCGATCGACGCCCCGCAGCTGCGGGCCTGGAAGGCCGATCACCCCGGCGCCGTCGTCGTCATGTACGTGAACACGACGGCCGAGGTCAAGGCCGAGACCGACTACTGCGTGACCTCGTCTAACGCCGTGCGCGTGGTCGAGCACATCTACCGCGAGCACGGGAACGACACCGAGATCCTCTTCGGTCCCGACATGTTCCTCGGCTCCTACGTCGAGCGGACGATCGGCCGCCCCATGCACGTCTGGGACGGCGAGTGCCACGTCCACGCTGGGATCCGGCCGCTCGACATCACGACCATGCGCGCCGAGCATCCGGATGCGGAATTGCTCATCCACCCCGAGTGCGGGTGCACGACCTCGGTGCTCGAGTACGTCGCCGCCGGCGACATCGACCCCGACGGGATCGAGATGCTCTCGACCGGCGGGATGCTCAAGTGGGCCGAGAGCCACGGCGACGCCGGCCAGGCCGTCGTCGCGACCGAGACCGGCATGCTCCACGCGCTGCGCGAGGCCGCGCCCGAGGTGGAGTTCATCCCCGCCAACCGCGCGGCCTTCTGCAAGTTCATGAAGATGATCACGCTGCCGAAGCTGCGCGACGCGCTGCGCGACGGGCGCCCCGAGGTGAGGGTGTCCCCGGAGATCGCCCGCCGCGCACGCATCCCGATCGAGCGCATGGTCTCGATCGGCTAGTGCTCCCGCCGCCTTACTGCTGCGGCATCGGGGCCTGAGCGGCCCGCCCGAGCTCGATCTCCTCGAACACGAGCCCGTTGGCGGTCAGGCGCGCCTCGGCCTCCCGCACCCGGGTGCCCGGGACGAGGCCGGCGGTGCCGCAGTTCTCGTTGTCGCGGTCACCGGGCTGAGCCGGCTGTGCCGGCGGCTGCTGGCCCTGCTCGGGGTTGCCGGGGCCGCTGTTCGCGGAGCCCGGGCCGCTGTTGTTCGGCTGCTGCGACGTGCTCGTCGGCGGGTTGGTGGTGTCGCCGCCGCCCGAGCCGGGGCCCGAGCTGTCCCCGCCGCCGGCGTCGCCGTCGCGCACGGCGAAGTTGTCGCCGTTGGGGTGCTCGTTCTCGATCTCGTTCTCGTTCTCGGGGCACTCGATCCGCGTGGCCGGCGTGACCTGGCCGGTGACCGACTGACCGTTGGCGAGCGTGATGGTCAGCGCGCCGTTCTGGGCGTTGAACGAGGCGATCGTCCCGACGGGATGGATCTCGTCGCGGTCGCCGACGCCGTTGTCGTTGGTGTCGCGGTTGCGCGGATCCGTCCCGTGCTCGAACTCCTTGCGGTTGTCGAGCCCGTCGCGGTCAGGATCCCGGTGGGCCTGGTTGACGCGGAGCGACAGATGGTGCTGGCGCTCCCAGCGGTCGGGCAGGCCATCGCGGTTGCGATCCCCGGCCCGCTGCCCGTGGTGCGCGCTCGCGGCCGCGGGAACGGCGAGCGCTACGAGCGCAAGCGCCGCGAGCGTGATCAGGATGCGTCTCATGGCTACTCCCTGGTGGATTGGCATTGCGACCGTGAGACACGCCCTGCCCACCGATCTCACGAACCTGGCGGTCCACCCGGCGCCGGTTGCAATGGGCTAGCCGCTGCCGCTGCCGCTGCCGCTGCTGCCGTCGCCGTCGGTGCCGGGGAGGTCGTTGGACCCGCCACTGCCGCCGCCGCTGGAGCCGGAGCCGTGGCCGCTGGAGTCGCCGCTGGACGTCGAGGTCGTCGGCGCGACCGGGGCCGGAGCGCCCGAGCCGGGGCCGGACGAGTCGGTGCCGCCGCCGCCGCCGTCGGTGCCGCCACCGCCGCCGTCGGTCCCGCCGCCACTATCGCCGGAGCCCGAGGGTCCGGGACTGCCGCCGCCACCGTCACCGGAGCCCGAGCCGCCGCTGCCCGACGAGCCCGAGCCCGAGCTGCCGCTGCCCGACGAGCCCGAGCCGCTGGAGCCCGAGCGCCCCGACCCGGAGCTTCCCGAGCCGCTCGAGCCCGACGAGCCGGAGCTCCCCGACGAGCCCGAGCCGCTCGATCCCGAGCTGCCCGATGATCCCGACGAGCCCGAGCCGCGGTGCGACGAGGAAGACCGGTCCTCGCGCTTGCCCGAGCCCGAGCCGCTGCCCTTGCCGTGGGACTCGCTGCGCCCGCGCCCCCGGCCGCGCCCGTGGTCGTCGCCCCGCCCGCCGCGGCCGCGGCGCTTACGCCCGGCCTCGCCGGCGGCGCCGTGCTCGCGCCGCGTGGCCAGCGTTGCGCCCGGCAGCGCGGCGCCGCCGCGGCGGACCTTGTGGCCGGGCTTGATCGTGTCCGCCTCGGCCTGGCTCGGCCCACCGGGACCGTTGTCGGTGCTGTCGCGCACCGCAACCCCGCCGGCGGCCAGCGCGCCGGTGACGGCCACCACCGCGCCCGCCTTGGCCAGGATGGCGCCGACGCTCGCGGTGCCGCCGCCGGCGGCCACCTGGGCGATACGCTCGGCCGTGTTCATGGGCACGTCGCTGGAGGCGAACGCCGCCGCCCAGCCCACGAGCGGGGCGGGCGTCAGCGCTGTCGCTGCCGCCCGCAGCGCCGTGCGCGCCCGGTAGACCAGGCCGCGCACCGCGCCCTCGCTGAGGCCGAGCTCGGCCGCCACCTGCTCCTGCGAGCGGCCCTCGACGGCGGTGCGCAGCAGCGCCTCGCGCTGGGCCTCGGGCAGGGCCGCGACGCCGGCCAGCGTGCGCCGCATGACCCAGCGGCGCTGGTGGTCCTCGGCCGGGCCGGCGACGTGGGAGCGGACCGACTCGCGCAGCTCGTCGTGGTCGTAGCCGTGGACCCGCAGCGCGTTGAGCGCCGCGTTGTGGGCCACGCGGTACAGCCACGCCCGCGGCTCGCGCACGGCGACGTCGCGCTGCAGCGCCGACCACGCATTCAGGAAGGCCTGCTGGATCGCGTCCTCGGCCCGCGCCTCGGGCAGGATCCGGCGCACGTGGCGCAGGAGCGGCTTGCGGTAGCGCTCGACCAGCGCCTCGAAGGCCCGCTCGTGGCCGTCGCGCGCCAGAGCGACGAGGCGATCGTCGCTCTGCGTCCGCAGGATCGTTGTGGAGATCATCGGCGTCAAGACGTACCGGTGTCCCAGAGACACGCGCGCGAGCAAAAGCTCACGCGGCGAGATACGCAAATACGGCTAGGCGGGTTCGAGTGCCAGCTCGAGGCCGCGGTCGGCCACGCGGCGCACGCGTGCCAACTGCACGATCTTGCGCTCCATCTCGGCCGGCGTGTAGCAGTGGACCTCCGCCCGGTCGCCCATCTCCGAGGCGTCCCAGAGCGAGCCCGCCTGGTGCACGCGCTCGAGCCAGGGCACGCCGTCGAAGCCGGAGGAGACGAGCACGACGACGTACTCGGGCCCTCGCTCGCGCTGGGGTGGCGCGCCCTGGAGGTCGTCGACCCGCGCGCCGCCGAGAAGGGCGCGCTCAATCGGCCAGCGATCCGAAACCCGCTGCAGGTAGCGCTGCAGCTCCCGGTCGTTCAGCGCCACCGGGGAAGTGTCGCACGCGGGTTAAGAGAACTCGTTAGCGTCGTGTGGGCCCACGACGGCGAGGGCGAGCTTGTCGGCGACGCCCCGCGCCACCTCGTTGACCTGATCGTAGGTCACCGCATCGAGGGCGGCGATCGCAGCGTCGGGATCCATGTCCTCGCCGTACACGATGGCCTGGTAGGCGGCGTGCCGCGCCACCGCGCCGGTGTTCTCGAAGGCGAGCACGCGGCGCCCGGCGGCATAGGCGCGCGCGCGCTGCACCTCGGCCTCGGTCGGGCCCTCGTCGCGCAGCTCGGTCACGATCTCGCGCATGCGCTGGTAGGCCTCGACGGTCTTGGTCGAGTCCAGGCCGGCCGAGAGCTGCAGGATGGGCACGTCGGCGAAGGCGTGGTCATAGGCGGAGACCGAGTAGGCAAGCCCGCGCTGCTCGCGGATCTCGTCGAACAGGCGCGAGCCCATCGAGCCGCCGAGCAGCGTCGCGTAGATGGCCAGCGCCGCGCGCTCGGCCGGGTCGCTCACGGTCACCTCGGGCCGGTAGCTCATGCGCAGGTGCGACTGGTTGGACTCGCGGCGTTCGACCTTGAACGCCGGCGCGAACGGCGGAGCGGGGTCGTACGCGGGCGGCTCGGGAAGGTCCGGGAAGCGGCCGAACAGCTCGGCCACAGCCCCGTTCTGGGGCAGCGCTTCGAGGTTGCCGACTAGGAACGCCCCCGCACGGCGGCCCGACCAGCGGCGCTCGCGGAAGGCCACGATGCCGTCGCGGGTAAACGTGCGCAGGTGGTCCGCGGGGCCGAGCACCGGCCGCCCCAGCGGGTGGTCGCCGAAGGCGGCCCGGTCGATCAGGTCCTCGGCCAGCATCGAGGGCTGGTCGTGGGAGCGCGCGATCTCCTGGATCACCACGCCGCGTTCGCGGTCGAGCTCGGCGGCGTCGATATGCGGCCGGCCCACGAAGTCGGTCAGCAGGTCGGCGGCCTCGAGCGCCCGCTCGGCGCGCGCGGTGATGTGGAAGGCGACGACGTCGTGCGACGTGAAGGCGTTGAGCACCGCGCCGAGGCGCTCTGCGGTCTCGTTCACGTCGCGGTAGTGGGCGAACTTCTCGCCGCCCTTGAACACCAGGTGCTCGAGGAAGTGGGCCATGCCGTTCTCCTCGGGGCGCTCGGTGCGGGCCCCGGCGTCGAACGCGACGAGCAGCGTGATGGCCCGCGTCCCCTCGAGTGCGATGCGATGGACGGGGAGGCCGTTATCCAGCGTCTGGGTGACGATCTCGGGCATGGATGCCAAAGGTAGCGGCCATGCTGCACGGCGCTTTGCAGGCTCCGGGGCCGCCTGCACGAATACTGACGCCCATGGCTGCGCCGACTCGATCCCGCAGGATCTCCTCCACCCCGCTTCGCCCCCGCAAGCGCAAGGACAAGACCCCCGCCGCGCCGCCCAAGCCGGCGGCCGTGGGCCCGGTCCCGAAGCCGGACGCGCCGCCCGCGCCGGTCATCGAGTTCCGGGGCGTGGCCAAGGAGTACGACTCCGGCGACATCGGGGTCGAGCAGGCGACGTTCACCGTGGCTCGCGGCGACTTCGTCTTCTTCGTCGGCCCGTCGGGCTCGGGGAAGTCGACCCTCATCCGGCTCCTGATCAAGGAGCTCGACCCCACCGGCGGGACGATCCGCGTGGCCGGCCGCGACCTGTCCGAGATCACCGAGAAGGGCATCCCGTACTACCGGCGCAACCTCGGCGTGGTCTTCCAGGACTTCAAGCTCCTGCCCAACCGGACCGTCTACGACAACGTCGCCTACGCCCTCCAGGTGACCGGGCACTCGCGCAAGGAGATCCGGGCCAAGGTGCCGGACATCCTGCGCCTGACCGGGCTGGCCACCAAGCTCCACAACTTCCCCGACCAGCTCTCCGGCGGCGAGCAGCAGCGCGTGTCCATCGCGCGCGCGTTCGTCAATCACCCGCCCCTGCTGGTCGCCGACGAGCCCACGGGCAACCTCGATCCCGAGACCTCGATCGGGATCATGCAGTTGCTTTACCGCATCAACCGCACGGGCACGACCGTCGTGGTCGCCACGCACGACCGCGAGATGGTCGACCGCATGCGCCGGCGCGTGATCCAGCTCGAACAGGGGCGCGTGATCCGCGATGAGGCCGCCGGGTTCTACGTGGGCGACGAGTCCACGCGTGAGTTCGCCGCGCGCATGCGCGACGGCGATCCGGGCCCCGACGCCGACCTGCCGGTCTCCCGCGCCGGCAAGCGGGCGGCGCGCCGCGCGACGCGGCGCGAGATCGACGCGCTGCCGCGGGAGCACGACGGCTGATGCGGCTCGGCTTCTTCGTCCGCGAGGCCACGCGCTCGCTGCGCCGCAGCGCCGTGCCGTCGTTCGCGGCCATGGCCACGGTGCTCGTGACCATGCTGGTGCTCGGCGTCTTCATCCCCGTCGTGCAGGCGACCACGGGCGCGGCCAACGACATCCGGGGCAAGCTCCTGCTCGACGTCTACCTGAAGCCGAGCGCCACCCCGTCGGACGCCACGCGCGTGCACGACCTGATCCAGAGCCGGATTCCCAACGTCAAGAGCGTCACCTACATCTCCAAGCAGCAGGCCTACCAGCAGCAGGTCAAACGCAACCCGGAGGCCTACCGCCTGCTCGGGTCCAACCCGCTGCCGGACACCCTGCGGATCGTGCCGCGCGACCCGGGCCAGATCGAGCAGATCTCAAACGCGCTCGAGCCCAAGGGCCCAAGCGGCACCCGCACCCCAGTCGACTCCGCCATCGACCAGGTCAAGAACCGCCGCGACGAGACCGCGAAGATCCTCTCCGCCACGCGCGTCGTGAAGCTGTCGATGGCGCTGCTGGCGGTGCTGCTGATCGCGGCGAGCATCCTGCTCATCGCCAACACCATCCGTCTGTCGCTGTTCGCGCGCCGGCGCGAGGTCGAGGTCATGCGCCTGGTGGGCGCGACCAACTGGTTCATCCGCTGGCCGTTCGTGATCGAGGGGATCATCGTGGGGGCGCTGGGAGGCGTTCTGGCGATCCTGCTGCTCGCGGTCGGGAAGATTGCGCTCATCGATCCGCTGGCCTCCGACTTCGCGCTCGTCGCCGCCCCCAAGACGGTCAGCTTCGCGGTCCTCGTCGCCGTCCTCCTGGCCGCCAGCGTGGGCGTCTCCGCGGCCGGCTCGGGCCTGTCCCTGCGCCGGTTCCTGCGCGTCTGAGACATAGGGAAAACTGAGGCCGCGCCGGTACTCTCGACCGGGTGCGCTCCCGCTCCCCGCTCGTCGTCGTCCTCGCGATCCTGATTCCGGTCGCGCTGGTCGTCGGCCTGTGGGTCGGCGGCCATC
>DATBDE010000090.1:0-24413 GCA_036270095.1 Solirubrobacteraceae bacterium | reverse complement strand
CGACGTTGCGGGCCAGGTTGGCCCCCATCGTGGCCAGGCCGGTGAGGCCGAAGCGGGCGCGGGGTGGCATGCCCGGTGTTGTACCCCTCTTACCTCGGTCTTCGCTCGGTCCTAGGGACCTCTTGCGGTGGCCGCCCATGGTGGTCGCGATGTCGACCTCCACGCTTGCTCCCTCACGCTCCTTCGGCTTCTCGCCGCGCGCGCTGGCGCGCGGCCGGACCGAGGACCCGGCCTGGGTCCGCCCGGCGCTGATCGCCGTCGTCCTGCTCGCCGCCGTGCTGTGCCTGTGGGACATCACGGTCAGCGGCAACGGCAACGACTACTACGCGGCGGCCGCGAAGGCGGGGAGCGTGAGCTGGAAGGCCTGGTTCTTCGGCTCGCTCGACCCGGGCAGCTTCATCACGGTCGACAAGCCGCCGCTGTCGCTGTGGGTGCTCGGGCTCTCGGTACGCGCGTTGGGCTTCTCGAGCGCGAGCCTGCTCGTGCCGCAGGCGCTGATGACGATCGCCTCGGTGGGCCTGCTCTACGCGACGGTGCGGCGGGTGTTCTCGTGCCCCGCGGCCGGCCTGCTGGCCGCGCTGGCGCTGGCGCTCACGCCAGTCGTGGTCGCGCTCGGGCGCTTTGACGACCCCGACGCGCTGCTCGTCCTGCTGTTCGTCGGTGCCGCGTACCTGTTCGTGCGGGCGCTCGAGTCGGGGGCGACGAAGTGGCTCGTCTGGGCCGGCGTGGTCGTCGGCCTGGCGTTCATGACCAAGATGCTGCAGGGCTGGATGATCGTGCCGGCGCTGGTCGCGGCCTACCTGCTGGCCGGCCCGCCCGCGTTGGGGCGGCGGCTGTGGCAGCTCGGGGTGTTCGGCGCGGTGATGGTCGCGGTGAGCGCGGCGTGGCCGGTCGCGGTGTCGGTCTGGCCGGGGTCGACGCCCTACATCGGCGGCAGCACCAACGGCTCGGTCTGGGACCTGATCTTCGGCTACAACGGCTTCGGGCGGATCTTCGGCGGCGACGGTCCCGGGCCGGGGGGCGGCGGGCCGACCTTCGGCGGCTCGTCCGGCGCGCTGCGGATGTTCAACGAGCAGGTCGGGGCGCAGGTCGCGTGGCTGCTGCCGATCGCGGCGATCGGGCTGCTCGCCGGCCTTTGGCTGACGCGCCGCGCGGCGCGGACCGATCGCGTGCGCGCCGCCTGGGTGCTCTTCGGCGTGTGGGCGGCCGTCCACGTGGTCGTGTTCAGCGGCCAGGAGGGCATCTTCCACCCCTACTACGTCAGCGCGCTGGCGCCGGCCGTGGCCGCGCTGGCGGGCGCGGGCGCCGTGACCCTGTGGCGCTGGTCGGCGCGGTCGCTGGCCGGCGTGATCGCCCTCGACCTAGCGCTGCTGGCGACCGGCGTGGTGGCGCTGGTGCTCCTGCGCCGCGCCGACTACGCGTCGTGGCTGTCGATCGCGGTGCCCGTGGTGACGACGGTGGCGCTGGTCGGGGTCACGTGGCTGCGCCTCGACGGCGAGCGCTCGCGCGGCCGACTGGCGGCGGTGGCCGTGGCCGGCGTGCTGGCCGCGCTGGCGGCGCCGGCGGCCTATAGCGTGGCGACGACCGACCACGCGCTGGCCGGTGGCAACCTGCTCGGCGGCCCGACGCAGGTGTCGCGCGGTGGGTTCGGCGGGCCGGGCGGGCCGCGCGGCGGACCATCCACCAACACCACCCCGATCAAGTACCTGGAGGCCCACCAGGGCTCGGCCAAGTACCTGGTCGCGGCCACCGGCTCGCAGACCACGGCGCCGATCATCATCGCCACTGGCAAGCCGGTCGTGACGATCGGCGGGTTCAACGGCAGCGACAGCGCGCCGACCGTGGCGCAACTCGCCGAGCTCGTGCGCAGCGGCCAGCTCCGCTATGTGCTGTTGGGCGGCGGAGGCGGCCCGGGCGGCGGCAACCAAGCGATCCAGGCCTGGGTGCAGCAGCACGGGACCGTGGTGACCGGCTCGCTCTACCAGGTCTCGGCGTGACCTCCGGCGGCGACCGGCACCGCCGTCAACATCCTCGGCCGAGATGCAGGTCCGGATCGCCCGCCACACCGACCGGCTGGACGCGGTCGTGCGCTTCTACCGCGACGGGGTCGGCTTGCCCGAGGTCGGGGGCTTCCGCGGCCACGCCGGCTACGACGGCGTCTTCCTCGCGCTGCCGGGGACCGACGCGCACCTCGAGCTGACCACCGGCGGCGCCCACGCGGCGCCGCAGCCGCACCCCGAGGCCCTGCTCGTGCTCTACCTCGGCGACGAGGCCGCCGTGCGCGCCGTCGCCCGGCGGCTGGACGCGAAGCCGGTCGCGCCCGCCAACCCGTACTGGGGCGAGCACGGCCTGACCTTCGCGGATCCCGACGGGTTCCGGGTCGTGCTCGTGCCGGAAGCGTGGGCCGCCGGGTAGGCGTCAGGACACCAGCTGCTGCCCACCGTCGACGTCGTACGTTGCGCCGGTCAGCGCCGTGTTCGTCATCAGGTGGAGGGCGAGCGCGCCCACGTCCTCGGGCCCGACCACGCGCCGGATCGGGAGCGTGTCGCGCAGCTGCTGCCGGCGTGCCTCGAGCTGGTCTCCGAGCAGGTCCGCCGACAGGCCGGTGTCGACGAAGCCCGGGGCGATGAGGTTGACGCGGATCGGCGCGACCTCGACGGCCAGGTTCTCGACCAGCGCCGGCATGGCGGCGGTGAACGCCGCGATGATCGACAGGCCGACCCCGCGGCTGCGGCCGCCGGTCCCGCTCATGAACAGCAGCGAGCCGCCCGGCCGCACCTTGCCGATCGAGAGCTGGGCGACGTGGATGGCAAGCCAGAAGTGGTCGTCGAGCGAGCGGCGCGCCGCCGCGAAATCCAGTTCGGGCAGGGGCCCGTAGTACGGACGACCGGCCGTGGACAGGAGATGGTCGAGCGGCGTCTCCAGGTCGGCGAAGAACGCCTCCAGCGCGGCCTCGTCGGCCGCGTCGAACGCCGCCGTGCTCTTGGCGCCGACCTCGCTCGCCGCCTTCTCCAGCCGCTCGGCGTTGCGCCCGGTGAGGACGACCTCGGCCCCTTCGGCACGGGCGAGCCGCGCCGTCTCGAAGCCGATGCCCCCGCTGCCGCCGATCACAACGACGGTCTGGCCGGCCAGCGCACCCGCTCCACCGCTCATCTGGACCTCCTCGTTCTGGGCTCTGCCGCCTCTCGAGGTTGCCGTGCGGGCGCTGGAAGCACCCGCACGGTCCTCACGATCAGCCGACGCTCAGGCCGGCAGGACGGTGCACGCCCCACCGGTGCACACCAAGTCGACGTCTGCGTCGCCACGCGGCGCCTCGGACGCCGCGGTGCGCCTGGTCAGCAGCCCCCCTCGGGGTTGCAGGTGAGGTTCGTGGGGCCGTCGGGGCACCCCGCGTCGGTCGGCTTCGCGGCCGCCTCAGTGGATCCGTGGCGGGCCACCGGCTGCAGGCGAACGTCGAGGTCGAACTCGCGGTCGCTGCGCGGCCCGTCGGTCAAGGCAGGAACCATCCTGATCCTCCTCTCTTCCCCCCGGCCACCGTGACCGGGATCGCCGTCGCGGACAGTACACCCCCGCTACACGAGCCGTACGATCCCCGCCATGCGCTACCGCAGGCTCGGCTCATCCGACCTCGAGGTCTCCGAGATCGCCCTCGGCTCCTGGCTCACCTACTCCGGCGGCGTCGGGTTCGAGCAGACCCGCGCCTGCACCGACGCCGCGTTCGAGGCCGGAATCAACTTCTTCGACACCGCCAACGTCTACGGCCGCGGCGCGGCCGAGGAGGCGTGGGGCGAGATCCTCTCCGTCCGCCCGCGCGACTCCTACGTGCTGGCCACGAAGGTCTGGGGCCAGATGTCCGACGCCAAGGCCGACCGCGGCCTGTCGGCGGCGCAGATCGCCAAGCAGATCGACGCGTCGCTCGCGCGCCTGAAGACCGACCACGTCGACCTCTACCAGTGCCACCGTTTCGACCCCGACGTCCCCATCGAGGAGACCGTCGAGGCGCTCCAGCAGGTCGTCGCCGTGGGCAAGGCCCGCTACCTCGGCTTCAGCGAGTGGACGACCGAGCAGATCCAGGCCGCGATCGATATCGGCGGGCCCGACCTGTTCGTCTCCTCGCAGCCGCAGTACTCGATGCTGTGGCAGGCGCCCGAGGCCGAGCTGTTCGCGCTCTGCGCCGCCAACGACATCTCCCAGATCGTCTGGTCGCCGCTGGCCCAGGGGCTGCTGACGGGCAAGTACCGGCTGGGGGAGGAGCCGCCGGCGGACTCGCGCGCGGCCCACAGCGAGATGGGCGCGCCGATGCAGCTGATGCTCAACGACGCCTTCCTCGGCGCCGTCGACCGCCTGCGGCCGGTGGCCGAGGAGGCGGGCCTGACCATGGCGCAGCTGGCGCTCGCGTGGGTGCTGCGGCGCGACGAGCTCGCGGCGGCGATCGTGGGCGCGTCGCGGCCCGAGCAGGTCGCGGCCAACGCGACGGCGTCGGGGATCGAGCTCTCGACCGAGACCCTCCAGGCCGTCGACGACGCGCTGGGCGACACGCCGATCAAGGAGCCGATCCTGGCGCCCTTCGCGAAGCCCGGCATCACGCACCGCTGAGCTCAGCCGGACCGTCAACCCCGTGGCCGTCGTCCGGCGAGCGCGCCGCGCCGGGGCAGCGGGGTGCGGCGCGGCCGCGGCGGCCCCGAGCCGGGCCGCACCGAGCGCGGCCCGCGGCGGTCGTGCCGGGCGGCGGCCAGCGCCTCGGCGAGGAGCATCAGCAGGACGACGGTGCGCACCGCGCGCGCCGTCTCTGGGTCGCGGATGCGCAGCGTCGCGTAGAGGAGGCGGTGCACCGCCCGAGCATAGGCAGGCCGACGTTGCCATCCTGCTCTTCATGCTGACCGCCACTCGCCTGCTCGACAACTACGTCGGCGGCCGCTTCACCCCGGCGACCGCGACCGACGCCCTCGACGTGACCAACCCGGCCACCGGCGCGGTGCTCGCCCGCGTGCCGCTCTCGTCCGCGGCCGACCTCGACGCCGCCGTGCGCGCCGCCCGCGAGGCGCTGCCCGCCTGGCGCGCGGTCAGCGTGATCGAGCGCGGCCGCCGGCTGTTCGCCCTGCGCGAGGGCATGGAGGCCCGCCGCGAGGAGCTCGCCCGCTCGGTCACGGTCGAGATGGGCAAGACGCTCGTCGACGCGCGCGCCGAGGTCGGCCGCATGATCGAGATGGTCGAGTGTGCGTGCGCGATCCCCACCACGATGCAGGGGCGCGTGCTCGAGGACGTGGCCCGCAACGTCGACGCCGAGACCGTGCGCCAGCCGGTGGGCGTGTGCGCGGCCATCGGACCGTTCAACTTCCCGGCCATGGTGCCGTTCTGGTTCCTGCCCTTCGCCATCGGGTGCGGCAACACGTTCGTACTCAAGCCATCCGAGCAGGTGCCGCTGACCCAGCAGATCGCGTTCGCGGTCCTCGACGGCCTCGACCTGCCGCCCGGCGTCGTCAACCTCGTCAACGGCGGGCGCGAGGTGGTGGAGGGCATCCTCGACCACCCCGGCATCGACGCCGTGTCGTTCGTCGGGTCGGCCCCGGTGGCGCGGCTCGTCTACGAGCGCGCCGCCCAGGCGGGTAAGCGCGTGCAGGCCCTGGGCGGGGCCAAGAACCACATGGTCGTCATGCCCGACGCCGTGGTCGACGAGACGGTCACGGGGATCATCGGCTCGGCCTTCGGCGCCGCGGGCCAGCGCTGCATGGCCGGCTCGGTCGTCGTCGCCGTGGGCGAGGCCCACGACCGGCTGCTGCCGCCACTGTGCGCGGCCACCGAGGCGCTGCGGGTGGGCGACGGGCTGAACGAGTCGAGCGACGTCGGGCCCGTGATCTCCGGCGCCGCCCGCGACCGCATCCGCGCGTGGATCGACGGCGGCGTGCGCGACGGGGCGACGCTCGCCGTCGACGGGCGCGACGCCGCGGGCGAGCCCGGCGGCTCCTACCTCGGCCCGACCATCCTCGACGACGTCAGGCCGGAGATGGACATCGCGCGCGAAGAGGTCTTCGGCCCGGTGCTCGCGGTCATCCGCGCCGACACCCTCGACGACGCGATCGCCGTGGTCAACGGCAGCCGCTTCGGCAACGGCACGTCGATCTTCACCGAGTCGGGCGCGTCGGTGCGGCGCTACCGCCGCGACGTCGAGGCGGGCATGGTGGGCGTGAACATCGGCGTGGCCGCGCCGGTGGCGTTCTTCCCGTTCTCGGGCTGGAAGGACTCGTTCCTGGGCGACCTGCATGCCCACGGGCCCGACGCGGTCGAGTTCTACACGCGCAAGAAGACCGTCACGAGCCGGTACTTCTCCGACGGCCAGGGCAGCGGCGGCTACTTCGTCGAGCGCTGAGGTTTCTCGCCCGGGCGCCCCGGGGTAGCGCAGGCGTAGGGCGAGAGAGGAGAGCCATGAGCACCGCTGGCGATGGCGCGCCGCGCCACGAGACGATCTTCACCATGGAGGCCACGCCGATCAAGTTCGGCCCCGGCGCCTCCGCGGACACCGGCTGGGAGCTCAAGCGGCTCGGAGCCAAGCGGGTCATGGTGGTGTCCGACGCCGGCGTCATCGCGGCGGGGATCACCGACAAGGTGCGCGAGCGGATCGAGGCCGAGGGCATCGAGACCGTGCTCTTCGACGACGTCCACGTCGAGCCGACCTCCGACTCGTTGCAGGCGGCCGCCGACTTCGCGGTCGACGGCGACTTCGAGGGCTTCGTCGGCATCGGCGGCGGCTCGAGCATGGACACGGCCAAGGTCGCCGACCTCGTCGCCACCCACCCCGCGCCGATCATGGACTACGTCAACCCGCCGATCGGCGGCGGGCGCAAGCCGTCCTCGCCGCTCAAGCCGCTGGTCATGGTGCCGACCACGTCGGGCACGGGCTCGGAGGCGACCTCGGTGGCGGTGCTCGACATCCCCGACCAGCACGTCAAGTCGGGCATCTCGCACCGCTACCTCCGTCCGCATCAAGGCATCGTCGACCCCGATCTCACGAGCTCGCTGCCCAAGGCGGTGACCGCCTCGACCGGCCTCGACGTCGTCTGCCACGCGGCCGAGTCGTTCATCTCGCGGCCCTACGACACGCGCGACCGACCGCAGTCGCCCGACGACCGGCCGCCGTACCAGGGCTCCAACCCGATCGCGGACCTGTGGTCGGCGAAGGCGCTCGAGCTCGGCGGCCGCTACCTGCGCCGGGCCGTGGAGGACCCCGACGACCTCGAAGCGCGCGGGTTCATGATGCTCGGCGCCTCGCTGGCCGGCGTCGGCTTCGGCTCGGCGGGCGTCCACATCCCGCACGCGTGCTCGTACCCGATCGCCTCCATGAAGCACGAGTACAAGCCCGACGGCTACGACGTCGAGGAGCCGCTGACGCCGCACGGCTTCTCGGTCATCGTCACCGCGCCGGCAGCGTTCCGGTTCACCTACGAGGGCGACCGCGACAAGCACCACAAGGTGGCCGAGCTGCTCACCGGAACGCCGGTGGCCGACGGCGACGAGAGCACGCTGCCCGACGTGCTCGTCTCGCTCATGCGGGACGTGGGCGCGCCGCGCGGCGTCAGCGAGCTGGGCTACGGGGAGGACGACGTCGACGCGATCGTCGACGGCGCGTGCAAGCAGCAGCGTCTGCTCGTGGTCGCGCCCACCGAGGTGGGGCCGAACGAGCTGGCCGGCATCGTGCGGGACTCCATGGAGAACTGGTGAGGAGGAGCGACTGATGGCCGACGATCTGCGGCTCTACTTCTTCGAGTGCGGCTCGCTGAAGACCCAGACCCAGTACATCAAGATGAACCAAGGGCTGGGCGACCCCTATGAGGTGCCGGTGCCCTTCTTCCTCATCCAGCACCCCAAGGGCAATGTGCTCTACGACGGCGGCAACGCGCTCGAGGTCGCGCAGGACGCGCGCAAGCACTGGGGGGCGATCGTCGACGCCTACGAGCCGGTGATGAGCGAGGACCAGTTCGTCGTCAACCAGCTCCAGCGCATCGACGTCGACCCCGCCTCGATCCGATACGTGATGCAGTCGCACCTGCACCTCGACCACTCGGGGGCGATCGGGCACTTCCCCAACGCCCAGTACCTCGTGCAGCGGCGCGAGCTCGAGTACGCCTACACACCGGACTGGTTCGCGGCCGCCGCGTACATCCGGCCTGACTTCGACCGCGAGGAGCCGGTGTCGTGGCTGTACCTCGACGGGCCGCACGACGACGGCTACGACCTGTTCGGCGACGGCACCATCCGTACGCTGTTCACGCCCGGGCACGCCCCCGGCCACACCTCGCTGATCGTCGAGCTGCCCGACTCGGGGCCGATGATGCTCACCGCCGACGCCTGCTATACGCGCGACCACTACGACAACAAGGTCCTGCCGGGGCTGATCTACTCCGCCGCCGACGTGGCCGAGTCGGTGCGCCGGATCCACCGCTACGTCGACGCCTCGGGCGCGACCGTGGTAACCGGCCACGACCCGGACGAGTGGCCCAACTTCAAGCAGGCACCGGAGTACTACACGTAGGTGGCGGACGCGGGTGAGCGGCTGCGGGCCGCCCTGGACGGCCGGCTCGACGGCGAGTTGCTCACCGACGGCGTGGCCCGGTCGCTGTGGGCCACCGACGCGTCGATCTACCTACGCCGCCCCGAGGCGGTGGTGGTCGCGCGCTCGGAGGCCGACGTGCGCCGGGCGCTGGGGGCCGCGCGCGCGGTCGGCGTGCCGGTCACGCCGCGCGGCACCGGCACCGCGCTGGCGGGCCAGGCCACTGCGCCGGGCCTGGCCCTCGATGTCTCCGCGCTCGACGCGGTCGTGGCTTACGACCCCGCCGCGCGCACGTGCTCGGTGGAGCCGGGCGCGATCCAGGGCGAGCTCAACGCGCGCGTCGCGCCCGATGGGCTGGTCTTCGGCGCCGACACCTCGACGTCGGACGTGGCCACGCTCGGCGGCATGGTCGGCAACAACTCGGCCGGGATGCGCTCGATCGTGTACGGCACGACGGCCGACCAGGTCGTGGGGCTGCGTTGCGTGCTGGCCGGCGGCGAGACCGTCGAGCTGCGGCCGCTGTCCCGTGCCGAGGCGAAGCGGCGCGCCCGCGGCGAGGACGCCGAGGCGCGGCTGCTGCGCTGCGCCTTGGAGCTGGGCGAGGCCCACGCCGACGAGATCCGCCGCCGCTACCCGAAGATCGTGCGGCGGGTGTCGGGCTACGGCCTGGACGCGCTCGTCGACCCCGACGTCCTCGACCTGACGCGGCTCGTCTGCGGGTCCGAGGGCACGCTGGCCGTGGTGACGCGCGTCGACCTGCGCCTTTACCCGCTGCCGGCGCAGCGGCGGGTGGCCACGCTGGAGTTCGCTTCGCTCACTGCGGCGGCCGCGACCACGCCGGCCCTGCTGGACACCGGCCCGTCCTACGTCGAGCTGCTCGACCGCGTGGCGCTCGAGCGCGCGCGAGCCAACCCCGCCTACCGCGACGCCACCGCGTTCGTGTCCGGCGACCCGGCGGCGGTGCTGCTGGTTGAGTACAGCGGCGAGGCCGACCCGGTCGGCGCGCGGATGGACGCCCTGGCCGAGGTCGGGCGCTCCTCGGGAGCGGAGCGGAGCGCCGAGCTGCCCGCGCGCGACGTGGCCCGCACGGTGGCGCTGCGCAAGGCGATCCTGCCGCTGCTGCTGGGCACGACCGAGGCGCAGAAGCCCGTCGCGTTCGTCGAGGACGCCGCCGTGCCGCCCGAGCGGCTGGAGGAGTTCGTGGCCCGCTTCGCGGCGCTGGTCGAGCGCGAGCACACGTGGGCGTGCTTCTACGGCCACGCCTCGGTGGGCTGCCTGCACGTGCGCCCGGCGCTGAACACCAAGGACCCGGTCGGCGTCGCCCGCATGCGCCGCATCGCCGAGCACGTGGCCGACCTCGTGGTCGAGCTGGGCGGGTCGATCTCGGGCGAGCACGGCGACGGCCTGTCGCGCTCGGAGTTCCTCGGGCGCATGTATGGGCGCGAGCTGGTCGAGGCCTTCGCCGCGCTCAAAGGGGCCTGGGACCCCGCCGGCCTGCTCAACCCGGGCGTCATCGTGGCGCCGCGACCGCTGGAGGAGCAGTTGCGCCTCGGGCCCGGCTTCCGGCCCGGCGCGCCGCCCACCGCGCTGGACTTCTCGGGCCAGGGCGGGTTCGAGGCGGCGGTCGAGCTCTGCAACGGCTCCGGCCTGTGCCGCAAGCGCACCGGCGGGACGATGTGCCCGTCCTACATGGCCACCGGCGACGAGCGCGACACCACCCGCGCCCGCGCCAACGCCCTGCGCTCGGTCATGGACGGCACGCTGCCGCGGTCGGCGCTGACCGACGAGCGCCTGTGGGAGGTCTTTGCCCTCTGCGTCGGGTGCAAGGCGTGCAAGACTGAGTGCCCGTCGCGAGTCGACGTGGCGACGATGAAGACCGAGGTGCTCGCCCAGCGCGGCGCCGAGCACGGCTTCACGCTGCGCCAGCGCGCCGCGGCCCACGCGCGCGCGGGGCTCGCGGTGGCGTCGCGCGCGCCCGGGCTCGTCAACGCCGTCGCGGGCACCCGCGCCGCGCGCCGCCTGGCCGAGGCGACGGTGGGCATCGACCGCCGCCGCCGGCTTCCGCGCGTGGCCGCGCCGCTGCACCGCTCGTTCGCTGCGCTGCCGCAAGGCGCGGGGCCCGCCCGGGTCGCCCTGTTCGCCGATACCTGGACGACGTACCAGCGCCCGGACATCGGCGCGGCTGCGGTCGCCGTGCTCGCTGGCGCGGGCGCGCGCGTCGAGCTTCCGCGTGTCGCCTGCTGCGGGCGGCCGATGCTCTCCGAGGGCCTGGTCGAGTCGGCGCGCCGCAGCGCCCGCGTCAACCTCGACGCGCTCACGCCGCTGGCCGAGCAGGGTGTGCCCATCGCCGGCCTGGAGCCCAGCTGCATCCTCACGCTTCGCGACGACTACGCGACGCTGCTCCCCGACGACCCGCGCGTCGAGACCGTGGCCGCCGCGACGCGGCTGTGGGAGGAGGCACTGCTCGAGCTCGACGCGCGGCTGCGGTTCCATGCGGCCGCCGGCGAGCGCGTGCTGCTGCACGGCCACTGCCACCAGAAGGCGCTGGTGGGCACCGGGCCGACCGAGGCCGCGCTGGCGCTGGTGCCGGGCGTGGAGGTGGAGACGGTCGACTCGGGCTGCTGCGGGATGGCCGGGGTCTTCGGCTACGAGCGCGAGCACTACGACGTGTCGATGCGGATGGGGGAGCGCCGCCTGTTCGGCGCCGTGCGCGGCGCCCCCGCCGCGACCGTGGTGGCGCCCGGGACCTCGTGCCGCCAGCAGATCGCCGACGGCACCGGGCGGCACGCCCTGCACCCGGCGGAATTCCTGGCCGCGCGGTTGGCGCGATGATGGGGGCCATGACGAGCGACGACACGCTGGGCATCTGCATCGCCGGGGCGACCGGCTGGACCGGGAAGGCGCTCGTGCAGGGCGTTCTCGCGGCGCCCGACCTGCGGCTGGCGAGCGCCGTGGCGCGTTCGACGGCCGGGCGCGACCTCGGTGAGGCGCTGGGCCGCGAGCCGCTCGGCGTACCCGTACGTACGACCGTGGCCGAGGCGCTGGACGGCGTCGACGTGATGATCGACTTCACGTCGCACGCGGCGGCCAAGGCCAACGCGCAGGCCGCCATCGCCGCCGGCGTCGCCGTGGTCGTCGGCAGCTCGGGCCTGACCGCCGACGACTATGCCGAGCTCGACCGCGCCGCCCGCGCGCGCTCGGTCGGCGTCGTCGCGTCGGGCAACTTCTCGCTCACCGCGGCGATGTGCTCGGCCGGCGCGCTGCTGGCCGCGCGCCACCTCCCGTTCTGGGAGGTCATCGACTACGCCAGCGCCACCAAGCCCGACGCCCCCAGCGGGACGGCGCGCGAGCTGGCCGAGCGCCTGGGCGAAGTGCGCGCCCCGGCGGTCGGGTACCCGCTCGACGATGTTCACGGCCCGCGCGAGGCGCGCGGCGCGACGGTCGACGGCACGCAGGTGCACTCGGTCCGCGTGCCCAGCTTCGTCGTCTCCACCGAGGTGGTGTTCGGCCTGCCCGACGAGCGGCTGACCATCCGCCACGACGCGGGCGGCACGCCCGAGCCCTACGTGGCCGGCACGTTGCTGGCGGCGCGGCGGGCGCCGGCGCTGGTCGGCCTCACGCGAGGTCTCGACACGCTGCTCGTCGCCAAGGCCTAGCTCCCGCTCAGCGGCAGCGAGAAGTCCCCGCCGGCCAGTGTCTGCGCGCTGCCGCCGTTGACCGCGACCGTGCCCGTGCCGCCGCCGGGGACGATCGCGGTGCCCTGCACGTTGCTGGCGCCGCCGTCGAGCTCGACCTGGACGGTCATCGTCGCGCTGAATGGCGCCCCGCCGCCGGAGCTGAGCTGGAAGCTCTGCGCCGTGACCCCCACCTCGGCGAGCGGGCTGCCCGGGGCGGCGACGACGTCCGAGTCGAAGATCGTCGCGTTGCTGAAGGTCACGGCCCCGCCCTGGCTCTCCTCGGAGGTGGCGGTGAACGAGAACACGAGCATCGCGTCCTGGCCCGAGCCGTCGACGAACAGGCTCGAGCGCCCGAAGCGCCGCGTGCGCGGGCGGTCGGCCCCGCGGGCGTAGCGGGAGAGCAGGCCGGTGGGCGGCCGCGTCAGCGGCCGGGCGGAGAACGTGAGCGTGCGCCCCCCGCGCCCGAGCGCCGGGCGCGAGAGCTCGAACACGTTGATGTCGTCGCTGGTCGGTGCGTCGTCCACGACCAGCGCCGCGTTGGGCGGGTCGCCGGCGAAGCCCAGGCGGCTCCACCCCGACACGAAGCTGCCGAGGGCGCGGCGGCCGAGCAGGCGCTGGGGCCGGTCGCTGAACCCGGTCACGGAGCGCGAGGGTGCGCTGAGCACGAGCGCGAACCCGTCATGGCCCTGCACCAGGCGCCCGCTGCCCGCGGTGAGCACGAACAGCTCAGAGGGCGTGCCGGCCGCCGCCGCCGCTGACGCCGGCGTGAGCGCGAACGCGCAGGCGGCGACCGCGAGCAGGACGAGGACGAGGCGCCCGGACACGAGGGACGCGAGTCTACGGACCGCGCGCGGCGAGCAGCTTGGGCGCCACCTGCTTCTTCCGGCTCATCACCCCGGGGAGCGAGATGGAGCCGTTGGTCGGCGCGCCGAAGGCCCGCTCGGCCGGCCGCGCGTCGCCGGCCACGAGCAGCTCGCTGCCCTTGCTGAGGATGTCGGTGACCATGAGCGCGAAGAACAGGTAGCCGCGCGTCTGCCGGACGTCGGCCATGGCCTCGAGGAGCTCGTCGCGGCGCTCCAGCAGGGCATCGCCCACGGTCTCGATCTGCGCGATGGACATCGTCTCGCCGTCGGCGAGCGCGTACTCCTTGGCGTCGCGGGAGATGATCTCGGCCGCGGGCACCTCGGAGACGTCGGACGTTTCCTCGAACATCGCGCGGCCGAACTCGATGGCCTCGACGGCGAGCACGCGACCGAGGTAATCGACCACCGCGTGATCGCGGTCGGTCGTCGTGGGGGAGTTGAGGATCACGGTGTCCGACAGCGCCGCCCCGAGGAGCATCGTCGCCGTCGACGGGCTGGGCTCGAGCCCGCTCTGGCGGAAGCGCTCGACGACCAGCGTTGCGGTCGAGCCCACCGGGTCGAAGGTGGCGGTGACCGGGATCCGGGTCTCGATCGAGCCGATGTGGTGGTGGTCGAGGATCTCCACGATCTCGGCCTGCTGGATGCCGATCACGCTCTGGGCCTGCTCGGCGTGGTCGACCAGCACCACGCGGCGCGGGGCCGGGCTCACGAGGTCGGAGCGCGTCACGACCCCGCTCGGGTGCCCGTCACCGTCGACGGCCACGGCGGCGCGGTAGTCGATGTCCTTGACCGGGTCGGAGATGTCGGAGATGAGGTCGTCCGGGCTGACGGTCAGCGGCTCGGCGTCCATGAGCGCGCGGCTCGGCGCCGACAGCGTCACCAGCCGGGCCGAGACGTAGGTGTCGAGCTTGGAGGCGATGATCGCCGTGCCCCGCTCGCGGGCAAAGCCCACGATCTCCTCCGACGGCTGGCTCCCGTTGCTGACGATCAGGAGCGCCGCGCCGAGCTCGATGGCCAGGCGCTGGGCGTCGGTCCGGTTGCCGACCACGACGGCGTCGCCGGGCGCGATCTTCGTCGGCGCGTCGACCTGCATCGCGTGCACCCACACCCGCCCGGCGACGCGGTGGTCGCGCTCGCCGGTGATCAGCTCGCCCTCGAGCACGTCGGCGACGCAGCCCGCGCTGGTGGGCGCCTCGGCCAGGGTGGAGGCCTCGCGCGACTCGCGGATGTAGCGGCGGGCGAGCGTGCGCTCGCTGACGATGCCCACGAGCGTGCCCTCCTCGTCGACCACCGGCACGAGGTCGAGGCCCTCGCGGGCGAGGGTCAGGCCGACCTCGCGCACCGGCTGCTCGGCTTGGGCGACGGCGAAGCGCTCGCGCATCACGTCGCGGACGCGCAGCATGATGTGGGGCAGGAGCACGGGCAGCGGCGCGCCGCTGCGGTCCAGCAGCCACCGGGTCTGCGCGTTGACGTCGCCGAGGCGCACGGGCACGTACTCGACGGACGGGTCCAGGCGGCCCTTGAGCTCGGCGTAGCCGATCGCCGACGCGATCGAGTCGGCGTCGGGGTTCTGGTGACCGGTGATGTAGATGCGAGGGAGGGACGCCGTGTGCGGGACAGTACCCCTGATGGCGTCCTCCGACCTCGCCTGCGCCTACGTAGTCACGCTGGACGAGCCGCACCGCACGCGCGCGGCGCTGAGCCTGGCGACGCTGCGCCGCCACGACCCCGAGGTGCGCGTGGTCGTGCTCGTGCCCGGCCCGGTCTCGCGCGGCGCGGCGGCGCCCTTGCGCGACCTCGCCGTCGAGGTGCGCGAGGTGGCGCCGCTGCACACCGCGTCGGGCTACTTCCAGGACAACCGCCGCCACCTCGCCGACCTCGACGCCGACCGCATCGTCTACCTCGACGCCGACACGCTCGTGTTCGGCTCGGTGCGGGCGCTGGCCGCGCGCCACGCGCAGGCCGACGTCGCCGCGCGGCCGAGCCCGTGGGTGTGGTGGCGCGGCTACGAGCGGCGGCTGGCGCCCGACGTCGTCGCGCCGCTCAACGGCGGCGTGCTCTCACTTTCGCGGGAGTTCTGCGCGAGCTGGGCGCAGGACCTGCCCGCGCGCCACGCGAGGCTGCTGCGTGACCCGGGCCGTCGCGCGCTCGTCGCCTGGCTGCGCGGCGTGACACCGCACGCCTACCACCGCGACGAGTTCGTGCTCGCGGCGGAGGCGTGGTCGGGCGCGTGGCGGGTGGCGACGCTGGGCCCGGAGGACTGCCACCTGCTCGAGCGCTGGCCGGCGCAGGAGGATCCCGCGACCTGGCTGCGCGCCACCGTCCTGCACACGTACTCAGGGCAGTGGGAGGCGTGCGTGGAGCGCTTGCGGGCGGTCGTCGACCTGCCCTACGCTCGCGCCGTGGCCGACGAGGCGGCGCTGGACCGGCGCTTCGACCAGCGCTGGGTGGACTGGGTGGTCGAGCAGCTGCTCGCCCACCGCGGCGCCGCGACGGTGGTGGACGTCATGGTGCGGCGCGACTTCCCGCGCGCCTACGCCGAGCGCCGGGTGGGCGCGCTTGCCCGCTCGCCGGTGCTGGCGGCGGCGGCGCGGGCCTACCGCCCCAAGGCCAAGGCCGCGAGCTTCCTCGGCGTGCTCGCCGAGCTCGAGCGCCGCAGCGGCTTCCGGCTCGAGCGCCGGGCGCTGTCGGCGGAGGACTTCTACCGCGACCACGTGTTCACGAACCGGCCGGTGATCCTGCCCGGGCTCATGCGCGATTGGCCGGCGCTGGAGGAGTGGACGCCCGAGCGGCTGAAAGAGCGCTACGGCCACGTCGAGGTCGAGATCTCGCGCGGGCGCGAAGGCGACGCGCGCTACGAGGACAACTTCGCCGACCACCGGGAGACGATGCCGTTCGGGGCCTACATCGACCTCGTCGTGGCTGGCGGGGCGACCAACGACCACTACATGGTCGCCCGCAACGAGGTGCTCGACCGCTCCGAGCTGGCGGGGCTGCGCGACGACTTCGTGTTGCCGTCGGGGTTTCTCGACCCCGCCGGCACGGACGGGCGCTACGTGCGCCTGTGGTTCGGGCCGGCGGGCACGGTCACGCCGCTGCACTGCGACAACCGCAACGTCCTCTTCGCCCAGGTGCAGGGGCGCAAGCACGTCCGGCTCATCGCGCCGCAGTTCCTCTCCGCGCTGGCCAACGACCGCGCCTGCTACAGCGCCGTCGACCTCGACGCCGTCGACTACGAGCGCTTCCCGGCCATGCGCGAGGTGCCCGTGCACGAGGCCGTGGTCGAGCCGGGGGAATTTCTCTTCATCCCCATCGGCTGGTGGCACGCTGTGCGCTCGCTCGACGTGAGCATGTCGCTCTCGTTCACCAACCTCTGCTTCAACGAGCCGGAGATCGGCTGGCGCGAGGCGTCGCTGTAGCCGCCGCGCCGGCGCGCGCGCCCTTGGCCAGGGCGAGCAGCGCGTGGCCGGGGAAGTCGATGCGGACGTGGGCGCTGGCCAGCGTCGCGCGCACGCCGCCAGCGCAGCGCTCGGGCACCGGACTGAAGAACGCGTCGCGCTGGTGGATGACCAGGCGCTCCACGAAGCGCATCCCGTTGTGCCAGGCCTGCGCGTAGCGGGCGGCGCGCTCGCCGTCGGCGCGCTCCCACGCTTCCGCAACGGCCTCGAGCACGCACGCGGACAGGAACGAGATCCGGTACGGCGGCAGGCTGTCGATGACGAAGGCGCCGGTGGTCGCGCTCTGGTGTCGCAGCGCCCAGTCGACGAGCGCAAAGGCGAAGTCCTCGGCGCCGTCGACCGCGTCGGCCAGTGCCGTCCACGCCTGCGCGTGCCACCAGACCATCGACCAGGGCTCGAGCAGCGCGAAACGGCGGCGGTAGAAGGCCAGCACGCGGTCGAGGTCGAGGCCGACGAGCGCGTCGGGGTTGTGCGGCGCCGCGCGGCCGAGGGCGAGCAGCAGCAGCCCGGAGAGGATGTCGAGGTCGGCGTCGACCCGGCGCGGGCCGAGGTGGTAGATGGCGCCGTGGGCGCGCACGAGCGGCCGCAGGCGCTCGATCAGCGTCGCGACCGCGGCCTCGCGCGCGGCGTCCCACTCGGTCAGCCCCAGCGTGGCCAGGAGCTGGGCGTCGGTGCCGTTGTCCCAGGTCAGGTCGGCGCGCGGCGCCCCGTCCAGGAAGGCGTCGAGCAGCGCCTCGGCCTGCGCCACGGTGTCGTCGTCGAGCAGCGGCGCGGCCTCGAGCAGGCCCGCGACGGCGAGGAGGATGCGCGCGGACGGGCCGGCGGTGGCGGTGCGGCCGTTCCAGGGCTCGAACGCGTAGGCGGGGATGCCGTCGTCGTCGCGCTGGCCGAGGATGTAGCCCGCGAGCGCGGTTGCCGTGGCCTGCCGGGCGCGGACCGGAAAGCCGTGGTCGAGCGGCGCGGCGCCGTCGCCGTCGACGCGCCAGGCCGACGTCTCGTACGCGGTCCAGTGCGCCGTGGACCCGTCGGCGATGCCGCCCTTCTCGAGCACATGGGCGCGGTAAGCGCGGGCGTCCGTGCTCTGCTCGACGGCGAAGTGGGCGAGGATCAGCCCGTGGCGGTCCCCGGCCGACGCCATGAGGGTGTCGCGGCCAAGCCGGAAGAACAGCGGCAGGCGGTCGGCGCTGACGCGGCCGAGCGGGCGGGCGGGGCCGAGCAGCGACACCACGGCGACGAGCTCGTCGGCCGGGCGCGAGCCGGCGCGGAAGCCCCAGCGGGTGTCGGCCAGCGCACGGGCCGTGGCCTCGGCCAGCGCGGCGTCGACGTCGTCGAGGAAGCTCAGGGCGCAGCCGATGACGCCACCGTGGTAGAGCGAGACGCCGACGGCGGAGAAGGGGATGCCCGCAGGCAGGCGCAGGGGCCCGCCGGGGTCGCTCTCGTCCGCGAGCAGGCTGCGCAGGCGGCGGTGCAGCGCAGCGGCGAACGCGGCGTCGGCGAGCACGTCCGGCCCGACCGGCGGGGCGCCGTAGGGCGGCCAGTTCTCGCCGGGCTCGACGTCGCGTACGACCGGCTGGCGGAAGGTGCGCGTGGGCTCGTGGGCCGAGAACCCGGCGGCGATCGTCCTGGCGTAGCGGTACTGCTGGATCTCGTCGTCGTAGTGGGGCGCGTTGGGCAGGGCGGCGCCGACGCGGTCCAGCACCCCGACCCCGCGCACGATCAGGCCGTAGCGCTCGTGCTCGATGCCGCCGAGCTCGACCTCCTCGGGCTCGCCCAGCAGCGAGACCGAGAGCTTGACCTCGTCGAGGGGCACATCGCGCAGGCCGGGCTGGCGCAGGGCCGCCTCGGTGGCCAGGGCGACGTCGCGGGCGGGCTCGGGAGGGAGCTCGCCGTCGCGGCGGAAGCCGTCGCGGGCCAGGCGGACGTCGTCAGCGCGCCGGCGCACGCTCACGAACGTGCCGCCGGCGCTGTCGTAGGGTCGGTCCAGGGCGGCGGGGAGCTCGGGGACCTCGCCGCTGCGGCGCAGCTCGGTGGCGACGGCGCGGGCCAGTTGCGCCGGCGTCAGGCCCTCGGGCAATTCGGTGGGGGCGCGCGGAGCCGCAATGGCGATCGGGGTGGGGCGGGGCGTGACCGCGTGGCGGCCGAGCTCCTCCCACACGTCGTAGACCGTGTCGACCCGGTAGCCGGCGGCGGCCAGCCAGGGCACGGCGCCGTAGCCGGTGAACTCGACCAGGCAGAGCGCGCCCTCGACCTCGAGGCCCTCGGCCTCGAGCGCGCAGATGCCGTTGTAGACCGAGCGGCCGACCGTGATCGACTCGTCGATGACGACGACCGAGCGGGAGCGGTCGATGGGGCCGTCGATGCGGCGGCAGGAGCCGTAGGCCTTGCGCTCGCGGCGCACGGCCAGGCCGGTGTAGCGCCCGCCGCCGGCCGCGACCGTGGCGCCGAGCAGCGGCAGGGCCGAGACGCCGTAGGTGGCGAGCTGGGTGGAGGAGAAGCTCTGCAACCGGTCGAGCAGCACCGCGGTCGCCAGCTCGAGCCCGCGCGGCGTGAGGGTCAGCTGGGGCCCGTAGAACAGCCAGGGCAGCGGGCGGCCGGACTTGTCCCGCGGCCCCTCGCCGTCGCGCCACTCCAGGAACGCCTCGGCGGCGAGCAGTCGGCGCAGGTGCTCGCGGTCGTCAGCGCGGGTCGCGGCGCTCGAGGTGATAGTCGGCTTCGGGATGCTCGGCAGGGGACACGGCGTAGCCGACACGGTCGGCGGCGGCGTGCAGCGCGCGCTCGTCGATCACTTCCGCGCGGATCATGAACGCCTCGTCGCCGCGGACGTCGACGACGAGGAGGGTCGTCACTGAACCAGAGATCTCGGCGTAGTGGGCGGCGATGGCCTCGATCTCGGCGGCGATGAGCTCGGCGATCTCGAGCTCGGCGAGCAGCTCCCAGAGCCGGCGGTCGCTCGGGCCGTCGTCGTCCGGAGGCGCGTCGTCGCTGGGCGGTGCGTCGTCGGAGGGTGGGGCGTCGTCGCTGGGCGGTGCGTCGTCGCTGGGCGGTGCGTCGTCGCCGGGGGGTGCGTCGTCGCCGGGGGGCGCGTCGTCGCTCGGCCCGATCGGCGTCGGTCCCTCGGGGACGGGCCCCTCGATGGGGGTCGGGCCCTCGGGCACCGGTCCTTCGATGGGCGTCGGACCCTCGGGCACGGGGCCTTCGATCGGCGTGGGCCCCTCGGGCACCGGCCCTTCGATGGGCGTGGGCCCTTCGGGGACGGGGCCTTCGATAGGCGTGGGCCCTTCGGGGACGGGGCCCTCGATCGGCGTCGGGCCCTCCGGGACCGGGCCTTCGATCGGCGTCGGCCCGTCGTCAGGCACGGGGATCCTCGATCGGCGTCGGGATGTGCGGTGCGATCGCTCTCTCCTCCCCCGCCAACATACCTCCCCGACCGCGGTCGTCGCAACACCCAGGAAGAAGCGATTCTCGGGCTTCGATTTCGACAGGCGACCAAAAAGCGTCAGAGTGCACAGCGGAGGGAACGCGGTCGTTAACCTCCGCCGTCGAAGCATTCCGACTCTCTGGGACTCGTGCAGCGAGAAGCAGGATTCAGCACCAGCACCATGGCTTCAGGGGGGCCGTTCGCGGGCGCCGAGCGCGCTCTCGATGAGGCCCGCGACCACCTGCTGCGCCGCCAGGACGCCGCCGGCTGGTGGAAGGCGGAGCTCGAGACCAACGTCACCATGGACGCCGAGGACCTGCTCCTGCGCGAGTTCCTCGGCGTGCGCGAGCCGGAGGGGTCCGAGCGCGCGGCGGTGTGGATCCGCGCCCAGCAGCGCGCCGACGGGACCTGGGCGAACTTCTACGACGGCCCCGGCGACCTGTCGACCACCGTCGAGGCCTACGTCGCCCTGCGGCTGGCCGGCGACGATCCCGAGGCCGAGCACATGCGCCGGGCCGCGGCGTGGATCCGCGAGGCCGGCGGCGTGGAGGCCGCGCGCGTGTTCACCCACCTGTGGCTGGCGCTGTTCGGGCTGTGGGCCTGGGACGCCCTGCCCGCGCTCCCGCCCGAGGTCATGCTCCTGCCGCGCTGGGTGCCGCTCGACCTCTACGACTTCGCCTGCTGGGCGCGCCAGACCGTCGTGGCGCTGACCGTGGTGAGCGCGAGCCGCCCCGTCGAGCCGGTCGGCTTCGGCATCGACGAGCTCCGCACCGGTCGCCCCAAGCCGCGCCGCGACGGCCCGCGGCCGCGGCTCGCGCCGCTGGACCGCTTCCTGCGCTTCTACGAGCGCCGGCCGCTGCGCCCGCTGCGGCGGCTCGCGCTGCGCCGGGCCGAGCGCTGGATCGTCCGTCGCCAGGAGGCCGACGGCTCGTGGGGCGGCATCCAGCCGCCATGGGTGTACTCGCTCATCGCGCTGCGCCTGCGCGGGTACGCGCTCGACCACCCGGTCATGCGCGCGGGTCTGGCCGGGCTCGACGGCTTCGTGATCGACGACGTACGTGGCCGGCGCCTCGAGGCGTGCCAGTCGCCGGTATGGGACACCGCGCTGGCCGTGGTCGCACTCGCCGACGCCGGCCTCCCCGCCGACGACCCGGCGCTCGTGCGTGCCGCCGACTGGCTGCTGCGCGAAGAGGTGCGGGTGGCCGGCGACTGGGCGGTGCGGCGCCCGCGGCTCGCGCCCGGGGGCTGGGCGTTCGAGTTCGAGAACGACACCTACCCGGACGTCGACGACACGGCCGAGGTCGTGCTCGCGCTGCGCAAGGTCGCCCACCCCGAGCCGGCGCGGGTGGACGCCGCGGTCGCGCGGGCGCTCGCATGGGTCCTGGGCATGCAGTGCCGCGGCGGGGGCTGGGGCGCCTTCGACGTCGACCACGACCAGCGCCTGTGCCGCGAGCTGCCCTTCCTGGACTTCGGCGAGGTCATCGACCCGCCCAGCGCGGACGTCACCGCGCACGCGCTCGAGATGCTGGCCGACGAGCGCGGCGTGCCCGCCGAGGCGCAGCGGCGCGCCCGCGCCTGGTTGCTGGACGAGCAGGAGCCCGACGGGTCGTGGTTCGGGCGCTGGGGGGTCAACCACGTCTACGGCACCGGCGCGGCCGTGCCCGCGCTGGTGGCCGCCGGCGTCGCGCCGGGCGACCGCGCCGTGCGCCGCGCGGTGCGCTGGCTCGAGCAGCACCAGAACCCCGACGGCGGCTGGGGCGAGGACTGCCGCTCCTATCGCGAGCCGGAGTGGATCGGCCGGGGGGAGAGCACGGCCTCGCAGACGGCGTGGGCGCTGCTGGCGCTGCTGGCGGCGGGCGAACGGTCGCCGGCGGTGGAGCGGGGCGTCGCCTGGCTGGTCGAGCGCCAGACCGACGACGGCACGTGGGACGAGCCCTGGTTCACCGGCACCGGCTTCCCCGGCGACTTCCTCATCAACTACCACCTGTACCGCCACGTGTTTCCCCTGATGGCGCTCGGGCGATACTTGCGTGCGCAACCATGAATGCCTCCGCGCTCGCATCGGGCGGCCCGGCCGCACCTCCCGCGGCGCTCCCCGCCGAGGCGGCGGTGCTGGCCCAGGCGGGGTCCGAGAACTTCCCGGTGGCCAGCCGCGTGCTGCCGCGGCGTGTGCGCGGCCACCTGCTCGCGCTCTACGGGTGGGCGCGGCTGGTCGACGACGCCGGCGACGAGGCCGCGGGCGACCGGCTGGCCCTGCTCGACTGGCTCGACGCCGAGCTCGAGCGCGTGTACGCGGGCACGCCGACGCTGCCGCTGACCACGCGGCTGGAGGCCACGGTGCGCGCGTGCGCCCTCGCGCCCGTGCCGCTGCGCGCCCTCATCGAGGCCAACCGCCAGGACCAGCGCGTGACCCGCTACGCCACCGAGGAGGACCTGCTCGCCTACTGCGCGCTGTCGGCAAACCCCGTCGGGCGGCTCGTGCTCGCCGTGTTCGGGGCGGCGACGCCCGAGCGCGAGCGGCTGTCCGACGCCCTGTGCACCGGCCTGCAGCTCACCGAGCACTGGCAGGACGTGCGCGAGGATCTCGGCCGCGGGCGCGTGTACCTGCCGCTCGCCGACCTCCAGCGCTTCGGCGTCGCCGTCGACGACCTGCGCGAGCGCCCGGCGCCGCCGCGGGTGCGGGCGCTGCTGGCCTTCGAGGTCGGGCGAGCGCGCGCCTTCCTGCGCGCGGGCGCGCCGCTGCACCATTCGCTGCACGGCCGTCCGGCGTTGGCCGTGGCCGGGTTCGTGGCCGGGGGCCGGGCGGCGCTGGATGCGATCGAGGGCGCGGGCTACGACGTCTCCGGCGGGGCGCCCCGGCCGTCGCGCGCCCGCCTCCTCCGCAACCTGCTGGCCACCCTGGGGCGGGGCCGATGAGCGTGGACGTCGAGCACGCCTACCGCGCCTGCGAGCAGATCACGCGCGACGAGGCGCGCAACTTCTTCTACGGCATCCGGCTGCTGCCGCCGGCCAAGCGCCGGGCCATATGCGCCGTGTACGCGTTTGCCCGCCGCATCGACGACGTCGGCGACGGCTCGCTGCCCGACGACGCCAAGCTCAGCGCGCTGGCGGAGGGGCGCTCGAGCCTGAACCGGCTCGGCGACCCGGCCGACGACGTCGTCTTCGTCGCCCTGGCCGACGCGTGCGCGCAGTTCCCGATCCCTCGCGAGGCCCTGGACGACCTCGTCGACGGCGTGGAGATGGACGTGCGCGGCGTGACCTACGAGACCTTCGACGAGCTCGTCGTGTACTGCCGCCACGTGGCCGGGTCGGTGGGGCGGTTGTGCCTGGGGGTGTTCGGGAGCGACAACGGCGCCGGCGCCTCGGCGCTGGCCGACGACCTCGGCGTGGCCATGCAGCTCACGAACATCCTCCGCGACGTGCGCGAGGACTTCGAGGTCGGGCGGATCTACCTGCCCGCCGAGGACCTGCGCCGCTTCGGCTGCCCGGGCGACCTCGCTGCCGCACCGCCCGAGGCGGCGGCCGAGCTCATCCGCTTCGAGGCCGCGCGCGACCGCGAGTGGTTCGACCGCGGGCTGCGCCTGCTCGAGCACCTCGACGCGCGCAGTCGCGCGTGCGTGCTGGCCATGACCGGGATCTACCGGCGCCTGCTCACGCGGATCGAGACCCACCCCGACGCGGTGCTCGAGCGCCGCATGTCGCTGCCGACGTGGGAGAAGGCGTGGGTGGCCGCCCGCAGCCTCGCGGGGGTGGGGGCGTGAGCGCGCCGCGCGTGGTCGTGGTCGGCGGCGGCCTGGCCGGCATCGCGGCGGCGCTGCGCTGCGCGGACGCGGGGGCGGCGGTCACGTTGGTCGAGGTTCGGCCGCAGCTCGGTGGCGCGGCGTACTCGTTCCACCGCGAGGGCCTGACCGTCGACAACGGCCAGCACGTGTTCCTGCGCTGCTGCACCGCCTATCGCGCGTTGCTGCGCCGGCTCGGCTCCGAGGCCGCGACGACGCTGCAGCCGCGGCTGGCCATCCCCGTGCTCGCGCCCGGCGGCCGGCGCGGCTGGCTGCGGCGCGGCGCGCTGCCCGCGCCCGCCCACTTGGGCGCCGCGCTGCTGCGCTACCCGTTCCTGTCGCTGGGCGAGCGCGTGGGCGTCGCGCGCGCGGCGGCGGCGCTGGCACGGCTCGACCCCGACGACCCCTCGCTGGACGCGCAGAGCTTCGGCGCCTGGCTGGCCGCGCACGGCCAGAGCCCCGCGGCGATCGAGGCGCTGTGGGAGCTGATCGCGCTGCCGACGCTGAACCTGCCGGCGGCCGAGGCCTCGCTCGCGCTCGCCGCCTACGTGTTCCAGACCGGGCTGCTGACGGCCCGGGATGCCGGCGACGTCGGCTGGGCGCAGGCCCCGCTGTCCGCGGTGCATGGAAAGGCGGCGGCGCGCGCGCTCCGCTCCGCCGGCGTCGAAGTGCG